>JAZPZV010000042.1:0-86351 GCA_045544855.1 Eubacteriales bacterium | reverse complement strand
CATTTTCTTTGAGTTGCATTTGGCAAAATATACAAAGGCGAAGTTACCAAAGCCTCCCCTTAGCAAGGGGAGGTGGCTCGCAGTATGCGAGACGGAGGGGATTGCTTTTTCAGCGTTAGGACAATCCCCTCAGTCAAGGCGCTTGCGCGGCGCCTGCGCCTTGACAGCTCCCCTTGCTAAGGGGAGCCTGTGTTCCGCCCACTCGCTTTTGGGCAAAACTATATTTATGTGATTCGCCATGTGTTTTTTCTACACATGGTTTATCCTCAGAAAAAAGCCTCCGTGTAAAAACGGAGGCTTTCGTTATGCCTTTTTAAAGCTCGTGTCTGTACTTACCGAACTCCACGGCTTCTTCCAGCGGGGAGTACATATAGCCCGGGTGGTATTCGTTGCCGGCGGCACGGAACTCCGCCAGACGGGTCTGGAGAGAGGAGCCCTTGCGGATGAACATGAGGGTTTCGTCCATGGTGGAAACGATGGGGCAGAGATGGACGCATTTTTCGATCTCTAAAATGCGGCTCCCTGCGGGGAACAGGTGCTTGTTCTGTGCGGAATATAACCAGGAATAGCAGGCGATGGCCTTGAATTCCATATCCGGGTAGAAATTGCGGTAGAAATCCAGCGCCAGCAGGATGGACTTGCGGTGCTGTTCGGGGGAATACTCCGAGTTGGGAGGGATGTGGATCCCCAGTGCCGCATCCTTGTGGGAGAGGGCAAGCTTCCAGACGGACTTGGGGAACACCTCTGCGGTATCCTTCACCCGTGCGTTGGGCAGCACCTCGTGACCGATGAAGGATTCCTCCGTCTCCTCCAAAGGAGCGGTACGGAAGGCCACGCGGGAAGCATCCGCCGTCAAGGCGCCGTCCTGGTCCGCATCAAACCCGCCGATGAGCAACGTGCGGTATTCCTTGCCGTCGGTGATGGCAATATAATCGCGGGAGAACTGCTCGGGCTGGAACTTCAAGGTGTTGAACAGGAACATACAGCCCCCTGCGCAAAGCAGGTTCCAGTTCCGTTCCCCAATGCCCCAATAGCCGTTAGGCACGGTGAAGCTCATGGTGTACCCACGGTAAGCGCCGGTGTTTTCCGCGTTGAGATCTGCGGGAGGCTTGCGAACCGTGAGGGTATAGCCCAGAGCGGCGGTGACGAACAGCAGATCCACGCTGGGGGTCTGATACCCGGGGATCTCAAAGAGCACGGGTGCCCAGATCTCGTTTTCCCAGGGCTTTCTTGCCTCAAACAGGCAGTACCGCAAAAATCTTGCGGCCAGGTTGCGCTCCGTATCCGCCAACAGCTTGGCGTTCATTTCCTTCAAAAAATCAAAGCAGGCGTGATCCACCCCCGTGGCGCTTTCCACGGCGGCAAATTCTTCATCACTCACCAAGGGCTTGGTGGCATCCCCGTCAAAGGTTTCCGCCAAGGGGAGAAACGCTTCCGGGAGGTCGTAGGGAAAGAAGCCTTTTACGGCATTTATATCAAGCATATTCACAAACTCCTTTTTTCTTTTATTGTACCAAAAAGCCTTTCTCTTGTCAAGCGTATGGCAAAAAATGGGGAAAACCTATGGACTTTTTCTGTTTGCCGTGGTAAAATAAAAGGGAACAGGAGGATATTCCCATGGATCAGCAACAACTCAAATTCCAAAAAATGACACAAACACCCGTCAAGCCCTTGATCTTAAGGCTGGCGATCCCCACCATTCTCTCCATGCTGGTGACCACCTTCTACAACATGGCGGACACTTATTTCGTGGGAATGCTGGAAAGCAACAGCATCACGGGGGCGGTCGGCGTGGTGTTCTCCATGATGTCGGTGATCCAGGCGGTTGGCTTCTTTTTCGGCCACGGCTCGGGGAACTACGTCTCCCGCGAATTGGGCAAGCACCGTGTGAAGGAAGCGGAGACCATGGTTTCCGTGGGCTTCTTCACCGCCTTCGGGGCAGGTGCTCTTATCGCCGTATTCGGCTTGCTGTTCTTGGATCCCTTGACCCGTCTTTTGGGTGCGACGGATACCATTTTGCCCTACGCCAAGGCCTACTTGGCCCCCATCCTTTGCGCCGCTCCCTTTATGTGCGCCTCTCTGGTTTTGAACAACCAGCTCCGCTTCCAGGGGAATGCCACCTACGCCATGGTGGGCATCGTCTCCGGTGCGGTGTTGAACATCGCCCTGGACCCTTTGCTGATCTTCGTTTTCGACATGGGGATCGCAGGCGCCGCCGTGGCAACGGCCATCAGCCAGCTGGTCAGCTTCTGCCTCCTTTTGGTTGGGGTGCAAAAGAGTGACACTCTGAAGGTACGGCTGAAGAACTTCACCTTTGATTTTCAATATCTCAAGAGCATTGCAAACGGCGGCACTCCCTCCCTGTTCCGCCAGGGCATCGGCTCTATTGCCGCCATCGCTTTGAACCGTGTGGCGGGAGGCTTTATGGACCACGATGCGGTGATCGCCGCCTTCTCCGTGGTGCAGAGAATTATGATGTTCGCCGCCTCCGCCTTCATCGGCTTCGGCCAGGGCTTCCAGCCGGTTTGCGGCTTCAACTGGGGCGCCAAGCGCTACGACCGTGTGAAGGAGGCCTTTTGGTTCAGCACCATCGTCTCCATGGTCTTTATGGCGCTGTTCTCTATTGTCGGTTTCCTCCTTTCGGGAGAATTGATCGCCCTGTTCCGTGACGAAGCCCACGTCATCGAGATCGGCACCAAGGCCCTGCGGGCGCAGTTGTACGTCTTCCCCTTGATGGGCTGGGTGTTCCTTTCCAACATGATGCTGCAGACCATCGGCAGAGTGTTCAAGGCCTCCATCCTGGCCGCCGCACGGCAGGGATTGGCCTTCATCCCCGTGGTGCTGATCCTGCCCCATTTCTTTGGGCTGGAGGGCTTGGTATGGGCACAAGCCGTGGCAGACGTGTGTGCCTTCCTGATCGCCCTGCCCATCCAGATCTCCGTCCTGCGGGAGATGGAAGGGTATATGAAGGAAGAGACCATAGAACGAAAGGAATCTTGACCTTATGAAAAAACTGATTTTCACGTTGATCCTGTCGCTGTTGCTTTGCGGATGCAATGCATCCGAAGGCACTCCCTCCGAGGAATCCCTTGCCGATCCGGCGTTCACTGCTGCGGTTGTGGAGATGTACGAGGAGATGGTGGCCTATGAGCCTACCATTGTGATCTATCGCGTCAAGAACGGAAAGCTTTCCGGGGACTTGGGGGATGAGATCGCAAGGGCGGCATACAAAGCCTTGGGCGTGGATTTTGAGACCGTGACCAAGCTGTCCGACGCAGGAGAGATCTACAAGACCCGTGAGAACTGCTACCGCGTAAACGAAACCTCCGTGGCGTTCAAGGTGTCCCGCGCCGATCAAATGCCGGAGCTGATGGAGCATCTGTATCACAGAGCCGATTACGGCAGTATGCGTCTTTTGGAATACGGTGTTTACCCGAATGAGATGACCGTAGAGGAGCGGCGGGTGTACGTCACCGCTTCGGTTGCGTTGAAACCCCATGAGCCCTGTGAGGTTTGTGTCAATTTGCAGGATGAGAACGCCACCCCCGCGGAAGGAATAGAGGTGGTTTGTGAGATCCTTGCACACTTCGATATCGATGCTCAAACGGTGAAGGATGCAGCAGAAAACGCTACGGTGAAAAGCAAAGGCAACCGCCGCATTGTCAAGGCGGATTGCTTCACCATGGAATACGAGGTAGCGGAGGATGGTACCGAGACCCTCATCTATCTGACGGTTTACGTTTTGGAAGAGAAGCTGGTGGAAGCCATTTTGACCGCGTGGGAGCTTCCCGCGGTAAAGAGCGCCTGGATGAACGAGCTGAGTGTGATAGAGTGATTCTGAAGAAGGATATTGGATAAAGATGATCGACTTATTGGCAACCGAAAAAGAACTGATCTCCCGCCACATCGTCCCGGGCGGGGTGTGCGCGGATTTTACCATGGGCAACGGCCACGACACCCTGTGGCTCTCCCGTGCCGTGGGGGAGACGGGGAGGGTGTACGCCTTTGACGTACAGCAGGCCGCCCTGGACAGCACCGCAAGACTGTTAAAGGAAGAAAACGCCCCGGACAACGTGACGTTGATCCTGGATTCTCACCATAACGCCGCGAAATACATCAAAGAGCCTATCTGCGTGGGGATGTTCAATTTGGGCTGGCTTCCCGGCGGGGACAAAAGCATCACCACCCTGCGGGAGACCACCCTTCCCGCGGTAGAGACCGCCATCCAACTCCTTGCCCCCGGGGGCGGCATCCTGCTGGCGGTGTACCCCGGCCACGAGGAGGGCAGGCTGGAAGGGGAGATGATCACCGAGTACCTCTCCACCTTGAACCGCAAGCAGATCTGCTGTTCCAAATTGCAGATCGTCAATTCTCCCACCTCCCCCTTCTTCTTTTTGATCGAAAAGAAATAAGACGCCTTACAAAGTCGTGTCGGAAGACGCGGCTTTTTTGATGGCGAAACAGAAGGGAGAACCGCAAGCTCTTTTTCGTACACCGTAGGTGTGCCTCGCCTTCCCCTTTGGGGAAGGTGGCGCGGCGTATACGCCGTGACGGATGAGGTTCCTATTTTTAAAAAATCCCCTTGACAAAGCTGTCTATTTATGATAGACTATAACCGTAGTCTATAACGAATAGACAAAAAGGAGGTCATTTTCATGGAAGAACGGAAATTAGGCTTGGTAGAAGGGAAGTTTGCAGACCTGATCTGGCAGTACGCCCCCATGACCACCAAGGAGCTGGTTATTTTGTGCGAACGGGAACTGCACTGGAAGCGTACCACCACCTACACGGTGCTGAAAAAGCTTTGCCTGCATGGCATCTTCCACACGGAGGACAGCCTGGTGACGGTGGTGATCACCAAAGAGGACTTCCATGCCATGCAAAGCGAGAAATTCGTGGAGGAGACCTTTGAGGGCTCTCTGCCCGCCTTCATCGCCGCCTTTGCCTCCCGTAAGAAGCCCTCGGAAGCAGAGCTTGCGGAGATCCGTAAGCTGCTGGATGCGTTTAGTGAGGAATAGGTTTGAAAAAGGGATCCTTTTTCAAACAAGATTTTGTGGCTTCGCTCACAAAATCCATATAGACCGCCCGCTTCGCGGGCTACGAAAGGCATGGTCACATATGATGAAAGAAATCTTCTACGAAATACTGAATCTCAGCCTATCCGCCGCGTATTTGGTGCCCGTGGTGCTGGTGTTGCGGCTGGTGCTGAAGAAAGCGCCCCGCTGGACCATGTGCCTGCTGTGGGGCTTGGTGGCTCTGCGTTTGGTGATGCCCTTTTCCTTGGAAAGCGACGTCAGCCTCCACCCGGGGAGAGAGCCTGTAACGGAGCTGCAGAACCAATTCGCAGGGGAGACGGCACGTCCCGAGACGCCGCCTGTGGAAATGCCTCCCGCAGAACTGCCGGAAGCTCCTTCCGTAACGCCTGCTCCCACCCCTGCGGAAAAAGAGCTTGACCTCATGGAGATCTTGGGCTGGGTATGGCTGGCAGGCGCCTGCACCATGGCTCTTTACGGTGTCGTGTCTTACGTCCGCTTGAAACTTAAGGTCCGCCCCTCCTTACAGGTGGAAAAACGGGTCTTCGTCTGCGACGGCATCGGCTACCCCTTCCTGCTGGGCGTCCTGCGCCCCAAGGTGTACCTGCCCTCTGACTTAGAGGAACCCCACCTTTCCTACGTGCTTGCCCACGAGAAAGCCCACGTGAAACGGGGCGACCATCTGTGGAAGCCCTTGGGATTTGCTTTGCTGACAATCCATTGGTTCAACCCCTTGCTGTGGGTGGCTTATCTCCTGCTCTGTCGTGACATTGAATCCGCCTGTGACGAAAAGGTGGTGCGGGACATGGACAACACCCAAAAGGACGGCTATTCCCGTGCCCTGCTGGCCTGCAGTCTGCAGGGTGCCTTCCACCGCAGATGGATCTCCGCTTGCCCCGTGGCCTTCGGGGAAACCGGGGTGAAGACCCGCATCAAGTCCGTTTTGCATTACAAAAAGCCCGCCTTCTGGGTGCTACTGATCGCTATCTTGGCTTGCGTCGCCGTTGGCGTGTTCTTCTTGACCGATCCTGTGGGGGAGGAGAACGGAATTCCCATTTTGCAAAACTCCCACATCATTCCGTTGGACGATTATTTGCCTGTGGAACTGACCACGGAGGACTTTCCGGGCGTGATCTTCCGCGTTACCAAGAACCACCGATTGGAGATCCAATCTGCCGGCGAAACGAAAACGCTGGACGTATTACGGGAGATTTTCTTCTTTGCCTTGGCGGATGCATCGGGAGACGGCTTAGCGGACGTTTGTGTCAGTGGATATCAAGACGAAGCCCGAGAAAAAGCCTGCGGATTTGTTTACGACTATGCCAACGATGTATATTTGGAGATCAAAGGGGTAGAAGCTTTTTCCGGCTGGTGTTTTGCCGATTCGGAACAGTTCCTCTGGCTGCAAACCATCGAGGGAGATGCGCACTATTTCGGTCCCGTTACAAGAGAGGGAGATGGGCTCACCTATCAGAAGCAGTACCGCCTCATGGGGATGTATACAAGCGAATATGAGTCGGGCAGAGTCTCCGCCCTGTATATGGTGCAAAAGCAAGAGGAAAAGCTTTTCGGCTGGTTCTTCTCCGAGGACGACGAAACAGAGCAGATCAAAGGACGTTGGAAATTGCAAGACGATCGTCTGGAATTGCTCGCCGAAGATGAAAACCGCCGTGCTGTCTTCCGCAAAACGAAAGACGGCTGGACGTATCTGCCGGAGGAATCCTTCGGCGAGTTCCCCTTTGCAGTAGAGTTGCTTCGAGCCACGTGGGTGGATAGTACACTTTCCGTTCCCTCGCAAGAGGGATCGGAGGAAACCTCACAGGATAGCTCTTCGGAATCCTCCGAGGACGAGGAAAGCTACACCGTGGAGGGTGTCTACGGTGACGGTGTGGAGCTGCTCTCCCGCGAAGTGGTGGAATATTCCGAAGGTGCGTTGTACAGATACACAGAATACGCCGTGGCAGTTGACGGTGAGATTTTGTACGACTCTGAACAAAGAATGCAGATCCGCGAAGAATACGGTTATCTGCGGGTGTTGGGAAACGGAAGCAATGCTTTATTGACCTTGCAGGGAGAAGAGATCTTCCCTTTGGGTATGTACGGCTTTATTGAGTTCACCGGAGAGTGGCTGACAGGAAAGCTTCCGGAAGGAGGTTCCGTTATCTACCGCTTGCAAGAGGGGGAATGGAAGGAGAAACACCGATCCTTCACAAGGTGGTATCATTTTGATACCTATTGTAACGGTGTTGCGCAGTTTTCCAGTACGGAAGGTACGTTGCTGTTGGGGAAGTACGAGACGGTTGAAACCGGTATGCCCTATTGGGAGGTCATGGATCGGTATCAAGAGAAGTTTGAAGCGTTTATAGACGGCTTCTACCAAAGCCTGCGTTCCTGCAGTGAAGATGACTATGAAGCGTTGCTGCCTTACCTGCCTATGTACGCAGAAGAGATGTTGCCTGCTACGGAGATCCCGTCCTACGAGCATCCCTTGGATCTGCGGGGCTACGAGATGTTACGCTGGCTATTGAAATACAGCCATTATCTTTCCGATTCCTGGTACGTGGAAGAGTGGGATGCCGCTTGTGTGACATGGGGAGGCTCTACCATTGCCTCTCTGGAGTTCAGATGCGGCGAATATGATTTGTGGCTGATGCTACGATTTACCGCCAAGAGCGACGGAACGTTTTACGTCAGCGGGATCAACGGGAACTTGGTGTAACCGATTTTTAGAAAAAAGGGTGCGGAAACGCGCCCTTTTCTCTTGCAAAAAGATACATTATCTGCTATACTGCAAGAAAGTGTCAAAAAAGGAGGCTTTTTCATGCTTCGCCATTTTATTTCCTATTATAAGCCGTATAAGGGGCTGTTTGCCCTGGATATGCTGGCTTCTTTGCTGATTGCGGCGGCAGACCTGTTCTACCCCATGATCGCCAGGAACATCATCAACGACTACGTGCCCAACCGCAACCTACGCCTGCTGATCATCTGGCTGGGGGCACTGCTACTGATCTACCTTTCCAAAATGCTGCTGAACTACTTCGTGCAGTATATGGGTCACGTGATGGGCACCCGTATGCAGGGGGATATGCGCCGTGATATGTTCCGCCACCTGCAGAAGCTTCCCCTTTCCTTCTTTGACGAGAACAAAACGGGCAACATCATGTCCCGTATCATCAACGACCTGTTTGACGTGTCCGAGCTTGCCCACCACGGCCCGGAGAACCTGTTCCTGTGCGTGGTGATGTTCATCGGTTCCTTTACCATCATGGGCTCCATCAATCCCATTCTGGCGCTGATCATCTTCGCCATGGTTCCCGTGATCGTGCTGTTCTCCCTGAAAATGCGGGGCAGAATGCACAAGGCCTTCAAGGAATCCCGTGAGCAGATCGCAGAGGTGAACGCCGAGGTGGAGACCTCCATCGCTGGCATCCGCGTCTCCCGTGCCTACGTCTCCGCAGATCATGAAAATCAGCGGTTCGACCTGGAAAACGGCAGATACGTCAACGTCCGCAGTAACTCCTACAAGGCCATGGGGCAGTTCCATTCCGGCATGGGCTTTTTGTCCGACCTGCTGTACCTCATCGCCTTGGCGGCAGGTGGTATCTTCTTCTACAACGGCTGGATCGACAGCGGCTCCTTCGCCGCCTTCGTGCTGTATATCTCCATGGTGCTTAAGCCCATCAACAGCCTGGTGGCTCTTATCGAGCAGATGCAAAACGGCATGACCGGCTTCCACCGCTTCCGTGAGATCATGGAGGTGGCCCAGGAAACCGAGCCGGAAAACCCCGTGAAAAAGGACAAGGTGGACGGCCGCATCACCTTCGACCACGTCTCCTTCCGCTACGACGGGGAAGGGATGAAGGGGGACAAGTACGTCATCGACGATCTGTCTCTGGAGCTGGAAAGCGGCAAGACCGTTGCCTTGGTAGGTCCCTCCGGCGGCGGTAAGACCACCCTGTGCCATCTGATCCCCCGCTTCTACGAGCTGGAAAAGGGTACCATCTCCATCGACGGGGTGGATATCCGCGACTTCAAGCGTGAGGATCTCCGCCGCGCCATCGGTATCGTGGCTCAGGACGTGTTCCTGTTCAATTGCTCCATCCGCGAGAACATCGCCTACGGCAACCCCGACGCCACCGACGAAGAGATCATGGAGGCCGCCAAGAAGGCAAATATCCACGATTACATCATGACCCTGGAGCAGGGCTACGACACCAACGTGGGTGAACGTGGCATTAAGCTTTCCGGCGGTCAGAAACAGCGGATCTCCATCGCCCGTGTGTTCTTGAAGAACCCGCCCATCCTGATCCTGGACGAGGCCACCTCCGCTTTGGACAACGTGACGGAAATGCTGCTCCAGCAGTCTCTGGAAGAGCTTTCCAAGGGCAGAACCGTTGTGGTGGTCGCCCACCGCCTTTCCACCGTGAAGAACGCCGACGAGATCGTGGTGCTTACCGCCGACGGCGTGGAGGAACGGGGTACCCACGAGGAGCTTCTTGCCAAAAACGGTATGTACGCAACCCTGTATAACCATCAGTTCAAGCAATAAGCAATCGATATAATAAGTACATAGAGCGAAAAGAACCGCCGCACCCTTTGTTGGGTGCGGCGGTTATTGATTTCGTTATTTTGCGATGTTGCCATCGGTGCAGTAGATGGTGTAACTACCGGTTGCATCGTCCCAAGAACTGACTTTGTTAATTGCGTTCCACTGTTCAATTGTTCCTTCGAAATTTATTCTTGTTAATAGGACGCAATTGAAAATTGCGTGCTCCCCAATATGTGTAACTGAAACCGGAATTGCTATGTTACTTAGCGAAGTACACTCCCAAAAAGCAGCATCACCTATACTTATCAAAGAGGAAGGGAGTGTTATACTTTTTAGCGATGTACAACCTAAGAATGCCGCTACCGGGATGCTTGTAATACCATCCGGCAAAGTTATACTCTCAAGTGAAGAACAACTATGGAATGCATTACTATCAATAAAAGTCACAGAGTTAGGAATAACTACGCTTTGGAGAGAAGTGCAACTTGTGAATGCAGAATAACCAATACTATTAACGCTGGCTGGAATAGTAACGCTAACCAGATTGGTACAGTTGCTAAAAGACCATGAAGGGATTTGCGATAGCCCATTGATGATTGCAATACTTCCCTTTATCGCTCTGGGAACTCCTACAAGTTCTTCTGGGTTACCAATTGATCCTCGGTATAAGACATTGTCATATACGAAAAACCATTTATTATTGGGATCAACTGTTATTGCTTCTAGGAAGGGAGCCTCTTCAAAAACGTTAGAGGGAATCTCCGAAATGTTTTCTGTAATATGCAGTTTTGTTATGGATTGATCTAAAACACATAGTATCCAATTATCTGAATATAATACTCCCCCCTCTATGTTATAATATGGATTATTTCCTGAAACAATTGTTTTTTGCTCGCCTTTTAAGGACTTATATATATATGGCCAGTATCCAGTGATGTATCCGGCCTGATCAAAAAATACTTCGTCATCTTCCAGGACGATTTCTTTATCACGGTAACCCCAACCAGCGTTATCTCTTCCAACGCCACTTACATTGGCCCCCAAAATCAAGGTAGAGAGATAATGACAGGTGTCACCGCCGTCTGAAGATTGTGAAAGCCCAAACGCTGGATATGCAATATCGTGCACTTCATCAGGTATAGTGTACTCCGTTCTCGGATTGTCAAAAGGATAGGCAATTAATGTGTATAGATTTTTGGTAAATAAAACGCCGTCTTTTGCAGTGAAATACGGATTGTCCTTATCCACGATAAAATCTGTTAAATGTTTACCGTTCAAGGGACCGGGAATAAATTTTACTGTTTTAGGAATAGTGATAGAAGTAATACCGTTGCCTAGATTATAAACAGCGATAACTTCATATGTCCTGCCATTATATGTAACTGTTTCAGGGATTTCAACTTTTCCCGAGCTATTTATGCTCGCTACTAACGCTGTATTATATCCGGCGACATTGTAAAGTATGCCGTCAACGGTAAACCCCTGTTCATCAGGCAAGACCATTTGTGACAAAGCATAGTGCTGTTTAGTTATGGTTTCGTTTTTACTTCTTGATGGAAGTGAATAGAGGAAATCAATTCCTGTACCCAAAGGAGTTTCGGGTGTATGATTGTCCAAAAAATTAGTATATGGCAAAGACCAACAGTAATATGACGCTACATCTTTGGTATCGTTTACACAGAAATAATTATACCAAATACCCCATGTCCAATCAAGGGTATTGCTGTTGGTGTCGGATTTATCGTCCCATGTGAGATCAAACCAATACCAGCTGCCGTCATCCATTTTTGCGAGATTCCAAGCATGTGGCTCGGTTGCATATCCCGTAACATATATGTTATCAACACCACAATAATTAAGTAACAACTGGAAGGTTTTTGCATAGGCTTCGCATACGCCGGTTTTCTTTTCAAATACGCCAAGAATGTTGTGAGCCCAAGCATCGTTTTCTGGAGTCGAACCGTCAGATTCGTAGGCGTATTCCATAGAAAGGATTATTTTATCATGGAAAGCTAAAGCTATAAGATAAGGTGAATCTTCCTTTTTTGATACTTCTTCGGCATATTCTTTAATGCCATTGTATACAATTTCGTTATATACTAAGCGATCTGAACCTTGAGCATAAATGTCATCTGTTAACAACACTAAGTCGGTACTATCATAATTTGCGGTTGCTGATATCCAGTAATACAGAGGATGATCATTTTTGTATATTTTCCATACGGCAATAGCCTCCTCGCCTGTCAATCCGAAAGCACTATAATTGAATTTTCCAACTATGTTGTTTTCAGCATTCAGGTTGGTATTGCTGTGAAATTCAACCGCAACTCTATCGATTTCATCATAAAGCGCCTGCATCTTGCTGCCATTGGATATTGCAGCAAGGCTAGTATAACCGTAATTGCCATGATATCCAAAGGAACGAGTCTCTTTTAAATCGCAAACACAAGAACGTTCTTGCAAACCATTCTCGGTACAAGTTGCTTCTTTCACGGTAGCCCATTCACTGAAAGAATGAACGTGGGGTTCCTCAGGCTGTACGATTTTATACGTACCCAAAATGTGGCGCTTGATCTTTGCGTAGTCTATGGCCTGAACCTTTCCGTTACCGTCTATATCGGCGGCGGCGAGCTGCTCATCGGTCAACGAAAAGGTATGGAGAACGTAACGCTTGACCATCGCATAGTCTCTGGCGTCGATTTTACCGTTGTTGTCGACGTCGCCGAGCATGGCGCTAGCTGAAATGATCAGCCCGGCAGATAACATCACCACAGTCAACAATACAAGTAGAAATTTTCTTGCTTTCATACTGCTTTCCCGCTTTCTTTGTATTTCTAAGCAATTGCAGTATAACACATAGTTTTCCGTTTGTAAACCCTAAACTACCACAATTGTTGCTTTCGAATAGGTTTTGTTCATTTTGTACGCAATCAAAAATAAGAATAATTCTTAATTTTAAAAACTTTTAAGAATCCTATTGACAATGGGGAAATTTCTTGCTAAAATGAACGTGTCAATAAGAGATACCACTTAACACTTTAAAAAACAATTTGGAGGATCTATTTATGAAGAAATTTGTATGTCCCGTTTGCGGTTATGTTCACGAAGGCGATTCCGCCCCCGAAAAGTGCCCCATCTGTAAGGTTCCCGGCGAGAGATTCGTTGAGCAGGTTGCCAACGAAATGACCTGGGCCGCAGAGCATATCGTAGGCGTTGCCAACGGCGCTCCCCAGGAGATCATCGACGGCCTGCGCGAGAACTTCGTAGGCGAATGCACCGAGGTTGGTATGTACCTGGCTATGGCAAGAGTTGCTCATCGCGAGGGCTACCCCGAGATCGGTCTGTACTGGGAGAAGGCCGCTCTGGAAGAGGCTGAGCACGCTGCTAAGTTTGCAGAGCTTCTGGGCGAGGTGATCACCGACAGCACCAAGAAGAACCTGGAGCTCCGTGTAGAGGCCGAGAACGGCGCTACCGCAGGTAAGTTCGAGCTGGCTAAGATGGCTAAGGAGCTGGGTCTGGACGCTATCCACGACACCGTTCACGAAATGGCTCGCGACGAGGCAAGACACGGCAAGGCATTCGAGGGTCTGCTGAAGAGATACTTCAACTAATTCAACATAGGAGAAACGACTATGAAATACATTTGCCCCTGCGGCTATGAATACGACCCCGCTGTAGGCGACCCGGATAACGGCATTGCCCCCGGCACCCCCTGGGAAGAGGTTCCCGAGGATTGGGTTTGCCCCGTCTGCGGTTTGGACAAGAGCGTATTCGAAGAAGCGTAAACACACAATTCT
Organism: Eubacteriales bacterium; assembly: GCA_045544855.1. GTDB lineage: Bacteria > Bacillota > Clostridia > Oscillospirales > CAG-382 > Coliplasma. Next base: position 72,972 of record JAZPZV010000042.1, on the reverse strand, counting down.
ATACACCCGACATCGATTAGAAAACGATTTTCGACCCTGCCGAGTGTACATTCAAAAAAACGGCAGGAGCGGCTATGAGCTGTTCCTGCCTTTTTCTATCAAGCAAAAGAAAGGAAGTCGACCATGTCCAAAAAAATACTGATCATCTCTATCGTCGCCATCTGTTTGATCGTAGCCGCCGTGGGCATTGTGCTTTATCAAGTTTTCACCCCCGAGCTGACGGAAGAGCAAGCCATCGCCATCGCCTTGGGGGACGCAGGACTGACCAACGAGCAGGTTTCCTACGTGAACGCCCATTTGGATCACGACGACGGCACGTTGGTATACGAGATCGAGTTCCGCGAAGGTCGCACCGAGTATGAGTACACCGTCCGCGCTTCCGACGGTAAAATCCTGGATGCCGATTGGGACGATTGATTCCTTTTTATAAGTATGCTTGCGGTTTTACGTAAGCACCAAACAGCCAACGACCCGACAAAAATGGAGGAAACATGATGAAAAAACTTTTTGCCGCTTTGCTGACTGTGATCCTGTGCCTTGGCGGCGTTGCCCTTGCGGCACTCGCCTTGGAAAGCTGGGAAGTCTCTTCCGCAGCACTGACAGCAGAGCAAGCCGAGACCATCGCTCTGGAATCCCTGGGACTCACCCGTGACCAAGTGCGCTTTGAGCGTTCGGAGCTTGACTACGAGCGTGGCGTGCAGGTCTGGGAGGTGGAGCTCCGACACGAAACCACGGAGTACGACTTTGAGATCGATGCCACCACGGGAGAGATCTTAAAGCAGAAGAGCGAGCAGGAAAAGCCCGCCAAGCAGCCGGAGACCCCCGCCGTCCCCGAGCCTCCCGCAGAGCCTCCCAAGGAGGAGACCGGGGAGCTGACGGAGGAGGAAGCGGTTGCCATCGCCCTCGCTCACGCAGGGCTCACCGCAGAGCAGGTCACTCGCCTGCGGGTGGAAAAGGATATCGACCGTGGCGTCACCCTCTACGAGATCGACTTTGACCACGGCGGATACGAGTATGAATACGAGATCCGCGTTTCCGACGGTAAGATCTTAAAGCAGGAGCTGGACTGGGACGACTAAACACATCAAAGAGAAGCCGGGAGCGGCTTCTTTTTTTCGCTTGCGTGGCAGTTTTATGGAACTTTTGACTTTCCGGACGCTGCAAAGGTTTCAAAAATGGAAGTCGGGGAAGTGGAAGTTTTACGGGAGCGCTCTGTATGACGAAAAGCAACCTCCTCGCGAATATGAACAGGGAGAGTGGGCAAGTAAATTGACAATGTTTTTGTTACATTTCACTATTTGTACGTAAAAGTGTTGACAGAATGTTAACAACATGATAAAATCATTATGCTACGATAACGTCCTGAGGGATTTTTTTATTTCGGAGGTGTTCTATGACACGCAAAGGAAGGATCGTTCTTGCGATCATACTGGCCCTTGTACTGATTACCACGGCTATTACGGCTGTGTTGATTCATCAAGTGGTGCAGACTTCTCGGCTTGAGGAGTTGCGGAATGAAGCTTTGGAGGAATTGGAGCGCGATCTTGGCACGTACGACGAGCAGAGTATTGTGCTGAACCAGACCTCAAAGGCCAATGCTGAGGAGCTTGCTACCCTTTTGGGGGCAGAGCTGCGCATCACCAAGGATGGGCGGTTTGCCAAGCTGACCTTGCCTGAGGGAACTACCATCCGTGACGTATATGCTAACGATGCCAATCTGGAGCACATCGAAAAGATGGCTGCGGACTATCAGGTGCGTATCAGCGATTTAGAGACAGAGGAGGAGACGACAGGGGAGAGACTGCCTACTCGTCCTACGTACTCCGTTTCCGATACAGACTATGAACTCCAAACTTACCTGGATTATCTCAACATGAAGGACGTTTGGAGTTCCTACACCGGTTGGGGTGTTACGGTAGCGGTCATCGACACGGGTATTGATACGGATCATCCCGAGTTTGCCGGGCGTATCAGTGAGTATTCTTACAACGCCACGGAGGATAAGATCGTTAAGGACTGGACGGACGAAAACGGTAATTATGACTGGTCTTTGATCGAAGATGAGCAAGGCCACGGTACCGCCGTGACCGGTGTTCTTGCCGCGTCTATGAACGGAGATGGTATCGTCGGTATTGCGCCCAACGTGAACATCATCGTTATCAAGGCGGAGTGTGACGAAAACGGTACTTTCAAGCGTAGCTCCGACTTGGTCTTCGGTCTTTACTACGCCATTGAGCGAGACGTGCAAGTCATCAATATGTCCTTCGGCACGTATGAAGCATCCAATCCCTTTGCGGCAGCAACGCAGCTTGCTGTTGACAGCGATATCGTGTGCGTGGCGGCAGCGGGTAATGATGGAACCTCTTCTTTAATGTATCCTGCGGCGGATCCTAACGTTATCGGTGTAGGTGCATTGGCTGCTGATAGCTGGGAACTGGCTGATTATTCCAACTACGGTGAGAATGTTGACGTGGTTGCCCCCGGTACTATCTACACCGCACAAATGGGCGGCGATTACGGTACCATGAACGGCACTTCGCTGTCTTCTCCCGTGGTTGCCGGTGCTGTTTCCTTGTTTATGCAAAACAATCCCTATATCATGGTTGAGGATGTTACCGAGGTTCTGTACGCTTCCTCTTTCGATTTGGGAGACTTGGGTCGAGATTGGACCTACGGCTTCGGTGCGTTGGATATGAATGCTTTTTTGCTGGAAGAGAGACGCATCATTACCTTCGATATGCTCACCGACGAGCTGGAGAACGACGAGGCGTTATTTATCAAGGGCCATACTCTGCAAGAGCTTCCCGAGCCGGAAAGGCTTTATGCAGTATTCGATGGCTGGTACTATGACGATACCTTTACCCAGGAATACGTCTACTACGAAGATAAGTTCTACGACGACATTACCCTTTATGCCAAGTGGGTCAACGAAGATGATGGAGTTCCTTTTACTTACGTAGAGTTGGAAGACGGTACTATCGAGATCCGTTCTTATACCGGCAGACGCCGCTTTATTACGATCCCTGAAAAGATCAACGGGAAAATCGTTTCCTCCATCGGTGAGTTTGCGTTTGCGGGACAGACCAGACTGCGTGAGGTGGGCTTGCCTTCCGGTCTGACCACCATCAAGTGGTATGCTTTCCAAGGGTGTTCCAACCTTGTGAGTATGTATATTCCGGAGAACGTTACTTCTATCGGGGAATATGCGTTTGTAGATAATATCCGTCTTTCTACCATTGCGTTTACAGGCGTCAGCAAGTTGAAAACTGTTGGGAACTATGCTTTCAGCGGGTGCGGAAAACTGAGGACCATTGAACTGCCTGCCGCTTTGGAAAGCATTAACGCCACTGCGTTTTTGGGAGACATTTCCCTATATGAAATTAAGGTGCAAGCAGGGAATGCCTATTTTACTGCCCCCGATGGTGTGCTTTACAATGCTACCCAAAGCACACTGGTTGCGTATCCCGCCGCAAGGGGAAGAACTTACGCCTTGCCCGAGCAGACGATTTCCATTGCCGACTGTGCCTTTGCGTACGCGCGGATCGACGAAGTAGATCTGAACCAAGTGCAGACCATTGGTGGATCCGCTTTTGAGGGCTCAACTCTGGAAACTTTGTTCTTGCCCGACTCGGTGGTAGAAATGGGCGGGGGATCTTTCGTCGGCAATGTCGAGCTTTCTTCTGTGCATATCGGCAGCGGCTTGACTGAAATAGCGGATGATGCTTTCTCCGGTTGTTCCTCGTTGCATAAAATTGAAATCCCGGCACAGGTTGTGTCTATTGGCAGTGGTGCTTTTGAGAAGAGCGGACTCGTTTCTGTGACTTTTGCTTCCGACAGTAGGTTGCAGTCTATTGGAGAAACGGCATTTTCCAGTTGTTCTATTCGCGAAATCAGTATTCCGGCTTCGGTTGTTTTGATCGACGACGGCGCTTTTGAAAACAATCCGCTTAGCCGGGTAACCTTCCCCGAAAACAGTGAGCTATTCACAATCGGAGATTCTGCCTTCTTTGGTTGTTATCTCCCTGCAATCACGTTGCCGCAAAAATTGAATTCAATAGGGGATATGGCGTTTGCAGCAACGGGATTGGAAACTGTGAGCATTCCTGCGAGCGTTACATATCTCGGCGATGGCGTATTTGCATATTGCTCTTCTTTAACGGACATTATCATTGAGGCGGGCAATACCGTATACCACGACCTTGACGGTATTGTCTACACGTTGGATAACGTTACCATTTGCGCCTTCCCGGCAGGCAAGAATATCGACACCTATTCTTTGGAATCTACTGTTCGCACCATTCAATCCTATTCCTTTGCCGGAACGGTATATCTTCGCCACGTGAACATTCCGGAGGGGCTTTCCATCATCAATGAGTACGCCTTTATTGATTGTGGTGCGTCTACCTATACGTTGCCTTCTACGCTGACGAATATTATGGAAGGCGCTTTTTGCCAAAACCGTAATCTATCCTCCATTCAATTTCCGGAAGCCTTGGTGCAAATTGCCGAGTATGCTTTCTATCGATGCAGTAGTTTACCGTATGTACATATTCCCGATAACGTTCTGCAGATCGGAAGATATGCCTTTGCAGAAGATTGGAATCTTGGATCCATCACCTTTGGCGAAAACGCGAAAATCCCTCGTCTGAGCTATGGCGCATTCGCATATACCGGCTTGCGGTCCTTTACCGTGCCTGCCAACGTTTCCACTATGGCACAGGGCGTGTTTGTAGGCTGTCCTTGGTTATCATCCGTTACCTTTGCCGAAAACAGCAAGCTGGAGAGCATCTCCGCCTATATGTTCGACGGTTGTACCAACCTGCAGTCCATCACCTTTATGCCCGGAAGTAAATTGACTTCTATCCAGGCGCACGGTCTGGAAGGTATGGATAATCTTACTTCCGTTGATTTCGGCGATGCCAAACTGGAAAATATCGATAACTTCGCATTCCGTTTCTGCTATCGCTTAAGGACTCTGAATTTGCCCTCTACCGTTAAGAACGTAGGCCGCTACGCCTTCTACGGTTGCAAGTCTTTGTCCGAACTTTCTCTCCCCGAATCTCTTGAACATATCGGAAGCTATGCTTTCTTGGGCACCAATGACCTTGATCTTTACTTAGCTTCCGAAACCATGCCCGCCTATCTGGACGAGAACTGGGATCACGGCATCCGCGGCTATTACACCGGTGTGACCAACGTAGAGACCGTAGGCGACTACAAGTACGCCACCCTCACCTCCGGCAACATCGCCATCATTGAATACTTGGGAACCGATAAGACGGTGGATCTGACTACCGTCAACCTTGGTGCGCCCATTTCCGTCATCGGCGGCAGTGCTTTTGAGGACAGTACGGTGGAGACCATCGTCTTGCCCGAAACACTGACCTCCATCCAGGCGGAGGCCTTCCAATACGCACCTCTGAAGAGCATTGCCATCCCCGCATCCGTTACCTTCATTGGTCGAGAAGCCTTTGCCTACTCCGCTATCGAAAGCCTCACCTTTGCAGAGAATGCTTCCCTTGCCACCATTGAGCAGTACGCTTTCGAGAGAACGGACAAGCTGACTTCCGTCGCAATTCCTGCCTCTGTCACCACCCTCGGCACAGGCGTATTCCAAAAGAGCAGTATCTCCTCCGTGACCTTCGAGAAGGGTATCGCATTGGAAGAGATCCCCCGGAACGCCTTTATGGGCACTAAGTTGACTACAGTCACTCTGCCCGACGGCATGAAAACGGTGAATCACAATGCATTCCGGGATATTCTCACCTTGAAGACCGTTTCCTTCGGCAACAGCGGTGGCATCCGTCTGCTGAGCAACGTGTTCTACAACACAGGACTGGAAAGCCTTCATATCCCCGCAAATGTCACCTACATCGGTGAATACTGCTTCGTGGGCTTGGAAAAGCTTTCTTCCATTACCGTGGATGAAAACAACCCCAATTACAAATCTGTTGATGGGCTCCTTCTTACCAAATCCGGCAGAAAGCTGGTCACTGTACCGGCGGGCAGAACGGGTTCTTTGACCGTGCCGATTTCTGTGGAAGAGATCGGATTCGGTGCCTTCGAAAACACGGCACTGGACGAGGTTCTCTTTGATCCCAATGCTAATATTCTGACCTTTGGCTACCGCGCTTTCTTTGGCGCGAAAAACCTCACGGCCATCCACGTCCCCGCAAGCGTTGTTTCCATTGACTACTACGCATTCGCCTACTGCGAAAAGCTCCAAACCGTCACCTTTGCAGAGGGCAACAAGCTGAAGGGCATCTACGAAGGCGCCTTCTGCGGCGATATCAATTTGGAGAATCTCGTTATCCCCGATGCTATCGTGGAGATCTCCGATTTTGCCTTCTATGGATGCACAAAGATTAACAAGCTCCCCCTAAGCGAAAACAACGCAGTCAAGGGTATCTACGACTACGCCTTTGCATATACCTCCATTGGCGGCGAATTTACTACCCCCGAAACGCTGATCGATATTGGCCCGTATGCTTTCCTTGGTACCAAGATCACCAAGCTGACCATCCCAGATACCAATCAGTGGGATCTGATCATCGGCATCGGCGCCTTTGAAGAATGCAACCGGCTCACGGAAGTTACCCTTCCCTTCATTGGCGCCTCCTACGAGGATGAGGAACTCTCCTGGTTCGGCTATATCTTCGGCGCGGGTTCGTATGTAGCCAATCAGACTTATGTGCCCACTTCTCTGAAAACGGTAACCATTACCGATGGCATCACTTTTGTAGGGCTTTACGGTTTCTATAACTGCTCTACGCTGGAGACGATCAATGTTCCTCATAGTGTGAGTGCATTGTGGAATGATGCGTTTAAAGGCACAACCGCAAAATATGAACTTACCAATACCATTACTACGTATTGGCAATCGGGATATTTCGTCTATCCGGAGGCCAGATCTGGACATTTTGGTGTCGGAATTACCGGCTCAGTCGTCTTTGCAGATGGGGTTACCTCGATTGATGGCGCCTTCTCGGGCTGCAGCAGCTTGACCGGCGTTGTCATCTCCGGCAGCGTGACTGAAATTGGTTGGTCTGTCTTCTCCGGCTGTAGCAGTTTGACAAACGTTGTTATCCCGGAGGGCGTTACCTCGATTGGTTATTCTGCCTTCTACGGCTGTAGCAGTTTGACCAGCATTGTCATCCCGGACAGTGTGACCTCCATTGGTTATTCTGCCTTCTACGGCTGTAGCAGTTTGACCAGCATTTTAATTCCAAACGGCGTGACCTCGATTGGGGACTGGGCCTTCTATAACTGCAGCAGCTTGACCGGCATTGTCATCCCGGAGGGCGTGACTGAAATTGGTGGGTATGTCTTCTCCGGCTGTAGCAGTTTGACGAGCGCGGTCATCCCGAACAGCGTGACCTCGATTGGTGATGGTGCCTTCTCTGGTTGCAGCAGTTTGACCGACGTAGTCATCCCTGACAGCGTGACCTCGATTGGGGAACATGCCTTCCAGAACTGCAGCAGTTTGACCAGCGTTGTTATCCCAGAGGGCGTGACCTCGATTGGGGAATATGCCTTCTCCTACTGCAGCAGTTTGACGAGCGTTGTTATCCAAGAGGGCGTGACCTCGATTGGGGAATATGCCTTCTCCTACTGCAGCAGTTTGACGAGCGTAGTCATCCAAGAGGGCGTGACCTCCATTGGACATTACGCATTCTATAACTGCAGCAGTTTGACAAGCATTGTACTCCCCGACAGCGTGACCTCGATTGGTGATGGTGCCTTCTCTGGTTGCAGCAGTTTGACCGACGTAGTCATCCCTGACAGCGTGACCTCGATTGGTAATAATGCCTTCTCCGGTTGTAGCAGCTTGACCAGCGTAGTGATTCCGGAAGGCGTGACTGAGATTGGTTCTTATGCCTTCGACGGCTGTAGCAGTTTGACCAGCGTAGTAATCCCGGATAGTGTGACCTCGATTGGGCGAGATGCCTTCCGCGGTTGCAGCAGTTTGACTGACGTAGTAATTCCGGGCAGCGTGACCTCGATTGGTGATGGTGCCTTCTCTGGTTGCAGCAGTTTGACCGACGTAGTCATCCCTGACAGCGTGACCTCGATTGATTTTGGTGCCTTCTCCAACTGCAGAAGTTTGACCAGCGTTGTTATCCCAGAGGGCGTGACCTCGATTGGGGAATATGCCTTCTCCTACTGCAGAAGTTTGACCAGCGTTGTTATCCCAGAGGGCGTGACCTCGATTGGGAATGGTGCCTTCGCCGGATGTAGCAGTTTGACCAGCATTGTCATCCCGGACAGCGTGACTTCGATTGGTTCTGGTGCATTTTCCGGCTGTAACATTCTGAGTATATATAATAACAGTAGTCTTCCGATTGATTTCAGCGGTGGGTATGGCAACATTGCAGATAAGGCATTGATGATTGTAGACGCTGCCGGAAATGCTTTTTATCGTGCCGATGGAAACGAATACTTTTTGACGGATGATCAATTTCTTTTTGCCGTTTCGAAAGACTATGAGGGCAAAGATTTTTATATGTTAGTTGGGTATTTTGGTGACGAAAGCACGGTTACCTTACCGCTGACAATCAATGGGTTCGTTTATACGATAATAAATTTCCGTGGCGCAACGCATATGGTGATTCCAGAAGGCGTGACCTCGATTGGTGATGATGCCTTCTCTGGTTGCAGCAGTTTGACCAGCGTGGTCATTCCGGACAGCGTGACCTCGATTGGTGATGATGCCTTCTCTGGTTGCAGCAGTTTGACCGGCGTAGTTATCCCGAACAGCGTGACCTCAATTGGAGATTGGGCCTTTGACGGTTGCAGCAGTTTGACCAGCGTAGTTATCCCGGACAGCGTGACCTCGATTGGTTATTCTGCCTTCAAAGGTTGCAGTGCTTTGACTAGCGTAGTCATCCCGAACAGCGTGACCTCGATTGGTGATTGGGCCTTCCGCGGTTGCAGCAGTTTGACCGACGTAGTCATCCCTGACAGCGTGACCTCGATTGGTTTTGGTGCCTTCCAGAACTGCAGCAGTTTGACTAGCGTAGTCATCCCGGAGGGCGTGACCTCAATTGGTGATTCTGCCTTTGACGGATGTGAACAATTGCGCGAGTTGATTATCACCGGAGATATTCCTCAAATGGGAGGGGATGTATTTCCAATCCATACAACTATATCCTTTACGCAGTTGGACAAGTATCGTGTCATTGATGGAATCGTGTACAGCTTAGACTTGTCAAATATCTTATACGTTGCTCCCAATGTTACTACTGTTTCTATTCCGCAAGGTGTGACTTCGATTAGATCCTATGCCTTCTCCGGATGCAGCAGTTTGGCCAGCATTGTCATCCCTGACAGTGTGACTCTCATTGGAAATTCTGCTTTCTCCAGCTGTAGCAGTTTGACCAGCGTTATCATTCCTGACGGTGTGACCTCGATTGGTTATTCTGCCTTCTACGGCTGTAGCAGTTTGACCAGCATTGTCATCCCGGACAGTGTGACCTCCATTGGTTCTTCTGCCTTCTACGGCTGTAGCAGTTTGACCGGCATAGTAATCCCGGACAGTGTGACCTCAATTGGAGATTGGGCCTTTGGCGGTTGCAGCAGTTTGACAAGCATTGTCATCCCGGAGGGCGTGACCTCGATTGGTTATTCTGCCTTCAAAGGTTGCAGCAGTTTGACCGGCATAGTAATCCCGGACAGTGTGACCTCAATTGGAGATTGGGCCTTTGACGGTTGCAGCAGTTTGACCGGTGTAGTCATCCCGGAGGGCGTGATCTCGATTGGTTATTCTGCCTTCTGTGGTTGCAGCAGTTTGACGAGTGTTGTAATCCCGGATAGTGTGACCTCGATTGGGCAAGATGCCTTCCGCGGTTGCAGCAGTTTGACCGGTGTAGTCATCCCGGACAGTGTTACTTCGATTGGTTATTCTGCCTTCGAAGGTTGTAGCAGCTTGACCAGCGTGGTCATCCCAAACGGTGTGACTGAGATTTATGGCGGCTTCCAGAACTGCAGCAGTTTGACTAGCGTTGTCATCCCCGACAGTGTGAGTTACATCGGAGGGGGGGCCTTCGCGGGTTGTGAAAACTTACGCGAAGTGATTTTCAAGGGGGGAATTCCCCGAATGGAGAGAAATGTGTTCCCTAGCTGCACAACAATAACCTTTGCACAATTGGACAAGTATCATGTCATTGATGGGGTTGTGTACGATTCGGATCTGACGTGTATTTTATATGTTTCTCCCAATATTACTACAGTTTCGATTCCAAACGGCGTGACCTCGATTGGGGACGGGGCCTTCTATAACTGCAGCAGTTTGACCAGCATTGTCATCCCTGACAGCGTGACCTCGATTGGTGATGATGCCTTCTATGGATGCAGCAGTTTGACCGGCGTTGTTATCCCGGACAGCGTGACCTCGATTGGGGACTGGGCCTTCTATAACTGCAGCAGTTTGACCAGCGTGGTCATTCCGGACAGCGTGACTGAGATTGGTTCTTCTGCCTTCTACAACTGCAGCAGTTTGACCAGCGTTGTTATCCCGGACAGCGTGACTGAGATTGGTTCTTCTGCCTTCTACAACTGCAGCAGTTTGACCAGCGTAGTGATTCCGGAAGGCGTGACTGAGATTGGTTCTTATGCCTTCGACGGCGGTAGCAGTTTGACCAGCGTAGTCATCCGTGACAGCGTGACCTCGATTGGTTTTGGTGCCTTCCAGAACTGCAGCAGTTTGACTAGCGTAGTCATCCCGGAGGGCGTAACGGAGATTGGTTCTTATGCCTTCTCCCGTTGTAACATTCTGCTTGTATACAACAACAGCAGTCTTCCGATTGGTTTTGGCGAAGAATATGGTGGTATTGCATATAACGCATTGATAATTGTAGATGCTACCGGAAATGTATTGTGTCGTGACGATGGAAATGAATACCTTGTAACAGAGGAAAAATTCCTATTTGCCATCGAGAAAGATTACGAAGGCAACGATATCTATGTATTGAGAGCATATTTGGGAGAAGAAAGCACGGTTACCTTGCCGCTGACAATCAATGGATTTGTTTATACGATAAGAAATTTCCGTGGTGCAACGCACGTAGTCATTCCAGAGGGCTTCACTTCAATTGATAGTAATGCCTTCCGCGGTTGCAGCAACTTGACAAGCATTGTCATTCCTGACAGTGTGACCTCGATTGGTTCTTCTGCCTTCTTCAACTGCAGCGGCTTGACTGACGTAGTAATTCCGGGCAGCGTGACTGAGATTGGTAATGTTGCCTTCTGCAACTGCAGCAGCTTGACCAGCGTGGTCATTTCGAAGGGCGTGACCTCGATTGGTTTTTCTGCCTTCGAAGGTTGTAACAGTTTGACCAGCGTGGTCATTCCGGACAGCGTGACCTCGATTGGTGATGATGCCTTCTCCGGCTGTGACGAACTATACAACAACCCCTTGTACTACAAAAATGGCTGCTTGCTGATCGATGGCTGCCTGTTAGACGTAGATCAACACACAAAATATCTTCCCAACATAAAATCGATTCGTTTGGTTGCAGACAGTGTATTCTACGGACGTCACTTGTTAAAAAACGCCATCAATACCTTGGATGGTACATCTAATGTAGAGACCTTGATTCTTACCAAATTCATTCGCGGAGTGCTTAACTCAAATACGAGCGTATTGAAAAACGTTGTCATTACAGATCGCGTTGATCCGATGGCATTGAGAGAAAATCTTTACATTTTTAATGGCGTTTCAGGCATTACGATCTTTGTGGAATTCCTTGAGGAGGACTTGCGTTGGGACGACAATTTCCCCGGATGGAACAATGGAAATAGGGTATATTATGCCGATCAATGGTCGTGGGTATACTTCTACGACGAGAACGGAAACGTCCTTTACTGCGAGCCTCGACTCAACTCTGCGATCGTACGCAGACCGGTATACGAACCGCTTTCGGATGCGCAGTACACAGCCGAATTGATCGGTTGGGATCTTGATGGAGACGGTTTGCCGGATCCGATTCCGGCAACAACAGCGGTACCCCTTGATGCTGTTGCGGTAATCCAAAAGACAGTAAAGAACTATACCGTCACGTTCCGCGACTCCGTCACCGATGAAATTTATTTGGTGCAGACACTGCCTTACGGTGCTACTGTCGAGCTACCTGCCGACCCTGTTTTGCTGGACTACGTTTTTGTGGAATGGCAGAACTATGTTGAGAACATGACGGTAACCGGAGATTTGGAATTGATCGCCGTTTGGCATCAACACGAATTGGTCACCGTTCCCAAGAGAGAAGCAACTTGCACGGCAAACGGATGGGAGGAGTATCAGAAATGTCGTTACTGTGAATATTCTACCTATGTCGAGATTCCAAAACTGGGTCACGATCTTACAAAACATGGTGCAAAAGCTCCCACTTGCTTGGATATTGGCTGGCAGGAATACGAGGAATGCAGTCGTTGCAATTACAGCACCTATATTGAAATTCCTCCCACCGGTCATACCTATGAAATAGTGGATACGGTTGCGCCCACTTGTACCGAAAACGGATACAACGTATATGAATGCCATTGTGGTGATTCTTACTATGCAGATTACGTTTGGAGCACCGGCCATGCATATTCGTCCGTAGAAACCCCGCCCACATGTACGGAGGAGGGCTATGTAACCAATATTTGTCATTGCGGCGATCAATATATTGCATACTATATAGGTGCTCTTGGACACGATATGGGTGCTGGGTATGTAGAAAAAGAGCCCACTTGTACCGAGCAGGGACAAGAACGCATTGATTGTAGCCGTTGTGATTATTACTATACCCAGTCGATTTCACAGATTCCTCATGTTTATGAGTCGATTGTCACCAAGCCCACTTGCACAGAAGGCGGCTACACCACATACACCTGCCACTGTGGCGATAGCTATGTTTCCGACAAGGTTTCTGCAACCGGGCACGATTACCACGCAACCGTAACCCCGCCCACCTGCACGGAAAAGGGCTATTCCACTCACACCTGCCACTGCGGAGACTTCTACATCGGAGACTACACCCCCGCCGTCGGGCACAACTGGGATAGCGGCGAGGTGACCGTAGAACCCACGGAGGAGACCACGGGCACAAAGGTCTTCACCTGCACCACCTGTGGCGAGACCGAAACGGAAACCCTGCCCAGATTGGATCACGTTCATAAGTACGAAGGTGTCGTCACCGAACCCACTTGTACAGAGCAAGGATACACGACCTACACCTGCCGCTGCGGAGACAGCTACGTTGCAGACCGCGTAAACGCTAAGGATCATGCTTTTGACGAGTGGTACACCGTAACGGAAGCAACCTGCACCGTAGACGGTTTGGAACGCAGAGACTGCAAGAACTGTGACCACTTTGAGACCAACACAATCTCTGCAACGGGTCATAGTTACAATGCATTTGTGACGAAACCCACTTGCACCGAAGAAGGCTACACCACCTACACTTGTGAATGCGGTGACAGCTACGTAAGCGATTACGTAGAGCCTGCAGGCCACACCTGGAGCGACTGGTACGACGTAGCACCGGGCGTGGAGGAACGCTCCTGCGAGACCTGCGGTGAGACGGAAAGTCGTGACAAGACCCCCGACTTCGACGTGGATGGCAACGGTACGGTGGAAGAAGCCGACCTGACGCTTTTGATGTCAATTCTTGTTGGCAATGCCGAGACGGACGTGGTGTTCGATTTCGACTTTGATGGCGAACTCACCATTTACGACGGCGTACTTCTCATGCAGCAAATCCAATAATTCCCAAAGCAAAGCCTGCCTATCTCAAGGTGGGCTTTTGTTATGTAGAAGCAGTAAGCCCGCGGCGACAGCACGTTGGTATATGAGATTGAGTGCCGTGTAGACCGTACGGAGTATGAATGTGCCATCCGTACTTCCGACGGTAAGATCTTAAAGCAAGAGCTGGACTGGGACGATTGATCCATACAAAACGAAGAAGACGGCGTGTGCCGTCTTCTTTTTGCGTTTTATGAGAGAAATTCTTCCAAGTCGATGTAGTACTTATAGTTGCCATAAATGGGGATAGAGCCATAACCGGGGACGTCCGCCAAATCCTCGATCTCTGCACCCCAGCCGATGAGCCCGAAGACGCTTCCGTAAAAGCTTCGTGCTTCCTCGAAGGAAAAGTCGGCTTTGCTGAGGTCGATCCGGTAGAACCCTTTTTTCGTTTCTCCCGCAGGGACCATCAGCTCGTTCCCTTCTTCATCCAGCCACAAGCCCATGCCGCCCACTTGAGAAAGCCCGCTGTACGGACACGGTGCGACGAGGCTGGGAGTGATCAGAATGGATTGGTCAAACCGTTCTTTTCCGGTGTTCCTGCATTCATACTCCAAGGTTACGTTTTGATCCTCACAGGTTACGTTCAAAAGCTTGAGGGTGATCTCCGCATCCCAGCGGTCGTACCGTAGTACGTATTCGTCTCCCGCGGATATTTTTTCCGCCTTGCGCGTTGCTTCCTTTAGTTCATCCCGTAACGCTTCCCCGTATTCACGGCGGGCTTCTTCATAGCTGTCGGGATGGTAGAAGCGTTGCTTGCCGTAACGGTACAATTCCACGTAGAAGGAATCCCCATCCAACTCAAAGCGGTGGGTCTCAACGGCGCGGCTGTTTTCGCAATAGGACTCGTCGGGGGAGAGGGAATACCCTTCCGGGGGCGTGGAAATGACTACGTTGGTGTATGTATCCACGTAAAGACAGCCTTCCTCCGGATCGTACCGCCAGGCCATCACTTCGTTTTCCCAACCCTCGTGCACGTATTCACAGGTGCCGTCCTCGTGGAAGATCAAAAGGTCCCGGTGATCCACCCCGCGCCATTCTCCCACGATCTTAAGATCCTTCGGCGTGTTGCCGCAGGAAGACAAAAGCAGGCAAACCGTCAGCAATGCGGCTGTCAAGAATGCGATTTTTCTCTTCATAGCGTTTTCTCCCTTTTTTCTTTTATTGTATCATGGTTTTTTTGAGATATCAAGTATTTTTACGCGGAAACAACAGTTTTCGGCATTGAAAGTTTTTGGGGGCCGCCCCTTTTTAGGGGGAAGGGGCGGAACGTACCCTTCACAAAAAACAAAAGAAGACGGCTGAAACCGTCTTCTTTTTATCGCTCTATCTTACTTCTGGGGGTAATCGTAGCCTTCTGCACAGGCGATCTTGGCACATTCCTTCAGCTTGGCAACGGTGGCCTCGTCCAGACCTGCGGTGTAGGTGCACTTGTCCAGATCCAGATCCAGGAACTCAATGGCCATGACGCAAGCCAGCAGGTACGCACCCTCACCCGCACCGTGGTGGGAGTTGTCGGTGTGATACAGATTGATCTCGGGATACTTCTCGGTGCAGATCAGGAAGGCGTCTGCCCCGGGAGCCACACGGTCAACACCGAAGGTCTCGGCCAGCTTGGAGTAGTTCACCTCGTGACGGTAAGCGCTGTCCAAACGCTGAGCGGGATCGTCGTTGGAGGAGTAGCGCTTGTACAACAGCATCTCCGCACCGTTTTCCTTGATGAGGGGGAGCAGGATGTCAATGGCAGGCTTGGAGTCCTCGTAGGAAGCACCGCTGTTGTCCTGCAACACCACGTAATCGTACTTCTTGGCCGCCAGATGCTCACGGAGGGGAATGCCGTGGCGTTCGTTGGTGGCGTCTGCAAAATAGCTGAGGTAAGCACTGCCCACACAGCTGTTGTCCACTTCGATCTCAACACCTGCGGAGGCGGCCAAATGCATAAGCTTCACGGGGATGTTGAAGTAGTAGGTGGAGCTGTTGCCCACGAACAGGAAGGAAATGATCTCATCCTCACCGGGGAAGGGGATCTCTTCCTCTGCGGTGATGCCGAAGGCCTCTACCTCGCAAACGAAGATCCAGTTGCTGTCTCCCAGGAAACGGTACTGCACGTAACGGGCGGAAACGGCGTACTCCAGCTCCAGAGTGCTGGGGATGGAGGCAACGGTATCGCTGTCCTCGTGGGAGGTGTAGCCCACCTTGTGCCAGGTCTCCCCATCGTGGGAAACGTAAATGAACACGATCTCGGGAGCGTTGATGCCCACGCTGAGATGCTTCTTGGAGGCCACGTGAGCCACGAACTTATCCAGATAATGCAAGCCGCCCAGATCCACGGTGACGGCGGAATAGCCCTTTGCGGTGTAATCGTTGTGGTTCTTGTTAAAGCCCATGAAGGAGGGATCGGAATACTTTCCGTCTGCAGGGGCAATGACGCCGTCGGTCATGGAGATGCCGCCCTCATCGGGGTAGGAAGCGTTGTCGTTGCCGGGATGAAGGGTGGTGTGGGTGTAGCTCTTGTTCAGGGCTACGTTGGCGTAATTGGGATCGCCTTTGATGGAGATCATGGGTCTTTCCTCCTCTTGGGAAACGGTTTCGGAAACGTCCTCGGAAGGCTCTGCCACAGAGCTTTCGGCTTCAGAGCTTGCTTCTTGGCTGACAGCAGGCTGAGAAGTCTCGGGAGCAGGGGTACTGCACCCTACGAAGGAAAGCAGCAGGGAGGCGGCGAGAACGAACAGCAATGTTTTTTTCATGGCGTAAAGCCCCTTTCTTTTTTGCTTGTTTTTATTATAGCAGGATCGCAAGAAAAGTCAAGACGGCAGGGAGAAAATGGCAAAATATCCCCCTCCTTTGTCGAAAAAAGCTATCTTTTCACGAAGAGATGACAGAAAATTTACAAAAAACCACATTGACGGAGGATGAAAAGTGTGGTATGATATTTGATGATTAGAATGGCGGTGAACTCTTTTGGGAGAAAACCGCTGCAAAAAGGGAAAAGCCGTTTTTGCGGCACTCGTCAAACCATGAATGGAAAGGTTTGCAATTCATGAAGAAATACTTGTTTGTAATCGTTGCGTTGCTTCTGGTGCTGTTGGCGGCAGGATGCACGGAACAGCAAGGGAATACAAGCTCGGAACCTTCTTTCGGGGAAAGCTCTGTGCAACAGACCTCCTCCGAGGAAAGCTCCGCTCCCGAAAGCTCCGCACCGGAAAGCTCCGATCCCGGGGAGATCAGTGTAGACTGGCCCTCCGAGGATGAAAGCGATCCCGCGTCTACTCCCACGGAAAGCTCTGAGGAAGAAAGCTCCGAGGATGAAAGTGATCCCGAATCTCTCCCTCCCGAAAGCTCCGAGGAAGAAAGCTCCGCACCCGAAAGCTCTGTGGACGATCAGATCTATCGGGACGAAAGCGAGCCCAAGCTGGAGGAGATCGTGATCTCTCCCATCGAAGAGAAAGAGTTCATGTTCAAAAAGACCGAAATGCTTGCCCTGCCGGGCAGTAAGGTGGAGGTTCCCTACGAGTTCACTCCCGTGGGCACCACCAACCGTACTCTGATCTGGGAAAGCTCCGATCCTTTGGTGGTCCGTGTGGAGGAAGACGGCAGTCTGACCGCCGTCGCCTTGGGCAAAGCTACTATCACTGCCACCACCCCCAAGGGGAACAAAGCCACCTGTATCGTAGAGGTGGTGGAGGAGATCCCCTTGTCACCGCTGGCTGCCTTACTGCAGAATAAGACGCAAGGCGCCTTCTCCGGCTGGGTATTCGCCCTGCAGGACGTGGATCTGGACGGCACTGCAGAGCTGCTTGCCCGTACCCACGGGGAGGACGGCTTGCCTGTGATCTACGTGATGGACGCCGTTACCGGTGAGGAAGCTTATTCCTTCAAGACCGGTGTGGACGAGGAATGGGCGGTATGGCAACGCCAGGACGGCAGTCGTTTTATCCTGGTGTCTTATACCCAGAACCTGAAGGACGGAACCATCGCCTACGCCATGGATGAGCTGACCGCTTCTGCGGAAGGGAAGCCCATCATCTCTCCCGTCTTATGCCGCAAGACCGACGGGGAGTACAACGCACGGATCGACGGCGTTCTGGTCAAGTGCGATAAGAGTGCCTACAACGTGGTGCGCAACGCCTTTTTTGCCGAAAATACGCAGACCGAGGAGCTGACCGTTCGTTGGATCGGCGGCGAGGATGCGGAAACCATCGCCACTGCATTGCAGAGCGAATCATAAACCTTTAAGCAGAGAAGAGGGATTTTTCATGTCAATAAAACGACTCTTAATACTGTTGCTTTCCTGCCTGCTGCTTGCCTGTCTTGCCCTTTCCGCTTGCGGAGAGGAGGAGACCTCTTCCGAAGCGGGATCCTCTGCGGAAGAAAGCTCCGAGGCAGAATCCTCCGAAACGGAATCCTTGGGGGCAGAGTCCTCCGAGGAAGAATCCTCCAAGGGGACCGTCAGCAGCATCGTCCTTCCCGAGGACAGCTCCGAAGAGGAATCCTCCGAGGCGGAATCTTCAGAGGCGGAATCTTCAGAGGAAGAAAGCTCCGAGGCTGAATCCTCCGAAGCAAGCAACGAAAGTGACGAGAGCGAAGAAAGCTCCGAGGACACGTCTGAGGAAAGCTCCGAGGATACCTCCTCCGAAGAGGAAAGCTCCGAGGACACCTCCTCCGAGGTATCTCCCGATACCGATCCGTATCGGGACAACGAGGGCAACTTCACCCTGAACGAGCTGCAGATGCCTCCCTTTGAGTTTGCGGACGATCTGTTTACCGTCCTGGTGTACGGCGACAACCTGCAAAAGACCTACTATTCCGAAGAGATCGCCGCCGGGATCTACGGCACCCGTATCGAAAACTTCGTCAAGCTCCGCAACCGGGATATTCTTGCGGACTACGGCGTGGAGATCGGTGCTTACCGCGTGGACGACGTGGCGGAGACCCTGCGCAACGACTCTTTGGCAGACACCGTGGATTACGATGCGGCCATGCCCTTCCTGCGGGACGCCATCGGCCTGGGGCAGGATCAACTGCTTTACAATCTGAGAAACTTCGGCGATATCATCCACCTGCAGGCACCCTGGTGGGATCAGACCGCCAACGATCCCCTGACTTTCGAGGGCAAATTGTACTTCGCAGTGGGGGATGCCAGCTTCTCCAACAAGAAGGCTTCCGCCGCAGTGCTGTTCAACAAGACCCTGGCAGACGACCTTTCCATTGATTTCTACGCCATGGTGCGGAATAAGACCTGGACCTTGGATGCTCTGTACGAGGCCGGTAAACTGCTTACCGCAGATATTGACGGCACTCCCGGTATGGGCTTCCCCGACACTTGGGGCGTGGTGAGCTCTTACAACATCGCCCTTTACCATTACTTAGCCTCCGGCAAGCAGCTCCTGACCACCAATACCTCCGGCGTTCCCAAGGTGACCATCGGGGATGCCACAGGGTTGACCACTACCGTGAAGGTGATCCAGACCCTGCAGAACACCGACGCACTTCTGGTGGTGGAAACGCTCAGCGGAGACGGCACCGCAAATTGGGATCTGGGGCGCAGTGTGTTCACCTCCGGCCGCGCTCTGTTCTACGTGGATACCCTGGCTTCCGTGGACGGTCTCCGTGCAGGGGAAGACGTGGAGTTCGGTATCCTTCCCATGCCCTTGCATTCCTCCAAGCAGCAATCCTACAGCACTCCCGTGATGGGGCAGTACGCCTACGGCTTCTGCATTCCCAGAAACGTGGCGAACGCACATTTCTCCGCATACATGATGGAAGTCTTGGCCTGCTACTCCAAGAACATCGTGACTCCCGAATACGAGGAGGGTCTGCTCCGCAGTGCCCACACCGTAGACTGGGATTCCAGAGAAATGCTGGAGATCATCTTCTCCTCCATGACCTATGACCTGGGCGTGACCCACGGCATGGGCGGGGCAGGGACGTTGCTCCCCGATATGTTCAAAGACAATACCACCGCAGTGGCTTCCCGTATCTATGGCAGGATCCCCGATATCGAAGCGGCCATTACGGAGTATCAGAAGCAGTACAGAACGTAAGCTTTTCACAAAACGCATCCCGTATTTTGGGGTGCGTTTTCCTTTGTGATTTTTGTCAAAAATCAGAGCGGTATTTTGGCTTATTCGTAGATTGACAGAAAACATGGAAAGTGATATGATAAGGATAACTATAAATGTCAGAAAGGATTCTATCATGACGAAAAGACTTTTTGCTCTTATGCTGGGTCTGCTGTTGCTCTGCCCTCTGCTGGTAGCTTGCGGCGGTAACGGCGGCACCACCAGCACTCCCGAAACCTCCGGCGGCACCACTTCCGGTACCACCTCCGGCCCCGATGAAGGCGGCAACTCCATTTATCTGGATGAAAACAAGCAGTACACCGTTGAAAACCTGGGCATGCCCGAGTTTAACTTCAACAAGAACACCTTCTCCGTTTGCGTTACCAGCAAGGAGGGTGACGGTACTTACTTCTCCGAGGAGATCGCACCCGATCTGTACGACACCACCGACGACGTTCTGAGCAAGGCCGTTGGCGCCCGTAACGACCTGATCACCGAGAAATACGGCGTTGAGATCATCGCTTATCAGGTAAACAACGTTGCCTCTACCGTTACCCAGGACTCTACCGCAGGCACCGCTGCTTACGATGCGGCTATGCCCTTCATGGGTCAGGCGGCTTCTTTGGCACAGCAGAATATGCTGTACGACCTGAACGATTTTGCGGATTACATCCATCTGGATGCTCCCTGGTGGGATCAGGACGCTAACGAAAACCTGTCCATCGCAGGCAAGCTGTACTTCACCACCGGCGATATCTCCATCATGCAGAAGATCGTTTCTTCCGCCATCCTGTTCAACAAGAACATTTATGAAGAAGTCTTTGCGGAAAGGTACGGCTCTCTGTACGACATCGTTCGCGAAGGCAAGTGGACTCTGGATCTGATGGTTGAGATGGGCAGAGAAGTGACCTACGAATCCGATGATATCCCCGGCATGAACTTTGAGGATCATTGGGGCATGATCGGTACCAACGGTATCGCAGGCTTCTTCATCGCTTCCGGTAACAAGCTCATCGCAAAGGATCAGAACGATATTCCTTACCTGGAATTCGGCTCCGAGGCTTCCGTCCGTTACGCAGAAAAGGTTCTGGAAACCTTCCAGGACAGCACTTGGTTCGCCAACACCCAGAAGCTGGATCCCACCTGGCCCGAACCCAACGTTTGGGAAGGCGCAATGGGTGCTTTCGGTAACGAGCGTACCCTGTTCTACCCCTCCGCATTCTCCGCAGTTAAGAAGCTGCGTAACTACAACGTATCCGGTCACATGGGCATCATTCCTTCTCCCAAGGCTTCCGAGGAGCAGGATACCTACTACACCTCCGCAAACATCTTCTACGCATACGGTATCTGTATCCCCACCAACGTTGAAGACGCTGAGTTCTCCGCTTACATGATCGAGCTCATGGCAGCAGGCGGTAAGAACCATGTCACTCCCGCATACTACGACGTCACCCTGAAGAGCAGAGACGCCAAGGATAACGACTCCGAGGATATGCTGGACAACTACATCTTCAACAACGTAGTTTACGACCTGGGTATTCTTTATAACTTCGGCGGCATCAACTCCATGTTCACCACCCTGATGGGCTCCAACTCCAATGCAGTGACTTCTCACCTGCAGGGTATTGAGGGCGCGATCCAGGATCAGATCGACGAGTACGTAGAAGCTTACGAGCTGAACGACTAATCTTGATTTTTAAGGCAAGGCATCCGAGAGGGTGCCTTGTTTTTGTTTCAAGATCGCAACTCCTCACTGCGTAGGCAACGGTGAAGCGTTGAATGCTTCATGTTTTTTCGCTTTACAAATAGAAAAAAGTGTGATATACTAAGAAAAACGAGAAAGGAGAACGGTCTTATGGAACTGCACGCCCCCCTTACGGCCTTGAAAGGCATTGGAGAAGCCAAGGCGAAGCTGTTTGCCGCCAAGGGCATCCATACGGTGGAGGATCTGCTGATGACCTTCCCCAGGTCCTACCAGAACCGCGGGGATATTACCCCTTTGCGGGAGTGTACCGATGGGGAAGTGTATTCCGTGGTGGTGAAATGCACCAAGCTTCCCACCGTGGGGAAGACTTACACCGGTATCGAGCTTTTGCGGATGAACGCAGAGGATGACACCGCTCCCATTACCGTCACCTTTTTCGGCAAGCGCTTTTTGGCGCAGAAGATCAAGCCCGGCAGGTACTACCGCCTGTACGGACGTATCCAAATGGGTCTTTTTGGGGCGGAGGCTACCTCCCCCGATATCGAGCCCATTTTACCCGGGACTCCCTTGCCGGACGTGCTGCCCGTTTATCCCTTGGGAGAGGGGCTGAACCAGAACCTTTTCCGCTCTGCGGTGGAAAGCGCTCTGCCTGCGCTGAAGGAGCTGGAGGAATGCCTCCCCGAGGATCTGCGGCAGGCCTACCGTCTCCTGCCCTACGGGGAGACCATCTATAAGATCCACCGCCCCGTGAGCATGGAGGAGCTGGCACAGGCCAAGCGCAGTGCCGCTTTTCGGGAGCTGTTGATCTTCCGCTTGGCTCTGCGGAAAATGCGCCACGCCAAGGAGGACGCCACCGCCGTTCCCATGGTTCCTATGGAAAGCAAGCTGCTTCCCAATTTGCCCTTTAAGCCCACGGGCGCTCAGGCAAAGGCCATCCGTCAGATCACCGAGGATCTTGCAAAGCCCATCCCCATGACCCGCCTGGTCCAGGGGGACGTGGGTAGCGGTAAGACCATTGTGGCCGCGGCGGCCTTGGAGCTTTGCGCCGAGAACGGTATGCAGGGGGTGCTGTTAGCCCCCACGGAGATCCTTGCCACCCAGCACGGGGAAAAGCTGGCCTCCTATCTGGAGCCCCTGGGCATCACCACCGCCTTGCTGACAGGCGGGATGACGAAGAAACAAAAAAACATGGTCAAGGAACGCCTTGCCACGGGAGAAATACAAGTGTTGGTAGGCACCCACGCCGTTTTGCAGGAGGACGTTTCCTTTGCAAAGCTGGGCTTGGTGGTCACCGACGAACAGCACCGCTTCGGGGTGCGGCAACGCTCCGCCCTTCTGGAAAAAAGCGAACTCGGGGCAGGGAAGCGCGCCCATATGCTGGTCATGTCCGCCACCCCCATCCCCAGATCTCTGTCTCTCATCCTGTACGGTGACCTGGACGTGACCGTGCTGGACGAATTGCCCCCCGGCAGACAGACCATCGATACCTTAGTCCTCACCCCCAAGGACCGCAAGGGGATCTACGGCTCCATCCTGCGGCAGATCTCTCAGGGGGGGCAGGCCTATATCATCTGTCCCTTGGTGGAGGAAAACGCCCTGGCGGAAGAAAAATCCCCCAAAAAGGCGGCGGAGACCTACTTCCGTGAGCTTCAATGCGGTCCCTTTGCGGGGGTCCCCATGGGGCTGATCCACGGCAAGCAGTCCCCCGCACAAAAGGCGTGTGCCATGGAGGACTTTGCCGCAGGGCGCACCAAGGTGCTGGTGTCCACCACCGTCATCGAGGTGGGCGTGGACGTACCCAACGCCAACGTGATGCTCATTGAGAATGCGGAATGCTTCGGCCTTTCCCAGCTCCATCAGCTGAGAGGACGAGTGGGCAGAGGCACGCGGAAATCCTTCTGCGTGCTGGTAAACGGAAGCGGCAAGCCCTGTGAGCGGCTGAACGTGATGAAGGAATCCTCCGACGGCTTCTTCATCGCCAAGGCAGACCTGGAACAGCGTGGCCCGGGTGATTTCTTCGGGGAAAAACAAAGCGGGGAATTGGTGCTTCGCACCGCCTCCCTGACGGATATGCCCCTCATCGAGGAAACGGGGAAGGCCATGGAGCGCATCCTGCCCGAGATCGGCCACGAAAAATATATGGCACTGAACAAGCAAGCGATCCGCATGGTGAAGCAGGCGGGGAGCGGAAAGACCTTAAACTGATCATGAATATCGGAAACTTTGAAGTCAAGCACGGCATATTTCTTGCCCCCATGGCCAATATCACCGACTACGCCTACCGCTCCATCTGCGTGTCCTACGGAGCGGAATGCGTGTGTACCGAGCTGATCTCCTCCAAGGGGGTGGTGTACGGCGACCGTAAAACGGACAACCTTGCCATGCTTCATGAGGACGAGCGTCCCGCCGCCATCCAGATCTTCGGCCACGAGCCGGAGACCATGGCGGAAGCGGCCTACAAATTGCAGAAATTTTCCCCCGCCTTCATCGACATCAACTTCGGCTGTCCCATGCCCAAAATCTACAACAACGGGGACGGCAGCGGGGTAATGAAGGATCCCGCCCTGTGCGAGGCTATTGTAAAAGCCGTTTCCAAGGCCGTGTCCGTGCCCGTCACCGCCAAGATCCGCAAGGGGCTGGACGACACCCATATCAACGGGATAGAGGTGGCCAAGGCCTGCGAGGCCGGAGGCGCTTCCGCGGTGTTCGTCCACGGCAGGACCAGGGAACAGCTTTACAGCGGAATCGCGGACAGAGGGTATATCGCCAAGGTGAAGCAGGCCCTTTCCATTCCCGTTATCGGCAACGGGGATATCGATTCCGTGTCAAGCGCTTTGGATATGCTGGAAACCACCGGGTGCGACGGCATCATGGTGGGGAGAGGGTGCTACGGCAGACCCTGGCTTTTCCGTGAGCTGATCTGCCACTTCGAGGGCTTGCCCTATACGCCCCCGGACAACGCCGAGATCCGTGAGGTGATCCGCCGTCAGATCCGCCTTTTGGAGGCAGATAGGGGCACCAAGGCCTTGCTGGAAATGCGGAAGCACCTTTCCAAATATTGTCGCGGCGGCGTGGGGAGCGCAAAACTCAGGGAAAAGATCAATGCCGTCTCCACAAGGGAAGAGATCGAGGAACTGATCGAAATATTGTTTCCCTAAGACCAAACTGTAAAATTATAAAAAAGGCTTGCTTTTCCGCATCCGGTGTGGTATAATACCGCTTGTGTATAAATGCACGAAAATAAAAACAAGAAAAGGAAAGAAAACATGAAAAAGATCGCATTTCTGCTGGCCCTGCTGATGGTAGCTACCTGCTGCATGCTGGCTTCCTGCGGCGAGGAAGAGACCTCTTCCGCTCCCGAAGTATCTTCCGAAGCTCCCGCTACTTCCTCCGAAGCTCCCGCTGCCTCCTCCGAGCCCGAGGCTGAATCCTCTGAGGAAGCTCCCGAGTCTTCCGAGGAAGAAGTTTCCACCGAGCCCGAGTACGAGAAGAACCCCGATGCTATTCCCACCGAAGGCGCTAACGTTGCCGCAGGCAAGGAGTACACCATCTCCGAGCAGTTCCGCATGGGCGGTGCTGACGTAGGCTGGGGCTGGGACGAGAATGCCGCTCCTTCTTACCCCGATGAGGGCTTTGAGCTGACCGATGGTCAGATCCCCTTGAATGATTACAGAGAAGCAGGCTGGATGGCATTCAACCAGGGCACTCCCGCTCAGACCGAGCGCGGCTATGCATACGTTCAGTTCGACCTGGGCCAGAGTTATGAGATCAGCGAAGTGACCATTCACTCCCTGAAAGAAACCGGCCCCGGTATCACCTGCCCTCACACCATTGAGATCCTGGTTTCCGAGGATAACGAGACCTGGTACTCCGCTGCTACTCTGTCCCTGATGAACGAGCTGGAAGGTCTGGAGGACAACGCCGTTCACGCTCTGGTTGCAGAGATGGACGTTACCGGCCGTTACGTTGAGATCCGCGTGACCTCCCACACCTGGGGCTTCATGGGCGAGATCGAAATTAAGTAATTTCCGATTCCAAAAAAACACACAAAGGACAAGAGACCTTCATCGGTCTCTTGTTTTTTGTCAAGAAACCCTTGCAAAAAGAAAAAAAGTGTGATAGAATAGGCTAAACAAAAATAAAAACAAGAAAAGGAAAAACAAACATGAAAAAGATCGCATTTCTGCTGGCCCTGCTGATGGTAGCTACCTGCTGCATGCTGGCTTCCTGCGGCGAAGAAGAGACCTCTTCCGCTCCCGAAGCTTCCTCCCAGGCACCCGCTGCTTCTTCCGAAGCTCCCGCTGCCTCCTCCGAGGCTGAACCCGAGTCCTCCGAGCCCGAGGCTGAGTCCTCCGAAGAGCCCGCTGAGCCCGAGTACGAAAAGAACCCCGACGCTATTCCCACCGAAGGCGCTAACGTTGCCGCAGGCAAGGAGTACACCATCTCCGAGCAGTTCCACATGAGCACCGAGACCTGGGGCTACGACGAGAGCTATCCCGTATCCTACCCCGACGATAACTTTGAGCTCACCGACGGTGTGATCCCCACCAACGAAGATAAGTACAGCGCTGCGTGCTGGATGGCACTCAACCAGCTGACTCCCATTCAGGCCGAGCGCGGCTACGGCTACGTTCAGTTCGACCTGGGCCAGAGCTATGAGATCAGCGAAGTTACTATCGTTTCTCTGAGAGACGGTGCCAGCGGTATCAACGCTCCCCACACCGTAGAGGTTCTGGTTTCCGAGGATGGCGAGACCTGGTATTCCGCTTCCGTGCTCACCACCAAGGTTGACGAGCTGGAAGACAACGTTACCCACACTCTGGTTTCCGAGATGGACGTGACCGGCCGTTACGTTGAGATCCGCGTGATCTCCTACGGTTGGTGCTTCATGGGCGAGATCGAAATTAAGTAATTTTTGTGCCGAGAACAAGAGATCTTTCGAGGTCTCTTGTTTTTTTGCAAGAACCTCTTGAAAAAGGCGCAAAAGTGTGATAAAATGGGTTAAACAAAACAAAAAACAAAAGAAAAGGAAAGATGATCATGAAAAAGATTTCCCTTTTGCTGGCCCTTCTGCTGGTAGCTACCTGCTGCCTGCTGGCTTCCTGCGGTGAGGAAGAGACCTCCTCCGCTCCCGAAGCTTCCTCCGAAGCGCCCGCTACTTCTTCCGAAGCTCCCGCTACCTCTTCCGAGGCTGAACCCGAGTCCTCCGAGCCCGAGGCTGAATCCTCCGAAGAGCCCGCTGAGCCCGAGTTCGAAAAGAACCCCGACGCTATCCCCACCGAGGGCGCTAACGTTGCTGAGGGCAAGACCTACACCCGTTCTCTCCTGTACCGCCAGGGCGGTAAGGAGGCAAATTACGGTTGGGATGAAAATGCGAACATCGCTTACCCCGATGATGCAAACGATCTTACCGATGGTGTGATCGCCGCTGACGACGCCGCATACTCCGACGCCGCTTGGATGGGCTTCCACCTGAACTGCCCTGACTACGCTGAGAACAACGGCGGTTGGTTCATTGTTGACCTGGAGCAGAGCTACCAGCTCTCCGAACTGACCCTTTACACCGGCAGCGTGTTCCTTGGCAGTGGTATCGCCGCTCCCACCAATGTTGAGTTCCTGGTTTCCGAGGACGGCGAGAACTGGTATTCCGTAGGCTCCGTGGTTCCCACCACCGATGAGACCGTTGCAAACGCTCCCGCAACCATCGAGTGCGACGTTACCGGTCGTTACGTGAAGGTGGTTATGCAGACTCCCGGTTGGGCATTCGTTTCCGAATTCACCGCGAAGTAATCACGAGAACAATAAAAGGACTGCGAAGGGGTGCCTTCCATAGAGCAGGTTTTACCTCCCGAAAAAGAAAAAAGGAGTACGAGCATTTTGTTCGTACTCCTTTTCACACGTCTTGCCCTGCAAGGTATAGTGTGTTACACTTATAAAAGCGTATTGTCAGGCGGTAAATATAAGTGAAATGTTTTGCCGGGCAAAACGTGAAATAATGTGCTAACGCACATTGTGAAATATCTCACTTCGTTCGATGTGAAATGAAATTTGCCCGTGTTCGCGAAGCGAACATTTCACATTTGCGAAGCAAATATTTCACCGCGAAGCGATTTCACTTGCCCCAATGGGCAAATTTCGTTGGGCGACCTGCTTTACAGCAGGTCGCCCAAAACGGTCCTTTTTTGTGTTGACTTTTGGTGAAGGATGTGCTATGATAAGGTAAACGTGATGATGACATCATAATAGCGAGGCTTTACTTATGATCAACAAGAAAATCGATTATTTTCTCACTCTTGCCGAGTGTTTGAATTTTACCCAGGCGGCGGCGAAGCATTCCGTTTCCCAGACCGCCATCAGCCAGTACATTGCCGCATTGGAGGAGAAGCTGGGCATCCGTCTGTTCAAGCGCAGCTCCCACTCTGTTTCTCTCACCGAGGCGGGGGCGTTCTACTACGAGCGTGTGAAGTTTTTGCGGAAGTATTACGAGGATACGGAAAAGCGTGTCCGCGCCATCGATGCGGAATACAGCGGCTACGTGAAGGTTGGCTTCGGGGTGTACGAGTATTGCAATACCGAGGAGTTTTTCGGTGCCTTCTTAAAGCAGTTCCCTGCGGTGAAGGTGGATTTCTTCCAGTATCCCTACGGGGAGCTTACCGCCAAGCTGAAAACAGGGGAGCTGGACGTGATCGTGGCGGACAGCATCTGCGAGCAGGCGCTGCTCAAGGAGGAGTACTGCTCCCGCACTCTGTTTGAATCCCCCAACTATCTGGTGGCTCACTGCGATCTGGCCAAGAAGTACGCAGGCGGCTCTCCCGTGGAGCTGTTGAAAGGGGAATACCTCATTACCAACTGCGAGAACTCCGGCCCCTCCTCCATGGAGATGCTGCGCCGCCTTCTGTGGGATGCCTTCGGCTTCGTGCCGGAAAAGATCTCCCAGACCAACAGCATTGGCGCTCAGCTTTTGATGGTCCGTTCCCGTCACGGCGTTGCCATCGTTCCCGGCTTTATGCCCGAGATCGCAGGGGAGGAGTTTGTAAAATTCCCCATCCCCGGCAACAAGATCGTGCAGTATAACCTGATGATGCTTTCCGATAACACCAACCCCATCGCAAAGAGGATCATGTCCTTCGATCCCAACCAAAGAGAAAGCGTGCTGAAATGACCGTTGACCTTACGAAAGGGAAGCCTTCAGCCGTTCTGTTGCGCTTCTCTTTGCCCATGATCGTCAGCGTGCTGCTGCAACAGCTGTACGTTTTGGTGGATCTTTTCGTGGTGGGGAACTTTACCGCCACTCCCGAAACGGCGGTTGCCGCCGTAGCGGCGGCTTCTTCCGTGACAGCCATCTACACCGCCGTAGCGGTGGGCTTTAACACGGGCTGCTCCGTGCTCATCGCCCGCTTTTTCGGCGGCAAGCAGTACAGAGATCTTCACACCGCCATGCGAACCGCTTGGCTGGGAGCTTCCCTCATCGCAGTGGTCCTCACCCTGCTGGGCTTTGTCTTCTGCAGACCTTTGCTGACTCTCATCGATACCCCCGCCGCCGCCATGGAAACTGCGGTGGAATACCTTTACATCTACACGGCCTCTCTGCTGTTCGTGTTCCTTTACAACATCTCCACGGGCATCTGCACCGCATTGGGAGATTCTGCCACCCCCTTGTACTTTCTGGCAGGCTCTTCCTTTGGGAACGTTGCCTTGGATCTGCTGTTCGTAGCCGTGTTGGGCTGGGACGTGCAGGGTGCGGCATGGGCGACCCTCATTGCCCAGGTGCTTTCCGCCTGCCTGCTGTTCGCCGTGCTGTTGCGCCGTGTGAACCGTTTGGAGGGGCGCGACGCCCCTTGGGTACAGACCCCCATCTTAAAAGAGCTGGTCTCTCTTTCTATTCCCACGGTTTTACAGCAGTCTTTCATCGCCGTGGGGAATTTCTTCATTCAGCGTGTCATTGACGGTCTTGGTTCGGAAGCGACCATTGCGGGCTTCTCCACCGCCTTGAAGGTGAACGGCTTCGCCACGGCCTGCTTCGTCACCGTGTCCGCCGCCATTGCCGCTTACACCGCCCAGAACCTGGGTGCCAAGCAGGAGCCCCGCGTGAAACAGGGCTTCTCCGCAGGGGTGAAGATGCTGTACCTCCTCATCCTGCCCATCGCCGTCGCTTTCTTTATCTTTGCGCCCTTCTTCGTAAAGCTGTTCTTGAATACCGACGATCCCGCCATCACCGAGGAGGCCTTGCAAGCGGGAAGCACCTTCCTGCGGTGCGTTGCTCCCTTCTACGCCGTCATCGCCGTGAAGATCGCCATCGACGGCATTCTTCGCGGGTACGGCGCTATGAAGTATTTCTCCGCCAGCACCATTGCCGACCTCATCATCCGCGTGGCACTGTGCTATCTCCTTGCCGCCGTCGGTATGGGGATCTACGCCATTCCCACCGCCTGGGCGGTTGGCTGGACCGTGGCCTGCCTTATGGCCTTCGCCTTCTACAAGATGCGCGTTTGGGAGAAAAAGCGTGTATGAAGGGGCTTATAAATGATTTAAGGGGTGCTTTTGGGAAAAAGCACCCCTTAAAAACCCCGAAAACCGTATTGCCGAAAACTGTCGTTTTCGGGAGAAAAAAGAATATCTTCATGACTCCCGAAACGCAATTTGCGTTTCGGCATTGGGTTTTGAGGGGATAAAAAGGGGGACTTTTTCCGAAAAGTCCCCCTTTTATTGCGTATTTCCTATTAAGCCGTCTCGATCTTGGCGGCGGCCTGTAAGCCAAGCTTCTCCACAGCCGCCTCCCGCATCTTGTACTTCAAGATCTTTCCCGCCGCATTCATGGGGAAGGAATCCACGAAATCAAAATACTTCGGCACCTTGTGCTTGGCCATGTTCTCCATGCAGTAGGTGCGGATCTCCTCCTCGGTGAGTGTCTCGCCGGGCTTGATGATGATGCAAGCCATGGCCTCCTCGCCGTACTGCTTGTCGGGCACGCCGATGACCTGCACGTCGCTCACCTTGGGATGGGTGTAGATAAAGTCCTCGATCTCCTTGGGGTAAAGATTCTCACCCCCGCGGATGATCATATCTTTGATACGCCCCGTCACCTTGAAGTTGCCGTCGGGCAGCTTGCGAAGCAGATCCCCGGAGTGAAGCCAACCCTCGCTGTCAATGGCAGCGGCAGTTGCCTGGGGCATCTTGTAGTACCCCTTCATGATGTTGTAGCCACGGGCGCAGAACTCACCGTCCACGCCGTCGGGTACTTCTTCTCCCGTTTCGGGATCGATGATCTTGCACTCCACACCGAAGATGGCGCTTCCCACCGTGTTCACACGTGTCTCAATGGAATCCGTGGTCTTGGACATGGTGGTGGCAGGAGAAGCCTCCGTCTGCCCGTAGGTGATGCAGATCTCGCTCATGTGCATCTTATTGATGACCTCTTCCATCACCTTCACAGGGCAGGGTGAGCCCGCCATGATGCCGGTACGCATATGGGAGAAGTCGGTTTTGTCAAAATCCTCGTGCCCCAGCATGGCGATGAACATGGTGGGCACGCCGTGGAAGCAGGTGATCTTTTCGCGGTTGATGCAATCCAAGCCTCTTCTGGGAGAGAAGGCGGGAATGGGGGACATGGTCACCCCGTGGGTCACGGAGGCGGTCATGGCCAATACCATGCCGAAGCAATGGAACATAGGCACCTGGATCATCATGCGGTCCGCGGTGGAAAGATCCATACAGTCGCCGATGGCCTTGCCGTTGTTGATCACGTTGTAGTGGGTGAGCATAACGCCCTTGGGGAATCCGGTGGTGCCGGAGGTGTACTGCATATTGCAAACGTCGTGCTTGTCAATGCGGGAGGCACGGCGGTACAGCTCCTCCACGGGAGTCTTGTCTGCGTACTCCATGGCCTGCTCCATGGTGAGGGCACCGGGCATGGAGGACTCGCAGGTGATCACGTTGCGCAAGAAGGGGAGACGTTGGCTGTACAAGGGCTTGCCCGGTTCGTGGGTGGCAAGCTCGGGAACCAGCTTGTTCACGATCTCCTTGTAGTCCGTGCCCTTGTAGCCGTCCACCATCACCAAGGTGTGGGTGTCGGACTGACGGAGCAAATACTCCGCCTCGTAGATCTTGTAAGCGGTGTTCACCGTCACCAAAACAGCGCCGATCTTGGTAGCCGCCCAGAAGGTGAGATACCATGCGGGCACGTTGGTGGCCCACACCGCCACGTGGTCGCCCTTGCGCACTCCCAAGGCCATCAAAGCACGGGCAAATCTGTCCACGTCCTCGCGGAACTGGGGATAGGTGCGGGTGTAATCGTGGGTGGTGTAGCGGAAGGCGTACTGATCGGGGAAGCAATCACAAATGTGGTCAAGAAGCTGGGGGAAGGTGAGATCGATCAAGGTCTCCTTGGGCCAGGGATACTGACCTGCACCCCGCTTGTCCACCTGGAGAGCGTGACCCGTGGGGGTCTTGCCCAGATAGCGGGACATGAAGTGCATATACTGAGGGAACACGATGCCCGCATCGAACAGCTCGGGCATCCAGGTCTTCACCCACTCCAAAGAGAGGTAACCCTCGAAATTGATGGAACGCAGAGCGTTCATAATGTCGTCCAGAGGCATATCGCCGTCTCCCATCATACGGTAGGAGACCTTGCCCTCTTCCTTCACAGAATCCTTCACGTGGACGTAGCGGATGTATCTGCCCAGATTTTGTACCGTCTTCTCGGGGGATTCACCCAGATGGCGGTAGGGATGGTGAATGTCCCACAAAGCGCCCACGGACTCGCTGTGACAGCGGTTTAATACGGAAGCAAGGCGGGCAGTGTCGCAGTAAGCACCGTTGGTCTCCACCAACACGGTGACTCCTGCCTCCTCGGCAAAGGGAAGAATGGCGGAAAGCTGTGCGAACACTTCTTCGTCGTCGATCTCCCTTTCGGGAGCGGGGGTGGCTTCACCCAGCACGCGGATATATTTGGTACCCAGCGCCTTTGCGGCACGGATGTATTCCTTGGCCTCTTCCAGGTTCTGCTCTCTTCTCGTCCCGTCGCTGAGTACCACGCCGGAGGAGAAGCAGGAGATCTTCAAACGCAAAGAACGCAGCTTCGCCGCAGTGGCGGGGATGTTTTCCGCCGCAAAGGGCTTGGAATGACGGTCGATGAGATCGATGCCCAGACCACGCACCTCAATGCCGTCAAAACCCAGGTCGGCGGCCATGGTGGTAATGTCTTTAAAATCAAAGCCGGGGCAAGCGAGGGTGGAAAATGCTGTTTTCATGGTTGGCTGTTCCTTTCCCGGAGAAATGTGAAGCAAAAAGCAAAGAAAACAAAAATAACCCTATCGGGCACAGATACACCGACAGAGCTACCGAGGGAAAACACGTAACCTATGAAAATTGCAAAAAATGCAACACCGATCCAGCAATCGGTTCTCCTGATCACGGTGAGAAACCCGTTCACTCCCTACTGAAGGACAAACGTCCCCGTTCGAAAGGAAAGCTCTGTGGTGAGTTCGCATTCCGACCCCATACCGCCTCGCACCAACCGACGGCTCTCTGAAAAGGGAAAACGGACGCTTGTTCCACTTCCATGCTTTTGATGTTAGGGATTATAGCAGAGCATGGTAAATTTGTCAAGAGCTTTTTGAAATTTTTTTCAAAATCTCTTGCAAAACGGGATAGAATATGGTAATATGCAAATAAGGTGAAAACCAATAAAAATCATGAAATTCAATTATTTTCGGAGGTTACCCACTATGGCAAAAATGAAGATTGCGATCATCGGTTGCGGTACGATCGCCAACAGTGCTCACATCCCCGCTTATATGAAGAACGAGGAGGTTGAGATCAAGTATTTCTGCGACATCCTGCTCCACAAGGCAGAGAAGTGCGTAGAGAAGTACGGTTGCGGCACCGCAGTTGAGGATTACCACGTTGTTCTGAACGATCCCGAGATCGAGGCAGTTTCCGTTTGTACTCCCAACAAGATGCACGCTTTCATCACCATCGACGCTCTGAAGGCAGGCAAGAACGTTCTTTGCGAAAAGCCCGCGGCCCGCGTTTATTCCGAGGCTCTGGCAATGCAGCAGGCTCAGCACGAGTCCGGCAAGGTTCTGAACATCGGCGTGGTCAACCGCTTCAACTCCGCTGTCAACCGTCTCCGTGAGATCATTCAGTCCGGCGACCTGGGCGAGATCTACCACGTTTACGTTTGCTTCCGTTCTCAGCGTTCCATCCCCGGTCTCGGCGGTGCGTTCACCACCAAGGAGATCTCCGGCGGCGGCGTTCTCATCGACTGGGGCGTTCACTATCTGGATATCGTTATGTACTGCACCGGCGACCCCAAGGCTACCTCCGTTTCCGCAAAGGCATACAGCAAGCTGGGCGTGGATATGCCCAACTACGTATACGAAGGCATGTGGGCTGAGGATACCAAGGATCTGAACGGTACCTACGACGTTGACGACTTTGTAACCGGCTTCGTTCGCACCGACGGCCCCACAATCACCTTCAACGGCGCTTGGGCACAGAACCTGGGCATTAACGAGAGCTATATCGACTTCCTGGGCACCAAGGGCGGCGCAAGACTGAACTACGGCGGCGACTTCACCGTTTACACCACCTCCTGCGGCAGCTTGGTGAACTTCAAGCCCAAGTACAAGGATGAGCCCATGTTCCAGAAAGAGATCGACGGCTTTATCAACTGCATCAAGACCGGCGAGAAGCTTCCTTCTCACATCGACACCGTTATCAAGACGGCAGAGATGATGCAGGCTATGTACGATTCCTCCGAGTCCGGCAAGGAAGTTATCCTGGGTTAATTTTATCGTCTGTAAAGAGGGCTGTCCTGCGGGATGGCCCTTTGCTTATTTTGAGGTTCTTTTATGGAATTCTATTCTGCCTTCGGCAAACGCCCTGTTCGCCTGTCGGAATCTACCCGCAAGTTCGCATACGATTCCCTTCATTGCCGTTACGGCAGGGAGACGGCGGCAGTTCCTGCCGTTTCTTTGGATCATATTGAAGGCTTTGCGGAGCTGAACGACCTTGAAAAGTACGATCTCGCCATCCGTGAGATCTGCCTTCACGCGCCCTTGCGGATCTGCGAGGGGGAAAAGCTCAACGGCAGTGCCACCCTGGGAGAAGCCATTCACCACCACGTCCCCGCTTCCTTTGGCGGCAAGTCGGTGTTTTACGCCGTCAGCCACCTTACCGCGGATTTTGAGACGGTGGTAAAACGTGGAATGGGCGGCATCCGTTTGGACGTTCTGGCGTCTCTGGAGGCTTACAGAGGCACGGACAGAGAGCCCTTTTTGCAAAGCTGTCTTTCCTGCCTGGATAGCTTTGCCATTTGGCACGGCAGATATCTGGAGGCCCTTAGGGAGGCGGGATACGAAGAGAACCGTCAAGTCCTTTCCAAGGTGCCCTTCGGCGTGCCCGCAACCTTTCGGGAGGCCTTGCAGAGTATATGGTTTGCCTTCGCCTTCCAGCGGCTTTGCGGCAATTGGCCGGGCATTGGCAGGATTGACTGGCTTTTGGGAGACTTTTTGGACCGCGACCTGGCAGAGGGCAGACTTACCTTAGAGGAAGCAAGGGAGCTTCTTGCCCACTTCTTCATCAAGGGGTGCGAATGGATCTGCGGGGGCAACTACGGTAGCGGCGATGCCCAGCATTATCAGAATCTTGTCATCGGTGGCAGGGACGGGGAAGGGAAGGACATCACCAACCACGTCACCTATCTGGTGCTGGATATCATCGAGGAATTGGGGATCGGAGATTTCCCCACCACCTTGCGGTTGCACAAGGGCACGCCTCAAAAGCTTCTTCGCCGCATGGCAGAGGTCATCCGCTACGGGGGCGGCGTTCTGGCGGTGTACAACGAGGAGCTGATCTATCAAAGCCTTTTGGCCTACGGCTATCCAAAGGAGGAAATCTGGAAGTTTGCCAACGATGGCTGTTGGGAGGTGCAGATCCCCGGAAAGACCAATTTCGGGTACGACCCCTTCGACGGGTTACAGATATTACAGCAGACTTTGGGATCGGGGGCAGATCTTGCCTCTTACGAAGAGCTCTATCAAGCGTATGTGACGGATCTGGAGACCGCCGTGGCGGGGATCGTGGAGCGTCATTGCTGTGAAACGCCGGAGAAGGACGACCACGGCAGATGGCGCTGGTGCGATTGGACACCCTCTACGGTGATCTCCCTGTTTGAGGGCGGTTGCATTTCCGCAGGGCTTCCTTATTTCCGCGGCGGTGCCGTTTACAACATCCGATCCCCTCACTTCGGGGGCTTTGCGGACACGGTGAACAGCTTGTACGCCATCCGCACGCTGGTTTTTGAAGAGCAAAAATGCACCCTGCCGCAGCTTCTTGCCATTCTGGCAAAGGACTGGGAGGGGGAAGAGGTGTTACGGCGGTACGTGCAAAGCCGCTACGCCTATTTCGGCAACGATAACGACGAATGTGATGAGATCGCCGTCTCCCTGGCAAAGTCCTTTGCCGCCATCTGCCGCGGGCAGGAGGGGAGATGCGGCTACGGTATCCCTCCCGGGATCAGCACCTTCGGCAGACAGTTGGAATGGGCGCCCCACCGCATGGCCACCTCCTACGGCAGAAGGGCGGGGGAGGTGCTGGCAGGAAACTGCTCTCCCACTCCCGGGACGGACAGGGAGGGTGCCACCGCCGTGATCCGCTCTTATTGCAAAATAGACCTTACGGAAATGACCACCGGAGCGGCCTTGGATCTCAAGCTGTTGCCCTCCGCCGTAAAGGGGGAGGACGGTCTTTCCGCCATCACCGCGCTGATGCAGGGCTTTATGACTTTGGGCGGCTTCTTCCTCCAACTTGACGTGGCGGATGGGGCCATTCTGAGAGCGGCACAGGCGCGTCCCGAGGACTATTCCACCCTTTCTGTGCGGGTCTCCGGCTGGAACGCCCGTTTCGTGACCCTGGATCGGGGCTGGCAGGATATGATCATCGCCCAAACGGAGGAGCATTCATGAAGGTAGCGGAGATCCAAAGGTTTTGTATGCACGACGGGCCCGGGGTGCGGACGGTGATCTTCTTCAAGGGCTGTCCCTTGCATTGCCCGTGGTGCCATAACCCCGAGACCCAAAGTCCCGCTTCACAGCTTTTGTTTGAAACGAAAAAATGTATTTCCTGCCGTGCCTGCGAAGAATGCCCCCAAGGGGTACATAGCTTTGAAGAGATGCATACCCTGCGGCGGGAAAGCTGTGTTGCCTGCGGGAGTTGCACCTCTCTTTGTCCCACCGGGGCGCTGTCCCTGTGCGGTAAGGACATGACCCCTGCACAGCTTTTGGAGGTGATCCAACGGGATGCGCCCTTCTACCAAAACGGAGGCGGGGTCACCCTTTCCGGGGGCGAGCCCTTTTTGCAGGGGGAAGAGGTCTTGGAGCTTTTGAAGCTTTGCAAGGAAAACGGCATTTCCACAGCCGTGGAGACCTGTGGGTACGTTTCCTCCGCCCTGCTACAAAAAGCCATCCCCTTGGTGGATCTGTTCCTTTGGGACGTGAAGGACACCGACGACGCAAGGCATTTGGCGTATACGGGGGTCTCCAACAAGCATATTTTGGAAAATCTCCGTATGGTGGATTCTCTGGGCGGCAAGTCCCGTTTACGCTGTATTCTGGTAAACGGTGTAAACGCCAATGGTGCCCACTATACCGCTGTTGCCAAGCTGTATCACAGCCTGCAAAACTGTGAAGGTGTGGAGCTGTTGCCCTATCACCCTTACGGCGGTGCCAAGGCAAAGGCGGCGGGGATGGACGACTGTTCACAGGCAGAATGGATCCCCTCCGCAGAAACACTGTTGCAAGGAAAAAACGCCCTGCTTTCGCAAGGCGTTTCTATACACGGATAACTTATTCTTCCGTAACCGTCACCGCAATGGTGACGGTTTTCCTGTTTCCTACGGGGTCGTAGATCTCCAGCATAATCCGATCCTCCCCGCGGAAGCCCTTCATGGCACGGTATTGACCCTCTCCGGAAAGATCCAGTCGGAAGGTGCCGTATACCGTGCTTTCCATGATCCTCGCCTTCACCCCCTCGGGCAAAGCCAGGTCAAAGTCCACCTTTTTCCCGTGGACCACCTGCAAGGTAAGATCCTTCACGCCGTCCATGGAAACGGAGGCTCCCTTGTTGTACGATTCATCCAGCTTTTCCTTGGCATACAGGTAGGTATCCTCGTAAACGGAATGTGCCAAAGGATCCTCGGAATCGTATGCGGAGGCGATGGCGCTGGGCGTGCCGCTGACGTAGTACAGCTTCACGGAGTGCATATAGCCGCTGTCGAAGCCCTCACGGAGGTATTCACGGTATTTGCCCACGGAGCCTTCACCGCTGACCACCTCGATCTCGATCTCCACGCACATCCCGTAGATCTTTGCTATGTCCGCAGTAGCCTTCAGACGGGTGGGATCGGTGACGTAGAACATATAGTTGGGCTGGAGGCAAGCCACGTCAAAGCCCAGCTCCTGCCACATCCAAATGCCGTAAGCGGAGTAGTAGGGGCACCAGAAGCTCTTGTAGCCTTTTTCGTGAATATAGGCGTTGATCCCGCCGATCACAGCCTTTTCCAGGGCAAGATCGTTTCTGTGAATGGTCTCGTTGTTCCAATAGAAGCCCAACAGGGTGATATGCTCAAAACCCGCTTCCTCCCAGGCCTTCAGATATTCGTCCACCTGATACTTCAGATAGCTCAGCCGTCCTTCCGGAGTGGAAAGATCTTCGGCCTTGCCGTCACCGTCCACGTCGGGGCAGGTGTCGTCGTTGTCGGGGCACATCAGGTTCAGCCACACGGTGGCGTTTGCCGTACCGGGAATAGCTTCCTGTACTTGTCTTGCCGCCTCATCCCAGGCGTAAAGGTTAAAGCCTTCGGTAAACATATCGGCACGGTAAAGGTCTGCGTTGGCCTTCACGTTGCCGGTAAAGGGGAAGCTGTTGGAGGGACAGAACAGCACGGAGTCGTAGAAGGTATCCTGAATGTTGCCCTGCTCGTCCAGATAGGCTTGATGCTTCAAGGCCCCTGCAACGTCCAGATTGCGGGTGGGATTCTCTTTGACGTTGCCGTTCACCGCGGCCAAAAGCACGTTGTTACAGCCGATCCTCCCAATATCGGGGTAACGTCCCATGATGATGGAGGGATCGTCCTTTGCCTCGGGCACGTTTTCCGCGTTCTTCTTACCCCAGACTTCGATCTCGGAAAGATATACGTTGGAGGAAACGGTGTTTTCCGGCACGGTGACGAAGGATACACGGATATACCGTGCACGGTAGGCCTCCTTGAAGGTAGCGTCAACGTTGTACAGGCATTTTTCATTGCTGCCGTACTCCAGGGTATACCCGCCGTAGGTGGTGATCCAATTCTCGCCGTCATTGCTGACGCTGACCATCACCGCGGGTGGCACTGCCACGCCAACGCTCACTTCGTTCAAGAACTCCGCTTCTACGGAGTCAACGGCCATCTCGTTGCCAAGATCCACCACTACGTGCCGTCCGCACCCGCGGTAGAAATGAGCGAAGGCGGGGTCGGAATAGGTCGCCTTGGAAGCCCTCTTCCCGTCGATTAGTTTGGCAAGGCCTGCCATGTCAGTGTTGGAGGCGGTGTGAGACGGATCAAAAGGATCGAAATGGGTGGCATCCACCTTAGCCCACTCCAAAAGAGCCAGGTTCTGACGGGTGTTGTAATCGCTGTCGGAG
The DNA here is from genome assembly GCA_045544855.1 of Eubacteriales bacterium. Taxonomy (GTDB): domain Bacteria; phylum Bacillota; class Clostridia; order Oscillospirales; family CAG-382; genus Coliplasma. The sequence continues at coordinate 33,734 of JAZPZV010000042.1, read as the reverse complement.
GGGCTGATCACCACGTATTCGTCCTTACTCAGATCGTATTTGTAGTAATCAAACACCTTCTCCACGTCTGCGGTGGAGTTTCCCGTGGAGGGATCAATGGTACCGTCTTCGCAGTACTCGTACCCGGTGATCTCGTCCAAGAACAGGAAGTTTTGGGCCTTTCTGCGGAAGGTGACACGGACGTATCTTGCGGAAACGGTTTTCGGCAGAGCGAAGCGGTAAACGAACACGTTGCCTTCCCCCACGTCGGCGGGGGATTTCAGGGTAGAGATGTTCACGTAGGTCTTTCCGTCCTCGGAAACGGAAAGGATCACGCTGTCGGGAAGCTCAATGCCGTAAGCCACCTGGCGGAGCATATTGATCTCCACGTCTGCCAACGCGTGCTCCCCCTCACCCAGATCAAAGGTGACGGAGGGATGTACCCCTCCCGTAAAGCCTACCCAGCTGTATTTGTCAAACAGATCCCGCTTGTTGCCGTCGTTCAGCTTCTTCATATCGGGGTCGGTATAGCTTTCGTTGGTGTTGGTGTTAAAGGTGTAGCTTGCATCGGCAAACAGATTTTTGGCAAGCATGGTACGGTCGGGAGCTTTCCCCGTCAGACAAGCATCGATCTCACCGATCAGCTCGTTCTCTTCAAACACCTTGCTGACCTCACTTTCTTCCTTGGAGGATTCCTCCACGCTTTCCGCACCGGGAAGGGAGGAGGTGTTTTCTGCAGTTTCTCCGCAGGCGCAGAGTAACAGCGTTAAGGTCAAGATCAGACAGAAAAATCTTTTCAAAAAAATCACGTTCCTTTCTTTTTCCTTTATATCATACAATAAAAACAGGAAAAAAGCAAGAACTCTTGACAAATTCCCTCCGACAAGGTATCATATTCACATAAGGAGGCCTTCACTATGACCTTGATCTTTTGTGTGGACGAAAGCGGCGGTATGCTCTTTTGCGGCAAACGCCAGAGCCGTGACCGCATTCTGAACGACTATATCCAAACCCTGGTGGGGGAATCCCCCTTGTGGGTCACTCCCTACACCGCAAAGCTGTTCCCTTGGGGGAAGCCGCTCTCCCACTGCAACGGCGCAGGCTACTACTTGGTGGAGGACGGCGCTTATGATCTTGAGACGGCGGAGGCGATCATTCTCTGCCATTGGAACCGCCGTTACCCCGGGGACGTCTTTTTGGACCTTTCTGCGATAAAGGCCGCCTTCCGCAAAGAAAAGACGGAGGAGCTTGCAGGCTCTTCCCACGAGAAGATCACCGTAGAGACTTATAGGAGGAAATGAACGTGAAGTATACCAAACGACTTTTCTTACCCGCCCTTTTGCTGGCCATTCTGCTGGCCTTCACAGGGTGCATCGAGGAATTGGAGCAGATCACCGATCTGTTTTCCGATCCGTTAAGCGAAAGCAGTGCTACCCAATCGGAAGTCAGCGTTGAGGACGCAGGAACGCTAACGGCGATCCCGCCGTACAAGGGATCGCCCTACGTCACCATCGAGGGGAACGTGCCAAACTTTACGGAGGAAGAGCTGACCCCCGTTGCCTACGAATCCTATGCACCTTTGGACGCTCTGGGCAGATGCGGCGTGGTGATCGCCTCCCTGGGGCTTGAGACCATGCCCGCCAAGGACGAGGAGCGGGGAAGCATCAGCAGTGTGTATCCCTCCGGGTGGATCCAGGCGAAGTACGATAACATCCCCCAAAAGTACTTATACAACCGCTGTCACCTTATCGGCTGGCAGTTGTCTGCGGAAAACGCCAACAAGAGCAATCTCATCACAGGAACCCGCTATTTTAACGTGGACGGGATGCTTCCCTTTGAGAACATGGTGGCGGACTACATCAAGGAGACCGGAAATCACGTGGCCTACCGTGTAACCCCTCTTTTTGTAGGCAACGACCTGCTTTGCAGGGGGGTACAGATGGAGGCCTACTCCGTGGAGGACGAGGGGGACGGCGTTTGCTTCAACGTGTTTATCTACAACGTCCAGCCCGGGATCACCATCAACTATTCCACCGGCGCCAGCGTCAAGGACGGAGAATAACGGAGTACGCTTAAGGGGCGCCGCCCCTTAAGAAACCCTGCTTAGGGGGATGATCCCCCTAAGAACCCTGCACATTGTGAAGAAAAAAATAATCATTTTCCGAAAACGACAGTTTTCGGCATTGAGTTTCTTTGGAGATTCTTAAGAACCTTTCTTCAAAAAGAAAGGTTCTTAAGCGTCCCCTTAATTACACCCAAAAGGAGCCTTTTTATGGAAGAGACCCTTCACTGCCGCACCTGCGGCACAGAATATTCAGGCGACCATTGCCCGGGCTGCCTGTCCGCCGTTCATACCGACGAAGACCCTGCGTACGAATGCGGGGGCGTGATGGAGCCTGTGAGCGTGTGGGTAAAGCCCGACGGAAACTGGGACTTGATCTTGCGCTGTAAATCCTGCGGGGAGATGGAGACCCGCCCCGTCATGTGCGGGGACAACCCCATGAAGCTGCTGTCCGTGGCCTCCAAGCCTTTGGCCAACCCGCCGTTCCCCATCGAGCGGCTGGAGGAGATCGCCAAAATGACCGGTGCAACGGGTAGCACGGGAGATTTCGGAGGTGCTTATGAACCGCGAGAATAAGCGTAAGAAATACGACAAGAATTTTTACCGCACCCACCCCTGTATCGACCCCTTCACCTGCAAGAATTGCGGGCAGACGGTGGTTCCCGAGGGGGCGGGCAGCGACCACCGTAACCATTGCCCCTACTGCCTCACCAGCGTCCATCTGGACGAGGAACCGGGTGACCGCGCCTCCGATTGCCACGGCAAAATGGAGCCCATCGGCGTTTGGGTGCGGAAGAACGGGGAGTGGGCGTTGATCCACCGCTGTACCGTCTGCGGCAAGCTGGATTCCAACCGCGTAGCCGCCGACGACAACCCTATGAGACTGTTGGCCTTGGCCATGAAGCCCTTCGCCAACCCCATCCTCAACCCGGAAGGGCTGAAGGATCTTTGTGAAAAACTGGAGGACTGATATGTTGAAGATCGGACTTTCTACCTGCGGCTTCACTCCCGATGAGGAAGCCTTTAAAAACCTTGCTGCGGCGGGCGTCGAGGCCGTGGAGATCTCTATGGAGAAGGGCTATCTGGATGCCTTGGATCCGGAGGAGTTGAAGGCCAATGCGGACGCATACGGCGTGGAGCTTTGGTCCTGCCACCTGCCCTACTATCCCTTTACCTTTGCGGACGTTTCCTCCACCGACGAGGAGGTGCGTAAAAACGTTCTGGCGTACTTTACCCGGAAGATCGCCGCCTTTACCGCCATCGGTGTGAAGCGCTTCGTGGTACACCCCAGCGGAGAACCCATTGCAGAGGAGGAACGCCCGGCAAAGCTTGCCTGCGCCAAGGAGTCCCTTGCAAAGCTTGCGGAGATCGCAGAAAGCTACGGTGCCGTCATTGCCGTGGAGGACCTGCCCCGCTCCTGCTTGGGGAACACCGCAGAGGAGCTGGCAGAGCTGATTGCCGCCGATGAAAGACTCCGTGTCTGCTTTGACGTGAACCACCTGTTGCAGGGAACGCATAGCGACTTTTTGAAAACGGTGGGACACCGCATTCTCACGGTGCATATCTCCGACTACGATTTCAAGGACGAAAAGCATTGGCTCCCCGGGGAAGGGGATATCAACTGGCAGGAGCTGTACCAAGGCTTGCTTGCTGTGGGTTATGAAGGCGTGTGGATGTACGAGCTGGGGCAAAAGCCTCCCCGCCACCTCCACAGAGACAGAGACCTCACCTTCGCCGATTACGTGGAGAACGCAAACGCCATCTTCGCAGGGGAAACTCCCAAGGCCTTGGGACAAAGATTGGTATAACGGAGATAAAATATGAAAAAACTTTCTTTGATCCTTGCGGTAGTGTTGGCACTTTCCGTCCTGCTTCCCCAAACGTTCGCTTTTGCAGATGATACGGATTACAAGGTATCCGACAAGGCGTTTGAGAATTTCAGCATGAACGTAGGTGCCGATGAGGGCGAGCGTAATTTCCTCTGGCACAGCAACAGCACCGAGGGCTACGTGGAATTCGCCGTGCGAGACGGGGATACCTTCCCGGAGGAGTATACCTCTGTGCAGACGTATCTGAGTCAGTTCAACGGCAAGCTGGTGCACCGTGCCACCATTTTCGGGCTGAAAAGCGATACCGAATACGTTTACCGCCTCAGAAGCGGCAACACTGTCTCCAAGCTGAGATATTTTACCACCGATCCCGAGGATCATTTCAATTTTATCTTCGTAGGCGATCCGCAGATCGTTCCTTATTCCAGGGATAACGACCTTGCCAAATGGAAGAATACCCTCGCCACGGCAATGTCCATGTTCCCCGAGACCTCTCTGCTGGTTTGCGCGGGAGATCAGGTGGAGGAGTCCAACGATCCCTCCCTCTTCTCCGCATACTTAGCCCCCGAGCAGTTTACCTCTCTTGCCATGGCCACCTCCATCGGTAACCATGACTACGATTCCAATTTTTATAAGAATTATTTCAACAACCCCAATACCACCATCGACGGCAAGAGCTACGGCAACAGCACCGCAGGCGGCGACTATTGGTATACCTACAACGGCGTTCTGTTCCTGCATATCAACACCTGCAACGTGAACTGGGATGAGCATAAGGAATTTATGCAAAAGGCCATCGCCCTCAACCCCGACGTGAGCTGGAAGGTGGTGGTGACCCACTACAATTTCTTCGGCTCCAATGATTATTATATCAACGAAGCCATCAAGGAACGTCGTGAGCAGTTTGCTCCCATGATGAAGGAGCTGGACATCGACGTGGTTCTGGCGGGTCACGAGCACGTCAACTCCCGCGCATACATGATCGACGGCCTCACCCCGGATACCGCGCAGGGCAACGCAACCAGCGTCACCGACCCCAAGGGCATCCTCTACCTTTCCGGCGGCACTCCCTCCGGCTCTAAGTATTACAATCTGTTGAGCGATGCTCAGCTGCCCCATATCGCTTTCAAGCTGCAGAAGACCATCACCTTCACCAACATAGAGGTGAACGACCATTCCTTTAAGATCACCACCTATCGTGTCTCCGACAAAGCCGTGCTGGATACCTTTGAGATCAAAAAGGATAAAAACGCGGTGGAGCAGGAGCGGGAAAACCACGTTCATACGAAAGCGGAATGGACCGACGTTTACGAGCCCACCTATCACTTCGACGGCGTAAGAGTCAAGCGTTGCACCTCCTGCGGTGCGGCGTATGAATACGAATACGTCCCCAAGCTGGAAAGAGAAGAGGGCAACGACAATATCGCCCTGGGCAAAAAATATACCCATACCGGATTGTTCTTGGATGACGGTCTGGAGCGCTATCCCGATGAGAACGGCACCACCATGACCGACGGCAAGTTTGCCATGGACGGCGCATATCACGACCCGGCCTTCATCGGCTTCCATACCGCCTACGGGGATTATGGCACGAAGGGGTATTTCCAAATCACCGTGGATCTGGAGGACGTCCGTCCTTTGGAGAAATTTGTGGCCTACACCGCTTCCGCATATGCGAGTGCAGGCGTTACCGGCCCCGCTTCCGTGGCTGTTTACGTTTCCATGGATAACAAAAATTGGGTTCATGCCGGCACCACGAAGGCGGTGGATACCACCGAGACCAAGATGCTGGAGATCACCGTGGATCCCGAGACCGTTCCCTGTGCCAGATACGTACAGTACCGTTTCTTTGCCTTGAAATCCTTCGTGATGGTTGCGGAGGTAGAGGCCTACGAAGCGGAAGTGGGGGCACATACCCACGTCTCCGGCGACTGGGTGGAAGTGAAAAAATCCACGGAGCAAGCGGAAGGTCTGGCCTGCAAATACTGTACCGTTTGCGGCGAAACCTTGGAAACCAAGGCGCTTCCCAAGAAAGATCCCACTACATACGGCGAAAATCTGGTGCAGGGCATGGAATATCAGCGATCTCCGCTCTTCACTGTAGATGGCGCAGACCGTTATCCCGACGAAAACGGCCTTTCCATGACCGACGGCATTCTGGGGGATGACAGCTCCTCTTATTCCAGCACGGAATTTATGGCCTTCTACGCAAAGAATACCGACTATCTGGAAAAAGGCTATTTCCACATCACCTTTGATCTGGGCGAGGAGTACGAGCTGTGGCGGTTTGCCACCTATTACGCCGCTTCCTCTGCAAGGAATAAGGGCGCAGGCGTTCAGGAGCCCTCCAACATCTCCGTGTACGTTTCTTCCAACGGAACAGATTGGAGCTGTACGGGCACCGTGACTCCCGAAGAGGTCAACGATAAGGGGATGACTTCCACGGCGATCCTGCTGGATGAGGCCGTTACAGCTCGCTACGTTCAGTTCAGATACGTACATACCAACACCTTCGTGATGACCTCCGAGGCGGAGGTTTACGGCTTCCCCGTGGGAGCAAACAAGCCCGATGAGCCCTCCGACGAGCCCTCTGATGAGCCTTCCGAAGAACCTTCCGAGGAGCCGGCGGACTCCTCCGAGGAACCTGCAGCGCCTTCTGAGGATGAATCCTCTGCACCCGCTGCTTCCGCTCCTGCAGAATCCTCTGCGGCAACCGATGATCAGGGTGGCTCTGCTCTTTTGATCGTATTGATTGTGGCGATTGTGGCTGTTATCACCGCCGTGGTCATCATCGTGATCAAACGCAAAAAGTAAGCTTTTCATAACAGAAAGCCGATACGGTTCAAACTTCCGTATCGGCTTTTTTCGCGGCTTTTATTCATGCACCTTTTGCGTCAAGCAGCAGACCCGCTCAACGCAGGCGAGATAGCGGGGATGCTTCCGAATGGGATCCAGCAGACGGCATTCACGGGTGTACCATCTGTCGTCCTTGTCCGTGGTGAGATAATAGGCGTATTGGGCGGGGGAGACCACGAAGCAATTGTTTTTCCTGTCGGTGATGAACAGCTCCCGCTGTCCCTCTTCTTCCCCGGTGGGGGTGCAGATCTGCTCCGTGGCCGTCCAGACCATGTCCTTCAGCCAGGGGGAATTGCAGGTGAGAGCCTTTTGTCCTCTGATCGCCATGGCCGACTCCAAAAGGAAAACGGAATCCTCCAGCATTTCCAGGGCTTCCCCTTCCTTTCCCTCCGCCGCCAAATATCCTGCCTCGCGGAAGCCCATCCACAGACGGGGTTCCACCCAAAAATCAAGCTTCCCCACGCCCTTTTCCTCACGGCAAAGGGCGTTCAACAGCTCCATCCCCAGTTTGTTTTTGGCGTGGAGGGCGGGGAGATCCAATTGCTCGTAATCTCCCACAAGCCACAATCCGGAATTGCCCACCAGCTTATCCACCGTGCGGAACAGAGCCTCCTGCCGCAGAAGATCGGCCTTTTCCTTGTCGCCCCGCTTGCGGTAGCGGGTCAACAGCAGGGTGTCCTTTTGCAGGTCACGGGTGGCGGCGTAGCGGTTCAGAAAGTCTTCGATATGCTCGTCGTCCTCCAAGGCCGCAAAGGCTTCCACCGCGTCCTCCTTCTCCTCCCGGGAGGCGTTGCTTTCCAGAATGGCCTCCACCGTCAGCCGTACCTCGGGGAGAATGGCGGGGTGGCGGTAAACGTGGGTGCTGACCCCGAACCAAAAATTCCAAAAACAGCTTGCGTGGAGATGATCCCGTCGGATCTCACGGATGAGAGCGCAGATCTTTTCCGTGTCAAGTGGTTCCTCACGGCAGACCTTTGCCAGGGCGGTGAGGGCTTTTTCCGCTTCCTGTTCCCGCTGTACCCGGGGAATCCCTAAAAGAACGTCTGCCGAGACCCCGAAGCATTCTGTCAAAGCGGGAAGCAGCTCCATATCCGGGTAGGTAACCCCCAGCTCCCAACGGCTTACCGATTGATAGGACACGCCCAGCTTGTCCGCCAACTGCTCTTGGGTCAGCCCGGCTTCCTTCCGCAACCTGCGAATGGCTTCTCCAATGTGTAATTTCATATGCGTTACTCCTTTTCTTTAAGCGCCCCGGGGGTGTTTTTCTTGACGTCGAACACATTGTACCACGGAGAAAACCAAAAAGCAATAACGCATACAGAGAGAATTTTTCACGAAGGGTGAGAGGAATAAGGTGCGCTGTCCCAACCGTTATCTCTGAGCATACCAACCCTGCGGGTTGGCAAGCGCGGAAACAAAACGATGCTCACCAAAACCGGCCATAGCCGTTTTTCACGTCGGCGGTATACGGCAATGTGCGGACGAAAGCCGTCCGCCGACTTGGTCACCTCTGAGCATACCAACCCTGCGGGTTGGCTCGCGCGGAACGGAGCCGCTGTGTCCGTTTGTCACCCTGAGCAAGCGCGGAATCGAACTGCAGTGGCTCCAAACACGACTACGTCTCCGCGCGCGTCGAAGTTTTACTTTTTGAAATTGCCCATTGTCTTTGGATATGCAGTTCCTTTTGCAGCAATTTCGAAAAGCAAAACCGTAAGGGATCTCCTCGAAGTCTGATCTACCCCTACAAAGGCAAACTTACATCCTTTGTGATAAAACAGTTCTTTGCCTTTGGAAAGGAACATCAGACTCTTATGAGATCCCGCCTATCGGCGGGTTTGCTCCGAACGGTGCATCGCGGCCAATACAAATCGAAATGCAAACTACTTTTATGCCGCTATGTGCACCTTGTTTTCTCCGCAAAACTTCGACGCGTGCGGAAAAAGATCTCCATTGTAGCCATAACAACTACATTCCGCACTTGCTCAGGATGACGGTTGGGGTGGGTTTTGTCGTCACCTCTGAGCAACCCAGCCCGTTGGGCTGGCTCGCGCGGAACGGAGCCGCTGTGTCCGTTTGTCACCCTGAGCAAGCGCGGAATCGAACTGCAGTGGCTCCAAACACGACTACGTCTCCGCGCGCGTCGAAGTTTTGCTTTTTGAAATTGCCCATTGTCTTTGGATATGCAGTTCCTTTTACAGCAATTTCTAAAAAGCAAAACTGCAAGGGGTCTCCTCAAAGTCTGATCTACCCCTACAATGGCAAACTTGCATCTTTTGTGATAAAACAGTTCTTTCGTTACAAAAAGGTACATCAGACTCTCAGTAGATCCCACCTATCGGCGGTTTTGCTCCATCCCTCGTCGCATTGCGACGACTACTTCCGCAAAACTTCGAATCGCCCTGCGGGCTCCCTCAGGATGACCAAGTCGGCGGACGGCCATATACCGGGCATTATTGCATACCGCCGACGTCAAAAACAGCAAGCTGTTTTTGTTGGGTTTTGTTCGATTCCGCGCGGACAACCTGCAGGGGTGCACAATGATGAGAATCAATCCCAGGCGAAATACTGGGAGACCTCGTAGTTCCGCTTTTTATCCAGCAGATACATGGCGCCCAGCACCATATACGCCGCAATGCCGCAATGCCCTCCGATCATGTAGCCGTTCTTTCCCGTGTGATCAGCATAATGCTCCACGACGTTGTTTTCGGTGAACAGCAACAGCAGCTCGTTCAGGCGGGGAAGGGGAATCTCCGTTTGCTCTAAAATGGTTTGTTTGGCGGTAGGGCATTCGCAGGACAGGGCGGAGATCAGCTTCTGTCCCTCCGGGGTGCAAAGGGCCTGAATCACCTCCGCCGCGGCAGGGGAGGCGGGAGCTTTTTCCGCAATCAGACGGGATTGCACCACGCAGGCGATGCCGTCGTCGTCCCACACTTTGGTGCCAAAGGAGCCGATGATCCGCAGAGTGCCCCGCTGTTTGCTTTCCTGCTGGAGCTTGCGGTTGCCCACCTCGGCAAAATAGACCCCCTTCCACATCTTCCAAAGATCTTCCCCCAGCTCCTTGCGGAGATTCTGTTCGTAGCGTTCATTGTTGGCGGAGGCCCAGGTAAACTCTGTGGCAAGCTGTTCGATCCTGTCCGCCACGGCGTTGACGTCCCCGTCGGACTCCGTCTCCAATAATACGTCTGCGGAAAGATGATATGCGTCGCTGATGGCCTTCAGGTTGATACAATCGGGCAGGCAGTCCCCCGCCTCCCACTTGGAGATGGCTTGGGGAGAAACGCCGATGCGTTCTGCAACCTCTTCCTGGGTAAGCCCCAGCCGCTTTCTGTGATTGCGCAGTTTTGCGCCGAATTCTTTTTGGTCAAACATAAAATTCTTCCTTGTCTTTGCATTTGGATAGCTATCTCATGTCCCCAGTATAGCACAAAAGAATTCAACTTACAATAGTATTCTTGTTGCGTTTTCTTGCCTTGATTCTACCACAGGTTGAAAAAAGAACCCCTTCTCCAAAACAGAGAAGGGGAATCGGCTTTAAACCGACTTGTTGTTTTCGCTCAGTTCGTCTGCCAGCGCCAGGATCTTGGGGGTGAGCTGTTCCTTCGCCTTGCGGGAGCGGGAGCGGAACACGGGGTAGGCACACCCCATCACCCCTGCGCCTAAGATGCCCAGAACCACTGCCACCGCCATGCTGTCTCCCAATACCTTCAGCCCGAAGCACATCCCTACGCCGAAGATCAGACAGCCCACCACGCCGATCACCAATGCGGAAAGCTTTCCCGCCTCCCGTGCCTTGCGGTCCAAGCGGCGCAGTACCTCCACCTTGTTTTCCTCTGTGGGGAGGTAACGGCTCCGGATCTCACGGATCTCCTTTGCTTCCTTTGCGGAATAGCTGTACTGAAAAGTTTTTTGCTCCATTTTTTCGTCCATCGTTTCTTCATCTTACGGGCATAGTATACAGCGGGCATATTTGCGCTTTGTTTGGGAAATGTTTCTGAAATATTAAAAACGAAAAAAAGTGCCAACCTTTTTTGAATCGAAAGGCTTGGCACTTTTTGAAATGCAAATTTTAATAAAAGAACAGTGTTTTGAGATCGGCGTCAAGGTTAGCTTTGCATCCCACGGGCAGAATGGCGTGATTCTGTCCATGCCCGAAATCGTCTGTGTAGACCACGGGAATTCCGTGTTTCATGCCTAATCTTTTCAAGCGTTCCAGCAAGGGAAGTGAGATGCTTTCAGAATAGTGTCCAAAGATCAATCCGCACACGCAAGACATAAAATTGCTTTGCTCGATAAAGGAAAGCAAGGAGTTGATCTCGGGGATGGAGCTGAAACGCTCGTGGTCTTCCAAAAACAACAGATATTTTTGGGCAGAATCGTAGGAGAAGAACGGATTTCCAAGCCCTAACGCAACATTGTGCAGATATCCTCCAATGAGAATTCCCTCGCTGCTCCCGGATGTAACAGTATGCCAGTCGCTATTGGGAAGAAATGCACCGGTGGATTCTTCCAAAAAGACTCTTTTGAATTGGTCAAGCGTATATGGAGCAGGAGCGCAGTAGTCTCCCGGAGTTTGACCGTAATACGTTACGATTCCCGTGCGGGTGTATATGGCGTTGAGAATAGAGGTGCCATCGCTATAGCTTAAAAAGCATTTAGGATGCTTGCGGATGTTTTCGTAATCGATCAATGGTAGCAGATCCACGCTTCCGTAACCGCCGCCAAAGAAGATCAGTTTTACTTCGGGATCACTTACAAGTTCGTTCAGATCGTCGGCACGCTCCCGGTCTCCCGCGACGTATCCATAGGTGTCTTTATATAGGTTTTTTGCTGTTTTTACACGAAACCCTAAGGCTTCCAATTGGCGAATCGCTTCCTCGTACCGTTCTCGGGTGGCTACGTGACTGGGGGAAATGATCCCGATGGTATCACCTTTTTTCAATTTGGGCAGGTTGACATAGGATTGGCTCATGTTTAAGTGTTCCTCCATCGTCTGATGCAACAGTCCTTCATAAACGTAACGATTTCCCCGCGATCCTCATCCTCATAATAACGAACCAAAAGCTTTTTGAATTCCGAAACGTTCTTTTCGGGAATGACCAGAAGTCCGCCCCCATGGCCGATGAGGTAGTGATTGGCAAAGATCACGGCTGTACGCTTGTTACCGTCGTTGAAAAGCTGGGCTTTCATGCAGTACAGGCACAGAGAGATGGCGATCTCCTCGGGAGTTCCTTCTCCGGAAAGAAGCTTTGTAAGTGTCTCTTTGACGTCAACTTCAATGGGAAGGGGCGGCGTATACTCCGTTCCGCCGATCTTGACAGGCACACTTCTCAATCTGCCGCCTTCGCGGTAGAAGCCCTCGTTGACAAGACGGGCAATATGTGAAAGAACGTAAAAGTCGGAGTCGGCACGCAAAACGTCCTTATCTAAAATGAATTCCCAGGCGTGCTTCAGATTCAAGATCTTCTGCACGTCTGTGGAGGTAACGCCGTTGACGATCCCGCCGTCGATGATGTCCTCCGTTTGGGGGAAGGTGGTGGCGACCCCTTCCAACACCGCCTGGTCGTAGATATTTGCCTTCATGTTGGCACGGGCAAAATCCAGGTTCAGAGAAATCTCCGGAGATAGCTCTCCATCCTCGTATCCCAGCAGAGCCAGCTCTTTTTCCACCTTGCGGATCTGCTTGCGTAATTCCCGGGCTTCTTTCCCGTAGCGCAGTAACGATTGGTACAGCTGATCGGAATAAATACCTACGTAGGCACTTTTCAGCTTGCCTGCCTCCCGCTTGCGGACGTATAGATATTTCCCCCCAGAATTCTCCTTTACCTCGGGAGTTCCTTCGTAGGGGAGCAGATTCAACCTGGCGTTCAGATCGGCTCTTTGCCGCAACAACTCGTCGATCTCCGTAAAAGCCATAAAGCACCTTCCTTTCGACTTGGGGAATTTTTGTGATATAAATATACCATATTGTTCCCTAAATGTCAAGAAGAAAAAACGGTATCGTTCCTCTTTGGGTACGATACCGCTTTTTTTACCCCATTGCTTCCAGCATATTCTCAATGAAGATCCCGTAGCCCTTGGTGGGGTCGTTCACCAGCACGTGGGTGACGGCACCTACCAGGTGGCCGTTCTGGATAATGGGGGAGCCGCTCATGCCCTGGACGATGCCGCCGGTGATGGCAAGGAGCTTTTCGTCGGTGACGCGGATGAGGAAGTTTTTCGTCTGTCCGCTGTTTTTGTAGATCTCGCTGATCTCAATTTCGTAATCCCTGACCTCACCGCTGACGCAAGAGCGCACGGTGGCTTTTCCCGCCACCGCCTTCCCGATGGGGATGGGGGAGGCAAGCTGTTCGGGCAATCTGTGAAAGATCCCGAACACACCTGCCTGGGTGTTGCCGGTGAGGATGCCCTTTTCCGTCTTCCCAAGCTCCCCCTTGAGTTCCCCGGGGACGCTTTTCAGCCCCTTCACCACGCCCTTGATGGTCACGTCCACCACGACCCCCTTGCCGAAGGGCATTAAGATCCCCGTGGTGGCGTCGTTGATCCCGTGGCCCAAGCCGCCAAAGGCCTTGGTCTCCTTATCAATATAGGTGACGGTACCGATGCCTGCGGTGCTGTCCCGCACCCACACGCCCATGCGGTATTCCCCGGTGGTCTTATCCTTCACCGGGGTGAGGGTGACCTTGCTTGTTTTTCCCTCTCGTTGATATTCGATCTCAAGCTTCCTGCCGCCGCATCCCTTTACCGTCTCCAGCAGAGTCTCCAGCGTTTCCACCTTGCTCCCGCCTGCGCCGATGATGACGTCGCCCTTCATCAAGCCTGCGCTTTCTGCGGGAGAGGCCAGCCCTTGTGCGGTTTCTACGTCACAAACACCGATCACGATGGCACCCTCTGCATAATACTTCACCCCGAAGGCCATTCCTCCGGGGATCACCTCTTTTACCCGGCTTTCCGCTGTGGCGGAAATGCCTCCGTATAAGAATAGGATACTTGCGAGCAAAAAAATCAAGATCGGTCTGCACACACGTTTGATCATGTCTGTTTCCTTTCCCTGTTTGCGATTTTTGCCGCAGGAGTATTGTTTGCAAAGGTGCTGCAAAATATGATTGGAACATTTTTTTAAATAAAAAAATAAGAGGCGCCGCCTCTTATGATCTCCGCTTAAGGAACTGCGTCCCTTAAGAATCCCGCATGCTATATCATCTTCCCCCGAAAACGACAGTTTTCGGCATTCGGTTTCTTTGGGGATTATCAAGGACCTTTCTTTTTCCAAAGAAAGGCCCTTGACATAAACGTTTTCTTATTCTACCGTGATCTCCACGGTGCAGGTCTCGGACTCACCCAGGTAGTTGTTGTAGGTGTAGGTAAAGGTGTCCTTGCCGGTGAAGCCGGGTGCGGGGTAGTAACGGAAGGAGCCGTCGGTGGAGAGGGTCACAGACCCGTTGGCGGTTCCGCCGGTGAGGGTGTACAGGGAGAAGGAGTTGTCCACGTTCAGAGTGCCCTCCAGAACGGTGTCCTTCTTGGTGGTAAACTTCAATACGTCACGGGCGTCGGGATAGATGTCCAGATCGTTCTTGATGAAGTGATAGGTGGCCTCGTACTGGAAGCGGATCATGGGATCCTTGCTGTAAGCCATGAGGGAGATGTTCTCGGTGTTGTCGTAGTAGATGTGGATAGAATCCATGTACCCGGAAAGTGCGCCGTAGTACAGATACATCATGTAGTTGCGCAAGAACAGCGGGTCTGCAAAGGCCTCGAAGTTGTGCTCGATCTCCACGCACATCTTCATCCACTTCAGACGGGTGGCGACTACCTCCAGACGGGAGGTGGACTGCTCAAGGTCGAACATATAGTTGGGCTGCATATTGGTGACGCCAACCCCCATCTCGTGACCTAAGAAGTAACGGTTTGCGGTGTAGTAGGGGATCCACAGCATGTTCTGCCCCGCTTCCTTGCAAACGTCGCCCGCTTCGGTGATGATGTGGGAGTCGTCAATTTCATAGCCAACGTCCTCGTTGACCCAGCAGAAGCCGTCCAATACCAAATGCTCGTAGCCTCTTGCGGCAAACTCGGCGGTGACTTTCTCCACGAACCAGCGAAAGATCTTCACACGGTCCTCGGACTTGGAGGTATCCTCGGTGACACCGTCCCCGTCCACGTCGCCGAAGTTCTTCACGTTGTTCTTGGGGTCAAGACCGCTTCCGGGAACGTCGCAAAGACGCAGCAGGGGGAAGTAAACGTAGACCTTGTAATCGGGAATGTTCAGTGTGGATTTGATCTCGCCCACAACTTCCTCCAGCTTCTCAAGGCCGTTTTTGCCGTCGAAGGTGGTGTCAAACATATAGTCCCAGTCTGCCTTACCGCTGGCCTGGTAACCCAATGCGCCGGTGGGCAGATGATAGTCCGGGAAGTACATGAAACCGTCCATCATGGTGTCCTTGATGTTGCCGTTTTCATCCAGATAAGCGGCAAAGCCCATGAGCATATTGTCAGAGCCCTCGTTGCCGCCCCACAGCAGAGCGATCTCCTCGGCGTGAACGCCGGTGTTCTCGGCGGTGGCGAACTGGGCGCGGGAGGGGTTGGTGTAGAACACGGAAACACGAAGATCGGTGTCTTCCAGACGGGTGGTGCCCTCCTTCACTTCCTTGGTGCCGTAAGCCTCAAACTCATCTACGAACAGGAAGCCCTGGCATTCGATGCGGAAGCGGACGAACCGTGCGGCGTAAGCCTTATCCAGCTGATATTCAAACTGTACGTTGTTGGCTTCCTCGAACTTCTGGTTGGAGGGACGCTGATAGTCCGCTACCTTGTACCAGGTCTCGCCGTCGTCGGAAAGGAAGACGGAGTGGAACTTGGGACGCTGAATGCCCCAGGAGCCGTACTCCAGAAGGCTGATGGTAACTTTATCCACGGAGGAGACCTTGCCCAGGTCGTAGAAGAAATCCAAAGCGTTGCCGCCGTGGAAGAAGAACCAGCCCGCGCTGTAACAGGATTGCGGGTTACCGTGCTCGCCGTCGGTGAGTAGCTTGGTGTCGTAGGGAGTCAAGGGGTGAGACAGGTGGGGATTCACGGAGGAAACGTAGTCGGAGGCGGCGATCTGCTGACCCAGCCCCGACAGCAGGTTCTGATAGGTGGTGTAATCGGCGGCGGAGGCATCCCAGTATTCGTCCTCGGTGACGATGGGGAAGTTCAGCTCCGGGAAATGCTCCTCTGCCTGCACGGTGCCGTGACCTGCCAGGATCTCGATCTCCTCGATCCACAGGTACTGACCCTCGGCTCCGCCTACGAAGTCAAAGCGGAACACCTTGGCGTTGATATATTCGGGCATGAGCAGGGTGTAGGCCTGGTTGTCCACGTCGCAGGGGGCGTAGATCCTGCCCAGAAGCACCAGATTGTTCTTGTCCGGGCCGCCGTAAACGTCGATGGCACCGGGATAGGTAACGTCAAGCCCTGCGCCCAGCATATGGAAGCGGAAGCCGTAAAGATTGTCGTAGCTCTTGGAAAGGCTCATGGAGATAGAAGGGGAGCCTTCCGCCTTGAAGCCCACCCAGACCTTGTCCCCAAAGCGGCGGGTGGTACGGTCGCCATCGGTGAGCAGAGTCTTGCTTTCGGGAGCGCGCTGATCGAATACGCAGCCGTTGAAGGTGTATGCAACGCCCTTGGCTACGTTGGTGCTGTCAACGGGTGCGGCGGTCACGCCGGTGGAAAGGGAAGTCCATGCACCGCGGTCGATGTCTTCGCTGTCGTAAACAACGTCGCCCACGTTCACCTCTTCGGGGGCATCCACGTTGGCAAAGACCTCCACCTCGTCTACAAAGAAGAAGTGAGCGCCGCTGCCTCTGGTGACGGAGGCACGGATGTAGCGGTAGTCCACGGGTTCTTCAAACTCTACGGTGGCGGTGGACATGGTTCTGTCTCCGGTGGCAACGAAGTTTGCCTTGCCCAGAGACTTCCAGCCGCTGTCTGCGGAGTTACTGCCGTAGAAGCGGACGCGGGTTGCCAGCTTGACGCCGTCGGTGTTGATGTCGATAACACGGACGGAAGCGGAGGTCAAGGCCTTGCCGTCCTCCCCCAGATCGATGTCGATACGGGCATCGTCGCTAAAGCCTACCAAGCGCACGTCGGTATAATGCACCGCGGTGTCGTAAGCCTTTTGGCCGTCGGTCAACTGCTGACCGAAGAGATCCTCGTACCCGGAGGCGGGCTTAGCGGAGGTGGTGTAGGTCTTGCCCACACTGACGAGGGTGTGTTTTACGTTATCCATAGGCAAATCGGATGAAGTTCCTTCGGAGGATTCCTGTTCCGTGACGGAAGAGGCGTCACCGGAGGTGGTTTCGGGGTTGGTCTCGCAAGCCGCCAAAAGCAGCGTGCTTGCCAGGAGCAACCAGGCGATCCATTTTTTCATAACGTGTCCCTTTCGTTTATGTAAATTCTTTT
Source organism: Eubacteriales bacterium (assembly GCA_045544855.1). Classification (GTDB taxonomy): domain Bacteria; phylum Bacillota; class Clostridia; order Oscillospirales; family CAG-382; genus Coliplasma. The sequence continues at coordinate 16,574 of JAZPZV010000042.1, read as the reverse complement.
TTTACTGCTTGCGGATCTTTACGGAGATGCCATTGACGGTGAGGTTGCCCTCTGCATGGATGATGATGCAGGGCTTGCCGTCCAAAAGGCGGGTCTCCACCAGATCGCTGTGTGCGGCGTCCACGCGAACCTTTACGTCGTCGGTGCAAAGCTCCAGACCGCTTCCGGAAAGCAGATTGCGGGGGCAGATCTCGGTATGCTCCCCAAAGGATTCGTCGAACCGCTTTTCAAAGCTTTCCACCTTGGCCTCGGAAACACCCAGGTCCGTAAGGGTGTTTTTCAGATCGGACTTGGTCACCGCCACGAAGGGCTCGTCCTTCTGCTCCTTCTGCGCCTCTACCCGGGCAAGAAGCTTGTCGTGCACCGTCTGCACCACGTCGTAGCTGCATTCTTCCTCCAAACTGGAAGAGAGAATGCCCCCAAAGGCTTCCTTTTGGATGTTGGCGGGAGCGGGAACGGGAGTGCCGAAAAGGGTTGTGATCAACGCTTCCCGATGCTCGCTTAAGTTCTTGTTGGTATACAGCACGCTGTAAAGATTGGCACTGCGGTTGTCGAAGGCGGGGAAGAGGAAGCCCCACTCGGGAGCGGCCACGGTCAGCTCCTCGCTCTTACTGCGGAAGCTTGCCTGAATGGGATCGTAGCACAAAGCGGGCTTGGAGGGCTTCATGGGGCAGACGCAACCGGTGATATAGGAGAACTGAGATTCGGATTCCAAGGACTTCTCCCCGTCCTTGCCGTAGGTGAACACGTCGTAGGTATCGTGAGCCAGCAGGATCAGGTAGTTACAGCCCATGTCCAGATTTTCCACGATCTTCCCGCAGAAGGTCTGTAAGGCCCCTTCGTCCTTCAATTTGCTGTCACGCAGGGTGCGAAGCAGGGTGTGCTCCTCGGAGGAAAGCACCTGTTCGTTGGTGAAGGGAAGCTCCAAAAGATTCTTCCCCACGTTCCCCGCCAGATTCCTGCGAAAAAAGCCCAGGTATTTTTCCTGCTCGTCCTGATCCAACATCTGGAAGGAGCGGGAAAAGGTGGTGATGATCTCCTTGTTGCCGTTTACGTAACAGCCGTACAAGGTAGAGAGATTGTTTTTTTGATAGCGGAAACGTCTTCTCAGCTCCGCAACTTCTTTGTCAAGCATGATATCTTCCTTTGGTCAATAGAGTATTCACTTTAGTCTACCATAAAGACGTAAAAAAAGCAACCTCTTGACAAGGTTTTTTTCTTGTGCTAAACTGTAAAAAATCATTGACGGAAAAGAGAATGCGGTATGTCAAAGACGTATATGATCAAAGAAGGCCTGGAAGAGGTCTGGAAGGAAAAGATCTCCCCCGAAAAATACGAAAAATTCACCACCGAGGGCTTTATCATCGACGACGTGGTGGAGCTTTCCAGAGATTGGGACATGGCACTCCAGCTGGTGCTGGATCAGGTGCGGATCATTAAGGACGAGGCTTAAGGGGAACGCTTAAGGGGTTTTCTTTCGGAAAAGAAAACCCCTTAAGAATCCAAAAGAAACCTTATTGCCGAAAGCTGTCGCTTTCGGGAAAAAAGAAACACAACTCACAGATAGGGTGCGGTACCGGTGCGTTTCGTAACGCAACGCTTTTCGGGGCGCCGATACCGCCTACGGCGGCGAGACGTCGCCCCCTACGAACTCGAGCCGAGAAAAGGGTGAATATTCGACCCTTTCTCCCGCACGGGGGATGGCGAAAATTCGTTTTATGCCTTACTTGTTGCGTGAAAATACAGTCTGTTTTTAGCCAATGCTTCATGCGTATTTGTAGGGGTCGACGTCCACGGCGACCCGAAACCGAAGAAAACGAACGCTTTCGGGAAAAATATATTTTTTCACACCCTGTGCATACAGGGTGTACATTGTTTTTTGGGTGTTTTTAAGGGACGCTTTTTCAAGAAGCGCCCCTTAACGTACCCTTATCTCTTTTTCTTCACAGGCTTTTTCCCTTGGGGCTTTTTCGTATCCTTTTTGCCGTAGGATCTTTCCTTTGCAAGCACCCTGGGCTTCACCAGACAGTCCGGCCCGAAGCCGATAAGGTCCTGCCTGCCTGCGCGGTACAGCGCCTTCCGCACGGTGTCGTGGTTATCCGGCTTGTACCACTGCAAAAGGGCTCTCTGCTGTCTTTTTTCCTCGTAGTCCTTGGGCACGAACACTGCCTCCCCGGTAAAGGGATCCAGCCCCGTCCAGAACATACAAGTGGAAGCCGTGCCGGGTGTGGGATAGAAATCCTGCACCTGCTCGGGATTGATACGGTTCTTCTTCAAGTAAAGCGCCAGCTCAATGGCGTCTGCCAGGGTAGAGCCGGGATGGGAGGACATGAGGTAGGGCACCAGATACTGCTCTTTTCCCAATTCCTCGGTGATCTTATAGAACTTCGCCTTGAACCTGTCGTAGGTCTCGATGGAGGGCTTGCCCATCAGCTTCAGCACGTGGTTGGAGCAATGCTCCGGAGCTACCTTCAATTGTCCGCTGACGTGATCCTTTACGATCTTGCGGAAGAAATCGTCGTTTTTGTCCGCCAGCATATAGTCGTACCGCAATCCCGAGCGGACGAACACCTTCTTCACCCCGGGAACGGCCTCGATCTTCCTTAAAAGTTCCAAGTATTCCTCGTGATCCACCTTCATGTTCTTGCAGATGGAGGGGGTGAGGCAGTTCTTGTTTTTGCAGACCCCCGCCTTCTTTGCCTTTTCGCAATAATTTCCGCGGAAGTTTGCGGAAGGACCGCCCACGTCGTGGATGTACCCCTTAAACCCGGGGAGCTTGGTCAGCAGCTTGGCTTCCTCCAGGCAGGACTCCACACTGCGGGAGGTCACCGTTCTGCCCTGATGGAAGGCGATGGAGCAGAAATTGCAGTTGCCGAAGCACCCTCTGTTGTGGGTGATGGAGAACTGTACTTCCTGAATCGCGGGGATGCCCCCGTCCTTTTCATACATGGGGTGGTAAGCCCGCATATAGGGCAGGGCGTACACCTTGTCCAGCTCCTCGGTGGTCAGAGGATGCATGGGCGGGTTCTGTACCAGGATCTTGTTGTCGTATCCCTCCACCAGCGCCTTGCCGTAGAAGGGATCCTGATTCTCATTCTGAATACGGAAGGCCTTGGCGTATTCTTTTTTGTCTGTTTTCAGATCGTCGTACTCCCCGATGAATGCGGATTCAAAATGGGGGCAAAACTCTCTTGACTCCATAAATACCGTGCCCCGCACGTCACGGATCTTGCGTACCGGTACACCCTTATCCAAAAGGAATGCCAGACGGCGGAGGATATTCTCCCCCATGCCGTAGGTGAGGATGTCCGCACGGCTGTCCACCAAAATGCTTCTCCGCACGGAGTCCGTCCAGTAATCGTAATGGGCAAACCGTCTGGTGGAGGCCTCCACGCCCCCGATGATGATGGGAATATCCCCGTAGGCTTCGCGGATGCGGTTGCAGTACACGATCACCGCCCTGTCGGGACGGTAGCCCGCCTTGCCGCCGGGGGAGTAGTAGTCGTCGTTACGCCGCTTCTTCGCCACGGTGTAGTGTGCCACCATGGAATCAATATTCCCGCTGTTCACCAAAAAGGCCAGCCTGGGCTTGCCGAATCTCTTGAACGCTTCACAGGAGCGGTATTCCGGCTGGGGTATGATGGCCACAGAGTATCCTTCCGCCTCCAACACCCGGGAGATGATGGCGGTGCCGAAGGAGGGATGGTCCACGTATGCGTCCCCCGTGACGATGATAAAATCCGGTTGACCATGTAATTCCTCCGGGGTGACGGGTAAAAAGGGCATGGCTTCTTCCTCCTCAAGGCGTTTTTCCTATTGTAGCATATTTTTTTCGTTTTGTAAAGAAAGAACTTGACAAAGTGGAAAAAAGGTGATATACTGCATTTGGAATTAAGAATTGTTCTTAAAAAAGGAGGCGCCATGACAAGACAAAGACAGCTGATCTATAAGATCATCATGAATACGGAAGGGCACTTGTCCGCAGACGAGATCTTTGGTTACGCCAAGGCGGAGATGCCCTCCATTGCACTGGGCACCGTGTACCGCAACCTGCGGCTGATGGTGGAGGATAAGGAGATCCGTCAGATCGTCACGGAGTACGGCCCCGACCGTTACGACCGCAACATGATCCCCCACGAGCATCTCCATTGCGACGGCTGCGGTCAGTTGGTGGACATTACCTTCGGGGGGCTGAAGGAGCTTTTGGAATCCCGCGGGGAGATCACCGTGTATGATTACCAATTGAACATCCGCGGGCTTTGCCCCGCCTGCAAGACCAAATCGAAAAAAGTACAAGTACAATAAATTTTCTATTTTTACAAAAGGAGTCTATGATCTATGGAACTGAAGGGCACCAAAACCGAAATGAACCTGCTTGCGGCTTTTGCAGGAGAATCCCAGGCGCGTAACAAGTACGATTACTACGCCTCCGTGGCAAAGAAGGAAGGCTATACCCTCCTTGCCGACATCTTCACCGAGACCGCAAAGAACGAGAAGGAGCACGCCAAGATCTGGTTCAAGCTTCTCCACGACGGCGGCATTCCCGACACTGCCACCAATTTGGAGGATGCGGCAGCAGGGGAGCACTACGAATGGACGGATATGTACGCAGGCTTTGCAAAGGACGCCCGTGAAGAAGGCTTCACCCACATCGCACTGCTGTTCGAGATGGTTGGCGCCATCGAAAAGGAGCACGAGGCTCGCTACAGAGCCGTTCTGGAGAAGCTGCAGACCGAGAAGATCTTCGTTTCCGATGAGGTTTGCGTGTGGCTCTGCACCAACTGCGGCCACGTACACGTAGGCAAGGCCGCTCCCGAGATGTGCCCCGTCTGCGCACACCCCAAGGCATACTTCCAGAAGAAAGCAGAAAATTATTAAAACGTAAAATAACGAAGTTTGCCCATGCGGGCAAGTGAAGTTTACTGTGTAAGTGAAGTTATCCTGCGGGTAGTGAAGTTTTGCCTTCGGCAAAGTGGGCAAGCTTAACTTCACTCGTTGCCTTGCCGCGCAAGGCGGCGAACTTCACTGCATGGCAACTTCACTTTCGCGTCAGCGAAAACTTCACTGACAAAGGACGAAAAAAACACAGGGCTGAGCCTTAGCGGTTCAGCCCTGTTTTTTGTTTTACGGAAACGATCAGTCCTTCAGAACGTCGCAGAACACCAGAATGGTGAGCACGATACCGATCAAGCTGTACAGCTCGACCACGCCGCCGATGAGACCCAGAACCAGACCGACCAGCCAGCCCAGCAAGGGAATGATGCTAACGATGGCACCGATGAAGCCCAGCAGAACGCCTGCGATGGCGGAAGCAACGATCCAAACGATCAGCTTTACAACCAGAGAGGTAACGTTCTTCTTCTCAACGGAGAAGGCATAGGGCCAGAATTTCTTCAACATATCCATTTTCAGTTCCTCCAAAAATAATTTCTACAGGCAGTATATCACGGTTTTTGCGTTTTTGCAAGAGTTTTTTGCAAAAAATGCAAAGCCGGTTACTTCTTTTCTTCCAGGATCCAAAGCAGGCTTGTGAATTCCAGGGAAAGCGGCACGTGGAGACCGAAGTTCATCAGCTGGTCGCCCTTGTAGGAAACGCCCGTGTTCTTATCCACGTAGGTGGCGTCGGGCTTCAGACCGCGGAGGCAGATCCGCTCGTTGTGACCGTACATCCGTACGTGGGTCAGCACGAAGGAGGCGATACACAAAGACTGATCCTCGGAAACGGTACACCATGCGGCGTGATCCCCTGCGTGGGGGTCGCGGAGACGGTAGTAAGTTCCCTTGGCGATGCGTTCTCCGTATTCCTTAAAGGTGTTCCCGGTGGAAAGCACCAGCTGTTTTTCGCCGTCGGAAAGCTGGGTGGGATCCAATTCGTAGCCGAAGGAGCCTGTGAGAGCCACGTTAAAGCGGGTGTCAAAGGAGGTGACGTGCCCCGTCTGATGGTTGGGGGAGGCGGAAACGTGGGCACTCATGGCAGACAGGGGGTATACCAAAGAGGTGCCGTATTGGATCCGCAGTCTCTCGATGGCATCGGAGTTGTCGGAGGTCCACACTTGGGGCATATAGTAGAGCAGGCCTGCGTCAAAACGTCCGCCGCCGCCGGAGCAGGATTCAAACAATACCTTGGGGAAATCGGTGACCAAACGCTCCAGCAGGCTGTAAAGGCCCAGGTAGTAGCGGTGGGTGATCTCTCTCTTCTGATCGGCGGGAATATTGGGGTTGCCCACCTCCGTCATGTTGCGGTTGAAGTCCCACTTCACGTAGGCGATCATACCGGTGTTCAGCACGGCGGCAAGGGAATCGTACAGGTAATCGCAGACCTCCTTGCGGGAAAGATCCAGGATCAGCTGGTTTCTGCCCTCACTGCGGGGTCTGTCCCCGATGTGTAAGCACCAATCGGGATGGTTGCGGTACAGATCGCTGTCGGGGGAGACCATCTCCGGCTCAAACCAAATGCCCAGGTCGATGTTCAAGGGCTTCAGATGGTTGTAAATGCCCTCAATGCCGTTCGGCAGCTTTCTCTTGTCCACCACCCAGTCGCCCAGGGAGCAGTTGTCGCTGTCACGCTTGCCGAACCAGCCGTCGTCGATGACCAACAGCTCAATGCCCAGATCGCCGCAACAAGTGCCGATCTTCTTCAGCCGCTCTTCGTCGAAGCCGAAGTAGCAGGCCTCCCAGCTGTTCAGCAGTACGGGACGGCGGGCGTCACGGTAGATGCCCCTTGCCAGACGGGTGCGGAACAGCTTGTGGAAGTTGTGGGACATGGTCTCCAAGCCGGTGGCGGAATAGGTCTGCACCGCCTCGGGGGTGTAGAAGTCCTCACCGGGATCCAGCTTCCAGGAGAACTCCTCGGGGTTGAGACCGATCATGGCGCGGGTCACGTCAAACTGACCGGGGGCGGCCTCCGCTACGAAGTTACCGGAGTACACCAGTACGGTGGCGTATACGTCGCCGCTTGTTTCGTCGGCGGTGGAGGAGGTGAGAATCATAAAGGGGTTGTGAACGTGGGAGGAAGCGCCTCTGCGGCTGGACATTAAGAATCTGCCGTGCTTGAGAGCGTGGCGTTCGATCTGACGCTCCCTGCAATGGGTGCCGTAGTTGGAGATGATGTCAAACTCCGCCTTGTCGAAATCAAAGCTTGCGGACATGGCGCGGCGGATCTGCACGCTGCCGTCCCCCTCGTTGATGATGCGGGCATAGCGGGTGAGGATATCGTACCCCTCCATCACGCAGTAATACAGCTCCACGGTGACCTTGCTGTAGGAATCCTGCAAACGGATCACCAAGGTCTCGCACTCGCTTTCACTTTCCACGTACACCGCAGGCAGACCGGGGATGCCGGGCTTGCCGGGGAGTACCTCGTGGCTGACGTAGCGCAGATCCACGATGTTACTGCCGTCGGTATTCTCGATCTCCAAAGCGGGGGTGCGGAGATCTCCTCTGCCCCAGCAGGGATATTCCAAGGGTACGTCGTCCAGAATAAAGCCTTTGCAGCCCTCCAGACGGGGGGAGAAGGCGGCTCTGCCCTGTTCACGGAAGAAGTAGGAATGATCTCCCGCAGAAAGCTTCTTGCCCCAGTACAAATGCAAAAGGAAGCCGTCCCTTACCTGCATCACGTAGCTGAAGCTCTTGGTATTCAATTGAAATTGAAGGATCTCTTTGTCAAAACGGATCATATTGCTCCTCCGTGTGTTTGTTTTTCCTTTCGTATTTTACATGATTTCCAAAAGCTTGTCAATGGTTTTTTGCCGAAAACTCTTGCAGGCGGGGCGGCTTTGTGGTATACTGAAAAAAGGAGGTGGCTTCTATGTTCAAATTCGACAACGGCTGGGATGCCTTGCTGGCACCGGAATACGACAAGCCTTATTACCAAGCCCTGCGGGCATTTTTGAAAAAGGAATATCTCCAAAGCGGACACCGCATTTTCCCCCCCATGGAGGACTTGTTCTCCGCCTTCCGCATGACGGGGTACGAGAACGTCAAGGCGGTGATCCTGGGGCAGGATCCCTACCACGAGATCGGCCAGGCCCACGGAATGTGCTTTTCCGTGAGAAAGGGCGTGCAGATCCCTCCCTCCTTACAGAACATCTATAAAGAGCTTGCACGGGATATCGGCTTTGTTCCGCCTCCCCACGGCGACCTGACGGAATGGGCACAGCAGGGCGTTTTGCTCCTGAACAGCGTGCTCACCGTGCGGGAGGGCATGGCAGGCTCTCACCGGGGTAAGGGCTGGGAGCAGTTTACCGACAGAGCCATCAGCCTGCTGAACGAAAAAGAAGACCCCGTGGTGTTCTTCCTGTGGGGGAACTATGCCCGCGCCAAGAAGGAGCTGATCACCAACCCCCGCCATTTGGTGCTGGAGACGGTGCATCCCAGCCCCCTTTCCGCTTCTCGGGGCTTTTTCGGGTGCGGACACTTTTCCAAGTGCAACGCCTTCCTGGGGGAACGTGCCATCGATTGGACCATCAAGCCGTAGGCAGATGTTCACAAAAAAGACTTGACTTAGGGCGAATTTTGGAGTATACTATCTGTAACTGTGTAAAAAACTGTATTTAAGGGAAAAGGGCTATGATTTCACTGATCAAAAAGCTTTGGGGGATGGAGATCATCCGCTATCTCTTCGCCGGAGGTACGGCGTTCGTTTTCGATAATATCTTGGTGTTCAACCTGTTCAATATGTTCCTCCTTCCGGATCTGGGTGTTTGGGCGGGGATGGACGTGACCAACATGATCTCCGTGACCATGGGCTTCATCGTGGGCTTGCTCATCAACAACTTCATGTCCATGTACCTGGTGTTTACAAGCGAGGAGCAAAAGAAAAACAGCCGCACGGCAAAAGCCTTCTGGGAGTTCACCGTGGTGGGCATCGTGGGCTTGCTTTTGAGCATCGGGCTGAACCAGGGCTGTATCGCTCTGTTCGGAGAGGGCGACCTCAACGAGTTGATCTATAAGGTTTCCATTGCCATCCCCGTAACGGGTTGGAATTACGTAGGGCGGAAGTTTTTCGCCAACAGAAAGTAAACGAGGTGTATTATGTCTAAGACAGCGATCATCATCGGTGCAGGCCCCGCAGGTCTGACCGCCGCCTACAAACTGCTTACCGAGACGGACGTAAAGCCCATCATTTTGGAGGAAAGCGATGCCATCGGCGGTATTTCCCGTACCGTCAACTATAAGGGCAACCGTATGGATATCGGCGGCCACCGCTTCTTCTCCAAGGATAAGGACGTCAACGAGCTGTGGGCGCACATCCTGCCTACCCAGGGCGCTCCCGCATACGATGATAAAAAGCTGGGCAGAGAAAAGCCTTTGGTTGCGGGCGGCCCCGACCCCGAGGTCACCGATCAGGTTATGCTGGTGCGTGACCGTGTTTCCCGTATCTACTTTTTAAAGAAGTTCTTCCAGTACCCCGTGACACTCAGCGGCGAAACGCTGAAGAACATGGGCTTCAAGAACACCATGAAGGCGGGCTTCGGCTACCTGTGGTCCTGTGTCCACAAAAAGCCGGAGGACAACCTTGCCAATTTCTATATCAACCGCTTCGGTAAGCCTCTTTACGAAATGTTCTTCGAGGATTACACCGCCAAGCTTTGGGGCGTAAACCCCAGGGAGCTTTCCGCCGATTGGGGCGCACAGCGTGTGAAGGGTCTTTCCCTGTGGAAGGCTCTGGCCAACGCCATCACCGGCCCCTTCAAGAAGAAGGGCGGCAAGGTGGAGACCTCTTTGATCGAGCAGTTCGTTTACCCCAAGAAGGGCCCCGGTCAGCTGTGGGAGACCCTGGCGGAGGAGATCAAGTCCTTGGGCGGCGAGATCCGTATGAACAGCTCCGTCAAGGGCATCAACCTTGGTGAGGGTAAGGTGAACGCTGTGACTTTGGCAGACGGCACCGTGGTGGAAGGGGATTACTTCATCTCCTCCATGCCCATCAAGGATCTGGTTGAGGGCATGGGCAAGGACAACGTTCCCGCCGACGTTTACGAGGTTGCGACTACCCTGCCTTACCGTGATTTCATCACCGTAGGTCTTTTGGTGAACAAGCTGCAGATCAAGAATCAGACCAAGATGAAGACTCTTGGGGGTATCGTTCCCGACTGCTGGATCTACATCCAGGAGCGTGACGTAAAGCTGGGCAGACTGCAGATCTTCAACAACTGGTCTCCCTACATGGTGGAAAAGCCCGAGGAGACTGTGTGGATCGGTCTGGAATACTTCTGCAACGAGGGCGACGAGATGTGGGAGATGTCCGACGAGGCCTTTATCGACTTCGCAAAGAAGGAGCTGGCTCACATCGGCGTCATCGACGAAGCAGACGTTCTGGATGCCAACCGTGTCCGCGTGAAGAAGGCGTACCCCGCTTACTTCGGCTCTTACTATCGGTTCGACGTGGTGAAGAACCACTTAGACACCTACGAGAACCTGTTCTGCGTGGGCAGAAACGGTCAGCACCGCTACAACAACATGGACCACTCCATGGTCACCGCTTTCGAGGCGGCCAAGTGCATCAAGAACGGCTCTACCGACCGTTCCGCCGTGTGGAGCGTCAACACCGACAAGGAATACCACGAGGAAAAGCAGGAAGAAAAGCAGGCGTAATTGCCGCATAAAGAAGACGTTTGGGAGCCGGGTCAAAAGACTCGGCTCTTCTTTTGTATAACAAAAAGGAATCTTTCGGCGTGGATCAAACCCTTGGTTGGCAAAGCCGACTATTCCCCCCTTCCAGGGGCAGCCTGCGGTGCGTAAAGTTAGAGATTTAGCCGAGGTGAAAGGCTCCCCTTAGTAAGGGGAGCTGTCGCGCCGCTTGCGGTGTGACTGAGGGGATTGTCCCGCGGGCAAAACTAACTTTCAAAAGCCGGTAACAAGCAACACTTTCCCCAAAGGCAACTCCGACGGTACGGATCAACCGACGGCTTATACCCACGTCTGTTTTCCCGCTACTGAAAGAATCCTTCCGCACGGTTCAACCCCCTCAGTCGGCTGACGCCGCCAGCTCCCCCTTCCAGGGGCAGCCTGCGGTGCGGATAACCTGAAATTTTACCGATGTACCCCCCTTAGCAAGGTCGCAAAGGCTCCCCCATTCCAGGGGTAGCCTTCGTTGCCGTGGCGAGATCGTAGCTTTTCCTCATGCAATGGGGAGAAACAAAAGCTTTGATGAAAGCCCGTTAACGGGCAGAGATAACTGGGCGTAAAACGTTCAGCCAAGCAAATCCTTCTTGCTTTTTCTCTTTACTTATGATATACTGAACTTACAGGAGGTACCGCATATGGAACTGACGAAGACTTACGAAGGTCGCCGTTTTGAGATTATCTACGGCAGCTATACCGGCATGGAAAAGAACGCCGTGGATCTGGTGCAAAGTGCGGTGAAGCGCTACGTACCCTATATTTTAGCCCTGTATACAAATCCCACGGGGAAGGCTTGCCCTGTTTACGTGGGCACAAAAGAGAGCAATCCTCATATCGGCAAGCTTTTATCGGAACTTGAGCTTCCTGCCGACGCCACTTACGTGAAGGTGTGCGGGGAAGGGGACGCACAGACGGTGATCGTCGCAGGGGGCAGCGAAGCCGCCTGCTATTACGCCGCCGTGGAGTTTGCAGACGAATACCTGCCCGATATCCGCCGCCGCAGAGGCTGGGCCAATCCCTATTTCATCAAGCCCTTTATCGACGAATTGCCCGCCTACGAGCATCTTTCCCGCCCGCTGATCAAGGAACGTGGGCTTTGGACCTGGGGACACGTGATCTACGATTACCGCAGATACCTGGACAACATGGCACGTCTGAAAATGAACAAGATCACCGTTTGGAACGATTTTGCCCCCGTCAACGGCAGGGAGTTCGTGGACTACGCCCACTCTCTGGGGATCCGCGTGATCTGGGGATACTCCTGGATGTGGGACGAAAAGCCGGAGGGCGTGGTCACCAATCCCGAGCTCAGAAAAGCATGGAAGGAAAAGATCCTTGCCAACTACCAAGGCGATTACGCCCACCTTGGGGGAGACGGCATCTACTTCCAGACCTTTACGGAAACGGGAGTGGAGACCATCGAGGGGCGCAACCGTGCGGAATGTGCGGTGGAATGGGTGAACGAGGTGGCAGAAGCATTGCTTGCCTTGTACCCCGACTTGAAGATCGAGTTCGGCCTCCACGCCACCTCCGTGAAAAACTCCCTTGAGGAGATCGCAAAGACCGACGATCGCCTTTCCATCATCTGGGAGGACTGCGGTGCCTTCCCCTACGAATACAGCGCGTCCTTGGTGGAGACTGCGGCGGAGACCGAGGCATTCTCCCGTAAGATCGCTTCTCTGCGGGGCGGCAAGGGCTTCGGTGCGGTTTTGAAGGGGATGAGCTGGCTGGATTGGAGCAGCTTTGCCCACCAGACGGGGCCCTACCTTTTGGGAGTCTCCGAAAACCGGGAGATCGAAGAAAAGCTTCCGCTGCGCAGGGACATTCTCCGCAACCAGACCTCTTTCTGGCTGGAAAACGGGGAGTACGCCTTCCGCATGATCCGCTTGCTGGCGGAGGCATCCGAGGGCGGTGCGGAGATCTGCGGGCTGTTGGAGGACGGCTTGTTTGAAGAGAAAACGTGGCTTCCCGCGGTGCTCTTTGCGCGGATGCTGTGGGATGGGGAGTCGGATTACCAAACCCTCTTAGGCAAGGCGACAAGGACGGAGAATTGGGAATAAAAGAACGATTAAGGGCCTTTCTTTTCAAAAAAAAGAAAGGCCCTTAAGAATCCCAAAGAAAACCTATTGCAGGGAAAAGGTTTTGAAAGGTCAAAGGGGGACTTTTTTCAAAAAGCCCCCCCTTGTCTTATCGTTCTGTCAAGTCTTCTTCCACACCGTGGGGGTGAAGAAGACCAGCATGGGCAGGATCTCCAATCTGCCGACGAGCATATTCAATGATAACAGTATCTTGGAGAACACCGAGAAATCCGTGAAATTCTCCGCAGGGCCTACCTTGGCAAGGCCGGGACCAACGTTATTGATGCAGGTGAGCACCGAAGTAAAGTGAGTTTCGAATCCAAAGCCTTCAAAGGAGATGAGCAACACCGATACCGCAATGAAAGAAACGTACATACAAACGTAATTGCTGACCCTGCGCTGTGTCTCCGTGGGAACGGCCTCGCCGTCCATACGCACCACGTTCACCGAGTTGGGGCGCACCAAATGCTTCAGCTCTCGCCCCATGTTCTTGAACATTAAGATCACGCGGGAGACCTTCAGGCCGCCTGCGGTAGAGCCCGCACAAGAACCCACCACCATCAGGCATAGCAGGATGGCTTTGGAAAGATCCGGCCAAAGATCGTAGTTCACCGTGGAAAAGCCGGTGGTGGAGATGATGGAGGCCGCCTGGAAGAAGGCGGTGCGGATGCACCCTTCCGCAGAAGCGAAGCTGTCCCAAACGTTCCAAGCAATGGCAGCTGTGGCCGCCACGCAAAGGATGAGGTACACCCGAAGCTCCTCGTTCTTCACGACTTCCTTGTATCTGCGCAGCAGCAGGAAGAAATACAGGTTGAAGTTCACCCCGAAGAGCACCATAAACACGGAGATGATCCATTCCGCCGCAGGGTTGTTGTAGCCTGCGATGGAATCGTTCAGCACGGAAAAGCCTCCCGTGCCTGCGGTGGCAAAGGTGCTGACGATGGAATCGTACAAGGGCATCCCCGTGCAAAGCAATAACACCGCCATCAACACGGAAAGTGCAAAATAGATGGCGTAAAGAATCATGGCGGAATGCTTCATTTTGGGAACCAGCTTGCCCTTTTGAGGGCCTGTGGTCTCCGCACGGAGCAGGTGGATGGCCTGTCCCCCCACGGAGGGCAGAATGGCCAGCATGAATACCAGCACCCCCATGCCGCCGATCCAGTGGGTAAAGCTGCGCCACAGCAGGATCCCCTTGGGGAGAGATTCGATCTCGGAAAGAATGGTAGCTCCGGTGGTGGTGAACCCGGACACCGTCTCAAACAGGGCATCCACGTAAGAGGGGATGGCACCGGAGAACACGAAGGGCAACGCACCGAAGGCGGAAAGCAGGATCCACGCCCCCGCCACGCAAACGAAGCCGTCCTTGGCGTAGAAGCGGGATTCCTTGGGCTTTAAGAACAAAGCGGGAACGGAAACCGCCAAAAGGATCAGAATGGTAAATACGTAGGGCATCAAGGGTTCGCCGTAAAGAAGTGCCGTCAGCATCGGCACCAACAGCAAGGCGGCCTCGATGGAGAGGATCACACCCAGCAGATACCCCACCATACGGTAACTCATGATTCCAGAATATCCCCCAATCCTTCGGGATGGTGCTTGGCAGTGACTACGATGACGGTGTCACCGTTGCTGATCACGTCGTTACCCGTGGGGATGATCACCTTGTCCTTGCGGCCGATACAGGCGATGAGGATGCCTTTTTTGCACTTCAGATCCTTCAAGGGGATGTCCGTCAGCCCTTGAATGGGCTCTTTCACACGGAACTCCATGGCGGCCACCCGATCGGAAAGGAATTTGTGCAACGTTTCGATATGGGAGCTGTCCGCATTGGCAAGGGAGCGGACGTAGCGCAGAATGTAAGAGGCGGTGGAGGTACGGGGAGATACGATGCTCTGCAAGCCCACGCCGCGGAAGAAATCCACGTAGGACATGGTGCGGATCATGGTGACCACCTTCCGAACGCCCTTGGTCTTGGCGTACATGGAGATGATGGCGTTTTCCTCGTCGGTATCCAACAGCGCAAGAAAAGCGTCGGTACGCTCCAGCCCCTCCTCCAACAGAAGCTCTTGCCGTGTGGAGTCACCGCATACCACGGTGGCGGAGGCGTGCTCCTCGGCGATCTCGTCGCACCGGTCACGGTCTTTTTCGATCACCGTGGATTTGATATGGGCTTTTTGCAACAGCTTTTCCAGGTAATAGGTCACTCTGCCGCCACCGGCAATGAGCACGTCCTTCACGGGGCGCTTTTTTTCGCCTACCGCAATGAAGAAGCGGGAAAGCTCTTCATCCGGTGCGGTGACGCAAAGCACGTCTCCCGCGCTGAGGCAGAACAGACCGTTGGGGATCAAAGCCTCCTCCCCCCGCAACACGCCGCACACCAGAAACCGAAGGTTCAGCTTGGAGCGAAGCTCGTTCAGGGTCACCCCGCAAAGAGGGGAATTCTCTGCCACCACAAACTCCGCCATTTCCACACGGCCGCGGTAAAAGGTGTCCACCTTGGCCGCCGCAGGGAAGCGCAGGGAGCGGTAGATCTCCTTGGCCGCCGCCAGCTCGGGGTTGATGGTGAGGGAAAGATTCATTTCGGATTTCATCAAGGACATCAGCTCGGAATACTCCGGGTTGCGCACTCTGGCAACGGTGTTCTGCGCCCCCAGCTTTTTCGCCGCGGCACAGCAAAGGATGTTCAGCTCATCCCCGGAGGTCACGGCGATCACAAGGTCAGCCTTCTCCGTGCCCGCCTTCCGCAGAACGGAAACGTCCGCGCCGTTGCCTACCACCCCGAACACGTCGCAGGTGCTGGCGATCCCCTCCACTGCGGCGGCGTTACCGTCCACAATGGTGATATTATGCTTTTCCGCAGAAAGCTCTGCGCAAATGGCGGCGCCTACCGTACCGCCTCCGATGATAACGATGTTCATAAAAGCTTCTCCTTATTTTCAAGGAATACGGAATCACTATACCACAAAGGGAGGAAAATTGCAAGAGGCAATCGGGGGCCCTTCCTCTTTTTTGGCAAAAATACGCCAAAGAACACGTGACTGCGATAGATACGCAGTATCGTTACGCCGACAGGAAAAACAGGCAAGCTGTTTTTCTTAGGTTGGTGCAATGCGACGCTGAGCGGCAAAAACCGCCCCAACCGTCATCTCTGAGCATACCAACCCTGCGGGTTGGCCGTGCGGAAAGTGGTCGTAGCGGCTGTTCGTCATCCTTCTCACTTCAGGACGTCATCCTGAGCACGCGCGGATTGTAATAGATGTGGTTACGTATTGTAGTCATCTCCGCGCACGTCGAAGTTTTGCGTAGGTGAGCGTAGCGAACGGAGCAAAACCGCCGCAGGCGGGGTCTCATAAGAGTCTGATGTACCTTACCAAAGGCAAAGAACTGTTTTATCACAAAGGATGTAAGTTTACTTTTCAAGGGGTAGATCAGACTTTGAGGAGACCCCTTGCGGTTTTGCTTTTCGAAATTGCTGTAAAAAGAACTGCATATCCAAAGACAATGGGCAATTTCAAAAAGCAAAACTTCGACTTGCCAACCCGCAGGGTTGGTATGCTCAGAGGTGACCAAGTCGGCGCAAAGCTTTTGATGTATGCGTAGTTTTGCTATGCCGACGTCAAAAACGATGAATCGTTTTTGGAACTGCGGTGCAGCATCGACAGGGGCGTTTCCAACGTCAGCGTGTCATCCTGAGCACGCGCGGGTCGTAGTCCCGGTGGCTACGTATTGCAGTTATCTCCGCGCACGTCAAAGTTTTGCGGAGATGAGCGTAGCGAATGGAGCAAAACCGAGACCTGCGATAGCAGGTTGAGGGATATGAGACGAGTCAGCTTGCTTAACACCCAAGGTTCCAAAACGACGCTTCAGCGGCGT
>JAZPZV010000041.1:0-44329 GCA_045544855.1 Eubacteriales bacterium | reverse complement strand
ACTGTCGTTTTCGGGAAATCATATATATACTTCACAAGGTGCGGGATTCCAAAGGGGATCATCCCCTTTGGCGGAGATTCTTAAGAGGCAGAGCCTCTTAAGCGTCCCCTTTTTGATACACCGTAGCTCTTCCGTTCTTGCCCGCCGCTTCGATGACGCCAAGCTCTTCCAGCACGTGAATGGCAGAGTAGACCTTGCGGCCCTTCAGCCCGGTGTGCTTTTGGAACACCGCGGCGGTGAAGGTATCGGGCAGCTCTTTCGGCAGCAACGCGCGGTAATCCTCCACCGTCTGCAAGCGAACCAACTCAGGCTCTCCTCTGGGGATCTTTTCCCGCAGGGTAGAGCCCTTCTTTTTATACTTACCGTAGCCGTCCAATAAGCGGTATTCGTCCAGATCAAACAGCAACAGCTCCACGGTAAGGTTCTCCACCCCCAAAAGGGTGCGGATCTGATACAGCTCGTGGAAGGCGGAAAGGGGCGTACCGATCACAGGACTTTTGTGCGGACGTGAGGATTCCCCCGTGGCAGGGTCCGTCCACACCAGATAGCGGGTGCGGGGCATGGGATACACCACCGTCACAGGGTAACGCTCCAAAAAGAATGCAAGCTTTTTCTGTAAGCGGGCGAACTGCCGCGTCTGGATCTCTACGATCCTCTCCCCGTCGAACACGTCCGCCACGAACCTGCCAATGGGCACCTCCAAGCAGGTGGAATCCTTGGCGTAAAACCGCTTCAAGGCGGCGTGGAGCTTCTTTTCCCCCAGGGTGCCTATTCCGTTCTCCTCTGCGGGGAAGGTAAAGGAAGCAAAAAAACGGGCAAGGCGGTTTTCGTAGCGTTCCATAAGGGGGCAGCTCCTTTCTTTTTTTGATAAAAACATGATAACAAAATCCCGCGGCTTTGTCAAGTGACTTGCAAAACGGCGATTTTTGTGGTATACTGCCAGGGTGAAAGGAGCGTGACCCCCTTGGAGATCAAACGTTTTGAAAGCCTCCATCCCCACGCCATGACGGTGCGGAACACCGTGTTCGTGGAGGAGCAGGGCTTTGTGGATGAATTCGACGACACCGATCAAGTTGCCATCCACTTGGTGATGTACGACGGCGACACCCCCGTGGGCGTCTGCCGTGTGTTCCGTGATGAAGAAGAGAACGCTTGGCTGTTGGGGCGGTTTGCCGTCTTGCGTGAGTACCGGGGAAAACACCACGGCTCGGCGTTGCTTGCCGCGGCGGAAAAATGCGTATGTGAGATGGGCGGCAAGTCCATCACCCTCCACGCCCAATGTCGGGCATCCCTCTTCTATCAAAAGAACGGCTACACCCCCTTCGGGGAGATCGAATACGAGCAGGATTGCCCCCACGTCGCCATGAGAAAGGAATTTTAAGTATGCTTGAAAAAGTAAAGAACCTCATCGCAGAGCTTGAGCAGGACAACCCCGGTGCGGAGGCGGTTGCTCTCTACCAAAACGGGGAGATGCTGTTATCCCGCCATTTCGTCCTTGACATCCCCCGCCTCATCTATTCCCATACCAAAAGCTACGTGTCCACCCTGGCAGGCATTGCTATCGACGAAGGAAAATTGACCTTGGATACCACTTTGTGCTCCCTGTTCCCGGAGTATGAAAGCGTGATTACCGACGAGCGGGTGAAGACCATCACCCTGCGCCATCTGCTCACCATGAGTTCCGGCTTCGGGAGCGCATTCCTCATGGGCGCCAACCGCCGCAAGGGGGAGGGGATGCCCGACTACCTGGCCTATATGCTGGGAAAACAGCTTGTCTACACCCCCGGGGAGAAGTTTGTCTACTCCAACGCCGATACCCACTTGGTGGGGTGCATGGTGCAGAGAGCGGTGGGGGAGCTTTTGCTTTCTTACGCCTACCGCAAGCTGTTTGAACCCATGGGCATGGGCTTCCCCGGTTGGGAGACAGACCCCGCAGGCACGGCCTTCGGTGGTACGGGGCTGTATCTGCGGAACGAGGAGATGATGAAGCTGGGCGTTCTGTATATGCAACAGGGCGTCTGGGAAGGGAAACGGCTGGTTTCTCCCGAATGGGTGAAGGAAGCGGGCCGCAAGCAGATCGACACGGGGCATCCCGACCCCTGGAACAGCGGCTACGGCTACCAGTTCTGGATGATCCCCCAAAAGGAAAACGCCTTCCGTGCCGACGGCGCCTACGGACAGTTCTCTTTGATCTTCCCCGCAGAGAACGCCGTGGTGGGCATCCAAAGCAGCGAGTCCAACGACGTGAACAAGCTGTGCGCCAAGATCAGATGGCACTTGTTTGGCGAAGAAGTGTAAAGCCTACCCACGTGAGACGAGGGATATGAACTTCGGCAGTGTTGCTTTCCGGAAAGTATAGGCGATTCACGAATCGCCCGAAAAAACAGGAACCTTCATCCCAAGTCGGCGCAAAGCCATGTACCGTGCATTGCTGTATACCGCCGACGTAAAAACGGCGTTGCCGTTTTTTATGGGGGCTTCCGTTGGTTTCTTTCTGGGTAGATCAATAGGAACCTCATCCACCATTGCGGGAATTCAGCAGATCTGTTTTACTCGGCTCGGAAATTCCCGCAATAGTCCCCCTTCCCCGTGGAACGGGGAAGGGAGGCTTGCTTCGCAAGCGGAAAACGGATTTCTATATTTTCTCGACATTGCTTGTATCAGGGCACGATTGAAAGCCTTTGCCCGCACACCGCAGGTGTGCCAACCTTCCCCGCGTGCGGGGAAGGGGAACCGTATGCGGACGGAACAAATAAGAAATAAGGGGAATATACTTATCTCCGCAGACGGGGGATGAGGTTCCTCTTTCCAAAAAACGGCTCTGCCGTTTTTGACGTCGGCGTGTTGAAGCTGTCTATTCTTCCAAGGCCATGCGCCCCACGCCTCGCACCTCGGTTCCAAAAACGATTGATCGTTTTTGATGTCGGCGAAACAATACCACGCATAAACCAAAAGCCATGTGCCGACTTGGGATGAGGTTCCGTTTTTCACGCCTTCCGTGCCGAGACCGTCCTTTTGCAACCGATTCGTGTTACAACCAAAAAAACGCCCCACAACAGGGCGTTTTTTATGATTCTGCAAACTCCTTTAATACGTTCTTCATCCAATTTCGATCTTCCGCAGGGTAGTAAAAATGCCCCGCTTCTTCGGAAACACGCACCTCTGCGGGAAGGCGTTTCAAATACTTTTCCGACCGCATGGAAACCAGCTCGTCCCGCTTCCCCAAAAAGCCTTTGCAGGGGATGGCGAGCTTCTGCTTGCTTCTCCTTGCCTTGCGGCAAAGCACCAAAAGCTCCAGAAAACGGGGGATCCAGCGAAGGTAGGCCATCACCCCGGGGGTCAATTCCACGCCGATGCTTTTCACACAGGCGGCTTCGTGAGGGTTGGCTTCCTCCACCTTCCCCTTGGTAAAACGGAAGAAACGCTTGACCATCTCCCACCGCACCCACGGGCGGAAGGGCGGGTTCAACAGCAACAGCCCCTTTACCTTGGGATGGCGGGGCAGTGCCTCCAAAGCCAAAAGCGTGCCCATGGAATAGCCCACCACAAACAGCTCCTCGTGCTCCTTTTCCAAAAAGCAAAGGGCTTTTTCCGTTTCCTCCCGCCAGGCCTTCATGGAGGTGCATCCGAAGTCCTTCACTTTGCCCCCGTGTCCCGGGAGCAAAAGGGCGCAGACCGTCACCTCCTCCGGCAGGGAGGAGACCAAAAAGTCAAAATGTCTGGGGGTGGAGCAAATACCGTGGATCATCAGCACCGCCTTTTTGCGGGCGGGGGAGACGTGCAGGTATGGGGCGTGGTTTTTCAAGCTTTATTCCTCCGGGGCTATGATATCTCCCATGGTAACGAACCACGAGGTGTCCTCACTGCTTTCATCCGAAGATTCCTCCGGTTCCGAGGAGGCGTATTCGGTAGGTGCACCGGCAAGGGGCTGGGTTTCTTCCTGCGAGAGCGGTTGCATGTCGCCCATGGTAGAGGAGGAAAAGATATCCTCGCACCCTGCGGAAAACAGCATGGCGGCGGCAACCCCTGCCAAAACCACCTTTTTTCCCGCACTGCGGCGTTTTTCCAGCTCTTCCTCCAGATACCGCACCTCCGCTTCGCACTTGGGGCAGGTGCCCGCACAATCCCCTTGGTACTTGCATTCCGTGGTGACGTAGGCGATATCGTTGTTTCTTGCGATCTCCTTGCGGATCTCCTTGAGCATTTTACAGGTCTTTTTACCTTTTGCCATAGAGGTCACTCCTTTTTTGGAAAAGTCTTTCTATCCCTATACTCGTCAAAAATTCCGTTTCGTTGCGGGGGGAGGGGTATTTTTCTTAAGAAAAGTATAGCACAGCTTTAGAAAACGGTCAAGAGGGCAAAGCCGAATTTCGTCTTGCCGTATTGATTTTTTAAAGGGAATATGGTATACTATACCCCTAAGCAGAAGTGATCAGACGAAAAAAGGAGAGTCGGTATGAGCTGTTTTCAAGCCCTGCGGTATCGGGCAGAGACCCCAAAGCAACTCTCTTTTTCGGATCGAAGGGATGACTTTGCGGGAGCAAAGGCGGAGTATATCCTGAACTATACTTCAAACGTGATCAAGATCACCCACGGCGGCAGGCGGTACTTCTTCAAGGAAGCAAAAAAACGCCCCGCCTCTCTCCGTGCCTGTGTTTACGAAGGTGTGGACACCTTTTTTGAGGAGATCACGGAAGACCCCGCCTTAAAAGAGCGGGTGCTTGCCTCCCTGAAGCAGGGAAGCAACCTGAAAAAGCTTGCCCGCATGGGTAGCAAGGAACGCCCCGGGGACAGACTTCATCGGTATCTGGTCAGCGGCGACGAGACGGTTTTGGGCTTGCCGCGGCACACCTCCCCCGCAGAAGAGAAGGAGCTGAGAAAGCTTGTGTTCTATCTCTACGGGGAGCTGCAGAATTGGTTTTACAATACAGGCGTCAAGGCAGGGGAACTGCAGACCTTCTCCGCCGTCCGTGCCTTGGGTACCTATGCCCTGGCCCGTCTTTTAGGGGTGGAGGAGCTGATCCCAAGGTGTGACTTTGTAAAGATCTGTCTGAACGGCAAAACGAAGTACGGGGTCTTAAGCGAGGAAGCCCCGGGGGATACTTGGATCTCCCGCCCACCCAAGGAACGGGCTTCTCTCGTCACTCCCGCAATCCTGCGGGGGCTGACCAACCTGAACCTGCTGGACGTGCTTGCGGGAGAAAACGACCACCGCGTGGGGAATTATCACGTGGTGACGGAGGCTTCCGCAGGGGAATCTCCCATTTTGTCCTTTGACAACGACAGCCCCGACGTGTTCGGTTTTTCCGCAAACGTTGGCTTTTCCAACCTGACAGGCTGTTCCCCCTTCATCGACAAAAAAGGCTTGATCAACCGTGCTCATCTGGACGAAAAAGCGGCAGAAACGTTACTGCAATGGAAGCGGGAGGATCTGCAAGCACTGCAGCCCTATCTCGGCCGCCTGCAGCTTTGGTTCCTGTGGCGCAGGATCGGCAAGGTGCAAAAGGCTTTGACCAAGACCCTGTCCCTCCGCAGAGATCTTTTGCTGTGGGCAGGGGAGTGGCGAACCGAGCATCTGCGGGAGGATCTTTCCCCCCAATACGGCAAAACCTATTTGGCATCCCTGCTGACGGATTGTTACTTTGCAAAAAGCTTCCACGATTACGACAGACTGTAAAGAGGTGTGTCCCATGACCAAAGGCTTTGAGACCTTGGAGGAATACCAAGCCCTCCCGGACTATGAAAAAATAGACCTCCAAGCCGTGAATGCGGTGCTGGATGGGCTTCCCTTTAGCAAACTGAAGGGCATCCTTTCCGACTTTGCGCCTTTTCCCAAGCTGCGGTGCGACAGATGGCTGAAGGAGCTGGAGAAGGCTCTTGACAGGAAGATCGCTTTGCAAATGACCGAGGAGGAGATCATCCCCTATATGCGGGAGGACGGGGTGCTTTGCTTTTGCAAAAAAGACCTTCATCGCAAGGAAAAGCTTTTTATGCTCCTCGCCCACGAATCCGCTCACTTTATCTTGATGGGTGACGAAGGCTACCACCGCCTCAAAAAGGTAGACTCCGCATACAGGGCCCGCCCGGATCGCGAGTGTAACATGCATTCTCCCATCGAGGAATGCGCCAACCTGATCACATTGCTGATCTTAGATCGATGCAATCGCTGCGAAAAAAGGAAAAAAACACAAAAAATCCTTGAAAAATGTATAATTTCTTTGGAAAAACAGTTGACAAAATAAGCATTCTGTTGTATGATATATGCATAATAAAACGAAATTATGAACAAGGATGGAATAAGCAATGAACAACAACGAACTCAACGTAAACGAAGTTGCAGGCGAAGAGCTTCTGCAGGAGTATCTGGCGCAGGACAAGGATAACAGCCACAACATGGGTTACAGCGTTTATGCGCAGACTCACAGCGACGGCTGTTGCTGCTAAGTCCATATGTATGGATATTTTGATTTAATCGGATCTTGCTTAAAAAATAACGAGCGGAGTGTTTTTAACTCCTATTATTGCAGACTTTGCTACTGCTTGTGGAACAAAGGCGGGCAAAAAGCCCGCTATTTGACCACTTACGATGCAGCGGCGTACAATTTAGTGATGGCGATTGCGGGCAAGGATGAGCGTCCCCCCTGTTTTTGTTGTGAAAGAGTTAAGACCCACAATAAAAAGTATTTTAAGGACGACCCCATAGGCTACGTGATCGCCGATCTTTCTGTTTTCGGGTTTGCCATCAAGGTGAAGGACAACGAAGCGGACGGAGAAGGCACCAAGGCGTTCTTTGCCAACCTGCTGTTCCGCAGACTTTTTGAGGAAACTGTTTCCGCCAATCAAGCCATTTTCGACGAGGTGTTTTCCACCGTTCGTAAAATGGACGAGTTGCAGCAGGCAAACGGCCCCATCGAAGAAGTTCTGGCGTTGTACGGTTTGTCGGTGGAGAAAGGCTTCCGACATTTTTTTGATGCGGAGGATCGCTACTTCCATTGTATCAATCGCATAGCAAGGTGGACTTTTCTGCTGGATATGATCGAGGACTACGATGAGGATTTCAAGCTCCGCCGCCCCAATTCCTTTAGGCAAGAGGATTCTGCCACCATCGCAGAGCTTTTCGACAAGCATTATTATGAACTGATCCCCTTTATCCAAAAGGAGATCAACGATCTGAAAAACGCTTTGCTTGCCATCAAAAACGATACCACCGAATGGGTTGTTCTGAATAAGCTGGTAAGGCATTCCATGGCAACTCTGATCCCCGGCGTCATCAACGGAAAGGATATCAGTTTTCATTATTTCAAAAACACCTACCAGCAGATCGTGAATCATTTTGAAAACGTGAAGACCGCCAAAAAATATGAGAAGAATTCAACTGATCATCAAAGTAACTAACGGTTGCAACCTGAGATGCAAATACTGCTACAATGCGGCCAAGGAATTTAAGCACGAGGTCATTTCCCTGGACAAGGTGGACAAGATGTTCGCCCTGGTGGCGGATTTCGACCGTGTGGACGTGATCTTCCACGGCGGCGAGCCCATGCTGGCAAGCAGGGAGTTTTATACCCAAGTGCTGGAGCTGCAGAAGAAGACCTCGGTGCAGACCGGTGTGACCTTCTCCAACCAGATCCAGACCAACGCCACGCTGATAGATTCCCAATGGCTGGATTTCTTCAAGGCCAACAAGATCGCCGTGGGTGTTTCCTTCGACGGCATCTACAACGACGCATACCGCGGCAAGACCCGGGATACCTTGAACGCCATCGACCTGCTGAAGAAGAACAAAATGCAGTTTGGCTGTATCGCCGTGGTTGCGGATAAGGATTACGACGTTGCCAAGAACTACGAGTACATGAAGTCCTTCGGCGTCAACGTGGATTTCAGCTACGTCTTTATCGAAGGCAACGCAAAATCCATCGACGTTCTGCCTGTGGAATCCTACGTGCAGCAAATGGTGGATCTGTTTGACCGCTGGATCTACGACAGGGAAGGCACCCCTGTGAGAAACTTCAATTACATCCTGAACAAGATCTTCCACTGCGGCAGTGAATACTGCTGTAACGGCAGCTGTATCGGCAATTTCTTCTGCCTGGATGCCAACGGCGATATCTTCGGTTGCAGCAGAGAGTCCATGCACAAGTATTGCTTCGGCAACGTGGCAGACGTCCACAGCATGAGCGAGATCCTGAACTCCAAAGGCTTCAAGGAGCTGATCATCGGCGCCATTACCCGCCGCAAGAGCTGTGCCGAAAAGTGCGAGCTGTTTGATTACTGCAAGGGCGGCTGCTCCGACGATGCCATCACCAACGGCGACATTTCCAAGCAAAACCCCAAATATTGCTTCTTCTTTAAGACCCTGTTCAACCACATCAAGGCAAAGGTCGATGAGATCTTTGAACAGAAGGTAGACCTGTCCACCCTCAACCCCTATTTCAGAAAAGCCTTGGTGCAGGCAACCTCCCTCCCGGAAGAAGACACCATTTGATCCCATAGACGTTTCCGCTTGCGGCTTATCACCGCAAGCGGTTTTTTTGCGAGAAAATGTCTAAATCTTTAGAAACTGCCTTGACATTTTCGATGTTGCAAAGTACAATAATACACGAGAATGTATAAGCATGTATCATTTTATTCGGTAGGAGGCGCACCTGTATGTGGACGACGTGTTTTTTTCTTTCACTGGGCTGTTTGCCCATGGCTGCAACCTTTTTTTTGCTGGCAAGCAAGAGCAGAAAACTGACAAAAAAATTCAAAATCAGCTTGTTCCACTGCTTGTTGGCGGGCATGTTTGCTGCTTCGCTGTTTCTGTTTTTTCCGGTTCAAAGAGTTGCCGCTGAACCCACGTTGCTTGGCGGCTGGCGTGCGTTTACGCTTTCCGTTTTTAATTCCATGCAGGTTTTTGCCATAGGCGGCGACTTTGGCATTATTAAGGAGAATATTGCTTTTTGTCCCGCTTGGCTTAGCACGGGATACCAAGTGTGGGCGGCAACGTTATTTGTATCTGCGCCCGTCTTCACCTTTGGTGTTGTGCTGTCTCTTTTCAAGATTCTTACTACCTATTTGAATTATTTCTTTGCTCGCGGCAAAGAAACCTATGTGTTTTCGGAGCTGAATGAAAAATCGTTGGCGCTTGCCGAGGACATCAAATCCAAAAACAAGAACGTTTTGATTGTGTTTACGAACGTTTCTGAGGGTAAAGAGGAAAACGCCTACAGATTGATGGAAGGCATAAAAAAACTTGAGGCCTTTTGCTTCAAAAAAGATATGTTGACCCTCAATTTCGTCAAACGCGCAAAGAAGAAAACGATTTCGTTATTTGTCATTGGCGATGATGAAACCAAAAATTTGGATCATGCATTGAAGCTGATCAAGAATTACCGAAGCTGCGAAAATGTTTGCATTTATGTTTTCTGCTCAACAAGCATGAGCGATCTTCTTTTGAACTCCGCGGACAAAGGATTGGTGAAGGTCCGAAGAATCCATGAGGCAAGATCTTTTGTGAATTGTTTGCTCAACGGGCAGGGCGAGGTTTTATTTCACAAACACAATGGAAATTCCGATGGCTTGAAGAAGATCTCCGCCGTTGTGGTGGGCATGGGTGCTCGCGGTACCGAACTGGTCAAAGCTTTAACATGGCTTTGCCAAATGGATGGATATAAGCCGGAGATCCATGCTTTCGATCAGGATCCTTTGGCCGAAGAAAAGTTTTCTGCTTTGGCGCCGGAGTTGATGTCCGAGGACTATAACGGCGTGGAAATAGAGGGTGAAGCGCAGTATAAAATCACCGTTCATAGCGGTATAGATGTTTCTACCATTTCTTTTGTGAAAGAACTGGAGAAAATCAACGAAGCAACTTACGTATTCGTTGATCTGGGAAAGGATGACATAAACATAGATACCGCCGTGAAGCTGCGAATGTATTTCCGACGGATGGGCATTGATCCCATTATACAAGCGGTTGTGTTTGATCCTCGGCAAAAGGCGGAGTTTGTCGGAAGCGAAAAATATGAGGTTCAATTTATCGGAGGAGTGGAATCTTTTTATACACAAGATAATATAACGGAAGCAAAGCTTGAAAAGCAAGCGCGGGATTTGTGTATGAAGCTGGGCCGCAAGGAAGATCTGCGGGACAATGAACATGATTACAGAGCTGCCATCGCAGCTGTTATACATATGAATGTTCGTGCCAAGTGCGTCATTCCCGGCGCGGATCAGGAACGGAAGGAGTTCACTGCAGATGAATATTCTGCCATTGAAGCTCTTGAGCATCGTAGATGGAATGCGTACATGAGATCGGAAGGATATGTCTTCGGAGTCATCAAGGGAAATAATGGGCGAGATGATCTGGCAAAAACACATGGCGGTTTGACCGATTACCCATCTCTTGCAAAACCGGGGGATCGTGCGTGAGTGATTCGGCAAATCGCAAGAAGATGCGGTATACAAATCGCAGAACCTGAACGTCTGCCGTCCGTTTTTGCAGGGGCGATTCTCTCTTCAACCGATGAGAAAATTCTTTCGCCATGGTAAGAGATACGAAAAAAACGCGGGACTTGAACGTCTGCATACAGGCTCCCCATGGAAGGGGGAGCTGTCTCGTCGCTTGCGACGTGACTGAGGGGGTTGACCCATGGGGGTAAAACAAACTTCTTACCCACAGGACTTGAACTTTTGCGCACAGGCTCCCCGTGGAAGGGGGAGCTGTCTCGTCGCCTGCGACGTGACTGAGGGGGTTGACCCACGGGGTAAAGCAAACTTCTTGCCCACAGGACTTGAACTCCGCACAAAACAAAGTGCGGGGCACTTTGTTTCTGAGAAAGTCCGCCGTTGGCGTCCTTTCTCCGGGTGTGCAGCTTCGGGAGTCCCGACAACCTCGTCAGCAAAAGAAGCCCCCGTAAAGGGAGCTTCTTTTACTGGTGCGCCTAACAGGACTTGAACCTGCACTCCATACGAAAATAGATCCTAAATCTATCGTGTCTGCCATTCCACCACAGGCGCGGCTGTTTTGTTATTCTATCATCTTTTCCCACAAATGTCAAGATTCCCCTTGCCGATTGGAAAAAAATATGCTATACTGTCCCCATCAAGAAACGAAATGGAGCCTGCTATGGTAGAAAGCAAGAAAGTCGCCGTGATTGGGTGCGGGAGATGGGGGTCGTTGATCGCATGGTATCTGGACCGTATGGGGCATGAAGTCTGCCTTTACGGGCGGGAAGGCTCTGCTACCTTTGCCCGCTTTGTGGCGGAAGGTCGGAACGATTTCCTCACCCTGCCGGAGACGGTGAAGCTCACCTCCTCCCTTGACGAGGTGATGTCCCGTGAGATCGTCATTATCTCCGTGGGCAGTCAACAGCTCCGCGGGCTGATGGAGGAGCTGGCAGTGTACCCTGCGGGGAACCGTGTCTTTGTGCTGTGCATGAAGGGGATCGAGATCTCCACGGGGAAGCGGCTTTCCCGGGTGGCCTCGGAATTCCGAACCGAACCCATCGCCGTGTGGCTTGGGCCGGGGCACGTCCAGGATTTCTACCGTGGTCAGCCCAACTGTATGGTCATCGACAGCGAAAACACAGCGGTGCGGGATGCATTGATTCGCCACTTTTCCGGGGATCTCATCCGCTTCTATTACGGCACGGACCTGATCGGCAACGAGATCGGCGCCGCCGCCAAGAACGTGGTGGGCATCGCCGCGGGGATGCTGGACGGGGTGGGGCTTTCCTCCTTGAAGGGTGCCTTGATGTCCCGCGGTACCACCGAGATCGCCCGTCTCATCCACGCCATGGGCGGGCAGGAGCGTTCCGCTTACGGTCTTTGCCATCTGGGGGATTACGAGGCCACTCTGTTCTCTCCCCACAGCCACAACCGCCGCTTCGGAGAGTGCTTTATCAAGGGGGAGACCTTCGACCGTCTTGCGGAGGGCTACTACACCGTGGCCGCTTTGATGAAGCTTTCCAAGGAATATGGGGTGGAGCTGCCCATTTGTAACGCCGTGTACCGCCTGCTGTACCTCAAAGCCGACCCCAAAACGGAGCTGAACACCCTCTTTGCCCGCTCCCAAAAGGCGGAGTTCTGTTAAAGCCTTGTAACATTTTTGTCGGAATGCCCAAAAGCGTTCCGACATTTTTTGTGCTTTCGCTGTCTTGCGGAAAAGCCGTTTTTGTGGTATTCTATAAAGGAATATACCACCCCTGCCCGAAAGGATCTTTATGTCGCACGTTTGTCTTACCAAAGCTCGTAGATATTGCCTGCTGTTTTTGGCGGCTTTGTTTTTATGCGCCTGCGCCGCAGGGGCGGAGGAAGCCTCCGTTCCTCCCGTGAGTCAGGCGGAAAGTGCGTCCTCTGCACAGGAAAGCTCCCATACCCCCGCAGAAAGCTTTGCTTCCTCCCCCGGGGAAAGCTCCGAGGAGGTAACTTCCGAAGAATCTATAGAGGACTCCTCCGAGGAAGAATCCTCTTATGACGAATCCTCCGAGGAAGAATCTCTTCCCGAGCCCACTCCCCCCGCAGATGCCACCCTCACCCCCGCAGGGGAATTCAAGGTGGGCAACGACGGCAGCTTTATCTACGGCATCTGCTGTTCCCGCACCGCCTTCCCCGCAGAGATCAACACCCCCGTGGTCCACGGTGTGGACGATCAAGGGGAGATCTACGCCTTTTGGAACCAACAGGTCATCCGTCTCAGCGACGGCGCAAGCTTTTCCCACCATTCTCAGGTGTGCGAAGCCCAGATCCTGTTCTGCGGCGGCGACCTGTATCTGCTGTTCACCGACAATACCGTGCAGCGTTACGATCTGGCAAAGGGCTTTGAGGCCGCAGAGCTGATCGCCACCTACCGTCTTTCCGACCCTACCGGCTACCCCGGCAGACTGTACGCCATGGGAGAGGATGAGCCCTTTTTCGTCAACTCCCGCGGAGAAGTGTATTCTCTGGACGGCGCACGCTGCAAGGAGCGTTCTCTGCCCCATGCGGGAGAAGTGATCTGGGCGGGGGAGGGCTACGCCGTGACGGCACATAAGAACGTCTTCGGCGATCCCTACTGCTTCGAGACCATCTACACCCGCTACGACAATGCGGGGACTCCTCTTGAGACCTTCCGTTTTTCCGAGCTTTGGGACGGTAACATCGTCTCCTACAAAATGCCCTACAAGTACGGCAGGATCAAGTATTATCCCGGCTGGACGGTGACTGTGGGAGACACCGTCTTGGAGGACACGGTGAACGCCGTGCCCGTCTACGGCAACGACGGGGAGGTGTATCTGGTGGTGTATTACCCCGAACACGGGGAGATCTACCGTGTCACTCCCGGAACGAATGCGGTGTCCTTCTCCAAGCTGAAGGATACGGTGGAGATCTTGAAGGACAAGGACGAGGTGTTCTTGAACATCACCCGTGAAAAAACCAAGCAGAACGTGCTGGAAATGCTTTCTGTAAAATGGCTGGTGCTTCTCGAGCATTTGGATGCGGGGGGAGACACCCACATTCCTCTGTACCTGCAGGGTATGGAAGGGGAAGAAATGATGGGCATTCCCTACTGCCGCGGCGGCTTCAACGGCGGCGATTACTACGGCAAGGACAGCTTTGCGGTGGTGGCAAAGGCCTCCATCGGCAACGGGATGTACTACACCACGGGGAATATCAACCCCGACGTGGGACATCAATCCTTTACCGTGGGGCTGGATTGCTCCGCCTTCGTCTGCGCCGCATGGGAATTTGTGGACAGCGGCTCGGGAACGGATGAGCCCTACCACTGGTCCGCTCCCTATCACCTCACCAAGTACGGCCATCAGGTCAGCTCCGTTTACGACATGAAGGAGATGGATATCTTCTTAAAGCCCGGGGACAACGCCCACGTGATGTTCTTCGCCTGTCTTGGCCCCAACAATACCGTGGGGGTCTACGAGGTCACCTCTTTGGTTTTGCCGGAGAAAACGGTGTTCAGATTCGTGGATATGAATAAGCTGTGGGACTATATCTTCCTGCACCCCTACCAAACCTACACCACCAACGCAAATACCCACCAAAAGACTTGCGATTCCTGTGGCTACGCCATTGGGGGGGCAAGAAACCATACCTTCTCCGGTGGGAAGTGTACCACCTGTGGTTACAAAAAATAACCGCGTGCAAAACTTCGTTTTACACGCGAGACCCGCGCGGCGGGGGTACGCGCGCTTATCGCCGCCTTCCCCTCCGGCGCGCGGACTCGCTTTGCTCGTCTTATCGGTGTTTTTTCGAAGGCTAAGCCTCCGAAAAAACGGATTTTATCAATAATTACCGTTTTTTACAATCGTAAAAAGGAGGCGTTTTCATGGCAACCACGGCACCCATCATCACCCATTCCCGCCTGCGGATGGCAACGGACGGGGAAGGGGTCACCACCCTGGTGTGCTTCCACGGCTGTCCCTTGCGGTGTAAGTATTGCCTGAACCCCTTTTCCTTCGCCGAGGACACCAAGCGGGAGACCCTCACTCCCCGGGAGCTCTACGACCGTGTGAAGCTGGACGCCCTGTACTTCCTGGCCACGGGCGGCGGCGTTACCTTCGGCGGGGGAGAGCCTCTGCTGTATCCTGCGTTTTTGCGGGAATTCCGTGAGATCTGCGGAGGGGAGTGGCACCTCTGTGCCGAGACCTCTCTGAACGTTCCCGCCTCCCACGTGGAGATGGCGGCTTCCTGCATTGACCACTTCTACGTGGATTGCAAGGACACCAACCCCGCCATCTACCGTAGCTATACCGGTAAGGACAACGGCGGGATGTTACAAAACTTAGCATTGCTCCTTTCCCTTGTGGGGAAGGACAGGGTCACCGTCCGTGTGCCTTTGATCCCGGAGTTCAACACGGAAGAAGACAGAGAAGCCACCCGCAAGCTCCTCACCGACATGGGCGTGGAGAAAATGGATTTCTTTACGTATAAGAGATGAAAAAAAGACCCCAAGAGGGTCTTTTTTGGTGAAGTTTTCGCCGGCACGAAAGTGAAGTTGCTTTGCAGTGAAGTTTGTGCTAAGCTGCAAAGCAGCTTTTACGCCCAAGTGAAGCTTTCGCCTCTGCGAAAGTGTGGTTTCCTTCGCTTTGCCGTAGGCAAAACTTCACTATCCGCAGGATAACTTCACTTACGAAGCAAATGACGCAGTAAACTTCACTTGCCTCCATGGGCAAACTTCTCTTCCGACCCGAGAGGGTCGTTTTACACCTGCATCTGCGAAGACAAAAACATAGCCCCTGTGTTCACCAGCTTTTTCGCCGTCTCGTCGGGGGAGACCGCCTCGGAGGACAAAACTATCACGCCCCCTGCAGGATTCCCTTCGCTGACGATGGGGGCAAAATAAGACACCATCTCCTTGGCCTGCTCCGTGGCACGGATGGGGGTGCCGTCCGCCGTGGCGGAATAGGGTCTGCGGCTTTCCAACAACGCGGCAAAGGACGGGGTGAGAGGATGGGAAAGATAATCCTTCTTGGGCGCCCCCGCCACCGCAATGACACTATCCATGTCGCACACCGCCACGGAGATCCCGGAAGCCTTGTGGATAGCCTCGGCATATTCCCCCGCGAAGCTCCCCGCCTCCCCGATGGGGGAGTACTTGCGGAACACCACGCCCCCCTCCTCGTTGGTGAAGATCTCAAGAGGCTCCCCCTCACGGATCCGTAAGCTGCGTCGGATCTCCTTGGGGATCACCACACGGCCAAGATCGTCAATGCGACGTACAATTCCTGTTGCTTTCATATATAAATTTCTCCTTGTTTTTACATTTACGGTGTTAGTATTTGTAAAAAGTGGGGGATTATACTATACCTATTTACTTTGTGGAAAAAGTGTGATACAATAAAATAAAGGCGGTGATTATATGAGAAAGTTTTGGGGCTATGTATCCAATAACGACTTTTCTGTTGGTTGTACAGGACAAACTGTATTTTTATATGATAAGGACGGTAATGAGTTAGGCAAATTTAAAGATATAATTTACGGTTATACGCCTATGATTTCGCCAGATGGAACATTATTTGTCGTCAAATCTACAGATGGCAGACTTGCGATATATTCTCTGGAAACATTGTCTTTAATTAAAAAGTTCCGTTTCTCAAAGGTTGACGGAGCACAAGACGATGGTTTTTGTTTTTCTCCCGACGGAAAATTGTTTTTCAATGTAGAACGTCAAAAAGATGATTTGCACTCTGCTATATCGGTTTATGATACAACTGATTTTTCTCTTGCCAATCAAGTTTTGTTAGGTGAAGATATGATGGTGAACCATATAGAGTTTGACAGGGTTACAAAATCATATTATGTGCTTGGATTTATGCGAGATGACAATCGTGTTATTGCTCATGGTTTTATTGCTAAATTTGAAGATAATCAAATAAAAAATATTACTGCTATTTCTGAAAGCGAATATGATTTTTATCGTTCATATAAGCATTTAGAAATAATGGGTTTTTCAAAGAAAGCATATGAATGGTCATATATGAATTGCGAACTTGATAAACTCAAAGCTATGAACCATACACTTGCTAATTTGTATATGCACTACAATAAATAAACTTCAAAAGCGAGGTGAAATTCACCTCGCTTGTTCTTTATATCGTTTCAAAATACTATGTATCGCCCAGCAAAATCGGTCGATTGGTGTCAATGCTGTCAGCAAAGGTTCCCCCTCGCGGATCCGTAAGCTGCGGCGGATCTCCTTGGGGATCACCACACGGCCAAGATCGTCAATGCGACGTACAATTCCTGTTGCTTTCATCTATTCATTTCTCCTTGATCGTCAAATTACGCTGTTAGTATTTGTCAATCCGTGGGAGAATATGCGCGTGGGTATTGCTTTTTTGAAGTGCGTATTGTATACTGTAAAAAAGGAACCGAAAGGAGTACCGTATGATTTTCAAGTATGCGCATTTTACCATCGACGTGGACGTGGAGCGTACACGGGCATTTTATCAACGTGCCGACGTTCCCACAATGGGCGAGCAGTGCGGATGTATCCCCTGCCAAAATTTTGAAAAAGCCATCTTAAAAGCCCCCGATACGGTGCTTGATGCCTTGCGTGTGCTTGGGATCGATCCGCAAAAGCCCGCCGAGACCTTCAGCATTACCGGGGACATGGAAGAAGACGGAACCATTTGGTACAACGGCTGGTATCATATTTGCGGAACCATCGTGGAAGGGACGGAAGATTGGGAGGACGCCTATTCCCCGGATCCCGGCTTTCGATTTGAAATGCTTCCCGTACGGAAGATGTATTTGCTTCACAAGGCATTTCCTTCACCCGTGATTCAGTTGGAGATCTATACGTATCTTCCTTACGTTTTGGACATTCCGTTCAAACGATAATACAGCAAAAGCGAGGTAGTTTTTACCTCGCTTTTTTTCGTGTCGGGGGAGGGACTTTTTCGCAAAAAAGTCCCTCTCGTCTAAACGCATATACTCTTAAATCCCCATGACCTCGTCGATGGGAAGGGAGACCACCGTGCCCTTAGCCTTGCTGTGCATACCGCACTTTTCGCTGATGGCACTCATAATGGCAACCTTACTGCCGCGGGGTGCAAGGATGAGAACGATGTCCTTCTCCTCCTGTACGCTCTGTCCCCAGAACCCGGTAGCATCCTCACTGCCGATGCTTCTGCCGTGGAGGACGGTACCGCCTCCCGCACCTGCCGCCTTGGCGGCTTCCATCACGTCTCCGCTGAAACCGCGGTCAACGAATGCGGCGATCAAAGTGTAGTTGTTTTCGGTCATCAAATGTTCACCCGTTCCTTCCGTAGTTTCTTGGTTTTTTTCTTCAACGCTTTGCATCATGCGCATCATCATGTTGGTCACTCCCGTCAGAGGGACGGTAAAGGCGATGCCGCTGTTCACCGCATCCAAACGGAGCTTGGAGTGCAACAGCCCCAGCATTTCGTGACCGAAGCTCTTGGGCACCATGCCCACCAGAATGCATTTATCCACAGAGCCGAAGCCCAGAGTGTCCATGATCTCGCTGGAGGCAGTGCCCTGGGCACCAAGACGGTACTGCACGGGGAGCTTCTTTTCCCGAAACATTTCCGCCGCCTTGTCCGCCAGCTTGTGGGTGGCGATGAGGATCAGCATACGGTAAGTGTTGTTCATGCAAGCACCTCCTCTTCCAGATCGATGATGGCGTCGCTTTCTGCGGTAAGACCTGCGTGTACTGCGGCGCTCTTCTCCAGCTTGCCGGTTTTGATCTTATAGGCCAGACCCATGATCTGAATGGCGATCAAAGGTGTCAAGGCAACCAAAGCCACCACGCCGAAGGCGTCCCGCATAAGATCCCCGCCCACGGCACTGCAGGTGCCAAGGCTCAAGGGAAGCAGGAAGGTGGAGGTCATAGGACCGCTGGCAACGCCGCCGGAGTCGAAGGCGATACCCACGAAGATCTTGGGCACGAACAAAGACATCACCAAAGCGATGATATAGCCGGGAATGATGATCCAGTAAATGGGAATGTGCAACAGCACACGGGTCAAAGCCAAGCCGATGCTCACGGCCACGCCGATGGACATACAGCGGTTCATGGCCTTTACGGAGATGGCACCGTCGGTGATGTTCTCTACCTGACGGTTCAAGACCTGAATGGCAGGCTCTGCCTTGACGATGTAGTAACCGATGAGCATACCGATGGGAATGATCACCCAGTTGTAGGAAAGGGAAGCCAGCTCTTCGCCTAAGAAGGTGCCCACGGGCGCAAAGCCCACGTTCACACCGCACAGGAACAGCACCAGCCCCACGTAGGTATACAGCATACCCATGAGGATACGCTTGATCTCACGCTTCTGGTAACGGCGGGTCATCAGCTGGAACAGCAAAAATACCGCCGCAATGGGCAACAGGGAGACCAATACCTCTCCCGCAAAGGCGGGGATCTCAAAGGCAAACAGGGAAACCAGATCACGGGTGGTGAACACCTCGGGAACGATTCCCATGGAGTAGGACGCATCGGTGGGTCTGAAGAAACAGCCCAAAATCAGCACCGCAAGAATGGGTCCCACGCTGGACAGGGCTACCAAGCCGAAGCTGTCGCTGGCAGAATCCTTGTCGGTTCGGGAGGAGGCAAGACCCACACCCAGCGCCATGATAAAGGGCACGGTCATAGGCCCTGTGGTCACGCCGCCGGAGTCAAAGGCCACCGCCAAAAAGTCCCCGGGAACAAGGAAGGAAAGCCCGATGAGAGCCACGTACAGAATGATCAGCAGTCGGGAAAGCTCAATACGGAACTTGATACGGATCACCGCCAGGGCAAGGAAAATGCCCACACCCACGGCAACCGTCAAAATCAAGGTCATGTTGGGAATGGAAGGCACCTGCTGGGCAAGCACCTGCAGGTCGGGCTCGGAGATGGTGATGATGGTTCCCATCAAAAAGCCGATGAGCAGCATGATCCAGACCCGCTTGGTCTTGGAGATCTGAGTGCCGATGCCCTCGCCGATGGGGGTCATGGCCATTTCCGCACCCAGCTGGAAGAAGCCCATGCCAAGGATCAGCATAAGCGCCCCCACCAAAAACAGCATCACCGTGCCCACTTCCATAGGCACTAAGAAAATGCTGATGAACAGCACGATGCCCGTAATAGGCAGTACCGCCGATAAGGATTCCATTGTTTTTTCTCGCAGTTTGGGATTCAAAACGGCACCGCCCTTCCAAAGAGTTTTCTTGTGATATTATGTTAACATAATTTCCCCGGGAATGCAAGGTGCAAAACACACGAAAAACAGATCCTTTTGGGGCGCATATACCGTCACCTGTACGATTTACGGAAATACGGCAAAGAAACGGTAAAGAAAAGAGGGAGCGTCGTTTTGAAGAAATGAAAAAGGAGACCGATACAAATCGGCCTCCGCAGATTGATGGCAAACGATACGCCAAAAGTATCACATGGCAAATCAAAACAGGTATCCTTGTTTTGAACCGATGGGCGGTATATGCTATTTTAATAGAATAACCAAACGATAAATGCAATTAGGAAGATACCAGCCCAGACAGCAGCTATTAAACCAGCACCAACAGCCACCATTTTCAAGTGATCCTTAAAGGTCGATTTTGGAGCATTTCTGATCGCGTCGGAACCGGAGAGTCTATTCCCGTTTTCATCGAGGGCAACCCCCTTTAGTTTGCGCATAACGAGACTGCTGTTCAGAAGTTCAAGATAATCCGAAGGACCGATACGGTCTAAGATCTTGTAAGCTTCCATAGCGATTTGGTAGACGGTTTTGTCGATTGTAGCTTTGATAGCAGCATCGGCTCCGGGTTCCCAAATATCAGGGCATTCCCTTCTGATAAACCGGGCCATTCCTTCGCGCACTTCTTTAAACTCCGGATAGCTCCAAAAAACATACAGCAAGTCTTCTCTGCTCATTGGCGGCTTGTAATAACTCATCTTTTTCCCTCTTTCTTTTTCTTGTTTGCTGATCTTTAACACAATTATAGCACCAAAATGTGCTAAAGTCAAGTAAAATGTTGAACTTTAGCACAAAATTTGAGTGGTGATTCGATGAAAATATACGACTATAACGGGAAAAAGAATATTTGCGGCGAGAAAATATACCAAATGCGGGTGAAAGCAAGAATGTCTCAAAGCGAGCTTGCAGCAAAACTGCAGGTTGCTGGAATCAATATCGAACGCGATAGCATCAGCCGCATTGAGACCGGTACGCGTTTCGTGGCGGATTATGAGCTTCGGGAATTTGCAAGGATTTTTCGTGTTGACATTCTGTGGTTGGTATCCGACGAGCAAAGCGGCTGACCACCGAATCATTTTTGCCATCTCCCAAAAACGGCAGTTTTTGGCAGTTAAGTTTCTTTGGGGATTTTAAAGGACCTTTCTTTTCAAAGAAAGGTCCTTTAACGTTTTTCACTCGGTGAACGCCTTGCAGGCCTTCACGGCTTTTTGCCAGCCTGCCAGCTTTTCTTGCCGCGTTTTTTCGTCCATGGCGGGGGAGAAGCGCTTGCCCACGCCCACAAGGGACTTCAGCTCCTCTTTGTCCTTGTAATACCCCACGGCAAGCCCCGCAAGGTACGCCGCCCCTGCGGCGGTTGCCTCGGTGTTGGCAGAGCGCAAGACCTCCAGAGCGGAAAGATCGCTTTGCATCTCCATGAGCAGATTATTTGCGGAAGCACCGCCGTCCACCCGCAGACAGGAGATCTCCCCGCCCATGTCCGCCTGCATGGCGGAAAGCACGTCGTGGGTCTGGAAGGCGATGGACTCCAAGGCGGCACGGATGATGTGGTTCTTCCCCACGCCTGCCGTCAATCCCATAATGCAACCTCTGGCGTGCATATCCCAATGAGGGGCACCCAGCCCCGTGAAGGCGGGCACCACGTAAACCCCGCCGCTGTCCTTGACCTTGCGGGCGAAATACTCGCTGTCGTAGGATTCGTAAATAAAGCGCATCTCGTCCCGCAGCCAGCGCACCACCGCACCCCCTACGAACACACTGCCCTCCAGGGCGTATTCCAAGGGCTCACCTTTTGCACTTGCCGCCAGGGTGGTCAGCATCCCGTGCTTGCTTTCCACGGCGGTGTTCCCGGTGTGGGCCAGCAGGAAGCACCCCGTGCCGTACGTATTCTTGGCGCTCCCCGCCTCAAAACAGCATTGCCCAAAGAGAGCCGCCTGCTGGTCGCCTGCGATACCGCCGATGGGCAGGGAAGCCCCCATGCATTCAAAGTAGCCGAACAGCTCACTGCTGGAGCGGATCTCGGGGAGCATGGCACGGGGAATGTCCAGAAGGGAAAGCATCTCCTCGTCCCACTCCCCGGTGTGGATGTTGCAAAGCATGGTGCGGGAGGCGTTGGTCCTGTCGGTGACGAACACCTTGCCCTCCGTCAGCTTCCAGACCAGCCAGGTGTCCACCGTGCCCGCAAGGATCTCCCCCTTTTTGGCACGTTCCCTTGCGCCCTCCACGTGGTCTAAGATCCACTTGATCTTGGTGCCGCTGAAATAGGGGTCAAGACGTAACCCGGTGATCTCACGGATCTGATCTCCCAAGCCCTCCGCCTCCATCTGCCCGCAGATCTCCGCGGTGCGGCGGCATTGCCAGACGATGGCGTTGTGGATGGGCTTGCCCGTGGCCTTTTCCCAAAGGATCACCGTCTCGCGCTGGTTGGTGATGCCCACCGCCGCAATCTCCTCGGAGGAGATGCCGCTTTTGGCAATGCATTCCGTCAGGGAGGCGTATTGGTTGGCGTAGATGTCCATGGGATCCTGCTCCACCCAGCCGGGCTGGGGATAGATCTGGGGGATCTCGTGCTGTGCCATGGAAATGATGTTGCTCTCTCTGTCAAACAAAATGGCGCGGGCGCTGGTAGTACCCTCGTCAAGGGCCAAAAGGTAAGGTTTCATAGTTGGAATTTTTCCTTTCGCAGCCCGCAAAGCGGGCGAATTAGTTGGATTTTGTGAGCGAAGCCACAAAATCGTGCTTGAAAAAGGAACCCTTTTTCAAGCCTGATCTCCTAACAAAATGACCGGTATAAAATCATGGATGTTCATGGTGTCCTCGGTGACAAGGCAGTTCACACAGTACACCTGCACCCCCTGCTTAGCGCTCTCCCGCAAAGCGGCGGCAAAAGCGGGGTCGGTTTCGTCGTTGGGGAAAAAGAGGTGGCAATCCTCCATTTGTGCCACGAAGAAGACCATGGCCTCGTAGCCCTCCCGCACCGCCTCCGCCAGCTCTTTGACGTGCTTGGCACCCCTTGCGGTGGGAGCGTCGGGGAAGCGGAGTAAGCCCCTGTGCTCCAGGGTCACTCCCTTGACCTCCACGAAGATCCTTCTGCCGTCTTCCGTTTCGATATAGAAATCAAAGCGGCTTTTTCCGTAGGTGCGTTCCGCGGTCACCTTGGGATGCGCCCCGAAGAAGCCGCTTGTCAAAGCCCATTCTCCGAAGGCCTTGTTGGGGGATTGGCTGTCCATATTGATCAGCTTGTCGCCCTTGTAAACGGCGATGAGGTCAAAAGCCGTCTTGCGGGCGGGGTTGGGAGAGACCTCCAGCACCACCTTGGCGTTGGGGGTGAGAAGCTCCTTACAGCGGCCGGTGTTCTTCACGTGGCAGACGGTATCTGCGCCGTCGATCTCCACGTGGGCGATAAAGCGATTGGGGCGGGAAAGAAATCTCCCCGTCACCGTTTTTCCGTACTGCATGGCTTCGCCTCCTTTTGGTGCAGTATACCACATTTTCGCAGGTTTTGCAAGGAGAAAGGAGCGTCTAAGGAACTTTTTGAAAAAAGTTCCTTAAACCTCAAAAACTTGTATTGCCAAAACCCATTGACATGGGTTTTGGAAGAAAATGAAAATCTTCCTCTCATCTTCCAAAAACGACAGTTTTTGGCAGGGAAAGTTTTTGGTGGGAGAGCACGAGAGGGAACCTTTTTTCAAAAAGGTTCCCTCTCGTATAACTTTCTCTATAAATTACTGTATCGGCTCAAAATCCGCTGCGCCGTGCTTGCACAGGGGGCAGATAAAGTCCTCGGGGAGGGTGTCGCCCTCATACACGTAGCCGCAGATCTTGCAAACGTAGCCCTTTTTGCCCTCGGTCTCGGGCTTGGGCTTCACGTTGTCCTGATAGTAGGTGTAGGTCATGGTGGGCTTGTCGGAAAGCACACGGGCCTCGGTGACGGAGCAAATGAACATCCCGTGGGTGTCCAGATCCAGATACTGCTCCACCTTCAAGGACAGGAAGGCGTTGATGTTCCGAGGCAGGAAGATCAAGCCGTTGTCGGAGCGCAGGGGAGTGCAGTCTTCAAACTTATCCACGTTTCTGCCGCTCTGGAAGCCGAACTTCTCAAACACGGAGAAGGGTGCTTCCTCGGTGAGACAGTTCACGTTCATGATCCCCGTCTGCTTGATCACGTGGTGGGAGTAGTTCTGCTTGTTGATGGTCACTGCCACACGGTTGGGAGTGCTGGTGACCTGGGTGACGGTGTTCACGATGAGACCGTTGTCCTTCTTGCCGTCGTTGGAGGTGACCACGTACAAGCCGTAGCCCAAGCGGAACATGGCGGTGAGATCGTTCTTGTTGGCGGTGTCGCTCTGCTGTGCAAGGTATTCTTTGCAAAGCTCTTGCACCAGAGCGTCCAGCTGTGCCTTGCTGTCGTCGCTTAAGGCGGAAAGGATCTTCACCGTGGTGTCGGTGAAGGTGATGTTCTTGCTCTCTGCGAACATCTCACGCATCACCTTGGCCGCCAAGGGCGCCCAGCTTCCGTTCTCGATCAGACCCACGGTGCGGCTCTGGAAGTTGCGCTCCACCAGGTGATTGATGAAGGTACGCATAAAGGGGAAGATCTCTGCGTTGTAGGTGGTGGTAGCCAATACCAGCTTGCTGTAACGGAAAGCATCTGCCACCGCCAAAGCCATGTCACAGCGGGCAAGGTCGTGGATCACCACCTTGGGGCATCCGTTGGCCTTCAGCTTGTCCGCCAACTGCATAACAGCCGTGCGGGTGTGGCCGTATACGGAGGTGTAGGCGATGACAATGCCCTCTTCCTCCGGCTGATAAGAGGACCAAACGTTGTAAAGATTGAGGTAATAGCCCAGATTCTCTTTCAGAACAGGGCCGTGCAGGGGACAGATCATGGCGATATCCAGCCCTGCCGCCTTCTTCAAGAGCGCCTGTACCTGTGCGCCGTATTTGCCCACGATGCCGATGAAATAACGGCGGGATTCGTCTGCCCAGGGCTCTTCCGCATCCCAAGCGCCGAACTTACCGAAGCCGTCGGCGGAGAAGAGAACCTTGTCATAGCTGTCGTAGGTCACGATGACCTCGGGCCAGTGTACCATGGGTGCGGTGACGAAGGTGAGGACGTGCTTGCCCAACACCAAAGTGTCCCCCTCGCCCACTACCATGCGGCGATCCTCAAAGGCGGTGCCGAAG
This sequence comes from Eubacteriales bacterium, assembly GCA_045544855.1. Taxonomy (GTDB): domain Bacteria; phylum Bacillota; class Clostridia; order Oscillospirales; family CAG-382; genus Coliplasma. The sequence goes on along the minus strand of JAZPZV010000041.1, from coordinate 19,469 downwards.
AAGTTCTGCATCATGGCAAAGGCCTTTGCGGAGGAAACGATGATACACTCCGGGTATGCCTTGGCAAAATTGAAGATGTTTGCGGAGTGATCCGGCTCCATGTGCTGAACCACCAGGTAATCCGGCTTGCGGTTGCCTAAGGTGTTCTGAATGTTGTCCAGCCACTCGTGGGTAAAGCCCTTGTCCACCGTGTCCATGATGGCGATCTTTTCATCCAAAATGGCGTAGGAGTTGTAAGACATCCCGTTTGGTACCTTGTACTGCCCCTCAAACAGATCGATCTTACGGTCGTTTACGCCGATATAACGAATATCTTCCGTAACAAACATGCAATGTAACCTCCAATGCTTTTCTTTACCCTTTCAGTATAGCCGAAAATGAGAAAAAGCGCAAGAGGGGAACAAGAATTTTTTGGAAATTTTGCATCGGCAGTATATAGTTATACACGGTATACAGCTGTGCGCCCCACGCTTTGATCCCAAGGTTCTAAAAACAGCTTGCTGTTTTTGACGTCGGCGAAACAATACCACGCATAAACCGAAGGCTGAACGCCGACTTGGTCATCCTCTGAGCATACCAACCCTGCGGGTTGGCCGCGCGGGTCGAGCTGCCACGGCCTCTGTCATCCTGAGCAAGTGCGGAATGTAGTTGTTATGGCTGCAATAGAGACATTTTTCCGCACGCGTCGAACTTTTTGTAGTCGAAGCGCGTAGCGCTGAGCATCAAAAAGCGCCGTAGGCGGGATCTCATAAGAGTCTGCTTGCTTAACACCCAAGGTTCCAAAACGACGCTTCAGCGGCGTTTTGTATAGGGCGGAACCGATACCAAGCATGTCGATAGAGCAGTGCGCCCGATGTACCTTGTTGAAACGAAAGAACTGTTTCATCGTAAAAAGACGTAAGTTTTACCTATGTAGGGGTAGATCAGACTCGTAGGAGACCCCTCAGCCCGCTATCGCAGGCTTCGGTTTTGCTCCGAACGGCTCATCGCGGCCAATGCAGATCAAAAAGCGTAGCATATCTTTGCCGCTATGCAAAACGGCACTGCCGTTTTGGAACCTTAGGTGCAAGAGCCTATTCTTCTCCGCAAAACTTCGACGCGCGCGGAGATGTATTGCAGTGTGTAGCCACCGGGACTACGACCCGCGCTTGCTCAGGGTGACGGTGTCCCTTACGGTTTCGCTTGCAAACCTGAGCTCAAGGGTGACGGATGGGGTAGGTTGAGTCTATATATCACCTCATACCACCAACGTAAAAACGCAAGAGAAAGTCTCCTCTCTCTTGCGTAGGGTTAGCGATTGGCGTAATGTAAGATCAACAAGGCGCGGAAGGTGATGTCGCAAAGCTTTTTGATCTCCGTCTTCCAATCTTGCTCCAATTGCTGGCCGCTGTAGGTGCCGATGCCCTTGAGTTGGTTTTCATCCACGGAGGCTCTGCAAATACCGTCTTCGTCTATGCTGTTGTGGAGTAGGGTTACCTCTTCGTGCAGGCTGGGCAACAAAGGCGTAAGGCCGCAGCGGCATAGCCATTCCACTCGGTCTAAATAGGTGTAATGTTTCCCGTTGAGTTCATACCCCAGTGCGTATCCCTCCTTCATGCAACCCACCGTTCCCAGAACGTAGCCCACCCAACTGTCACCGCCTACTTGGCATTCCGGTCTGTTTGTACGCATGAGCTTGTTTACCGCTTCTGACAGCATAGCGGTCGTTTTTTCGTTCTTCCAGGAACGGGTATGGGCAAGGATGTCCAGCAAGTAGTAGCAGGGCCATTTCTCATAATCGTTAAAGATACGCTTCTCTCTGCCGTTTACCTTTTTCAAACGGGTGATGTCCAGAATGGAATCTACCTCCAATACCCGTTGAAAGGAATCCAAAGCCAGTTGGATCTGCGGTTGGATGTGAATCATATCCTCGTATCCTGCTCGGGCAATGCAAGCGCAACGGATCAGATTCTGCCCGTTTGCGGCGTAACGGAATTCGTCGTAATATTTCCCTTTGGTACGGTAGCAAGGGTCCGTCAGCTTCGTGTTGGCAAAGGCCTCCATAGCACGCTTCAGCACGGGATCATCCTTGCCGACTCCTTTTTCCGCCAAGTATTTGACGCCTACCTCTTGGTTTTCGTAAGGCCCTGCGTTTTTATTGGGGCCGTGAAAACCATTTCCCAGCCAGCCGTTTTCCTTTTGGCAAGCGGCGATCAGTTTATAGAGCGGCTCTTGGTGTATTTCATTCTGTAATGCGGCTTCTTCTGCTTGGGTGAGACTGCCCAATATTTCTTTCTTGACACGCAACCGAATGGAAGGCCCTGCGTTTCCAAGCAAAAACAGGATTGCTCGTTCAACTCTTTCGCTCATCATTTCTTCCTCAATATCACGTGGTGGAAAAACGCCGCATCCCGATAGGGGGATATCTCCCCGGCGGCGGACTCCAGGGCAAACAGCCTGTCCTCCCAGCCGTCTTCAAACTTCCACTCGTTTTTCTGCAGCCCGTAAAACGTACGGATCCCCACCGTCTTTTCCACTTCAAACCTATCCCCGCACCAAGCGGCAAGGTCTCCCTGGGAATATTCCTTCACTTCTCCGAAGTTCACCGAGACGGCGGAACCGCCCATAAGCAGGGAAAGGGCTTCCTCCGTATCGCCTTCAAACACCGCCTTGTGGAACACCTTTCCCGCAGGGTTGTGCTTCACCACGGAAAGAACGCCTCCCGCTTTCAAAAGCCGTGAGAATTCGTGCAGAATCGCTTCCCGTTCCACCGCGTATTCCAACACGTTGTGGCACAGGATCACGTCAAAGCTTTCATCGCCAAATTGGGACAAAGCTTCCACCCCGCCGCAGATCTGTACGTAAGGATGCTCCCGAACACCCCGGAGAAGCATCTCACCGTTGGGCTCCAGAGCGACAACCTCATTTTCCGCCGCCAAACGGTTTGCCGTCACCTCGAATCCGCACCCGAAATCCAATACCCGCTTCCCGGAAAATGCCAGATCCTTCCATACCAAACGGTAAAATAGCCTCCCCCAGGGGGTGCCTATGTAGTCTAAATAGCTTTGCAGGTTCATAACGACTCTTATTCTCCTTACTCCACCACGTTCCAGACGGCACGCAACAGCGCATACGTCAAGTCACATTGGGCGGCGGTACGCTTGCGGTAATTGGGCTCTTTCCCCATCACTCTGCGGAAGGCGGAGAACACCCGCTCGGGGATCACATCCACCTTGTCCGCCCGCTCCAAAAAGTCTGCCAAAACGTAATAGGTGTTTTCGTCCTGTCTGACCCAATCCGGAACGCCCGCCACGAAGCCCAGCCAGAAGGCGAATTCAAAGTTGTAGGGATGGTTGATGATCTCGTACAGCCCCGCCTCGTCCACGGGCTTCAACCCCTTCCAATTGTAGTTGAAGGGTCCCACGAAGCTTCCGCCGTAGGCTGCAGGCTTTTTGAAGGTGATGAATTCGTCCACGTCCTTCATCAGCTCGTAAGCGTGCCTGGCCGCTTCCTTGGCAAGCACCATCCGCTCCTCGGTGCGCCAGCTTTGGGTGGCGTTCAGCAAATTGATGTGGTTCGCCCCGGGGAAGCGGGCGTTGGGCTTGTAATACCGCTGATTTTTCCCCTTCTTGGTGAAATCCTCCACGGAAGTATACCTCGGTACGGCGGACAGATGCTCCCAGGAGAGGGCGATCTGCTCTGCCAAAAGAGGGTAGCTTTCGTTGTACCCCACCCAGGAGAGGATCTGCGCCACGATGGCGTTGTTGCCGCCCCTGCCTTCCGCATCCAAACCGTCACCGCCGTGGAACCAATTCTTGTGGTTGCTTGCGATGGAAGGGGTGAGCAGGGCGTGGATCCCTTGCTGAATGGCAGGGTGCTCCTTCTCGATCCCCGCGTCCAGCAAGGTGCCGATGGAACGCTCCATGCTGTATTCACCGCCGTGAAGCTCCGTGCCGAACCAGCCGTCCAAAAATTGGGCGTTCAAATGCTTCCGGACGTTTTCCTGCAAGAGGATCTCTTGCCGCATCTCCTGCATAAAGGGCTCGTCCGGGGAGGTATGCAGAAGATCACGGTGCACCAGGAATTTGATGCTCGTGCAAGCGTTTTTCAATAGAAAATCCACATGCTTTTCAAATTTCATGCTCTTTCTTCCTTTCGATGGGGATGTAAATGGTTTCCGTGTAGGTTCTGCTTGCCTCGGTGTATGTTTCCAGTTCGTAGCCGTCCTTGCGGAGATAACCGCTTTTGGGGAACCATTCTTCCCGAATATAGTCCCAGGTATCCCGAATGACGGCGGAAAACTCGTGCTGTGTGGCAGGTGGGGTCTCAAAGATGGCGTAAAGCCCGCCCGGGAAGCGCAATTCCACCGTGCCCTCCCTGTCTCCCGCGGCTTCCTTCGTTGGGATGCCGATGAAGTAATCCAGCCTCCCCGTATCCTTGTGAAAATACATTACCCCGTGATCTTCTGCCACCCTCCCGCCGGAAAGTTTGGCGGAACGGTGCTGTGTGTTGTAAAGATTCCAGCACTTGGGCGGGTGGAGATCCCCAAAGGGATACACCGTCAAGGAAATCTCCTCCAGATACCCCAAGGAGACCTTGGGCGGCACGCAGGCAGGGGAGAGCCGCAAAGGCTCGTACAGCCGCAGACTGCAGCCCGCCTTCTTGTAGGCCGAGGGGAGAACGCCGTGCTCCTTTTTGAAGGCGCGGGTGAAATGCTCTTTGGAGTTAAAGCCGTATTCAAAGGCGATATCCGACATGGGGCGTTCCTCGCCCATGCGCTTTACGATCTCGGAGATCCGCCGTTTGCGGATGTAATCTGCGGCGGAAAGCCCTGCGGCGGCGCGGAATTCCCGCAGAAAGTGGAACACCGAAAGCCCCGCCACCTTCGCCAAAGCGGCGTTGTCCAAAAGACAGGGCTTGTCCTCCCACAGATGCTCTTCGATATGGGCGATCACCCGCTGTAAAACCTGTAATTCCATGGGAACGCACCTCCTTCACAAGGAGAGTATACCATTTCCGTAGGCAGAATGATTGATCAAAATTGCTTTTTTATGAATTTTTTGCGGTGAGTGAATCAAAAGGAACCTCATCCCAAGTCGGCGCATGGCTTTCGTCTTATGCGTGGTATCGTTTCGCCGACATCAAAAACAGCAAGCTGTTTTTGGAACTGCGGTGGGAAGTGCGGGGCGCATGGCTTTCGTCTGCTCATTGCCTCGTATCGCCGACGTCAAAAACGATAAATCTTTTTGGGAAAAGGAACCTCATCCCCCGTCTCGGGAGGTTGACGAGATCCACGATTGAATGCTTTGATCGTCCCGCGACGGTCCCCCTTCCCCGCAAGCGGGGAAGGTCAGCACACCTGCGGTGTGCGCGCAAACGATTTCAATCGTGCGTAGCCAAAATTACGGCGAGAGAATATAGAAAGCCTTTGCCCGCTCCCGAAGGGAGCCTCGCCTTCCCCGCTTGCGGGGAAGGGGGACCAGTACGAGACGGAAGCGCTCACGTCCATTCGCTTGGTTCTTTCTCGTAGTGGTGGATGAGGTTCCTCTCACCCCAAAACCGCTTTTTTCAGCGCCACGTACCTCCCGCGGAAGTGATAGCTGTTGCCGTTTTGGTTTTCCCCGATGCGCTCCAGCCCCAAACGGGCCAGGATGCCTTGGGATTTCTCATTCTTCTTATTGGCGTAGGCCTCCACGAACTCCACCTCGGGCGGCAAGATCTTCGCCAGGTGGGCGTACAGGGCGCGGAACAGCCCGCTTCCTTGGTAGGCGGGAGAGAATTGGATCTCCTCCATCATGAAAAGGCTTCCGTTAACGTAGTACATGAAGAACCCTGCCACGGTCTCCCCGTCCCGGATCACCAAAAGCTTCCGCGGCTCCTTCTCCAGGGCTTCCCCGATGCAGGAGCACCAAAGCGCTTTGTCCTCCTCGTAGCCCTTCCCCGTGGGGGCAATGGCGTCCATATTCCCGTGGAGGATGACGAACAGCCCGGGCAATACCTCCCCCTGCGATTCCTTTTCAAGCGGGCGGAAGGTAAATCTTTCGTAGCGGTAATACTCCGCATCCCCGTCGGGGTGGGTGGATGCGTAAACAAACCCCGCCTTTTCAAAGGCTCTGCGGGAGGCTTGGTTGCCGGGGAAGATCACCGCCATGGCGGAATGGATGGGCTTGCCCAAGATCCCTTTCCCCTCTGCCAGAAGCTCCCGCAAGACGGCGGTGCCCAAGCCCTTGCCCCGCAGTGCGGGGGCAACTACCAGCTCCGAGAGAGTGAAGACTCCTTCCCAAAGAGAGAGCGCCACCACGCCCGCGGGAACGCCGTCACGGCAAAACAGCTTGACCCAAAAATTCTCCCCGGGGATGGTCTCGGGCTCCTCCAGCCAATAGCCGTAATAGGTGCCGAAGCCCTCGTCCAGCCCGGTAAAGCCTACCGCTTCCTCGTCCAGCCAGCCATCGATCAGAGGAAAATCTTCTGTTTTTACGTCACGCCACGTGTAGAGCATAAGGGTGTCCTTTCTGTAAACAAAAACGGCAACGTCGTTTTTGACGTCGGCGAACCAAAGCTACGCGCAGATCAAGGTTATGCGCCGACTTCATCATAACACAACTTTCCCTCCAATGCAAGAAAAAACGCAAAAACCGTCTTGCAGGGTGAAAAAAAGTGTGGTATACTACTTCCAAGAAAAACCAAAAAAAGGAACTCCTTATGGAACTTGTGCTGTTAACGGCTCTTGGGGTGGGCGGCGCCACGGTGTTCGGCTCCCTCATTGGCTTCGGATTCAAAAAGATCTCTCATAAATTTGCGGATTACGTCATGGCCTTTGCCGCGGGGGTCATGCTTGCGGCGGCGGTGCTGGGACTGATCCTGCCCTCCTTGGAATACGGCGGGAACTTCGGTCTGCTCATCACCACGGCGGGGATCTTCTCGGGGGCTTTGTTCTTGAACGTCATCGACAAGGTGGTTCCCCATCTCCACAAGCTGGTGGCGGGGGAAAACGGCGGGGAAGGGGCAGACCTGCGGAAGGTCTTGCTGTTCGTTTCCGCCATCGCCATCCATAACCTCCCCGAGGGCATCGCCGCAGGAGTTGGCTTCGGTGCGGGGGATAACGCCCGCGCCCTCATCGTGGCAGGGGGCATCGCCTTGCAGAACATCCCCGAGGGTATGGTGATCATCGGCCCCATGCTGGCCGCAGGGGTCACCCCCAAGCGCACCTTCCTCTGCGCCCTGATGACGGGCCTTGTGGAGGTGGCGGGGGCTTTGCTGGGCTTCTTCGCCGTTACCGTGGCGGAGCTGATCCTGCCCTTCGCTTTGGCCTTTGCGGGAGGTACCATGCTCTACGTCATCAGTGCGGACATGATCCCCGAGACCCACGCCCACGGCAACCAGAAGGGAGCGACCTATACCTTGTTGACGGGCTTCTGCGTTATGCTTGCCATGGACGTATTGTTAGGATAAAACCTTTATGAAATTCATTTTCCGTTACTTAAAACCCTATTATACCGCCATGCTCATCGGATTGGGGATCAAAAGCTTCGGCACCCTTATCGAGCTGGCACTGCCCTACATTCTCAAGCATATCCTGGACGTGGTGGTGCCTACCGACGGCAGAGTGCCCATGATCCTGCTGTGGGGCGGCGGAATGGTCCTTTGCGCCCTTTTGGCCTTGCTTTGCAACATCAAGGCCAACCGTATGGCCTCCAAGGTGGCTCGCGACAGTGCCTACGCCATCCGCAAGGACCTGTTCTCCCGCTCCCTCACCCTGTCGGGAAAGCAGATCGATCACTTCACCATCCCCTCTCTGGAGACCCGTATCACCACGGATACTTATAACATTCAGCAGTTCGTGGGGCGGATCCAGCGCCTTGGCGTCCGTGCACCTTTGCTGCTGTTGGGCGGGCTGATCGTCAGCCTGGTGATGGATCTCTACCTTTCCCTGGTGATGCTTGCCATCATGCCTATCATCTTCCTGGTGGTGTATTTTGTCTCCCGCTACGGGGCAAGGCTTTACACCAACGTGCAGAAGGCCGTGGACGGCATGATCCGTGTGGTCCGTGAGGATTCCCGCGGCATCCGCGTGATCAAAGCCCTCTCCCGTGTGGAAAAGGAACGCACCCGCTACGACGCCGTCAACGACGAGCTGGTAAAGGCGGAAAAGAAGGCCTCTCTCACCATGGGCTTCGTGAACCCCGTAATGAGCCTGCTCATGAACCTGGGCATCACCTTCGTGGTATTGCTTGGGGCAACCCGTGTGATGGGCGGTGAGACGGAGCCCGGCACCATCGTGGCCTTCACCCAGTATTTCACCATGATCTCCAACGCCACCCTGTCCGTCACCCGTATCTTTATGATGTCCACCAAGTCCATAGCCTCCGCAGAGCGAGTCCGCCAAGTGGTGGACGCTCCCGAGGATCCCGTGCTGTATCCCGAAACGGAATATCCCCCCGTGGAGGAAGCTGAACACGTGGTATTCGACAACGTCTTCTTCTCCTACGAAAACAACAAGAACGCCCTGCAGAACGTCTCCTTCTCCCTGCCCAAGGGCGGGACTTTGGGGGTCATCGGCGCTACGGGCAGCGGCAAGACCACTCTCACGAGCCTGCTTATGCGGGTGTACGACGTGGAAGTGGGGTCTGTCCGTATTGACGGCAGAGACGTGCGTACCATTCCCTCCGGGGAACTGAAAGGCAAATTCGGCGTTGCCATGCAAAACGATTTCCTGTATGCGGACACCATCTACGAAAACATCCGCTTCGGCAGAGATCTGACGGCACAGCAGATCGAGACCGCCGCCCGTATGGCCTGCGCCCACGAGTTTATCTCCGCCATGGAGGAGGGCTACCAAGCTGTTCTCGCTCCCAAGGGAGCCAACCTTTCCGGCGGCCAAAAGCAGCGTCTGCTCATCGCCCGTGCCCTGGCAGGAGAGCCCGAGATCCTGATCCTGGACGACTCCTTCTCCGCACTGGACTACAAGACCGACGCCGCTTTGCGGGCAAATCTCAAGACCTGCGCCGCAGAGAGCACCTCCATTTTGGTGGCACAGCGTGTCAGCTCCGTGATGCACGCGGATCTGATCTTAGTGCTGGAGGAAGGGGAGATCATCGGCAGAGGCACCCACGCAGAGCTGTTGGAGACCTGCCCCGTCTACAAGGAGATCCATGACTCTCAGATGGGAGGTGCTTTCCTTGACTGACCGTAAAAAGACCCCCGGCGGGAAGATCTTCCGCCGTCTGCTGAAATACATCCTCCACTTCTGGCCCCTGGCGCTGTTGGGCGTCACCTTCTCCGTGTGCTCCAACCTCCTGGCTCTTCGAGGTCCCGTGTACCTGGGGAACGCCGTGGATGCCATCGCCGCGGAAGGCGGGGTGCAGATGGATGCGGTGTGGTACAATTTCTTCCGTATGCTGCTTTGCTACGGCGCCTCCGCCATTCTGGCCTACCTGTTGACTTTGGTGATGGTGAACCTCAGCCAAAGAGTCACCCGCCGTATGCGGAAGGAGCTGTTCTGCGCTCTGACGGGACTTCCCGTTTCCTACTTCGATTCCCACCCCACGGGGGACATCGTCAGCCGTTTCTCCTACGACATCGACACGGTGAACTCCACCCTTTCCACCGACCTGGTGCAGGTGCTTTCCAGCGTCGTCACCGTGGTGGGCTCTCTGGTGATGATGGTGACCATCGCCCCGCCTCTGTTGCTGGTGTTCGCTCTCACCCTGCCCATCTCCATCCTGTTCACCAAAAAGAAGACCACCACCATCCAGCCCCTGTTCCGCAAGCGCTCCGCCAAGCTGGGGGAATTGAACGGCTTTGCGGAGGAGATGCTTTCCGGTGCCAAGACCATCGGAGCATACCACAGGGAAGAGGACGTCGGCGCCAAGTTTGACCAAAAGAACAAGGAAGCCGCCGACGCCTACTACGAGGCGGAATACTTAGGGGTGCTCATCGGTCCTTCCGTGAACTTTATCAACAATTTGTCCCTGTCCCTCATTATGATCTTCGGGGGCGTGCTGTTCTTGCTTTCCCAAAACGGTACCGTGGCGGAAGGCTCTTTGTGGTTCATTACCATCGGCGGCATCTCCAAGTTCGTTATGTATTCCCGTAAGTTCGCAGGCCCCATCAACGAGTTTGCCAACATTTTAAGCGAATTCCAATCCGCCTTCACCGCCGCAGAACGGATCTTCCGCATTATGGACGAATCTCCCGAGCCTGCGGATAAGGAGACTGCAAAGGATCTGGAAAATGCCGCGGGAGAGGTAACTTTGCAGGACGTATCCTTCGGCTACCTGCCGGGGAAGACGGTGCTTCATCACCTTTCCTTTGGGGCCATGCCCGGGCAGACCGTGGCCATCGTCGGCCCTACGGGAGCGGGGAAGACCACCGTCATCAATCTGCTCATGCGGTTCTACGACCCCGACGGGGGAGAGATCACCGTGGACGGCAAGGAGATCCGTGACCTCACCCGTGACAGCCTGCGGAAGGCCTATACCATGGTGCTTCAGGACACCTGGCTGTTCCACGGCACGGTGCTGGAAAACATCACCTACGGCAAGGACGGTGCTACCCGCGAAGAGGCGGAAGAAGCGGCAAAGGCCGCCCGCATCCACGGCTTTATCTCCCGCTTGCCCAACGGTTACGATACCCTTCTTTCCGACGACGGGGTGAACGTCTCCAAAGGGCAGAAGCAGCTGATCACCATCGCCCGCGCCATGCTGGCGGACAGCAGAATGCTGATCTTAGACGAGGCCACCTCCAACGTGGACTCCCGCACGGAGCAGAAGATCCAGGAGGCCATGAACAAGCTGATGGAGGGCAGGACCTGCTTTATCATCGCCCACCGCCTTTCTACCATCCAACACGCAGACCTGATCCTGGTGGTAAAGGAGGGCAACGTCATCGAGCAGGGAACCCACGAGGAATTGCTTGTTAGGAAGGGCTTCTACGCCTCCTTGTATAATTCCCAATTTTCGTAAGCAAAAAACTCTTGACAGTCAAAAACGGTTGTGCTAAAATAACGCCATCCTTTTTAAAAAAGCGTGATCTCTATGGCACTATATACCTCCGCCGACGCTCTCATCGGCAACACTCCTTTATTACAGCTTCAAAAAACAGAAAAGGCACTTTCCCTTTCCGCCCACCTGTTTGCAAAAATAGAAGCCCAAAATCCCGCAGGCTCGGTCAAGGACCGTTTGGCCAAGGCCATGGTGGAGGATGGGGAGGCAAAAGGTCTCCTTACCCCCGAAACCGTGATCATTGAGCCCACCTCCGGGAACACGGGCATAGGACTTTGCTCCGTAGGGCGGGCCAAGGGCTACCGTGTGATCATCGTCATGCCCGACAGTATGTCAAAAGAGCGGATCTTGCTGATGGAAGCCTACGGCGGTGAAGTGATCTTGACTCCCGGAGCGTTGGGCATGCAAGGCGCCGTTCAAAAGGCAAAGGAGCTGGCGGAAGCCCTGCCCTCCGCCTGGATTCCCGGGCAGTTTGAAAATCCCGTGGGTCCCAAGGTCCATTACCTCACCACAGGCCCGGAGCTGTACACCGATCTGGAGGGGAAGATCGACCTCTTCGTCTGCGGCATCGGCACGGGAGGCACCATCACAGGCGTGGGGAAGTATCTGAAGGAGCAAAACCCCAATTGCCGTATCATCGGCGTTGAACCCGCTTCCTCTCCCTTGCTGTCGGAGGGGAAAGCAGGGCCTCACGGCTTGCAGGGCATCGGCGCAAACTTTGTGCCCGCAGTGCTGGATATTTCTCTCATAGACGAGATCGTTACCGTCACCGAAGAGCAGGCCTACGCCGCAGGGAGACTTGTGGGCAAGACCGAAGGCATCCTGCCGGGGATCTCCGCAGGTGCCGCCGCACACGCCGCAATCGAGCTGGCAAAACGTCCCGAAAATACGGGCAAACATATCGCAACCATCTTCCCCGACGGGGGAGACCGCTATCTTTCCACCCCCATGTATCGGTAAGGAGAATTTCATCATGGCAAATCAATACAAAAGAGTTTTAACGGTGCAGGACATCTCCTGCGTGGGACAATGCTCCCTGACGGTGGCGTTGCCCATCCTTTCCGCCTGCGGATCGGAGACCTGTGTGCTTCCCTCCGCCGTGCTTTCCACCCATACCGGCGGTTTTTCCGGCTTCACCTTCCGTGACCTCACCGAGGATATGCCTTCCATCCTTGCCCATTGGCAAAAAGAAGGCATCGATTTCGACGCCATCTATACGGGATATCTGGGCAGTACCAAGCAGATCCAATACGTGAAGGATATCTTCCGCGGCGTGGCAAAGGATTCCTGCGTGAAGGTGGTGGACCCTGCCATGGCGGATCACGGCAAGCTGTATTACGGCTTCGATCAGCCCTTCGTGGAGGCCATGAAGTCCCTCTGCGCCGAGGCGGATTACCTGGTTCCCAATCTGACGGAGGCCTGCTTCCTCACCGATACCTCCTACACCGAATCCTATGACGAGGCCTTCATCCGCACCCTGCTTTCCAAGCTGTGCGATTTGGGGGCTAAGAACGTGATCTTCACGGGAGTGGCCTACCGAGCCGGGAAGAACGGCGTTGTGGTGTATGAAAACGGTGCGTACGCCTATTACGAGCACGAGATGCTTCCCAACAGCTGTCACGGTACGGGGGATATCTACGCCTCCGCCTTCGTGGGAGCTTTGATGCGTGGAAAGACTGCATACGACGCCGCACGCATCGCCGCAGACTACGCCGTGGAATGCATCAAGTACACCGCCACCGTGGAGAACCACTGGTACGGCGCCGCCTTCGAGCCCGTTTTAGGTCAGCTCATCAAGGCGCTTGAAGAATAAGAGAACGTTTAAGGGGTGCTTCTCGAAAGAAACACCCCTTTTTTTCGGTCTATTTACTTTTTCGCAAACAATTTCGTCGCCACGTACTCACGGATCTTATTGTCCGTGCCGAAAAGCCTCCCTCCGAGAGGGAGGGGGACCGCCGCAGGTGGTGGAAGGAGCCAACGGGAGATAAACTGTGATTTTGGCGGGAAAAATATTCCTGCACTTATGGATCTTCCGTTTGTTTGGTCAAATTCCTGTTTCTTTACTTTTTCGCAAACAATTTCGTCGCCACGTATTCACGGATCTTATTGTCCGTGCCGTCCATGGCCTTCTTCACGTTGCCCGCGTGCTTATACAGGATCAACCCGCTGACAGCGGTGCAAACGGCGATCGCGGGAACGGCTTTTTTCAGAACCCACATGATCACGGGGAAGGCAATGCCCGCCGTGTAGGGCAACGCCACGCTGTAATTCACCACCAGCATGGCTACCACGCCCACGATGAGCAAGAACAAAAACACGTGGGGGTCCACCGCCAGCACGAAGCCGCCAAAGGCCGCCAAGCCCTTGCCGCCCTTGAACCTCAGGTAGAAGGGGAAGATATGTCCCACCACCGCCGCCGCCCCTGCCAGATAGGAGGCAAGCTCCACCGAGGGGAACAGCAAGGCCGCCAGATGGAAGGCCGCCACCGCCTTGAAAATATCGAACAGCATCACCACCACGGCGTATGCCTTACCGAAATGCAACAGCACGTTGGTGGCACCCAGATTCCCCGTGCCGCTTTGGGTGATGTTCTTTTGCTTGAGCTTTGCGATCAAAGCCGCAGGGTTCAACGAGCCCAGTAAATATCCCAATATGACGGATAATAAGATCTCCATTTCAACACTCTCTTTCAAATCTTACACCTATATCATACCGAAGGGATGTGTTCAAAAGGTTTTGTGTTTGTGAACAAACTGTTAAAACGGAGACAAGCATCGATTTTTCTTGACAAACTCCATCCCATCCCGTACAATAAAAGCAACCATTCCCAAGGGAGGTCTTTCCATGGAACGCACCCTCATCACCCCGGATCTGCATACCATCCCCCAAGCCTTTCACCCTTTGCTGGCAGGCAGGGAGGTGTACGACAGCAGTTGTTCAACGGAGGCTCGAGTCTACTATATTCCCTCGGAGGGGTGCTTTCTGAAATCCGCCCCCAAGGGGAGCTTGCAGAGAGAAAAAGAGCTTACCGCCTTCATGTCCACCCGCTTTCCCGCCCCCAAGGTGCTGGCGTATCTTTCGGATGAGCGGGATTGGCTGTTGACCTCCGCCGTGGAAGGGGAGGATTGCACCCACCCGACCCACTTAGCAGACCCAAAACGGCTTTGCGACCTGCTGGCGGAGACTCTGCGTACCATCCACAGCCTGGATACGGCGGGTTGCCCCGTAAAAGATCACCCCGCGGGCTACTTCGCCACCGCGGAAGAAAACTACCGCAAGGGAGAATGGGATCTTTCCTACTGCGACGGCGCTTTTGCCACCCCGGAGGAAGCCTTTGCCCACTTGCAGGCAAACCGCTATCTTTTGCAGAAGGACACCCTGCTCCACGGAGATTACTGCCTCCCCAACGTGATGCTCAAGGATTGGCAGGTCTCCGGGATCATCGACCTGGGCAACGGGGGCGTGGGGGACCGCCACGTGGATCTCTATTGGGGGGCATGGACGTTGCGGTTCAATTTGAAGACCGATGCCTACCGACAGCGCTTTTTCGATGCCTACGGCAGGGACTTGATCGACGAAGAACGGCTTCTGCTGGTGTCCGCCGCAGAATGCTTCGGATGAGGAAAATGAGCCCACCGGAAGCGGGCTACGAAAGGAATGATTGCAGCTTTATGACCGATTACAAAGTATTAAACCAACAGCTTCTTTCCCTGACGGAAGGGGTAACGGAGCCTGTTTCCAACCTTGCCAACGCCTCCGCCTTGCTGTTTCATACCCTCCCCGACCTGAACTGGGCGGGGTTCTACCTGTATAAAAACGAGACCCTTTTGCTTGGCCCTTTCCAGGGGAAGCACGCCTGCACCCTGATCCCCATGGGGAAAGGGGTCTGCGGAACTGCCGCTTTGCGGGGAGAGACCCTTGTAGTTCCCGACGTCCACGCCTTTCCCGGGCACATCGCCTGCGACGGGGACAGCAATTCCGAGATCGTGATTCCGCTGTACGTTGGCGGCACCCTCTACGGCGTGCTGGACATCGACAGCCCCGTGTACCACCGCTTCACGGAGGAAGACCGCCTGGGCCTGGAAGCTTTTGCAAGAACGTTGGAAGCGGTGCTGAACGGATAAAAGGATCCCACGCTTTTTCCCCCTGCGTGCACTCGAAACAAAACCTTTTCACCCGCATAGGGCATAGTGCCGATTCGTATCATAGCGAAAAGGGCGTGTGCCGATGGCATGAATTTGAACGGCAACTCTTTTTTTCGATCGCGAAGCGATCCTACCTTCCCCGCGATGCGGGGAAGGGGGACCGTATGCGGACGGAATCAAACAAGAGTAGGTGAACATGACTGATCTCCGCAGACGGTGGATGAGGTTCCTCCTAAAAAGAGAGTGAAAATTTTCCTCTCTTTTTTTGTTTTTCATTACAGTTTCATAACAAACCTGTGTTATAATACCCCCAAGAAGGAAAAACGAAAGGAAAAATCGACATGGCAAAAATATTGGTAGTGGAGGATGAGCAGGTCATCAACGACCTGATCGTAAAGCACTTGGCGCTGGTGGGACATACCTGCCTTTCCGCTTACGAGGGGCTGAGAGCCTTGGAGCTTTTACGCACCCACGAGCCGGATCTGGTGATCCTCGACGTGATGCTTCCCGGGCTGGACGGCTTTGATCTGGTGAAGCTGATGGGAGACGTCCCCGTGATCTTCGTCACCGCAAAAAGCAACCTGGAGGACAAGCTGAAAGGCCTTTCCCTGGGTGCGGAGGATTACATCGTCAAGCCCTTTGAAATGCAGGAGCTGCTTGCCAGGGTGCGGGTGGTCCTGCGCCGTACCAAGCGGGATTCCAATGAGTTTTCCTTCGATGGACTCACCGTGGACTTCAACGCCAGAAAGGTGTTCCGCGGGGAAGAGGAGATCATTCTTGCACCCAAGGAGTTCGCCCTGCTGGAGGCCTTGATCAAAAACCGCAACATTGCCCTGTCCAGAGAGAAGATCCTGCGTCTGGTGTGGGCCTTCGACTACGAAGGAGACACCCGCACCGTGGACGTTCACGTGCAAAAGCTCCGTCAGAAGCTGGAGCTGAAGGACCGTATCAGAACCATCTATAAGGTGGGCTACAGATTTGAAGTATGAAAGGGAAAATGAAATTTTTTGAGCGCACCTATCTGTTGACGCTGTTGCTTTTCCTGCTGTTTCTCAACGGGTGCGTGTTTGCGTTGGCGTATTACACCCACGGGGGAAATCTGGACGCCGCACGGGAGGTCTGCCGCTCGGGGGAGACAGCGGCCTTGGAGGCTTACCTGCGGGACAGAGAGACCTTGGACGACGTGAACGAACTGCTTTTGCAGGTGTCTTACGGCAATTTCTACCGTAAAAAGAACGTCTATCTTGCCTTTACCCGGGAGGGGGAGACCACCTTCACCAACCTGCCCGCAGGGGTGGAATGTCCCGCGGCGGGGAAGATGACCGACCTGCGTACGGAGGGGAAGCGCTACCTTGTGTTCACCGAAGAAGCGGGGGAGGACGGACTGTTGTTCACCTACGCCTCCGACGTCACCTATCTGGACGAGGAATTCCGCACCCTCATGCTGGTGCTGGGAGGGGTCTCCTTGGCGGCCTCCGCTTTGCTGGCGCTGTTTTTGTACCTCCTGTTGCGGAAACTGTACGTCCCTCTGGGCAACCTTTCGGGGGCGGCGAAGAGTCTGGCAGAGGGGGACCTTTCCGTTCGTGCGGACGATTCGGGAACGGATGAATTTTCCGCCCTGGCAGGGCATTTCAATCACATGGCGGATAAGCTCCAGGGGCAGATCCAAACCCTGCAGGACACCGCCGACCAACGGCAACGGATGCTGGACGACCTGGCCCACGAAATGCGCACCCCTTTAACGGGGATCCACGGCTATGCGGAATACATCTCCGCCGCAAGGATCTCCGAGGAGGAGAAGATCGAGGCGGCACAGTTCATTATGTCGGAATCCATGCGGCTAAGGCAGATCAGCGAAACGCTGTTGGACATGGCCTTCGTGCGGGAAAACCGTATTTCTCCCACGGAGCTGGTGGCAAGAGAGCTTTTGCTGGCCACCCGCAGTCGCTTCGTCACACGCGCCCACGAAAAGAATCTCACCGTCACCGTTACGGGAGGGGAGTTCCTTGTATCGGGGGATCAATTACTGTTGGAGCTGTTGCTCACCAACCTGACGGAAAACGCCTGCAAGGCCTGTCCTGTCGGTGGGCGCATTGAACTGGGCGCTACCGTCACCGAAGAGGGTAAGACTCTGTTCGTCAAGGATAACGGAAACGGCATGACCCCGGAACAGCTTGCCCACATCACCACCCCCTTCTACCGTACCGACCGTTCCCGCAACCGCAAGGAGGGAGGCACGGGGCTGGGGCTGGCTCTTTGCGAGCGCATCGCCATCGCCCACGGCGCCACCCTCACCTTCACCTCCGCTTTGGGAGAGGGGACTACAGCCTTTGTTATTTTTGGAAAATCCGAAAATTTTACAACTTCATGACAACTCCGTGACGGTTTCCATATATCCCTGTGGTAACATGGTCATACCGTGAAAGCGGAATCTATTTTTCAGAAAGGAACACCCTATGAAAACCCAGAAGAGCTTATTCTTCAAAACGGCGCTCTGTCTGTTGGTGGCCTGCGCCGTGCTGTCCTCGGGGATGCTGTTCATCGCCGCATCCGTGGAAGGCACCTCCTCCATCGACGGCGAGTCCGTGACCCCCGCAATCGAAGACGTGGGCGGCTCCGATGCGGAGCTTCCTCCCGTGGACGATCCCGAGACCCCCGCTCCTCCCGCCACCGTGGTTGACCGGTACCTCACCGTCACCGAAGAAGAGGGCAAGACCGTCGCCACCCTCTACACCCCCGAGCAGATCGCGGATTTCAACGCCCGCAGAGAAGCAGGAGAGTGGTTCAACCTCTCCGACGAGGAGGTTCTGGCGCTGATCACCGATACCCGCGAGATGTTCTTTGAGTACGACGTGATCCGCATCAACAACCTGGACGGCACCACCTCCAAGTACTACGGCTACAGCTTCTATTCCGAAGGCGACTACCTGCAGTACTTCGGTATGCCCGTAGCAGAAACCGACGCAACCTTCTGCATGAGCGAGGATATGCACAATGCCATCATTGAGCGTGTCAGCGTGATCCACAGCGCAGTGGCAACTGCTCCCGAGAACCACCATCCTCGTCAGACCGTGATCCTTACCGGTCTGGAAGCCGCGCCCGATCAGCACGAACTCATTGACGATCAAGGCGAGTTGGATATGCTGGGTCTGGCAATCAACAGCTATTGGTTTACCGAAGCTGATATTTGGGGATGTCTTTATGACAACCGCTATTCCGGCGGTGCATTCGTTCTGATCCCCAACGGTATCGGCAGACAGACCGCATACTTTATCAGCGACATCAGCAAGCACGATAAGAACGACCTGACTCTGCTGTACAATGCGGCAGATGATTTCAATTTCGGCAAGTACGAGTACGCTACCGAGGGTCATTCCGTAGTCATCGAGCTGTGGGACGATAAGACCGAGTCTCTGGTTGCCCGCATCCGCGTGGATAACCCCGAAGAGGTTGCCGCTGCAGAAGCTTTGTGGGATGAGATGATGGCATACATCGACGGCAACCCCGACTACGAAATGGTTGACGTGGAGGATTACTTCACCGTGAACAACTACTCCGTGGTGGTCTACCTCAACGGTGCTACCGGTCTCTACGGCGACGGCCCCACCTATTTCCACTACCGCGCAGACTATAAGAGCGATATCTGGAGCTTCGGCGAGTACGAACAGTGCTACCAGCTCTCCGGATGTGCCGATATGGCGGCTTATATCAACTCTCTGCTGGCAAAGTATTTGGCAGAATAAACTCCGAACGCATGGGAAATTTTCCCTTGTTGTATCCTTTCTTGTTGCAAGCGTGCCCCCGCCCTTTTCGCGGGGGTATGCTTGTTTTCATTTTTTGACAAAGTCGGCGTGATAAAACTACGCATATATTAAAAGCAATGCGCCGACTTGGTCACCTCTGAGCAACCCAGCCCGTTGGGCTGGCTCGCGCGGAACGGAGCTGCTGTGTCTGTTTGTCACCCTGAGCAAGCGCGGGTCGTAGTAGTTACGGCTATGCAATACGGTATATCTCCGCGCGCGTCGAACTTCCGTGAGTGGTGTAAACCCGAACGGAAGGCAAAAAATGCTTGCATTTTTTGAGGGTATGGGATGCTTTTCGATACGGCCGTTCTCCGTTCTGCCTGTTACCAATAAACAGTTCTTCCCCTTTGGCAGGGTACATCAGACTCGTCTCATATCCCTCACCCTGCAAGCAGGGTTCGGTTTTGCTCCGTTCGCTACGCTCACCTACGCAAAACTTCGACTCGCCCTTCGGGCTCCCTCAGGATGACACGCCGACGTCAAAAACGACAGAGCCGTTTTTTGGAACTGCAGTGCAAACCCAATTCGGCAAGCGTATG
>JAZPZV010000040.1:0-3470 GCA_045544855.1 Eubacteriales bacterium | reverse complement strand
TCGTAGCGTTTAAAACAGTTCTTTCCCCTTGGAAGGGGTACATCTAACTCCCAACGGGATCCCGCCTGCGGCGCTTTTTGCCGCTCATCGTCGCATAGATCACGCCGGCAAAAACGGCTTGCCCGTTTTCATGTCGCCGCGCAAACGCTGTGAAAAGCCTGTAGCAATGCGCCGACTTCGACTGCAAAAAGTTCGACTCCGCCGCGGGATTGCCTTCATTTCTCTAACCCTGTCCATCCCGCCGCGGCTCCGCTCAGAATGACGTTCTGAACTGAGCAGGATCTCTTCGCCGCGAAAGAATACTCTGCTCGTTTTAAGCCAAAACAGCAAGAAAGGGATTGTATGGTCATTCACGATTATTACGTTTACATACTGACCAACAAGACCAACAGCGTTTTATACATCGGTGTCACCAACAGCCTGTCCCACAGGTTGGCACAGCATAAAGAAAGCGGGGAAAATCACTTCTCCGCACGGTACAACACCCACAAATTGGTGTATTTTGAACCCTTTGAAGGGGTGGAAAACGCCATCTCCCGGGAAAAGCAGTTAAAACGCTGGACACGGGAAAAGAAAAACCTTTTGATTCAATCCAAAAACCCAAATTGGGAGGATCTGGGCGGTCAGTTTCCGCTTTGATCCCTTCCAAAGGAGACTGTTATGTCCATTCCCAACGAAACAATCGCATCCCTGGAGGCGGTGCTGTTCGCCTGCGGCGGTCCCGTGGAGGTTCAGCGCTTGCAAGAGCTGCTGGCCCTTTCCCCGGAGGAGCTGGAGGAAGCGGCAAACGCTTTACAGGCGGAGCTGGAGGACGTAAACCGCGGCATCACCCTGATCAAGGTGGAATCCGCTTACCAGCTTTGCACCAAGCCCTTCGTGGCGGAAACGGTGAAGAAGGCCTTGGAGCTTCGGAAAGCTCCCCCCCTTTCCAAGGCGGCCTTGGAGGTATTGGCCATCGTGGCATACCATCAGCCCGTCACCCGTTCCTTTATCGAGATGGTGAGAGGGATCGACAGCTCCTCCATCGTCAGTTCCCTGTGTGACAAGGGCTTGATCGCGGAGCGAGGCTTTTTGGACGCCCCGGGCAGACCCTTGCTTTTCGGCACCACGGAGGCGTTCTTACGTTGCTTCGGGCTGGAATCCATTCGGGACCTGCCGGAGGCCTCCCCCGTTCCCGAACAGCTCACCCTGCCGGAGGAAGCTCCCGCCGAGGAGGCTGCAGCTACCCCCGATGAGGCAGCGGCGGAAGTATGATCGTCCTTGAGATCATCGGCTGGATCTTGCTTTCCCTTGTGGGGCTCGTGGTCTTTTTGCTGGCCGTTCTTTGCTGTATCAAGCTGTCCCTGCGGGCAGGATATTGTGAGGATCTTCTTTTGAAGGTGGGCATCGGTCCCATAACCCTGGATCTTGGCAAGTCTATGAAGGAAGCCAAGGAAGAGGCGGAGGAATACGCCAAGGAAAAGAAGAAGAAAAAGAAGAAAAAGAAAAAAGCCGCAGAAAAAGAAGAAGAAAAGCCCAAGGAAAAGAAGGAAAAACCGCCCAAATATACGGAAAAACCCTCGCTGACAACCATCATCACCGCTTTTAAGGATCTTGCGGTGGGGATCTTCACCCGCTTTGCAAAGCATATCAAGCTGGAGGAATTGCGCCTGCGGGTGCTGGCCGCCTCCGACGATGCGGCAAAGACCGCATTGGAATACGGCTCGCTTTGCACCGCGGCGGGAATGGTACAGACGGCGGCGGAGGCCCTGCCGAGAACCAACCCAAAAAAGGTAAACATTTCCGTGGAATGCGATTTTCTGGCGGAAAAGCCGGAGATCGATGCGGAGATCTGTGTTTCTATCCGTATCTGGCGCTTGGTCTGGGTGGCTCTGTTTGCCGCCAAGCCGCTGATGGAAGCCCTTTCCCTGTTGAAAGCGTATAAATATTTTAAAAAGCAAGAAAAGCAAGAAAAAGAAGAAAAAGACTCTGTAAAGGAGATTGAATAATGGATACTCCCATGAAACAGCTTATCGAGGAAGCATTGAAGAGCATCAATTCCGTAGCGGACGTGAACACGGTGATCGGCGAGCCGGTTACCCTGCCAAACGGCGTGACGGTGGTCCCCTTCTCCAAGGTCAGTGTGGGCTTTGCCACCGGCGGTACCGACCGCAACCCCAAAACCACCGACAGACCTCTTTTCGCAGGGGGCAGCGGTGCGGGCGTTTCCGTAACGCCTCTGGGCTTTTTGGTCATCGGCGCAGGGGGCAACGTCACCCTTCTGGACCTGAAAAATCCCGATTCCTACACACCTAAACAGAATACTGTTGAAAAGATCATTGACGGCGCCACCTCCCTCATCGACCGTGTGCCCGAAGTGATCACCAAGTGTAAGGATGCCTTTGGCAAAAAAGAAGAAACCGAAGAAACCGAAGAAACCGAGGAAAAGTAAGATGGCACTGAAATGTATCGTTCTGGAAAACAATCCGGATAAAGAGGTCCGCCACGCCGCCGTTTTGGAGGCGGTTCGGAAGTATTTCGGCAACGACGAGGTGATGGTGAACTACGGTGAAACGGGCAAGCCCTCCATCACCGGCGCAAAGAAGTACATCTCCGTTACCACCACCGGAGAAAAAATGATCGTTGCCCTTTCCGATTCTCCCGTAGGGCTGGACGGAGAGTATCTCCCCCGCTACAACGAGACCAAGACGGATTACGCCCTGCTGGCAGACAGATTCTTCTCCGGTGAAGAATCCGAATACGTCCGTGCAGGCGCCACCGTGGCAGACGAAAAGGATCGCTTTATGAAGATCTGGACCCGCAAGGAAGCCTACGTGAAATGCACCGGCAAGGGGGTTGCGGATTTCCCCACCTTCTCCGTGATCGAAGGGGACAAGCTGCTCTCTAAGGTGGGCAACATCCCCCTGCGGAAGTTCTCCATTGCCTTTGAAGGCTCCGAAAATTACCTCTTCGCCATTGCGGGAGAGCTGAAGTGACGTATAACGTCAATGAAGTGTCCCTGCGGGAAAATGATGTTGCGCGTAAAACGCGCAAATGTTAAGTTGTTTCGGGAAGGAAACGGCCTCGCGCATTGATCAAAAGGTTCCGAAAACGGCAATGCCGTTTTTGACGTCGGCGGTATACGGCCGCGTCTGCGTGTCATCCTGAGCGAACGCGAAGCGTGAGTCGAAGTTTCCGCAGTTGAGGCGCAGCCGAACAGCGGAAACCAAGGGGTGCTTGCACCCCGCAGGGATCTCCTCGAAGTCTGATCTACCCCTACAATGGCAAACTTACATCCTTTGTGATAAAACAGTTCTTTGCCCCCCCAAAAAGGTACATCAGACTCTCAGTAGATCCCGCCTGCGGCGGTTTTGCTCCGAACGGCTCATCGCGGCCAATACAGATCGAAAAGCGTAGAATATCTATGCCGCTATGCAAAACGGCGCTGCCGTTTTGGAGTCTTAGGAGCAAGAGCCTTTTCTTCTCCGCAA
>JAZPZV010000039.1:0-15660 GCA_045544855.1 Eubacteriales bacterium | reverse complement strand
AACCAACGCAATGGCAAAGGAAATACCCATATGCTCCACGATGACCTGACCTACGGGCAGGCCGTACTTGAAGCTGGTACCCAGGTCGAACCGGCAAGTCGGAGGCCAAGCGGTCTTAGGAAGACAAGCTTTATAGTCAACTCCTTGGCTCACAGAACGACATGGCTACGATCCGACTTAACCAACGCAATGGCAAAGGAAATACCCATATGCTCCACGATCACACGGCCTACGGGCAGACCGTACTTAAAGCTGGTACCCAGGTCAAACCGGCACAGCGCACCCAGCCAATTGAAGTAACCGGACAAAATGCCGGTAAAGCTGTCATCACCCAGGCCGTACATTTTGTACATGGTCTCCACGGTCTCCTGGCTGACGGTAGCACCGCCCTGGTTCATGGCGTTGATCTTATTCTGAATGTAGTCCACGGGCATAAGCCGGATCAAAAAGTAAATGATCATGGACACGCCTACCAGGATAAGCAGCGACTGACCCAGACGTTTTAGTATGTATTTTAACATGTCACATTCTCCGAATCGAAATTCCAATTTATCGTTCTGTTATTTCGGTGCGTTGTAGGGGAGTGGCTTTGCCCCTCCTCTAGGCGGGGTAAGCGACAAGCTGGAATTTATTTTTGTGCTCCGGCTCCCGTCCGGGAGCCCGAGAAGGTTACGAAATGGATTATCCGGCGAACTCGATCTCCCAAATACGATCCAAGGGAGAGGAATAGGGGTTCACATCGGTGGGCAGGCTGGAGGTTGCGATCACCTTGGAGTTATATGCGTACAGCACATTTCTCTGGTAAACGGGCAGCTCCACTGCCAGATCCAGGATATAACCCATAGCATCCTTATACAGATCCGCACGCACTTCCTGATCGTTGGTCTCACGAGCCTTGTCGATCAGATCACTCAGATTATTCAGAATGCTCATTTCCTCAGCGGAGCCGCTGTTCTTCAGGTAGTTATAGCCCCAAGCCAGGGTGCTGGTTGCGGTGGAATCCTTGTGGTATACCTGGTACATATCGGGATCAAGCGCGGAGGACCAAGCAGCTGCCCAAACCTCCAAAGAACCGGTGTTGATCTTAGTGAGTGCCTGGGTATCGCAAACCACCTCAACGTCCCAGCCCATGCTGTTCAGCAGAGCCGCCGCATCGCGGAATACCTTATAGGTGGGGTGATCCTGCAAGCTGGAGCCTGCGATGGTGAACTTCACGGAAAGCTGAGAGTCGCCTTCGCTGACGCCTGCCGCCTGCATATACTTCTCGATGTTGGCAACTGCAATATCCTGGCTCCAGGTGCCCAGAGGAGGATAGTCAAAGCCGTTATCATTTGCGGCCGCACCCTTGGGGTAAGCCCAGCTTACCTTGGACATGGGCCAGAAGATCTGTGCCGCAGTACCTGCACGGTAGTAGTCCAATGCAAGAGAGGTGTTCATGGCGCACATGATGGCCTTACGCAGGTTGATATCGTTGATCTTGGCCGCATTGACACCGATGTAACCGTAACCCAACTGATCGGTGGTCAGGGTGATCATACCCTTGGAGGAGAGTGCTTCCAGCTTCTCGTAGTTGTTGGTGGTAAGAGAAGGAGAGATGTAGTGAACGTTGCCTTCTTCCAATGCGGCGATGGCGTTGGCGGAGGAAACGATCTGATAACGGATCTTGGGGATCTTGGCATTCTCGATGCCTTCGCCAACGGTATGGAAGTTCTCGTTGGCCTTGAAGTATACAACGTTGTTGGAGTAGAACTGGCTTTCGCCGGGGTTATCGTCGTTTGCGGAGTTGGTCACCTTGTAAGCACCTGCACCCATGGGGAGCTTGATGTTACGGGTGGACTGAACAACGCCGGTCATAAAGTCGAAGCTTGCAAATTCAACGCCGAACTTGTTGTTGGCGATATCCATTGCAACGGAGCTACCCTCGCCGTAATAGTGCTGGGGAGCGATGGTGAGGGAGAAGTTCCAGATGGCCTTGGGGTCAACGCCGTCGATGGTGATCTGGAGAATATCGTACTCGGAAGCGTTGGTAACGGTACCGTCGGCATTGTGGCCGGAAGCGATGGTGTACTCGGTGCCGTTTACGGTGATCTTACTGCCTGCCTTGTCGGTATGGCCGAGAGAAACGATGCCGGAGATGTGGTCAACTGCCAGGGAACCGTCGTCGGAGACGTTCTCGTGGAGAATGACTTCCTTCGCCTTAGCGGTGAACTCGGTGTTCAGAGTGTTGGCGGTTGCCCAATACTGCAGAATGATGTTCAGCTCTCTTGCGATCTTATCGTTATAGATGTATTCGATAGCCGCTTCCTTGGTGGTGATGGAAGAGGGATATGCGGGGGTCATCTTCTCGATGTTGGTACGGTCGATCTTACCGTCTGCACCCTCTGCGTACTCAACCTCTACGTAGCCCTCGGTATACATGAAGCAGAAGATCTCGTTCTTGAATTCTTCGTACTTGTTGTAGGGCTCGTCGATGTAAGACTCCTGAGCGGAGAGGTAGTCGGTCTCAAGCTCTTCCTTGAACAGCTTCAGAGCGTACTCGTAGTCTGCCAGCAGGTTCTTGTTGGAGACCTCTGCGGGGTTGGTGGAGATAGCGGTCTTGTAGCCGTTGCTCACGGAATGAGCGTTGATGGCGGCCTTCATGGCCTCATAGCCAACTTCCTTGGTGGAAGAAGCCTTGACCTGTGCGTTGAACAGGTTGATCAGCTCGTTCAATCTTGCGGCGGCTCTGGAAGCGGCCTGAGAAGTGATCTGGCTGTCGCTGTCGTCGGAAGAAGAGCCGACGGTCTGCGTTCTGTATTCGGAAAGGCCGAGGATGTCGGTGGAATACAGGGTGTTGGAGCCGGTATAAACGGGATCCAGATATACGTAGTAGTTAAACAGCACGTCCTCCATGGTCAGAGGGTGACCGTCGGAGAATTTGATGCCGTTCTTGAGAACGAAGGTATAGGTTACGGTGCCGTCGTTGTTTTCAACGATGTCGTAATCCTTGGTAACGACCGCCTCGTTTTCGCCGTAGGCAACCTGCACTTCCCCATTCACATACTTGGAAGCAAGCATGCCGATCTGGGTCATGGCAACGATGGTGCCGTCATTGGCAGATGTGGAGAAGAACGGATTGAACAACCCGTCCAGCTGCTCGGTCATGATAACAAAGGCATCAACACCTGCGCCGCTGTCATCGGAACAGCCGGTAAATGCCGTCAGGACACCTATGCAGAGAACAATGCACAGGACCAGTGAAAGGAGTCTCTTTTTCATTTTGTTCGTACCTTCCTATGTGAAAAATTTAAATACAAATTACTCGGCGAACGTCAGCGTGACTTGGTGACCGTCCAAAGTGACGGTGATGCGGTCGGGGTTATCGCCAACCACGGTGCAGGTAATTTCCGCATCCGGGAGGATATTGTTGCCCATACCGCAAACCAGACCGATGGAATAGTCGTCCACGCCGAAATAGCAGGAGGAATCGATCTGCAATGCAGAGGATTGGATCTTGACGCCGCTCAAAACAGCGTCGGCGGAAACGGTGCCCGCCAAAAGACCGTAGTTGGTTCCTGCAACGCGGGTGCCGGACTGCACGGTGAAGGTGACGTTTTGGAACGTCAGATCGATGATGGAAGCCTTCTCCGTTAACTGACCGAACAGCCCTGCGTTCGCTTTGGAGTTGTTGGTCTGTGCAAAGGTGACGTTGGAGACGGTGTGGCCGTTGCCCTTGATCTCGCCGTTGAAGTTGCCGTACATAAAGACGGTGGGCCAGATCTCATCGGTGAAATCCAGATCGGCACAGATCTCGTAATGACCGTTCAGGTTGGCGTTATCCGTCAACTGCTCGGCGGTGTAGATACGGTACCATTCCCCTTCCGTGTATTCCACGTAAAGCTTGAGCACGGTATCCTTGGCGGTACCGGTCTCGTAATCGATCACACCGGGGTGGACCACGTTTTCGGTATCCAGCGCCTTGGTAAAGCCGTCGTCATAATAAGCGGCGGTGAAGGTGTAGCCGTTACGGGCGGGGAATTTGTACATTTCCAGAGTACCCGTTTCCGTGTTCCACGCGGGGGCGGAAACGTTCTCGGTGGTGGGGTCGAAATCCAGAGATTTCAGCACTTCCCCACTTGTTTTGTCGCAGAATTGGATCTCAAAACGAGGGATCCAGGCGGCGTACAGGGTGAGGACGGGGGTTGCGGAGGAATGGGCGGCGTCGGGATCGACGGTTACCAGATCGGAATCGAAATCCCATTTGTCGCCGTAGGTATATTCCCCGTTTGCGGCTTCGGTGCGAACGGCGTACCAGCCCGCAAGGAAGTAGCCGGGGCGGGATACGTTGAAGGCGTCGTTGCCGCGAAGGGGGTTATCGGGAGAAAGCAGGGCGATCTCCGCCTTGCCTTCTCCGTTTTTGTGAAGAGAAGCGGGATTGAAGGAATCCACGATCACAGAGGAGTTGGTGGTGAAGGTTCCGCCGTTGGCGTCGAACTTGACGCTGACGGTATAGCCTTCCAGGTCGTTCTTCTCGTAAGGCGTGGGTTCTGCGCTACATCCCGTAATGAGGATCAGCGCCGCAACGCAAAACAGCGGAAAGAGAACACTTTTGATGAAGTTTTTCATATTGTAATGATTATTCTCCTTCCCGTGTTTACTCTGCGGAAGCGGGGATAACGGGCTCTTCCTTCTTCAAAACGCCCTGTAAGCAGTAGATCATCAGAACGATAACGGCCAGCAGAGAGAAGAGCAGCAGCACTTCCTCGGGATTCCCCTTGGGAGCGACAACGTCGTCGCCGGGGTCTTCTTCGGAAGGAGGCGTCAGCGCCAGAATACGCTGTTCTGCGGAAACCAGAACATCGTAGTTGGTGACCAGCGCGCGCTGTTCCAGAGTGGCGATCTTGTCGTAAGCGGCACGAGCTGCTTCTACGATAGCCCTATCCTCGTAGGAAACCTTATCGGGGATGGCGTTGATGGCGTTGATGGCCGCAATGGTCACGTCGTCGGGAGCGGCGGGGCCTTCGATGCGATAGCCGAAGTACTGGCCGCAGATGAAGGAATCGTAGCCGACACCGTTGACGGGGCTGACCATGATCACCTTATTGTCCACGTAGCCAACGTAATCCACGAAGTTTGCACCGTAGAAGACGTTGGAATACTGGCCGCCGGTGGCGTTCCACATGAAGTAGGGAACCACGCCGATGCCGGTGATGGTCACCTCGGTGCCGTCGTAATCGGTATAGTTGCCGTATTCCCCTGCACCGGGAACGTGTTCGAGAGATTCGTAGTAGGTGGGATCAAATTCTTCTTCCAGGATCGGAACGGTATAGCTGCCGAATACCACCAAATCCAATTCGTCGCAAGCGTAGAAGGCCTTGTGGCCGATGGCAACGGTCATGTAGGGCATCTTGATACGCTGTACGTTGCTGCCTGCAAACGCGTAGGCGGCGATGCGTACGGTATCGTCGGCAACGATCACATCCTCGGGATTGTAGCCCGCATAGGTTACAAGCTCCATACCAAGAACATTCTTGTAGTAGAGAGAGCCGTCGATCACGGCAACGGTATCGCTGATGTCATAGGTGTAGGTGGGCACTTGATATTCCTTACCGCCGAAGGTCTCGGTAACGGTGGACACGAAGGGCGCAACGATACACATAGCGAAGGGGTTATCGCCCAAGGTAGTCAAGGCATTGCCCAAGGTCACCTTGAAGGGAGTTACTTCCTCCTTCATAAAGACGTAAGAGCCAAGAGATACTGCGCCGGAAAGATCGGCCTCGGTAAGTGCGATGTATGCGAAGGCATAGTCACCGATCTCGGTAGCGGCGGAAAGGTTCTTCACCTCGTCCAGAGGATCGCAGTATGCGAATGCACCCTCGCCGACGGTAGAGCCGTTGGGGTTCAGGGTAACGGATTCCATAAGACGGTTGGAAACGAAGGAGTACTTGTCAACCTTTGATACGGAGGACAGGTCGATAGATTCCAGCCCGCATTCCATGAAGGCGTACTCGCCGATGGTCTCCACGGACTTCAGGTCGATCTTCTTAAGAGCGTCACAGCCTGCGAAAGCGTAGGCGGGGATCTCTTTGATGCCGCTGCCAAGCTTGATCTCAGCCATGTCGCGGCAGTAGGCAAAGGCGTACTTGCCAATGCTTTCCGCAGAGGACAGGTCGAGAGAGGTCACCTTGGGTCCATAGTAGGCGTAGACGTAGTATCCGTCCTTGCCCACGGCGGCAACGGTCATGTTGGTATCCATGCAAGCGTAGTATACGTCGCCGGACAGAGCATAGTCGCCGATGGACTTTGCCTTGGAAAGGTCGATGGACTTCAAGGAACACATATTGTAGAACGCCATGTTGCCGATCACCGCATTCTTGCCCAGAGTGATCTTCTCAAGGCTTGCGGCGTAGGAGAAGGCGTTGTTACCGATGACAACGTCGTCACCGATGGTCAGAGAGGTCAAGGCGGAGGAGAACCGATAGCGGAAGTACTTATCCTCGCCGATGTAGAAGCCTTCCACCTCGAAGACGTTGTCCTTATTCAGGCTGAAGGCGTAGTCACCCAGGACTACGTTGTTTCCGATGACAACGGTAGCCAGATCCAGACATTCGCTGAAGGTTCCTTCCCCTACCGTCATACCGTCGGGAATGGTGACGACCTTCAGGGAGGTGTGGGAGAAGGCATAGTCGCCAAGGAATGCATCCTTTGCAAAATCGGGAAGAACGGTGAGATGGGTCTCGAAGAAGCCGTACTTACCGATGGAGGTAAGCTTGCCAAGCTTCAGGTTCACCAAATTGGTAGAGGAAGCGAAGCCGTAATCCGCCACTGCAGTGACCTTTTCCATCACGGCGGAGGTGATCTTCTTGTTGTGAGACAAGGCACCCTTACCGATGGTGGTAACGGTGTTATTGACGTACTCGCCGGAAACGTTGGGAGACAGAGCGATCAAAGTCTTGCCGTCGGCAGAGAGAATGTGATCGGCCTTCTGTGCCTTATAGAGACGGTTGCCGTTTTCCACGTCGAAGGAACCAATCTTGGTCTCGCGGAAGGCGAAGGCACCGATGTCGTTTACCTCGGGACCGATGGTAACAGTCTCCATGGCTTTGCACTGGTAGAACATACCCTCGGGCAGGACGGCGGAGTTCACACGGAATTCCTTTAAGGACTCACATCCCGTGAAAGCGTAGGCACCGTACTTCACCTTGTCTGCCTTGACGTCTGCGGTCTTCAAAGCCTTACAGCCTGCAAAGGCGTACTGACCTACGGACTGCAACGTATCGGACAATACGATGCCGGACAGGTTTTTGTTGCCGGCAAAGGCGTAGTCGGAGATGACACAAATGGCATCCAACGAAAGAGTTCCGCGGAGGTCGCAGTTTTCAAAGGCGTTCTGGTTAATGATCTTCAGATTGTTCTTGCCGCTGAAGGTGATCTTCTTCAGGGAGACGCAGTTGTAGAATGCGCCGTAATCGATGGCCTCCAGAGTGGAGGGGAACACGATCTCTTCCAAAGCGGTCAGGTTTGCAAAGGCGTAAGAATTGATCTTTTCCACACCCTCGGGAATGACCACCTTGGTGATGGTGTTGTCACCGATGAACCATGCCTTGGAATTTTCCGCATCGTCGAAGGCAAGCTCCTCTTCCGTCTTCATGATATACTCGAAGTTGGAGAAAGCGAACTGACCGATCTCGGTGAGGGCAAGCTTTGCGGGGATATCTACCAAGCCACCGTTACCGTAATAGTGGGTCAGGCTGGAGCCCGTTTTGACGTAGGGATCCTTGACCTCAACGGAAACGGTCTCGGAGTAGTAGGTGCTCTTTCCTTCCTGCATCACCTTGATGGTAACGGAAGCGAAGCCCTCTGCAACGGCGGTAACGATGCCGCTTTGGTCGATCTTGACGATCTTTTCGTTGCTGGATTCAAATTCCACGGTGGTCTCGCCGGGATAGTATGCGTCCAGAGAATACTGCAGCAGAACGGACTCGGAGGGATACATAGCCAGGTTGAAGTTGCCCTCGAAGAAACGGACGTTGCCGGTATCACCGATGTCCTTATCCTCGTTGACCACCACGTAGTAGGCCTTCAGAGTCTGATAGCCGTCCAGAGTGAACACGTCCACCACGGGCTTATCGTATCTCTCATAGCCCTCGTCCCCTTCTTTCAGAACGGTGACCTTGAAGGTAACACTTTCGTTGGTGTTGGGGTCCTGCGCCTTGATGATGGCGTTACCGGAGGAAACTGCCACCAGCTTGTTGTTCACCACACGAACCACGCTGGGCTTGGAGGAGGAATAATTAAGAAGCTCTGCCCACTGAGTATAAGGATACACGATGGGCTCGAGGGTATACACCTCGTTGGGGCTGAGGGTGAGGCCATCTTCCAGACTTTCAAAATAGAATTCGGTGAAATCGTCGGGAAGAGGGATCTCAAAGGTTGCGGTGTTCAGCGCGTAGTCGTATACGCTGAGCACGAAGCAGTTCTTGTTGGTAGCGTTGTGCTTGATGTCGAAGAGGTAATCCGTCAATTCAAAGGTCACACGGGTGGTGCTGTTCTTCTGAGAATACACGGGAGTCATGTACTGCTCAAAGGACTTCATTTCGGGAATGGGATTGCCGTTTTCGTCCTGACCCGTGGTGACGTAGCCCAGCTGAGCGCTCATGGCGTAGTGGTTGTCGTAGATCAGCACGTCTGCATAGAGACGGTTCTTCTTCAGGCTCTTATCGTACTCGTAGTAGTACTCCACGTCGGTGACGGTGGGTGCCTGGAAGTCGATGGTCAGAGGGAATTCAAAGACGTTATTCTTATTGGTTTTCAAAGCGCCGTCGCCATAATCCAGATATCCGGTGAGGGTGACGATGAATTGAGTGTTGTTGGCAAAGTTGTAATTTGCGGTATCGAACTCGATCTCGATATTGGAGGGGTAGATGGAAGGTCCACCGTCGCTGTAAGACTTACGCACCATATCGTCCACACAGGTGAAGACCACTTCCCCGGTGGTAGCGTTGGAGATGGCCACTTCAATACGCTCGGCATTACGGAGCATACCTGCCCAGACAAAGCGCAGGGAGTGGATGGTGCCGTCTTTATTGGAAAGGGCGATGTACTGCTCGTTGGCGGCAATGACCATATCCTTGGGATCCTGCAGGAAGTAGTAGGAACCCAGGTAGCTGACGTAGTCCTCGCTGACGCCGCCGATGGGACGGGTAGCGTAGGCGTCTGCCATGGTCTTGTCTTCAAAGTCGATGCCGTCGTCCAGCTCGTCGGCGTTGGTATCGTAGTAGGTCAGGTCGAAGAGAGGCGCAACGGTCCAGTCGCCGTAGAAGGCAAGATAGGGAACGTTCAGATCATATTCGGTGCCTGCGGTAGCGTTGAGGGTGATGTAGCCCTCCACGTACATACCGTTTTCAAAGGATTTGTTCAGATAGGCTTTATCTGCATCGGACAGGGTGACCTTAACCTTCACCTCTGCCTTTCCGCCTGCAGCAACGGAAACGTTGTTGCCGTTCTGGGTTCCGCCGGAAACGGACACGATGGAAACGGTGGCACCGTCCAGAATGTAAGATTCCTCGGTAACGGTGGTCTTACCTGCGCCTGTCTTGGTGTCGCTGACACCCTCGGTCATTACGTAAGCGCCGAGGTCGTAAGAAACGGTTGCGTCGCCGAAGTTGTTGATCGTGAAGGTCATCTCGTAGACACCGGTCTTGGAGGGGTCGTCCCCAAGCTCCAGCTTGGCTTTGTCCATCAGGTTACCGTTCTTATCCAAAGTGGTGATATAGGCGGGAGTATTCAGAGCGTTGGACAGACTGCCCAAGCCTGCGCCCTGCTTACGAACGGAATAAGGAAGGCCGTTTTTGCCAAGGGCAATGTCTGCGGTGGACATGAGAAGTCCGTTCACCATGGCGTTGACTTTATTGTTATCGTTTGCTATCTCGGGGAAATTCTCCACAACGTACTGGCGGAGAAGGACTACCACGCCTGCCAGGTTGGGGCAAGCCATAGAAGTACCGGAAAGACGGTCGTACCCGCCGCCGGTAATGGAGGACAGAATGCTGCCGCCGTGTGCGGTGATCTCGGGCTTGATGCGGAGATCGGGAGTGGGACCCCAGGAGGAGAAGTCGGAGATGAAGGGACCGGAGGTCTGGGAACGGCTGATCAACAGCTTGCCGCTGCCCACAGCCGCCAGCATTTCGCCGTCGTCCTGGGAGATGGAGCACACTGCGAGGGTGGTCTCGCCCACGTTCATTTTGATGTCACCGGAGACGTTATTATATATAATGATGCCTGCCGCGCCCTGTTCCTGGGCGATGATGGCTTTTTCCTCAAAGGTGTTGGAGCCGCGGCGTACCAGAGCGATCTTGCCCTTCACATCCATGCCGGTATAGTCGGCGGATCTACCCACGCCGGGGATGAGAACGAATTCCAGCTCGGCAGAATCCTTGTCCCCCAAGAGGGTATCGAAGAAGTTGTTCTCCTCGCTGGAGGAGTTGACGGATTCGGTGAAGTACACGATGGTCTCGCCGTACTTGATGTAAGGAGTCTCCACACCGCTGATGGAAGCGACGGAAAGAACGCCTTCGTAGGTAGAGGGAGAACCCACCGTACCGGTATCGGGGTTAGAGGTCAGACCCAAGTTACCGTTGGCCTCGGAGCCCTGGGAGGAGCTGTAGCTGTTGGAGGCGGCGACCACCATGCTGATGCCCGCCTTGCGGATCTTTTCGTAGATGCCGTTGACAGCCTCTTCATCGGTCTCGCGGGAGAAGCCGCAGGCAGTACCGATGGACATATTGATCACGTCCACGCCCAAGACCACGCAGTCCTCAAGAGCCGCCATGACCCAAGCGGTTCTGGTGGTATCCATAACGTCGGAGAAGATCTTCATGGAGACCAGCTGTGCGTTGGGTGCGACGCCGCGAATGGTATCGTCGTTGCCCACGATGACACCCGATACGTGAGTACCGTGGTTGTTGTGGGTGGAATATACGTCGGAATCGTTGTCGGCATAGTCAAAGCCGAAGGGAACCTTTTCGTTGATGTATACGTCGTCTACGGTAATGCCCTTGAGAAGGTCGTAAGCTGTGGTCTTCTCAACCAGAGAAGCCACGTCGTCGTAGGTCAAGCCCAGATGAGTAGAGGTAAAGTTATCGGGAGAGAAGGCGGTGTGCTTGGAGTCCAGACCGGTGTCCAGAACCGCTACCACCATGCCGCTGCCGTCGTACCCGGCATCGGAGCTGTCGAAGATACCCGTATCAAATACGTCTACCTCGTTCTCCACAAGCTGAGTCTCCGCGGCGTTGTAGACCTCGCCCACAATAACACCTCTGCCTTCCCCCAAGGCACTGCAGGTAGTGGCGAAGTCGCCCGCTTTGATCAGGATCTCGAAGCCGCTGACCACGGCGGAGTATTCCTCACCCAGACGATAGGAAACGCCCTTCTTATCCAGGTTGGAAAGAACGTCGGCCTTTTCTGCGGCGATGGACGCTCTGATGCCCTTTGCGTCCGCACTGTCCGTGATGTATTCCGCAAAGCTCATGGTCTTGCCGGACCGCTCGTAAGCGTCCATCAGACTGATGGTATCCACGGTGACGATCACGGAGATCTCCTCGCTGTTCTTGATCCCTGCGGGAAGCGGGAACATGACGGAGTTGTTCAGATATTTCTGATAGTCAAAGCTCAGTCCTTCCAGCTCTCTGATGGAGTAGGGATTCTTGGTTTTTGCGGAGGCAAACAGCTCGGTCAACTGTAAGATAGGTGCGACCAAGGTCCCCGCCAACAAGACGGGTACCAGTAAGGCCGCAAGGCAATTCTTCCACTTATTTGAAAACGTTCTTCTTTTCATCGGGACCTCTTTTCTGATTTGGGCATAATACGACACATACATATTCATTATATGATACAATATTTTTTTTGAAAATGCAATAGCTTTATCACATTTTTTTAATTTTAATTTTTTGTTCATTTTTTCGTCAAAACATTTACTTTCACGATAAAATGTGATATACTGCTATTTATCAATAAACGATGGGAGTCTGTTTATGGCCCAAAAGAACCTGCAAATGATCCACCGTATCTACGGTGTCGTTCTTTCCCTCTCCCTGCTTTTGGCAGGCGTGTGCCTGATGGCGGGGTGTTTATCCATCTACAACGGCGGCGATCCCCTCTATTCCCGTGAAGCCGTGGCGGAAACCTTTGCCGACATCGCAATACCCGTTTGCCTCTTCCCCGTTTTGGCTGTTGTCGGGCTGTTTTTGCCCGGGAATCGGGTAGCAAAGGGCGGGAAGCGGGGCATTCCCTCCGGGTTGGTTTTGGGGAAGGATCTTTCCGGCTGTGACGAAGCCACCCTCTCTGCCATCCGTGACGAGCAGAAAGGCCGTTTGGTCAGGAACTTGTATTTGTTGGTGCTGTCCATTCTTTTCGGCGGGCTCTTTATCCTCTACGCTTTGAATACCGCCCATAGCGAAGGGGTCACCATCAACGAATACGTCATCGGCTGTATGCGGGTCATGGTGCCCTGCCTGCTGGTTCCCTTTGGGTTTGGGATCTATGCTTCTCTTTGGAGCGGAAAGAGCCTTGCCCGTCAATGGGAGCTTACGAAAAGGCTGCCTTCCGTAAAAAAAGATGAAAGCTCGGAAAAACAAAAAGAAAAGAACAGGCTGATCCTGCTTGCGGTCTTGACGTTCGTTGCCATCGCTCTGATCGTTATCGGCAGAGCCATGGACGGGGCTGCGGACGTATTGACCAAGGCGATCAACATTTGCACCGAGTGTATTGGGCTTGGCTAAAAGGAGAAACGAATGAAAGCATTTTTTGAAAAACTGAAAAAATTCGTTCCCACCAAGCGGAAGCTGGTACAGCTGTATTTCGCTTTGCTGTTCAATGCCAACGTCAAGGGATTTGCGGAGGGCAAGATCTTCCGCGGGGATTCCAAGTCCCTTTGCATTCCCGGGTTGAACTGCTATTCCTGCCCCGGTGCGGTGGGGGCTTGCCCCTTGGGGTCCTTGCAGGGCTCCTTTGCCGCAGGAAAGAGCACCGTCTTTTACGTGTTCGGCATTCTTATGCTCTTTGGGTTGGCTTTGGGCAGAACCATCTGCGGCTGGCTGTGTCCTTTTGGATTGATCCAGGAGTTGCTTTATAAGATCAAGACCCCCAAGGCGAAAAAAGGTCCCGTGACACGGTTGCTTTCTTATTTCAAATACGTGATCTTAGTGTTCTTCGTGTTCCTTGTTCCCATTCTTTACGCTTTTAAGGACACGCCGTTGCCCGCATTCTGTAAGTACATTTGCCCTGCCGGCACTCTGGAGGGGGGCATCAGCTTGCTTTCCAACAAGCTGAACGAAAGCTATTTCGCTATGCTTGGTCCGTTGTTCACCTGGAAGTTTTTGCTTCTGGTGAGTTTTGTGGTGGGCTGTGTCTTCGTGTTCCGCTTGTTCTGCCGTTTCTTCTGTCCCTTGGGAGCATTGTACGGCTTCTTCAACCGTATTTCTTTTATCGGTGTGAAGGTGGACGCTCCCAAATGCACCAACTGCGACCTTTGCGTACATAAGTGCAAGATGGATGTAAAGAAGGTGGGGGACGCAGAATGTATCTCCTGCGGGGAATGTATTGACGTTTGTCCCACCGGGGCTATTTCCTGGAAGGGTCTGCCCAAAAAGAAGACCT
Source organism: Eubacteriales bacterium (assembly GCA_045544855.1). Lineage (GTDB taxonomy): Bacteria > Bacillota > Clostridia > Oscillospirales > CAG-382 > Coliplasma. The sequence continues at coordinate 2,025 of JAZPZV010000039.1, read as the reverse complement.
CTCTTGCAGAGGACGCGGCGGGCGGCGCTCAAAGGAAGGCTAAGCTGATCACCCGCTGTGTTTCCGCCGTTTTAATGATCGCACTGTTGGTGGGCGTGTTCGTATACGCATGGAACGACACGGGGGACGGCTCCTTTGAAGGATCCTCCGAAGCCTCCTCCGAGGAAAGCTCCTCTTCCATCCCCATGGGGAATCAGGTAGGCGAAAAGTGCTATCAAGGGACTTTATCCGTTGTGGACGGTGCGGGGATCAAAGAAGAGACGCTGGACGTGATCACGGAAGGAAAGATCACCGTGATCAACTTCTGGGGCACTTGGTGCACCCCTTGCGTCAACGAGCTTCCCTATTTTGACCGCATTGCAACGGAATACGAAGAGTCTGTTTCCGTGGTGGCCATTCATACCAACATGGTGGCGAATACCGCAGGCGGTTATATTGCGGAGCATTATCCCGAAAGCAAGATCCGCTTTGCCTGTGACGGTGCGGGAGAAGCCTACTACAACACCTTGGGAGGCAGAGGGACTTACCCTTATACTGTGGTGGTAGACGAGAACGGTGTGATCGCCGCGGTGTTTGTAAAAGCATTGAAATATGAGGATCTGCAGGAGATCGTGGAAAAGCTTTTAGCAGAATAAAGAGTTATGAAACAAAAGAGAAACGGCGCAGCTTCCTTGATCTTGCTGTGCTGGTTGGTGTATGCTTGCTCCTATCTGGGGAAGCTGAATTATGCCGCCAATATTACCCCCATCATGGCACATTACGGCGTGAACCATGCCCAGGCGGGGCTGGTGAGCAGTTATTTTTCCGTGACCTACGCCGTAGGGCAGGTGGTGAACGGGATCTTCTGCAGGAGGTATCCGCTGAAGCAGGTCGTTTTCGGTGCTTTGGTGGTGTCTGCGGGGGTCAATCTTGCCGTGGCGTTGGCGCCCGATTTTGGGATGATCCGCTTTCTGTGGATGATAAACGGCTTTGCCACTTCCCTGCTTTGGCCCTGTCTTGTGAGATTGCTTTCCGAGACCTTGGACAAGAAGGATCTGGGGAAAGCGGTGATCGCCATGGGAACTACCACCGCGGCAGGTACTTTGGCCATTTACGGCATCAGCGCAAGCTTTGCACTGTTCGACGGGTTCAAATGGGTGTTCGTCCTTGCGACGGTGGTGGTTCTGACAGTTGCGGTGTATTGGTTGCTGGTCGCCGAGAAGAAGATCCGCGGCGTTGTGCGAACGGAAGAAAAAGAAGCCACCGTCTTGGAAAAGCAAGGGCGGTTCTCTCCGGGGAAAGCGTTGCTGGTCTGCGTGGGGATGCTGGCGCTTTACGGCGTGGTCACCAACCTGGTGAAGGACGGCCTTTCCGGGTGGGTGCCTTCCATTTTGAAAGAAGAATACGGATTGGGTGATTCCCTCTCCATCCTGTTGACCCTGGCGCTGCCCATGGTGTCCCTGTTCGGCAGTGCGCTCTCTGTGCGTGCGCAGAAGCGGATACCGGATTTCGTGCTGCTGTGCGGCGTTCTCTTCGGAGTTTCCGGTGTGGTGCTGTTTGGGGTGACCGCAGGGCTGAAGGCGGGCGCATTGATCCCTATTTTCGCAGGGTTTGCGGTGGCGTGCCTGTTCATGGCCACCTGCAACAGCGTGATCACAAGTATGTTCCCCATGTTTATGAAGGGGAAGCTGAACTCAGGGATGCTCGCCGGGGTGCTCAACGGCTTTTGCTACGTGGGCAGTACCCTCAGCTCTTACGGGTTGGGCGCTTTGGCGGATAACTTCGGTTGGCAATCGGTTTTTACGGTGCTGACGGCGGCCTGTCTGGGCTGTCTCCTTCTCGCCGTAGGATATTGGGGCGTAAGGCGTCTTTTGAAAGTAGCATAAAAATTGCACCGTCGAGGTTTGCACAAGTCCGTTAAAAACGGACAATTGAAAAAAACACCCTCCTATGGTAGAATAAAAACATCTACCATAGGAGGAATTTTTATGCCCAGAGAATACCGTCACATAGAACAATATGCAGAAGAGATACTGCGGTTAAAAG
>JAZPZV010000038.1:0-47970 GCA_045544855.1 Eubacteriales bacterium | reverse complement strand
CTTTTAACCGCAGTATCTCTTCTGCATATTGTTCTATGTGACGGTATTCTCTGGGCATAAAAATTCCTCCTATGGTAGATGTTTTTATTCTACCATAGGAGGGTGTTTTTTTCAATTGTCCGTTTTTAACGGACTTGTGCAGCATGAACGGGATCTTTCTTATGTTTTTTACCCCAACTCGGGGATCAATGCCGTTGCCACGGCGAAGTATACCAAAAGGGACAGGGTGTCCACGATGGTGGTGATGAAGGGGCTTGCCATGACGGCAGGGTCAAGACCGATCCGCTTTGCCCCCAAGGGGAGCAGACAGCCCGCCAGCTTTGCCAGCAAAACCGTCAGCGCCAAAGTCAAACTGACCACCAGGGCGACTTCTATGGAAGCACCGTCCAAAAGCACCGCTTTTCCGAAGCCCACCACGCCCAAAGCGACACCGCAAAGGAGGGCCACACGCAATTCCTTCCACAGCACGGCGAACACGTCCCGCATCTGAACCTCTCCCAAGGACAGGGCGCGGATCACCGCAACGGAAGCCTGGCTTCCCGCATTGCCCGCCGTACCCATCAGCATGGGGATAAACACGGTGAGGATGGCAACCTTGCTGAGGGCAGATTCGTAGGAAGAAAGGATAGCCCCCGTAAAGGTGGCGGAAAGCAACAACAGCAAAAGCCATGGGATACGGCTCTTCCAGGTCTCCCAAGCGCCGGTGCGCAAATAGGGCTTATCCGTAGGCACGATGGCCGCCATTTTCTCAATATCTTCCGTGATCTCTTCCTGCAAAACGTCGGAAGCGTCGTCGTAGGTGACGATGCCCACCAGTCGCTTGCCCTTGTCCACCACGGGCAGGGCCAGAAAGTCGTATTTGCTCATGGCGTTGGCCACGGATTCACGGTCGTCCATGGTCTCTGCAAAGATGACGTTTTCCGTCATGATGTCCCCGATGATGGCATCCTCCTGCGCCACCAGCAGGTCACGGACGGTGACCACGCCGATGAGCAGACGGTTGCGATCGGTGACGTAGCAGGTATAGACCGTTTCCTTGTCGTAGGCGTCTCTGCGGATGCGCTCAAAGGCCTCCGCCACGGTCATATCCTTGTAAAGCCGCACGTATTCCGTGGTCATCATGCTTCCCGCACTGTCCTTGGGATAGCGGAGAATGCGGTTGATGGCCTCCCGGGATTCCTCGTCGGCATTCCGCAAAATTCTCTTGACCACCCCTGCGGGCATTTCCTCGATCAGCTCCACCGTGTCGTCGATGTAAAGCTCCGAAAGCACCTCCTGCAGGTACGCATCACTGAAGGAATTGATCAGCAATTCCTTTTGCTCCGCCTCCATTTCCACGAACACCTCTGCGGCGGTGTCCTTGGGGAGCAGACGGAACAGCAAAAGCATTTCTTTTTCCTCGAACTGCCCAAAAAGCTGGGCAAGGTCGGGGGCTTCAAACAGAGAGATAGCACCCCGCAGCTCGCGGTACTGCTTCTTCTCCAGCATGTCCTGCAAGCGAAGGGCAAATCCCTCCCCCTGCAGCTCCAACCATTGCTTCATGTTTTTCGTTTTTACCTGAATAGACTAGCAAAAACGGCGAGAAAAGCTCCATAAAGGAACTGCTTCTCGGTCTTGCCGACTACTTCGTCCTGTGTCCATTACGGGCTTTCCTCTCTTTCTTAGTTGATACAAACAGTGTACCCCATTTTTCTCCGTTTGTCAAGAGGAAAAAAGAGAGGCGTTTTGCCTCTCTTTGAAAGCGGTATTTTTGAAAAAATGAGTGGATTTTGTCGGCGGTCAGATGCATTTCGTAAAAAGCCACTTTTTCTAGTTGTCAATTACCAATAATGGTATCGCCATCGCAATAAGGACATTTAATTTTTCCACGGTTACAGGATGGAACCTTACAGGTAGAGCCATAAACCTTACCGGTCCCCTCACAAGCAAAGCAATCTATCTTTCCCGGTGTATCCTCGCACCACTTACACTTAACACCGTTCACCGAGTTGCCGGTCTGCGAGTCGCCTGACGAACCGCTCGAGCTGCTGTTAGGCGTCGGAAGAACATGGTGGAGACCCTGCGCGCGGTAATCGGCAAGGGACATATATTGATAGGTGGTTTCTGAAACGGATCCAAAAGCAGACACTCTTTTCTCAGAAACTGCGTTTCCATTACCGTCATAGACGTATGTAATGGTCGTTTTCATTTGTTCGTCGCTGCCCTCCATCGGGATATCGGTTTGGACGATTTTTTCGAGGCGTCCGTTTTCGTCATAGAAGTATTGTTCTTCAAACTCGTAGCCGTTATTGCCGTATCTGCGTTTCTTCTTTCCGTTTTCGTATTCTTCTCGATATTCTTCAACGCCGTCTTTATCCCGTGTGATTGTTTCGGTAAGCGCTCCTTTTTCATCGTACTTATATTCGGTTACGTTTAATGCGGCATCTGTTACAGAAATCAATCTTTCACTTTCGTCGTATTGATTTTTATACGTATGAGAATATGTTTTTCCGCCTGGATTATAGGTTAATGCCTCTAAAATCATATTCCCGTGTTCGTCGTAGGCGTATTCATAGATAGCGGTTGTTTTAGCGGTTGAAGTGTAGTACCATCTCTTGGCAACAAGCACACCGTCGAAATTATAGTAATACTGGCAAGCGTAATCGCTTGTTGCACCGCTTGTAATCATCAACCAGATATTTTGCGCATTATCCGCCTGAGAATTTTCGCTTTGGTTGTCGTCATTTCCCTCGTCATTTCCGCCGTTGTCGCCGCCAAGGTCAGAGGAGCCCAAGGCTTCGCCGCACTGTCCGCAGAACTTTGCTTCGGGCGGATTTTCGTGCCCTTTGGAGCAGAGGGTGGAGGTTTGGATCTTTTCGCCGCAGGAGGGGCAATAAAGATCGCCTTCCTCGTATTCCTCGCCGCAATTTTTGCATACAAGGGAAGAGCTGCCGCAGGCGCAAAGGCTCAGCAAAACAGAAACCACCAATAGAAAAGAACAAATCTGTTTCAATTTCATACCGATTAACTCCTTTATGTTTTCTATAAGGACAATATACCACGATATTTCGACAATTGCAATATTTTTTTGAAAATGCGAACGTAAAAAGAGAGGCGTTTTGCCTCTCTTTTGCGGTTATTTCTTCTTGAATTTGGAAAAGAAGGAGCTTCGCTTGCTGTGGTGCTTTTCCTCACACAGATCGCCGAATTTCTCCAGGGCTTCCTTTTGTTTTTTGCCCAAGCCCTTGGGGACCTCGATCTCCACGGTGACCAATAGGTCGCCCCGTCCCTTGCCGTTCAACTGCTGAATGCCCTTGCCGCGAACGCAGAAGGTGGTGCCGGACTGAGTGCCCTCGGGGATGGTCAATTCTCCCTGCCCTTCCAGGGTGGGGATGGTGACCTTTGCGCCCAAAGCCGCCTCCACGAAGGTGATGGGCATATCGCAAAGCAGGTCAAAGCCGTCACGGGTGAACACGTCATGTCCCCGCACGGTTACGGAAACCAGCAGATCCCCTGCAGGACCGCCGTTGACACCTGCGTTGCCCTGTCCTCGCAAGGAAATGCGCTGACCGTTGTCGATGCCCGCGGGAATGTTTACCTCAATGCGCTTGGTCTTGCGGATCTGACCGCTGCCGCGGCAATCCTTACAGGGATTCTTGACGATCTTGCCCTTGCCCTTACAAGCGTCGCAGGCCTGGGTGGATTGCATATACCCAAAGGGAGTCCGCTGTTGCACGGTGACTTGCCCTCTGCCGCCGCAACGGGAACAGGTCTCGGAGCCGGTGCCGCCGTTGCCGGAGCAGGTGGGGCAGGCTTCAATGCGGGTGTAAGTGATCTCCTTCTTGCAGCCGAAGGCCGCTTCCTCAAAGGTGAGGGTGACCCGTGCGCCGATGTCGTCCCCTCTGCGGGGTGCGTTGGGGTTCCGTCTGGTGCCACCGCCGCCGAACATCCCGCCGAACAGGTCGCCGAAGATATCCCCCACGTCAAAGCCTTCTCCAAAGCCGCCGAAGCCACTGCCGCCTCCACCGGGTACGCCGTCGATGCCCGCCCAGCCGAACTGATCGTATCTGGCGCGCTTATCCGCATCGGACAGGACGGAATAGGCCTCGTTCACTTCCTTGAAGTTGGCCTCCGCCTCCTTATCCCCGGGGTTGGCGTCGGGATGGTACTTCTTTGCCAATTTATAAAATGCTTTTTTGATCTCGCTGTCCGAAGCCCCCTTGGAGACCCCAAGGACCTCGTAACAGTCTCTTCTCTGATCAGCCATAAATGTATTACTCCTGCAGTCCGGAAAACCATCCGTTTTTCGGGCTTGTTTTCCGAATAAGGCGACAATGCCGAGTGAAGGTTAGCCTCCACTCGACCTGTCGTTAAATATCAGATGTTCGCGCTTCGCAGTGAGAGCGAAGCAAATTAGGTTTTATCGGTGAAGTCTGCGTCGTAAACGGTGTCGTCACCGCCCTGTGCGCCGGGGTTGCCGCCGTTGGGATCGCCCTGTGCGCCGGGCTGCTGGTACAGCTTGGAGGACAGCTCGTAGAGAACCTTCTCCAAAGCCTCGGTGTCTGCCTTGATGGCATCCACGGTGCCGCTCTTCAGAGTCTCTTCCAGCTTGGTGATGGCCGCCTGCACGGGAGCCTTGTCGCTGTCGGACAGCTTATCGCCTGCATCCTCCATAGCCTTCTTGCTCTGGAACACGGTGGTCTCCGCACGGTTGCGGATCTCAACGGCTTCCTTCTGCTTGCGGTCCTCTTCTGCGTGCATCTCCGCATCCTTCACGGCGCGGTCGATGTCTTCCTTGGACATGTTGGTGGAGGACTGGATGGTGATGTGCTGTTCCTTGCCGGTGCCCTTGTCCTTTGCGGTAACGTTTACGATGCCGTTGGCGTCGATGTCGAAGGTGACCTCGATCTGAGGAACGCCGCGGGGAGCGGGGGAGATACCGTCCAGAACAAATCTGCCCAGCGTGGTGTTATGAGCCGCCATCTCACGCTCGCCCTGCAGAACGTGTACCTCAACGGAGGTCTGGCCGTCTGCGGCGGTGGTGTAGGTCTGGCTCTTGGATACGGGGATGGTGGTGTTACGGTCGATGATCTTGTTGAACACGCCGCCCAAAGTCTCGATGCCCAAGGACAGAGGAGTAACGTCCAAAAGCAGCAGATCCTTCACGTCGCCGCCCAGAACGCCGCCCTGAATGGCCGCACCCACTGCAACGCACTCGTCGGGGTTGATGCCCTTGAAGGGCTCTACGCCGGTGAAGTCCTTGACTGCGTCCACAACTGCGGGGATACGGGTAGAACCGCCCACCAGCAGGATCTTGTTCAACTGCTTCACGGAAAGGCCTGCGTCGCTCATAGCCTTCTTCATAGGCTCAAGGGTACGTCTTACCAGATCTGCGGTGAGCTCGTTGAACTTCGCTCTGGTCAGAGTAGCGGAGAAGTGCTTGGGGCCGGTGGCGTCAGCGGTGAGGAAGGGGAGGTTGATCTCGGTGCTCATCACGCCGGACAGCTCGATCTTAGCCTTCTCTGCAGCTTCCTTCAGTCTCTGCATAGCCATGTTGTCGCCGTGGATGTCAATACCGGTCTCTGCCTTGAAGGAGGTAGCGATCCAGCTCATGATACGTTCGTCAAAGTCGTCGCCGCCCAGACGGGTATCGCCGTTGGTGGCAAGCACCTCGAACACGCCGTCGGAGATCTCCAGAATAGACACGTCGAAGGTACCGCCGCCCAGGTCGTAGATCAGAATCTTCTGATCCATGTCGTCCTTATCCAGACCGTAAGCCAAAGCTGCGGCGGTGGGCTCGTTGATGATACGCTTGACCTCCAGGCCTGCGATCTTACCTGCGTCCTTGGTTGCCTGACGCTGTGCGTCGGAGAAGTATGCGGGCACGGTGATGACCGCTTCGGTGACGGCGGTGCCCAGATAGCTTTCTGCATCTGCCTTCAGCTTCTGCAGGATCATTGCACTGATCTCCTGGGGAGTATAGCCCTTGCCGTCGATGGTTACTTTCTTGGCAGTGCCCATCTCACGCTTGATGGAGCTGATGGTTCTGTCGGGGTTGGTGATGGCCTGACGCTTTGCTACCTGACCCACCATACGCTCGCCGTTCTTTGCAAAGGCTACGATGGAGGGGGTGGTGCGGTTGCCTTCCGCATTGGCGATAACAACAGGCTCGCCGCCTTCGTATACAGCTACACAGCTGTTGGTCGTACCGAGGTCGATACCGATGATCTTTCCCATAATAATTGTCTCCTTTTTATCAGTAAATGGCGATTTGTTTCAAAATTAGTTTGCGACCTTGACCATGGCACAGCGCAGGACTTTATCTCCCCGCTTGTAACCCTTCTGGAAGGTCTGGGTAATAACGTTTTCCCCAACTTCGGGGTTTTCCTCGTGCATGATGGCGTTGTGCACGTTGGGATCGAACTGTGCGCCGTCGCTTTCGATCTCCGTGATGTTCAGCTTGGTGAGAATGTCGGAAAGCTGTTTTGCCAACGCCTTGATGCCCTCGTCCTCGGGGGAGAACTGCATGGCCTGGGTCATGCTGTCGATGAGGGGAAGGAAGGCTGTCAACGCATCGCCGTAGGCGCTGTTGTAGCAATCCGTCTTCTCTTTTTCGCTTCTCTTGCGGAAGTTTTCGTATTCCGCATACAGCCGCAGGTATTGATTTTCCTTTTCTGCCAGCTGTGCCTTTGCCGCTTCCAGCTCCTTCTGGTCGCGGTGGAAGAACTTTTTGTCCTTCTTTTCTTTCTTTTCCGTTTCGGTTTCTTCCGCTTCGGGCTTTTTTTCTTCCGCTTCGGTTTCTTCCGTCTCGGGTGTCTGCTTAGTTTCCTCCATGGGGATCCTTCCTTTCTTCCTCGTTGCCAAGCATACCTGTCGCGATTTCGGGCAGAGCGATCTGCTCCGTGAGCCCTGCGGCAAAGTAGTCAAGGGAAGCAACGACTTTTTTATAATCCATTCTCTGGGGACCGATGACGCCGATGGCACCCACCACCTTGCCTCCCACCGTAATGGGGTGGAACACAAAGCCTGTGTCCGGCGGGGCAAACTCATTTTGCTCGCTGTCTCCCAGAATGACGCTGGTCTGACCGGGTACGGCGTGCTCCATAAGCTCCGCAAACCGCTGTCTCTGCTCAAACAGAGAGAGAATGCTTTGGAACTTGGCAACGTTCATGAACTCGGGGTAGGATAGCAGCTTGGTCACACCGTCGATGTGGACCTTCTCGCTGTCGTAAGAGCCCAGCATTTCGTGTACCACACGGAGTACCGTGGTGGCAAAGGAACGGTGGTCGCCCATTTTTTCTTCAAACTCCAGGATCACCGTCAGGTTGATCTGATCGGCGGAAAGGTGTGCCAGGGTCTCGTTCAACGCCTTCTTTGCGGTTTCCAACAGGTCGGGATCGATCTTTTCCATCAGCTTCACGTGGCGGTTGCGGATGGTGCCGTCCTTGCAGATCATGATCAGCAAAAAGCTGTTCTCGTCCACGAACACCGTTTCGTACCGATCCACCGCACTGCCGTTGCCGCCCATGAATGCGAAGGTGGCGTAGTTGGTGATCTGCCCTATGGCCTTGGCCGCCTCGTCCATGAGTCTGCCCACTTCCACCAGCTTGCCGTTCATCACCTCGTCCAGCACCTCAAGCTCTTCCATGCCAAGGAAGTATTTTTCCATCAGGCTGTCTACGTAGGTGCGGTAGCCTTGCGCCGTGGGGACACGCCCCGCAGAGGTGTGGGGCTGTTCCAGATAGCCCATGGCCTCCAGATCGTTCATCTCACTGCGGATGGTAGCACTGGAAAGGCTGAACTGCTTGGATTCCGTCAAGGACTTGGAGCCCACCGGGTCTCCCGTGCGGATGTAGGAGTCGATCACGGATTTCAGTATTGCTTTTTTACGTTCGGAAAGCTCCATGAGGGATCTCCTTTCTGTAAGCTGTTCGATTATCGAACGGTTTTTGGCACGTAAGCTGTTCGATTATCGAACAACTTTTTAGCACTTGCGGTGCCTGAGTGCTAATTCTGTCTCTATTATACCCCAATTTTGGCGTTTGTCAAGGGGGAGCGACAAATTTAATTGTGAACAATTTGTATTTTCTTTCCCCAAAAAGTATGAAAAACAAGGGATTTTTCTGTTTTTGGACGTTTTCGGGGGTTGGCAAACGAAAAAGAGGACTGCCAACAAGGGCGACCTCTTTACAAAAGGCAAAAAAACGGGTATACTATTCTTAGAAGGAAGGGGAGGTATATGAAAGACACCGTTTTTGAAAAGATCTACACCCAAGTGAAGCGTATTCCCAAGGGGAAGGTGGCTTCCTACGGTCTGGTTGCCGCCATGGCGGGGAATCCCCGCTGGGCACGGGTGGTTGGCTACGCCCTCCACGTAAACCCTTACCCGGGGGAGGTGCCCTGCCACCGGGTGGTGAAGAAGGACGGCTCCCTTGCAGGCGGCTTTGCCTTCGGCGGCGAGGGTGCGCAAAGAAGGCTTCTGGAAGGGGAAGGCGTGACCTTCCTCCCGGACGGGCGGGTGGATATGGAAACGTGTGCCTTGAAGATCCGTGATATTTTGACGTAAAGAAAACAGGCGAACCTCGCGCAAGGCTCGCCTGTTGATTTTTGATCAATTCAATTCTTATTCTCCCGCAGGATCTTCCCGTGAGGGGGCGTCCGACTCGGGCAATTGGCTCAGGTCGCACTGAGGTGCTTCCGTGGGGCGGTGGAGCTTTAAAGAGAAGGAGAGGTCCTCGGGAATCGTCACCAGACAAAGGCGGTCTTCCTCGTCGTATTCCACCTTCAGCCCGATGAGATAGGTCTCGAACAGGGAAACGGGCAACAAATAATCGTCCCCTTCAAAGAGAACGGGGGCGGAGAGCCGCACGTGGTTGCCGTTGATCTCCACAAGGGAGGAATTGCGGTGGAACACCATGCTTTCCAGCTCTGCGCTGTTCACCAGCCCGCCGCCGGGAAGGTACAAGGTCACCGTTTCCTCGTCCCCCGCGATGCCGAAGCCGCACAGGGGTGCCACGTCGGAATACCGCAGGTACAGCCCGTAGCTGTTGTTGGCTTCCGTGGCGGAATAGGAGGCTCTTTTGATATTCCCGTCCTCGGTGACGATGCGGAGAGAATAAAGAGTCTCACTTTCTGCAGGGGTGGAGAATGAATACCACACGAACACGGCTATAATCAACACGACCAGCAGATACATCACCAGGGCCACCACCAGAATGGCCATCAGGGTCTGGGCCCCTCGTTTTTCACTTTCCGTCAGACGGGACTTTTTCTTTTTGGGTTTTTCCGAAGCCTTGCCCGACTGCTTCGCGGGAGCTTTTTTTACGGCCTGTTCCCCTTGCCTTGCCTGCTTGGGGGGAGCTTCCTCCGCCTTGGGGCGCATAGAGGCGTTGGTTTTCGTTTCTTCCATGGAATGCCCGTCCTTTCTGCTTCTTTCACTTCATTATATCTAAAAACGACAGGGATGTAAAGGGCTTTTCGCGAACAACGCAAAAAAATTTTTCATAAGATATAACATCGCATGCTTTTCCAAAAAGCGAAAGGGGAACTTGACTTTTGAGCGATCTGACCAAACGATTTTCTGAGGGGGCAAAGCGGGTACTGAGTGCCGCGCTTTCCCTGGCAAAAGAGATGGGACACAGCTATATCGGAAGCGAGCATCTGCTGGCGGGGATCTCCTTGGAGAAGGGCAGTACAGCCGCGCGGCTGCTTTCCCAAAGAGGGGTGACGGAATCCGAGCTTCGCCGCCGCATCGTGGGCATCGTGGGAACGGGGGTGCGCAGTGCCGTCACCACCGAGGATCTCACTCCCACCTGCCGCCGCATCCTCACCCGGGCGGCTTTGTACGCGGGCGGCCGCAAGAACGCCCTGGTGGACGTGGAGCATCTGCTCATGGCTCTGTTGAAAGAGGAATGCGTGGGGAAACGGCTGGCGGAAAACTGCGGGGCGGATTCCGGGGAGCTTCTGGACATTTTGGAGGAACTTTACGGCAGAGGGAGCGACCTGCGGGCAGAGGAGGTGCGCCCTATTCTCAAAAGCACCCCGCTGTTGGACCGTAATGCGGTCAATCTCACGGAAAAAGCCCTGCTGGGGAAGACCGACCCGGTGATCGGCAGGGAAAAGGAAGAGGAGCAGGTGATCAGCATCCTTCTCCGCCGCACCAAGAACAACCCCTGCCTGGTGGGGGAAGCGGGGGTGGGGAAGACCGCCATCGTGGAGTCGGTGGCGGCACGGATCGCAGAGGGCCGTGTTCCCGAGGCTCTTTTGGGAAAGCGGATCATGAGCCTGGAGATCGCCTCCATCGTGGCGGGGACGAAATACCGCGGGGAATTTGAAGAAAAGATCCGGGGGATCCTGACGGAGGCAAGAGAAGCGGAGGACGTGATCCTGTTCATCGACGAGATCCATACCATTGTAGGCGCAGGGGCGGCGGAGGGAGCGGTGGATGCCTCCAATATCCTCAAGCCCTCCCTGGCCCGCGGGGAGATCAAGCTCATCGGCGCCACCACCGAAAAGGAATACAAGCGGCTCATCGAAAAGGATGCCGCCTTGGATCGTCGTTTTCGCCGTGTGACGGTGGTGGAACCCTCCCCGGAGGAGTGTTTGCACATTCTGCGGGGGCTGAAGGAAAAATACGAACGGTTCCACGGAGTGTCCTTAACGGCAAGCGCTTTGGAAACCGCCGTGCGGCTTTCCCATCGGTATATCGGCGACCGTTTCCTGCCGGACAAAGCCATCGATCTCATGGACGAGGCCGCGGCGCGGAAGCGTATGCTGGGCGGCACCCTGGTGGACGGGGAGGACGTTGCCCTTGCCGCGGAGGAAAAAACGGGGATCCCCCTTTCTTCTCTTTCCGGCGGTGAGGTAGAGCGTCTGCGAGGCTTGGAAGCGCGGATGAAGGAACGTATTCTGGGGCAGGATGCCGCCGTGGAGGCGGTGTGCTCCGGGGTACGCCGTGCCAAAGCGGGTGTGCGGGACGGGGAGAAGCCCGCCTGCTCCTTCTTGTTCATCGGAAGATCCGGGGTGGGGAAAACGGAGTGCGCCAAGGTGCTGGCGGAGCTTCTCTACGGAAAAGATTCCTTTCTGCGGTTGGACATGACGGAGTATGCCGAGCCTCACAGCCTTTCCAAGCTCATCGGTGCCCCTCCCGGGTATGCGGGGTACGGAGAGGGAGGCTTTTTGACCGAGCGGGTGCGGAGAAGACCCTATTCCTTGATCTTGTTCGACGAGGTGGAAAAGGCCCATCCCGAGGTGCGGGGCTTGCTTCTGCAGATCCTGGACGAGGGGAAGCTCACGGACTCCGCAGGGCTGACGGTGAGCTTTCAAAACGCCACCGTGGTGATGACCGCCAACGTGGGGGAAGGGGCCATGGGCATCGGCTTTGCGGCCACCCAAAGGGAGGAGGCACGGAAGCGGGCGGAGGCTTTGCTGTCCGCGGAGCTGACGGATCGGGTGGATGAGATCGCCTATTTCCGTCCCTTGGAAAAGGATACCCTTGCTCGGGTGGCCCTTTGCAGAATGCGCTCCCTGACCCGACGGCTGAAGGAGCAGGGCATTACCGTCAACGTGGATCCCTCCTTTTTAAGCCTTGCTTTGGAGGAGGCGGAAGGGGGCGCACGGGCGGTGTGCCGCAAGGTGGCAAAGGCGGCGGAGGAGCTTTTGGCACAGGGAATTCTGGAAGGAACGCTGGAAAAGGACAGGGATATCCTTCTTTGCGGTGAAAATGGGGCGTACCGCATGAAAATTTCCGAAAAAAGCTATTGACAAAAGAGAAAAAGTGTGTATAATAGAAGCCTGTAAAGCAAATAACTTTACAGGCACTTTTTCTTTGGAGATGAAAGCATGGCACAGCGTCGGGAGCTGCTTTGCAGACTGTTGGATATTTACGGCATGGCGCTGTCCGCCAGATGCAGGGACGTTCTGGAGTATTACTACGCCGACGATCTCTCTTTGGCGGAGATCTCGGAGAATACGGGGATCACCCGTCAAGGTGTCCACGATGCCATCCGCAGAGGCGAGGCGGAGCTGTTGGCCTTGGAAGAGGCCTTGGGCTTCGGTGCCAAGACGGAAAAGCTGTTTTCTCTCGCAAAGCGAATGGAATCGCAAGGAGAGGAATGCCGCGCCTGCGGTGCGGAGCTCTCCGCCATCTTAAGCGATAACGACTGATACGAAAGGAAGGAAGAGGAATGTTCTCCAATCTTGCCGACAAGCTTTCCGAAGCTTTCAAAAAGTTCCGCAATAAAGGGAAACTCACCGAGGCCGACGTAAAGGCGGGCATGCGGGAGATCAAGCTGGCTCTTCTGGAGGCGGACGTCAACTTCAAGGTGGTCAAAGCCTTCGTGAACAAGGTGTCCGAGCGTGCCGTGGGTGCAGAGGTGATGGAAAGCCTTCTCCCCGGGCAGCAGATCGTTAAGATCGTCAACGAGGAGCTTACCGCGCTGATGGGCGGTAGCAATACAAAACTGAATATTTCTCCCAAGCCTCCCACGGTGGTGCTGATGTGCGGCTTGCAGGGCTCGGGTAAGACCACCCACACCGCAAAGCTTGCCAAGATGTACAAAAAGCAGGGCAAGAACCCCTTGCTGGTGGCTTGCGATATTTACCGTCCCGCCGCCATCAAGCAGTTGCAGGTGGTGGCCGAGCAGGTGGGCGTTCCCGTGTTTGAACGGGGCACGCAGAAGCCTGCGGAAACGGCAAAGGAAGCCATCAAGTACGCCGTGAAGTACGGCTACGATATGGTCTTTGTGGATACGGCGGGCCGTCTCCACGTGGACGAGGAGCTGATGGCAGAGCTGAAGGAGATCCGCGAGGCCGTGGATCCCACCGAGATCCTCTTGGTGGTGGACGCCATGACCGGCCAGGACGCAGTGAACGTTGCGGAAAGCTTCAACAACCTGCTGGATCTTACCGGCGTCATCCTCACCAAGCTGGATGGCGATACCCGCGGCGGTGCGGCGCTGTCCGTCCGTCACGTTACCGGCAAGCCCATCAAGTTCATCGGTACCGGCGAGAAGCTGGATGCCATCGAACCCTTCCATCCCGACCGTATGGCCTCCCGTATTCTGGGCATGGGGGACGTGCTGACCCTCATCGAGAAGGCGGAAGCCACCATTGACGAGAAGAAGGCCTTGGAGATGGAGCGTAAGCTGAGAGAGCAGAGCTTCACCCTGGAGGACTTTTTGGATCAGCTCACCCAGATCAAGGGCATGGGCTCCATGGATCAGCTTCTGGGCATGATGCCCGGCGTTAAGCCCGGTGCTTTGAAGGACGCCAAGGTGGATGAAAAGGCTTTGGCAAGAACGGAAGCCATCATCCTTTCCATGACTCCCTACGAGCGTACCCACCCCGGGACGCTGAACTCCTCCCGCAAAAAGCGTATCGCCGCAGGCAGCGGCACTACTGTGGAGGAGGTCACCCGCCTGCTGAAGCAGTACGACCAGACCAAGGACATGATGAAGCGCTTCATGGGCGGCGGCAAAAAGAAGAAGGGCAAGCTGAGAGGCCTCTTCGGATAACTTTAAGAAAAAAGAAAAATATTATATAACCTAAACATTGGAGGAACAAAACAATGGCAGTAAAGATCAGACTGAGAAGAATGGGCGCAAAGAAGGCTCCCTTCTACCGCATCGTGGTAGCAGATTCCCGTTATCCCCGCGATGGCAGATTCATCGAAGAGATCGGTACCTACAACCCCATGACCGAGCCCACCACCGTCACCGTTGACGCTGAGAAGGCAAAGAAGTGGATCGCTAACGGCGCTCAGCCCACCGATACCGTTCGTGTTCTGCTGAAGAAGAACGGAGTCATCTGATGAAACAGATGCTCATCGACCTGGTGCAGGCGATCGTGGATCATCCCGAGGAGGTCTCCGTGACCGAGCGTATCAGCGGTGATACCGTGGTTCTGGAACTGACCGTTGCCAAGCGCGACATGGGTCGCGTCATCGGCAGAGAAGGGAAGATTGCCAAGAGCATCCGTACCGTGATGCGTGCGCAAGCAGCCAGGGAAAATAAGCGGGTCATCGTGGACATCCTTTGATGAAACGCTACTTGGAAGCCGGAAGATTGAATTCCCCCCGCGGGCTGAAGGGCGAGCTTCGCTTTGAATGCTGGTGCGACGATGCGGAATTCCTCTCCGGCGTTTCCCGCTTATATCTGGATCCCGAAGGAAAGCGGTTTTTGGAGGTGGAACGGTACATTCCCCACCTGGGAACCGTGATCTTCAAGGGATATCCCGACCGCACCTCCGCATCCGCCTTGACAGGCCGCACCCTGTGGTTTGACCGCGAGGACGTGACCCTGCCCGAGGGCACTTGGTTCAACGACGACCTCATCGGCACTCCCGTGTTCAACCACGCAACCGGGGAAAGGCTGGGTGAGATCCGTGAAGTGGAGGAAAAGGGCGGCCGACTGCTTTGGCATATTGCCGAAGACGGCATGGAATTTCTGTTCCCTCCCGTACCGGATCTGACGGTTTCCGTGGTGCCGGGGGAGGAGATCCGAATCATACTCATCGAAGGGATGGACGAGCGGTATGCGATTTGACGTGCTGACCCTCTTCCCCGAGATGATGGAGTCTATTTTCTCCGCCAGTATTCTGGGAAGAGCCAGAACAGCGGGGCTTTTGGACGTTCATTGCGTGGACATCCGTGATTTTACCAAGGACAAGCACCGCAAGGTGGACGACACTCCCTACGGCGGGGGCTACGGCATGGTGATGACCTGCCAGCCCGCTGTGGATTGCATCCGCCACGTGAAGGCGCAGGCCGAGGGAAGTACGCGGGTGATCTATCTTTCCCCCCAGGGGAAGGTTTTGACCCAGCAGAAGGCCAAGGAGCTTTGCGCTTACGACCGTCTGATCCTGCTTTGCGGCCATTACGAAGGCATCGACGAGCGGATCATCGAGCTTGAGGTGGACGAGGAGATCTCCGCAGGGGATTACGTCCTTACCGGCGGGGAGCTGCCCGCGGCCATTCTGGTGGATTGCGTTGCCAGAATGCAGGACGGTGTTCTGGCCAATCGGGAGTGTTACGAAAAGGAAAGTCTTTCCGACGGACTGTTGGAGCATCCGCAGTACACCAAGCCCCGGGTATTTGAGGGGCTGGAGGTTCCCGAGGTGCTGGTGAACGGCAATCACGCATTGCAGGAAAAATGGAGACGGGAGCAGGCCTTGGAGCGTACCAAGCGCAAGCGCCCCGATCTGTATGAAAAAGCGTTTCCGCAGGAGCAAGAATAAGTTTTTGGAAAGGTGAGCGCTATGGCAACCTCTGCCGACAAGAGAACCAAAAGCAAGGCGAAGAAAAACTCCCGCCGCAGCCGCGGTGCAGGCAGTTTCCTTTTGTCGCGCACTTCTCGCCTTTCGGCAAGGATCACCTGGTCCTTCCGACAAGGGCTCCTTTCCAAAGTATTCTGCACCGCAGACCGTGTGGAGGACAGCCTTCACGGCGGCCTTGCAACAACTGTTTCCGAAACAGCGGGGCTTCGTGACCTGGTGGTCACTCCCGTTAAGAAGGCGGTCGCCGTCGGCGCGAGCAGGAGCGTTCTCTTTGCCCGCGGGGACGGGTTGCGGCGCGCCTTTCTTCATACCAAGGCGCGGTTCTTCGGCATTGCGCTTTTGGTGTTCGCTCTGTATTCCGCAGGGATCTTCCTTGCCAAGGAATACGTGGGCCTTGGCTTGGGGGCGGCTTCCCCCATGGATCTTTATACCGCCGTCGCTTCTTTGCCGGTGTCCATCTTTCTGCTGTTCTGCGGGAAGCCTATGAGCACCTTTTTGGGCGACAGCAGGATCTTCAGCCATATCTTTATCGGGATCCTGGGCATGGACGAGAGTGCTTTCCGTGCCGATAATGAAAAAACGGCCGCCCACGGCGGCATCGCCTTCGTGGTGGGTACGGTAGCGGGTGTCCTCACCCTGATCTTCCACCCCCATCTGATCTTGCTTTTCGTGCTGGGCGGAATGTTCTGCCTGTGCATTCCCGCCGTCCCCGAGATGGGGCTCATGTCGGCGGTGATCCTGTTACCCTTTGCACCCTTGCGGTACACCGCATTCCTGGTGCTGATGGCCTTTGTGGGCTACCTGCTCAAGCTGATCCGCTTGAAGCGTGTGCTCCACTTCGGCGCTCCCGAGCTGTTTCTGACGCTGACGGTAGGGGTATGCGCCCTGTCTGCGTGGAACACGGGGGATCTCTTCTTCCTGAAACGGATGCTCCTGTTCGGCTGTATCTGGTTTCTGACTGTGAATTTGATCACAACGGGGCGTTTGCTCCGCAAATATATTTCCGCCATCGTGTACGGCGGGCTGCTCACCCTGACCATCGCCGCAGGAGGCAGACTTTTGTCTCTGGTGGAGCTGCCGGGGATCCTCGGTGATATCACCTTGCCCACGGTTATGGGCGGTACGGTGTTGAAAAGCTACTTAATGATGATGACTCCCTTCGCTTTGATGCTCAGCGCACGGCGGAGTGGCTTGGCCTTGATGCTTTTGATCCTGGCAAACGGGTATTTCACCGGCTCTCTTTGGGTGTTTGCGGGGATTTTCCTGGCCATTCTGGCCTACGCGGTGTTTGCGCACGGCGCGTGGGCAGGGGCGACGATCACCGGCTTAACTGCCATTTCTCTTGCGGCTTCCTTTGGCGGCAACCGCTTGGGCGGCTTGGCGGTAGGCTTTTCCGACACCGCACGGGAGATCGCTTGGCGGTATTTCTGGACGGGCGTTGGCTCCGGGAACGGGGCTTTGAACGCGGCGGCGCTGGCGGAAGGGTTGCGGCTTGACGGCAATGCGGTCAGCCTTTACACCCGCTTGATCTTGGAGGGCGGCGTCCTGCTTCTGGTCTTGTTCCTGGCCTGTGTGTTCTTGGCGGGGCAAAGGTTGTTTACCACCCTTCGGGAGTTCATGAACGGTCAGGAAAAGCAACGAACCATTTTGTGCGGCACCGTGGTGGCTTCGGCAGTGATGTTCCTGCTGGGGGCGGCGGTCTCCGACGTCTGGTCGGATCTGCGGATCCTGGGCGTATTCTTCTGTATCTGTCCCGTGGCATCGCTTGCGGGTACATTATTCGGCTTTGAGCCTGAAAAAGAGGAGGAACGGCAATGGCTGTAAGAAACGACAATCAGCAGACCAAAAAGAAATTTCGCCTGCCCCTGTTTGACATCGCCTTGCTTTTGCTCATCGCCATCGCAGTGGCGGCGGGGAGCTATTGGGTGACCCAGCGAGGAGAAACGGAAACTGCCGTGGTGGAATACACCATTCGCTTTGAGCAGGTGGACAATATGTACAGCGGTGCTCTTGCGGAGGCTAAGGAGCTGTTCTCCGCTTCCGGCCTTTCCATGGGCGACGTGAAGTCTGCAAGGGTGTCCCGCTCTGTGGAAAAGAGCTTCGATCTCCACACCTCCTACGCGGAAGGGGGAGACTACCATTATTCCGAAACCGATTCCGAGCTGGCAAGCGACGTGGTGCTGACGGTACGGGTGACTGCGAAACTGCAAAACGGCGGCTACTTCGTGGAAAACAACCGTATTGCCGCGGGCATGACCGTGGAGGCCATGGTTGCGGGCTTTGCGGGTCACGGAGAGATCCTGACCGTGTCTGTGGTGGAGACCCCTGCCGAAGCGGCTGAGTCTGCCGTCTCCGGCTCTTAAAGGAGGCGCGATATGGAAAAAACCAAGAAAAAGCGCATCACCGTATTGGACGTTCTCATCGTTCTGGCGATCTTGCTGGCCGTTGCCGCATTCTTTGCGAGAGGGAAGATCCTCGCCTTCTTCCAGGATGACGCCACCTGCGTGGTGACCTATTCCTTCACCGCTACGGATCTGAAGAGCGAACACGCCGCCTATCTGAAGGCGGGAGGCGTCGTTTACAACGAAAGCGGCGAGAAGACCGGCGACGTACTGACCGTGAGCCGTTCTGCCGCCACCGACACCGTGACCCTGGCCAACGGCCATACCGTTGAGGTGAAGAACGGCGATATGGATATTGCGGGTACGGTGTCCGCCACCGGCTATGCGGTGGACGGCTTTATCTACCTTGCGGACGGCACCATGCTGGTGCCCGGGGAGACCGTTACCGTCTTCACCGGGGAGGCGGTCTTCGTTTTGCAGATCACCGGCGTTCACATCGTGGAAGAAAATCGTGCAAATTGACCAAAAAGCATACGGTCTGATTGTAAGGATTCGGGGAAGGCGATATTGATTTCCCGCAAAATATTTGATATAATACTATTATGTAACAAACCATAGGGGAGTACGTGTTATGACGAAAAAAGATGTAACCATCCGGAACGAAAAGGGACTTCATGCGCGCCCCGCTACGTTCTTTATCCAGAAGGCAAACACCTTCAAAAGCTCCGTCTGGGTGGAAAACGGCACTCGCAAGGCTAACGCAAAGAGCCTTTTGGGTGTGCTTTCCCTGGCAGTTTCCAAGGGCGACGTGATCACCTTGAGCGCTGAGGGTGCAGACGAGGCGGAAGCAGTTGCAGGTCTTTCTCAGTTGATCACTGAGCTGGAAGACTAAAAACAGCCTTTTGCGCAGGGGTAACCTTGCGTTGCCGATGCTTGATGTTGGAATCGCACTTCGGCCGTATTGATACCAATGTACCGGAAACAGGTAAAATCCGTTCGGAGTGTCGGACGGATTTTGTTTTTTTGCCGGAGAATGCGGGAGTATGACGAAAGAAGAACTGCTGGAAAAAGCAAAATTACTGCCCCTCACCCCCGGGGTCTATTTGATGCGCAACAAAGCGGGTACGGTGATCTACGTGGGGAAGTCCAAGGCGCTCAGGAACCGTGTTTCCAGCTATTTTTCTCCTTCCGTGCCCCATTTCGGCAAGACGGAGAAGATGATCCGCTCCGTGCATGATTTCGAGGTGTACCACACCGCCACGGAGCTGGAGGCGCTTTTACAGGAAAACGCCTTTATCAAGCAATATATGCCCCATTACAACATCAAATTGAAGGACAGCGATGCCTATCCCTACATCCGCCTGTCCAAGGGAGACTACCCCAACCTTTCCGTAGTGTATTCCCGCACGGAGGGCAACCACAAGTATTTCGGCCCCTTCTCCTCCGCCCACGTGGCAAACGAGATCGTGTCCACCGCCAAGAAGACCTTTGGGCTTCCCACCTGTAAAAAGGAGTTCCCCAAGGACATCGGCAAGGGCAGACCTTGCCTGCAATACCACATCGGCGGCTGTTGCGGGCTTTGCATCAAGGGGCAGGTATCCAAGGAGGAATATCGCGCCCTGGCCGCGGGAGCGGAACAGCTTCTCAAGGGAGATTACAGCGGACTTCTGAAGGATCTTGCCGCCCGGATGGAACAGGCCAGCGAGGCGGAGCAATACGAGCGTGCCGCAGGCTTTCGGGATCGCATCCGCGCCGTGAAGAAGATCGGAGATAAGCAACAGATCGTTGCCGCCCCGGAGGTGGAAGCGGATATTTTCGGCGTCTACCGTGACGATCTGGGGAGTGCCGTTTCCTTGCTGTTCGTGCGGAACGGCGCCATTTCCGACCGAGAGAATTTCTTCTTCGGTGCCGACGAGATTTTGGATACGGAGGCCTGGGAAGGTCTTCTCCAGCGGATCTATCAGCTCAGAGGCTTCGTGCCCAAGAAGATCTGCCTTCCCGAGGAACTGACGGAGGAGGGAAGCCTGCTGCTTTCCGCCTGGCTTGCGGAAAAAGCAGGCTGTAAGGTGCAGCTCTATTGCCCACAGCGGGGGGAATTTCGCGCCCTGACCGACCGTGCCTCGGAAAATGCCAAACAGCTCCTTTTGCACAAGCGTGCGGAGGAGGAAAAGCAAAACGATTTTTTGGTTTCTTTTGCAAAGTTCCTGTGCCTGGAAGTGATTCCGGAACGCATCGAGGCCTACGATATCTCCCACAGCGGGGGAGAGCACCCCACCTGCGGGATGGTGGTGCTGCAAAACGGCAAATTTGCCAAGAAGAAATATCGTACCTTCCACATCAAGGAGGGGGAGGGCAACGACGACGTAGGGTCTCTCGCCGAGGCCTTGAACCGCCGCTTTGCCCACGACGACGTCAAGCAGGGCTGGGAATACCCGGATCTGATCCTCATGGACGGCGGGGTGGCACAGGTCAACGCCGCCAAGGCCGTGCTCATGGAAAAGGGGCTTGACATCCCCGTGTTCGGCATGGTGAAGGACGCCTACCACAAGACCCGCACCCTCACAGACGGGGAACACGAGCTTTCCTTGAACAAACGGCAGGACCTGTTCGTGTTCCTATACAAGATCCAGGAGGAAGTGCATCGCTTCGCCTTGTCCCGCATGGATCTGCAACGGCGGAAGACGGTGAAGCGGTCCGATCTGGTGAACATCAAAGGCGTGGGAGAATCCAAGGCAAAGGCATTGCTGACCCATTTCGAGACCTACGAGCGGCTGAAGACCGCCACCGTAGAGGAGCTTTGCCGTGTGAAGGGGATCAACCCCGCCACCGCCATGAATATTTACGACTACTTCAACAAGGAAAGGATAGAAACATGAGAATCATCACCGGTAAAGCAAGAGGCATGAAGCTTCGCACTCTGGAAGGGCTTGCCACCCGCCCCACCTCCGAGGCGGCCAAGGAGGGGATGTTCTCCGCCATTCAGTTCGAGCTCCACGACAGACGTGTGCTGGATCTCTTCGGCGGTAGCGGACAGCTTGCTCTGGAGGCTTTGTCCCGCGGGGCGGAATTCGCCGTGATCAACGATGCCTCCCGCGAGGCGGCAAACATCATCAAGGAAAACGCCCAAAAGACCAAGCTGATGCCCCAGTGCCGCATCCTTTCCGCCGATTGGAAGGATTATATCCGTATGGCTAAGGGCAGAGAGCAGTTTGACCTGATCCTGCTGGACCCTCCCTACACCGAGGGCTTGCTGGACGAGATCCTTCACGCCTTGGTGGAGGCAGACCTCCCCTCGGCAAACGCCATCCTCATCTGCGAAAGCGATGAGAAGGGCATCCCCGCACCCTTAGAGGGCTACCGTCAGAAGCTCCACCGCTACGGAAAGAGCTACGTATCCGTCTACCGCAGAGAAGAGGAGGAAGTATAACCATGCGTACAGCCGTTATCACAGGGATGTTCGATCCCTTTACCCGCGGGCACGAGAATCTGGTGCGCCGTTCTTTGGACCTGTTCGATCAGGTGGTCATCGTCATCAGCCGCAATGCGGAAAAGCAGGGCTTTCTCCCCGACCGTGTGAAGCTGGATTCCATTTGGGCCTGCTTCCCCGATAAGCGGGTGCAGGTGGTGTTATTGGAAGGCCTCTTGGCAGAGTTTGTCAAGCAGTTTGAGAACCCCGTTTTGGTACGGGGGGCAAGAAACGGCACGGACTTTGAGTACGAAGCCCAGCTCCGTGCCATCAATATGGAATTGGGTGGCATCGAAACGGTGATCCTGCCCTCCTCCGGAAGTATGTCGCACATCAGCTCCACCTACGCAAGAGAGCTGATCCGCTACGGCAGACCCCTGAACGGTGCCGTTCCTGCCGCCGCCGCCAATGTGATCAACAGGTACTTAAATGAAAAAGATTAACATCCGCAAAGGGGATCTGGAATTTGTAAGAGAACCCCTCCGTGCCCCCTTTGGTTTCAAGGGAAGATACCTCACCGAGCTTTGGCAAACGGTGGCAAAGGTAGAAAGCGACAACTTCACCGCCGTGTGCCCCTGCGTGGAAAGCGTTCTTTGGTCGGATGGGGCTGTGTTTGGAGAAAATCCCCCTGCCGTTTCCTCCGCCATGATGATGATGGTCACCGGCAGAGCCTTGAAGTTGCTGGAGGGTAGCTCCTTTACCACTCCCGAGGAAGCGATCAACGGCATTTTGCCCGAGCTGATCTCCTACGCCGCCTCCGTTTGCGGCAGACCCGTGGCGGAGACCTTCGTTTTGAACTCCCTGGTGGGGGTTGACTTCGCTCTTTGGATGCTGTACGCCAAGGAAAACGGCATTGCCTCCTTCGATGGGCTGATCCCCGCAGAGGTAAAGCCTGCCATGTCCCACCGCCACACCGCCCTGGCCCAGATCCCTCTGCTGTCCTATGCGGTGGAGGAAGAGGAGATCAAGCGCTGTCTGGACAGCGGCATTTCTCTTTTGAAGATCAAGATCGGCAAGGCTGTCCCCGGCGTTCCCGCAGGGGAAGCGGACATGAAAGCCATGCTGGAGTGGGACATTGCCCGCCTGCGGCAGATCCATACCATCGCCTCCAACTACGAAACGCCCCATACCAAGGACGGCAAGATCCTGTATTACCTGGATGCCAACGGCAGATACGACAGCCGTTCCCGCTTAGAGGTTCTTTTGGAAGCGGCGGACAAGATGGGCGCTCTGCCCCGTATCGCTCTGCTGGAAGAGCCCTTCGCTCCCGAGAATCACACCTACGTGGGGGATCTTCCCCTATGTCTCAACGCCGACGAATCCGCACACTCCCTTGCGGACGTCAAGGCGCGGCTACAGATGGGGTACAAGGCGGTTGCCCTCAAGCCCATCGCCAAGACTCTGTCCGTGTCCTTCCGCATGGTGCAGGCCATCCACGAAGCAGGCGGCCAGTGCTTGTGTGCAGACCTCACGGTCAACCCCTTGCTGGCGGAATGGAACAAGCAGTTCGCCGCCCGTATCGCCCCCCTTGCAGGGATGAAGGTAGGTTGCGTGGAGATCAACGGCGACCAAAACTATTCCCGCTGGGAGGAGCTGAAGGCATTGCTCCCCGAGGGCTTGAACCCCGCCCCCTTGGAAAACGGCGTGTTCCCCCTGAACGATTCCTTCTTCACCCACAGCGGTAAGCTGTTTGAGGAAAACGGATATCATACCTGCTTTGCAAAATAAAAATGAAAATCACCAAAGGCGACAACCTTTGGTGATTTCTTTACAACTCTTTACATTTTGCGGACGATTTGCACAAAACGAGAAAAGAATCTTTGTGTTCCTTTGCGGTTGCCAAGGAGTTTCGCCTTATGGTATACTGAAAGTGGAAAACGTAACAAAAATAAAGGAGGAGATCTGTTTTGAAAAAGATTCTGATCTGCGTGTTGCTGGGTGTCCTGCTGTTGACCGCTTGCTCCACCGAGGTGGATCCGGCGCGGGGCGATCTGATGAAGAACGTGGTGGCTTTGGACGTAGAAGGCAAAGAAGCAGACGATGCTTTTGCCCGGGCGCAGAGTGAATTTGCATGGAAGCTGTTCCGCGGCTGTGCCGCAAATGCTCAGGGGGAGAATTTGCTGATCTCTCCCTTGTCCGTACAGGTAGCCCTTGCCATGACGGCAAACGGTGCCGCGGGGGACACCCTTACGGAAATGGAAGCGCTTCTGGGGAGCGGGATCTCTTTGGAGGACTTGAACGAGTATCTGTTAAGCTACGTAAACAGCCTTCAAGGAAGGGAAAACCTGAAAGCTAAGCTTGCTAATTCCGTTTGGTGGAACCAAGCGAACGATCCGGAGATCTTTCCTGAGTTCTTGCAGACCAACGCTACGTATTACGGCGCGGATGCATTTGCCGTGCCCTTTGGCAAAAGCACGGTGGAACAGATCAATGCATGGGTCGATCGCAACACCGACGGCATGATCCCGAAGCTTTTTGACGAAATGGATGATGAAGCCCTGGTGTATTTGGTAAACGCCCTGGTGCTGGAAGCACCCTGGCTGACCGGGTATGAGAATCGCTTTATTTATGACAAGCCTTTTGTCGGTCTTTCCGGTAAGACCTCCACTGTCTCTATGATGTACGCCGAGGAAGGACGGTATTACGAGACGGAAGATGCCGTAGGGTTTGCAAAGCCCTTTGAGGACAAGGAAAGCTATGGGTCTCGTTTTTGCTTCGTTGCGATGCTACCCAACGAGGGTGTGGATCTGTATGCCTATGCCGAGTCCTTGGATGCCGATGCCTTTGAGGAATTCTTAAGCAGCAGGCAGAAGGATACTACGGTCTTGGCGGCGATCCCCGAATTCAGCTATTCCTACAAGACGGATTTGAGAGAAGTGCTTCCCGCTTTGGGGATGGCGTCTGCCTTTGACGAGGGTAATTTTTCCCGTATGAGCAATACTCCCATGTGGCTTGACAAGGTGATCCATCAGGCGTTTATCGAGCTGGACAAAAATGGCGTGAAGGCAGCCTCGGCGACGGGGAGCAGTCTTAAGAGCGCGGAGCTTCCGAAGTGCGACAAAACTGTGGTCCTTGACCGACCATTTATCTACGCCATCGTGGATCTCAAAACCCGTGCACCCCTGTTCATCGGTGTGGTGACGGAATTGTAACTCGGTTGCAAAAAAGACACGGCTGACAAAAAGCCGTGTCTTTTTTCGTGAACAGAGGGATCAGGACTGCATACTTGCACAAAGAATAGCATCCTTTTTGCTTCAACAGGTCATCCTGAGGGAGCCCGAAGGGCGAGTCGAAGTTTCTGTAGTCGAGGTGCGAAGCACCGAGCATCAGAAACCGCCGCAGGCGGGATCTCATAAGAGTCTGATGTACCTTTCCGAGGCTAAAGAACTGTTTTATTACAAAGGATGTAAGTTTGCCTATGTAGAGGTAGATCAGACTTTGAGGAGACCCCTTACGGTTTCGCTTTTTAGAAATTGCTGTAAAAGGAACTGCATATCCAAAGACAACGGGCAATTTCAAAAAGCAAAACTTCGACGCGCGCGGAGATGTAGTCGTGTTTGGAGCCACTGCAGTTCGATTCCGCGCTTGCTCAGGGTGACAAAAAGCCGTGACCAAGTCGGCACAATGCTTTTGGTTTAAGCGTAGTTTTGTTTCACCGACATCAAAAACGACTTTAGTCGTTTTTGGAACTGTAACGGCTACGTGTCATCTCTGAGCATACCAACCCTGCGGGTTGGCCGCGCGGGTCGTAGTAGATGTGGCTACGTATTGCAGTCATCTCCGCGCACGTCGAAGTTTTTGCAGTCGAAGCGAAGCTGAGCGGCAAAAACCGCCGACAGGCGGGATCTCATAAGAGTCTGATGTACCTTTCCGAGGGGGAAAGAACTGTTTTATCACAAAGAATGTAAGTTTGCCTATGTAGGGGTAGATCAAACTCGTAGGAGATCCCTTACGGTTTCGCTTTTTGGAAATTGCTGTGGAAGGAACTGCATATCCAAAGACAATGGGCAATTTCAAAAAGCAAAACTTCGACGCGCACGGAGATATACCGTATTGCACAGCCGTAACTACTACGACCCGCGCGTACTCAGGATGACGGGTAGCCACGATGTTTCCGTGTTTGCCGACCTGCAGAGTTCCTATGCTCAAGGATGACGGTGCCCCTTGCCTCTCTCAAAACAACCGTAAAAAACCTCCCATTCCTCCCTTCTTTTTCTTGACAAACCGCCTTGTTTGTTCTATACTGTAAAAAAATACCAACGTAAAGGAACGCACAATATGGAAAAAATCGCTCTTATCATGGATCCCGGTACCCGGGACATGGTCATCAACCAAAAAACCATCGACAGACTCTCCAAGATCGGCGAAGTGGTCATCAACCAAGGCGGCAACAACGTAGGAAGCGTAAAGCCCCTCCTGCAGGACGCCACCGTCTGCGTTACCTCCTGGGGAAGCACCCCTCTGGACGAGGAGCTTTTGGCGGTCTGCCCCGATCTGAAGATTTTGATCCACGCCGCAGGCAGTGTAAAGCCCGTGGTCTCCGATGCTTTGTGGGCAAAGGGTGTCCGTGTGGCCTCCAGTGCTCCCATGCTTTCCATGGGCGTTTCCGAGACGGCTTTGGGCTTCACCATTTCCGCCTCCAAGAACTTCTACAATCTGAACGCCAATCTGCATAACGGGTTGTGGGCAGAGGGCAAAGAGGACATCCGCGAGCTGTACGAGCTGACCATCGGCGTCATCAGCGGCGGCTGGGCAGGCAGACATTACATCGAGCTGCTGCAGCCTTTCAACGTGGATATTCTGCTGTACGACCCCTTCGTGTCCGAGGAAACTGCCGCCTCCTGGGGTTGCCGCAAAGCTTCCTTCGAGGAGATCTTGGAAAAATCCGACATCATCTCCATCCACGCGCCCTCCATTCCCGAGACCTATCATATGTTCAACGCCGAGACCCTGGCAAAGATGAAGAAGGACGCCATCCTCATCAACACCGCCCGCGGCTCCCTCATCGACGAGGAGGCGCTGTACAACCATATGAAGGCGGGCAACCTGAAGTACGCTTGCCTGGACGTATTCGATCCCGAACCTCCGGCGGCTGATCATCCCCTGCGTACCCTGCCCAACTGCATCATGACTCCCCACCTGGCAGGCCTTGCCGCCAACGGTCTGAAGAAGATCGGCCAGCACGTCTGCGAGGAGCTGGAACGCTTCCTGGCAGGGGAGAAGCTCCTTGCCGAGGTGACTCAGGAAATGCTTGCTAAAATGGCGTAATTTTCGCTTCGCTCTCGTTAGGAAACCGTTGGTTTCCTAACGGGTTTTCGCGCCCCTTCCGCGGGGCGCGTGCCCCTTGCGGGGTTCCTCGCTACGCTCGGAATTTTTTGCGTCCGTACGCAAAAAACCAAATCGGAGTCTTTCGCCCGCAGTGAATGCGGGCTAGCGACGCAATTTTCATTGTATGGTCGCTTCGCTCTCGGTAGAAAACCAACGGTTTTCTACCGGGTTTTCGCGCCCCTTTTTTAGAAAATGGAGAACCCTATGTACTACACGAACAAACCCATCACCAAGTGTGAACCGGTTTATTGCGACACCCCCTCCAAGGAGAAGGTGAACCTGCTTCGCGGCCTGCCCATTCACGCCATTGAAGAGAAGGAATTCTTCGCCAACCCCGGGGAGCGCGCAGAACGGAACTACGACACCGATTGCACTCTCCTCACCGACGGGGCGTATTCTCCCGACCGCCACTATCCCAACCCTCAGTGGTTCCATATCCACGGAGGTGGCGGACGTGTGATCACCTTCAAACTGCCCTACCTGTGTGCCGTGGAAGGCTTCTGCATGAACACCTGCCGTGACGACGTGGTGGCAGTACGATCTCCCCGTTATACCAAGATCCGTGTCTCCGCCGACGGCGAGACCTTTCAGACGATCTACGAGGCAGACACCCGCACCCACCGTGACCTGCGGATCATTCCCATCAAGGGAGAATTTGCCCCCGTGCAGGCGTTGTACGTCCAGGTGGTCATCGACGTGGTACACCACGTTTACATCGACGAATTGGAGATCTACGGCTGTACCGACGTGACGGAGGTTCCTCTCCCCGTGGCGGACGATAAGCCTGTCTTCAACGAGTTCCCCGGCCCTATGGAGGTGAACGAGTTTCCTTCGGACGACGTCATGGGCTCCAACAACATCCTGCTCACCTATAACTACCGTCCCGTGGACGAGGATCAGGGCTTCCGTACCCCCGAGGATTACTTCCCCTTGGTGGCGTATCTGGACAAGGAAGGGAATATTAAGGATACCTTCATGGACGGGTTCCTGTTCTTGCCCGACGTATCCTTCGATTTCAGCCCCCGCGGTCAGCACGCCGAGGGCTGGCAGGACTATATGAACAGCGTTTTCGTCCCCGGTAAGAATCTGGACGCTCTGAACGCCACCGCTAAGAAGGTGGGCACCGCTCTGGGCAACCCCGATTACACCGTGGGGGTCTACTTCACCATTCTGTATACCTTCACGGGGTACGATGATTTCGGTACGGTGAACGGGGAGCATTTGGTGTTTGACAATCCGGAAAGCCGCAAGAAGGCCATCCGCTGGATGATCGATTCCATGATCGAACGCTACAAGGCAGGAAACTACGGCAACACGGAGCTGAGAGGCTTCTATTGGTTCGAGGAGGCCTTGAATCCCACCGACCGCTACGAGGAGGAGCTGATCCGCTTCGCCTGTGAGTACGTGCAATCCAAGGGCTACAAGTGCTTCTGGATCCCTTATTTCCGTGCCTTGGGCTACGAGCATTGGCAGAGATACGGCTTCGACATCGCTTGTATGCAGCCCAACTATATGTTCGATCTCTCCATCCCCAAATCCCGCCTTTACGATACGGCAAAGGAAGCCAAGCGCATGGGTATGTGCGTGGAGCTGGAGGTCTGGCAGATCCGTGAAGATCCCGACGGCACCATCGACCACCCCGAGCATATCCGTCGGTTTATCGAATATCTGGAGGTTGGCGCGGAAACAGGCTATATGAATACCTCCAAAATGTACTACCACGGAAGCCGCTTCAAGGGCTGCATTTCCAATGGATGGAAGAGCAAAAACCCCCTCTACCGTGAAATGTACGACAAGACATACTTGTTCGCCAAGAAAAAGCTGTAAGAAACGCAAAAACTCCTTCCTTCATCGGAGGAGTTTTCTGTTCTCCCTTTCACATTCCCGTCTTTTTTTGTATATAGCACGAAAAACGGGACGCCGTGGACGTCGTCCCCTACACCCCCCCAACAAACGTTGATCAAAACAATACTCCGGGTCACGCAATAGGGAAAGGCGAAAACCGATTTGTTGCCATTGTTGTTGCGGGAGAATACGTTGTTTATTCAGCTTTGCCGTTTCGTGTTTGTAGGGGCTGACGTCTCGCCGCCGCGGGCGGCATCGGCAGCCCACATAAAAATGCGCGGGAAAGAAACCGCCGGTCACATTCCCGCCTGCCCTTGCATATAGTAACAACAAGGGAAAGGAGCGGATACACATTGGCAGAGAGCAGAGGAACATTGGAAGTCACCGTTCTGACGGCGGACGGAGGGATCTTAGAGGGGGCAACGGTGATCCTGACGGGAAGCTCCCGAGGCTCCATGACGGAGATCAGCAACGGGGCGGGATTTGCCTCCTTCTCCGTGCCCACGGGTTCGGCAGTGAGCAGTCAGACCCCCAACCCCAGGGAACGACCTTACGTGACGGTGGATCTGCGGATCGTGATCCGCGGGTACATCACGGTGAGCATCATCGGGGAGCAGATCTTCCCGAATCAAACCACCAAGCAGACCGTTCGCATGGAGGTGTTGACAGCCACCCCCAACGAGCTGGAAAAGATCATCATCATTCCGGAGCACAAATTGTACACCAACCGTGCCGACGTACGGATCCCCGAGGAGAACGCCCTACCTGCGGCTGTTACGGAAATACCACGCAAGGTGATCGTGCCGGAAAACATACGGGTGCACTTGGGCCCTCCCGGTGCCAACGTGCGTACGGTGACGGTGCCCTTTATCGACTATATCAAAAACGTGGCCAGCAGTGAGATCTACCCCACCTGGCCCACCAATTCTTTGATCGCCAACGTCATCGCCCAGGTGTCTTTGACGTTGAACCGCCTGTATACCGAGTGGTATCCCTCCCAAGGGTACGACTTTGACATCACCAGCTCCACCGCTTACGACCAATACTACGTTCATGAGCGAGGGATCTTTGAAGCCATCGACACGGTGGTGGACGGGTATTTCACCAATTACGTCGCCGTTCAGCGGCGGCTGGAGCCCTTGTTCGCGGAATATTGTGACGGCGCAACCACCACCTGCGACGGCATGAGTCAATGGGGCACGGTGTCCTTGGCACGGAAGAACTACACCCCCTTGCAGATCCTGCAGTATTACTACGGCAACGAGATCGAGCTGCGCACCGCACAGGTGCAGGAGGTTGCTCCCGAATCCTTCCCGGGGGAATTGGAGACGGGCGATCATTCCGAAGGCGTGCTCCGTTTGCAAAATCGGCTCAACCGTATTGCCATTGCATTCCCCGCCATTCCTTTTGTTCTCCCTGCCGACGGACGCTATGGGGAGACCACTGCCCTGGCGGTAAGAGGCTTTCAACGGCTGTTCCGCCTTGCGGAAACGGGAAAGGTGGATCGGGAGACCTGGTACCGTATCCAATATATTTACACCGCCGTGAAAAAGCTGGCGGAGCTGGGAAGCGAAGGGGAGTTCCCACAAACGGATACATTCCCCGGGCGGGTGCTGCAGCGGGGCAGTCGCGGCACAGAAGTGCTAAGGATCCAGCGGTATCTACAGTACATCTCCCGCGAATTGGGAGAAAACGTGATCTCTGCGGTGGAGGTGGACGGCGTATATGGAGACGAGACCTCCTCGGCGGTACAGCAGTTCCAAAACTACTACGGCCTTGTGCCCACGGGAACGGTAAACGAGGCCACCTGGAACGCCATCGTTACCTCCTTCTACGCCCTGGGCGGGGGAGAGACGGATTCGTTGCGTCCCTATCCCGGCACGCCCTTGCGGAGAGGGTCAACAGGGGATAACGTGCGGTGGCTTCAGACCATGCTGAACGCCGTTTCCACCGTGGACTTGGATATGCCCATGCTGGCAGTGGACGGAATTTTCGGCCCTGCCACGGAGGCAAACGTCCGTCGCTACCAACGAAACTACGGTCTGGTGGAGGACGGTGTGGTAGGGCCCTTGACATGGGAATCTCTGGCAAAAGAATACGCCCGTATCACGGGCGCATCGTAAGCGTTATGAACGTCAGATGAGGATCCCGCCGCCCGGGCCTTCGTGGGGCGGTTGGTTTTTGGGTTCCTTCTTGGCTTTTTCGATCTCATCTTTCATGATGGCAAGAAAGAGGTCGTTGGGCTCAAATTCCACCACGGCACGCTTTCCTGCAAACCCCACCACCAGAAACCAATGGTTTCCCCCGAGGTTTTGGGAGTAGTTGAAGAAGCCGTTGTGGTTCTTGTTGTAGCCCTTGGCCTTGTATTCCGCCTTGGTGACCAGATCAATGGTCTCCGCCAGATCCAAAGCACCCTGATCGGTGCGCTTGTTACCCACGATCTTGGTGATGATAAAGGTACCGTTATCCAACGTATACTCCATCTCCGTCATGGTAAAGCGGATGATGATATACAGGGAGATGGCGGCAATGAACATGGCGGCCAGATTGATCACGCCCTTGTATTCCTCCCACAGGATACCAAGGGTAAACGCACCGATGGTGAGGAGAATACTGCTGATCATCAGCAAAGCAACCTGCTTGGGATTCCGTTCGGGTTTGCATTTATACATGGAGGATGCTTCCTTTCGTAGCTTTTTGGAGGGTATTTTATGAGAAATGATTACGGTATGGATCTTGACCCTGCGGCACTGTCCCGCCTGAACGACCGTCAGTTGGGGGACTTGGTCACCCAGATCGCTTCTGCGGTAGGGGCTGATCCACGCAAGACGGCAGTGCTTTTGGGGAATATGGACAGTCTGCGGGAGAGCTTGAAGGACCTCACGCCTCAGCAGGCAAAGCTGCTCTTGGACCGTGCGGGGGAAGAGAAGAGCCGTGAGATCTACGATTTGATCCGCAAGAAGGGGACCTGAACGCTATGGATGAAAGCTTCAACGAGAAGCTGAAGGCGGTGCTTGCCGACCCGGAGGCTTTGGCGAAGATCTCCGCCATCGCTTCCTCCTTGGGGAGCGGTGGAGAGCTCCCCCCCGCAGAACGGGAAAGCGCACCTACCTTTGCAACCCAACCTGCCTCTCTGCCAAAGCCTTCGGCAAAGGATCCAAGGCTGGACTTATTGTTCGCCCTGCGTCCCTTGGTGGGGGAGGGCAAACGAAAACGCATCGACGATCTGATGCAGATCGCCACGGTGGCCTCTCTGCTGGGGAGCTTCGGCAACCGTGGGGAAAGGAGTTGATCTGCTGTGTACAGCCGTGAAATGGGCGGGATCAAAAGCGACGGACAGCTTTACGGCATGAACCGCCCCACCCCCGTACCGGAGCGGGAAGAGCCTGCCGCCGAGACTTTCCGGGAACAAACGCATTGCAAGGAAGAACCGAAGCGGAAGGGGCTTTTGGATCTGTCTTTTCTGCACGACCTGAAGATCGAGGATCTGTTGCTCATCGCCATCGGCTTTCTGTTGCTCACCGACGGGGACGGGGAAAACAACGATCTACTGATCATCCTGGTGGCTCTCCTGCTCCTGATGTGAGCGGGAATACAGGAACTCAATGAATTCCTCCACCGTGCGGCGATCCTTGGCGGGCAGGGAACGGAAGCGATCGTACACCGTTTCCTCCCCCTTCTTGCCGGTGGGAGAGACCTCGGAATGCCCCAACCCTGCGGCAAACATCAGATCCTCCAGATCCACGTCGCCAAAGGCGTTGGCGGTGATCTTGCGGATCAGCTTGGGGCGGGGCGGGTTTTCCTGCTCCATGGCCGCCAGCTTCCGCATTTGCACGTAGCTGATATCGCACTCTGCGGCGAACTGCCGCCAGGAGCGCACACCCTTCGCCTGCTCCAACAGCATGGCGAAGATCTTTTTATTCCAACGGGTATTTTCTGCCATAAAAACTCCTGTGAAAAATGTTTCCTACTCTCAAGTGCGTGCAGAGCACGTCAGCGCCGCACTAAAGGAACATGATACAATTAAAAATGCGTCGCGAGCCCGCATTCATTGCGGGCGGAAGACACCGATTAAGTTTTTCCGCGATGGCGCGGAAAAATTCCGAGAGAATCGAGGAACCCCGCAAGGGGCCCGCGTTCCGCGGAAGGAACGCGAAATCACTTGAGAGTTCCTACTCTCAAGTGCGTGCAGAGCACGTCAGTGCCGCACCGATGACCGTGCCGTAGGTAGACAGCTCGGGGATGATAAAATGCATTCCGAACATACGGTTCAACTGCTCAAAGGTGATGTGGGCATGGGGAAGCCCCGCCAGGTTGCCGATGAGAACGATCTCCTTCAGCTCCTTCTGCCGCGCGGCGAACACCGCCAGCATACCGATGGTCTCGTACACCATATTAAAGATCCCCAAGGCGATATCCTCCCGGGTTGCCAGATCGGAGACTTTGCCGAAATTGGCGGCGGTGGCGTTATCGGAAAGAATGGAGTTGATGGCGGACTTGGAAATATCGTTGATCCGTAAGTCGATCTTGGAAAGATCTCCCTCTTCTGCCAGAACGGCGATCTGCTCGGGATCGGACATGCCCAAAAGCTTTTTGGAAAGCCCCATGAGAGTGCCGCCTCCCACGCCTGTGCCGCCTAAATATTCACTGCCGTTTTGATCGGCGTAAACGTAAGCGGTGCCCGTGCCCATGCTGACGATGACGGCACGCTCCAGGCCCGAAAGATACAGCCCACCCTTGGCGTTGGCGGTAAACTCCTCCACACGGACGGTCTTTAACCCGTAGATGGATTCCTCCACGAAGGCACTGCCAACCCCTGTGATGTGTACCTCGCTGATATCCGAAAGTGCGATCCCGTGCTGATAAGTAAACTTACCGAAGGCGCCGTAAACGGAGGCAATGGGGTCGGTGGCACGAACCATCAAGGGCTGTAACAGCCTGTCCCCGTCAAAGCCCACGATCTTCGTGGTGCTTCCGCCAATATCGATTCCAACGATGATGCTCATAAAAACGCCTCCGTGCAGATACTCTCCTTCTATTGTAGCACTTTTTTCGGAAAAGTCAAATTATTTTTTGTCTTTTTTTAAAATATCACTTCCCAATCGGCAAAAAATGTGGTACAATAGAAAGAGAAATTGTAAACGGAGGGTATGTGCATGGATCTTACACGGTCGCTTGCGCCCGAACGGGCGGATTTTCTGCGGCGGCTACAAAACGGCACCTGCTCTCACGGGTTTATTGTGGAAGGGCCCAAGGGGTCGGGAAAGCGTGAGTTTGCCCTTTGGTGCGCCTCCGCCTTGCTGTGCGAAGAGGAAAAGAAGCCCTGCGGGCTTTGCCGTTCCTGCCGCAAGGTGCAGGGCGGTCACCATCCCGACGTGCATATTTACGGGGAAGGGGACAAAGCCATCTCCGTGGACGAGGTGCGTGCCCTGATCAAGGAAACGGGCTGGATCCCCACCGACGGGGAAAAGAACGTGTTCATCCTTGCCAACGCCCAGAAGATGCAAGCCCCTGCACAGAACGCCCTTTTGAAGGTGTTTGAAGAGCCGCCTGCAGGCGTGGTGATCTTTTTGCTTACCGATTCCCGCCGCAGTCTGCTGCCCACCGTCCGTTCCCGCGGGCAGACGGTGCGTTTGTCTCCCATGGAAAACCGGGCGCTGGAGGAACGCTTGAAGCTGATGTTCCCCCGTGTTTCCCCCGCAGAGCTTTCCGCCGCCGTGGCCACCTCCGGAGGAAGCTTGGGAGAGGCAGAAGCCTTCCTAAAGCGGGATGCGGTGATGCGCAGGGAGGCTGCAAGGGAATGGCTTACCGTGGCCTTGGATGGGGACAAGTATCGTCTGGTGGGTCTGCTCACTTCCTCCAAGCACAAGCGGGACACCTTGTTGCCTTTGCTGGACGCCTTTTTACAGCTACTTTCCGACCTGCTTTTGGCAAAAAGCGGGGGGAAGCCCCTTCTCTTAACAGGAGAGGATCTGGAGTTTTTCGACGCCAGAGCCACCAAGCGTGCCGTCTCCGCCATGTGCGACGTGACCGTTGCCTGTCGGGCGGCTTTGGAGTCCAACGGCAACGTCACCGCCGTCATGACCCGTTTGGCTACGGGACTTTGGTCGGCGGCCAACGAACGAGTTTAATACATCGATACAGATACAGAAGGAACGTCACATGGAAGAAAAGAAGATCAAGGATATGACCGGCAACCGCGAGGAAAAGATCGCCTCCAAGCGTCCGGTAAAGGATGCGCCTGCAGGCAACGCCCCCCGCGCACCCAAGCGACCCTTTGTGCGGGTGGCTTATCCCGGTGCGGATATGACCGAGCACATCAGTAAAAAGGCAGAGCCTGCCCCGGAGCAACCCTCCCAGGGCGCAAAGGCGGAAAAACAGCCTCCCAAACAGGATCGGAAGGACAAGCGGGATCACAAGGATCGCCGCCCCGACAAGAAGAAAAAGGAACATCTGCGGGGCGGAGAGGCAAAGCCTGTTCTGGAAGAAAAGAAGGCACTGCCTGCCCAGGAAAACAAGGTGGAAAATCAGCAAAGGGAGCAGGGCAACAAGCGTAAGCATGACCGCAGAGACCGCCGCCCCGACAAAAAGCATGACCGCAAATCCCGTCCTGCAGAGGATCTGATCCCCCAGGCAGTGGTGGAACAGCCCTCCAAGGAACAGCAAAAAGCGCCCCGCAAGGGCGAGCAAAAGGGCAAGCCCGCTTCACCCAAAAAGGCACAGGGCGAACGGATCCTGCAAGAGAAAACCACCCCTGCCGCACCTCCCGCAGAGGAGTTTACCGACGAGCAGTTGCGTGCCGACGGTCTGTTGTTCACTCTGGACGAAGAGCCTGTGGTGAAGGCAGAGCCTTCCCCCGCAGCAGAGGCGGAAGCACCCAAGGAACAGTTTGAGGTGGTTGGCATCCGTTTCCGCGGTGCAGGGAAGACCTATTACTTCTCTCCCGCAGGGATCAGCTTTGCCGACGGTGACCACGCCATTGTGGAGACCGTTCGCGGCGTGGAGTACGGCGACGTGCTCATGGGCAACCGCATGGTGTCCGCCAACGAGGTGGTTCAGCCTTTGAAGCCCGTCCTGCGCAAGGCCTCCGAGGGGGATACCGCTCACTACCTTGCCAACCGAGAGCTGGAGGAGGCGGCCAAGCCCGTCTTCTTGGAAAAAGTCAAGAAAAACAAGCTGGAAATGCAGCTTGTGGACGTGGAATACACCTTCGATAACACCAAGCTGTGCTTCTACTTCACCGCAGAGGGCAGAGTGGATTTCCGCGAGCTGGTCAAAGATCTGGCCTCCGTGTTCCGTACCCGTATCGTGCTTCGCCAGATCGGCGTGCGGGACGAAGCCCGTATGTTCGGCGGGCTGGGCGTTTGCGGCAGACCCTTCTGCTGTAAGAGCTTCCTTGCGGACTTCGTGCAAGTCTCCATCAAGATGGCAAAGGAGCAGAACCTCTCTCTGGCGTCCTCCAAGATCAGCGGCTCCTGCGGCAGATTGATGTGCTGTCTCCGTTACGAGCAGGACACCTACGAGCGTGAAAACGCCGAGATGCCCCGGGTGAACAGCACCGTGGATACCCCCAAGGGCAAGGCTACCGTGCTGGAAAGCAACTTCTTGACCAAAAAGGTGAAGGTGCTCACCGTAGACGATAACACCATCCGCTTCTTCGCTCCCGAGGAGGTGCAGTTCTTGGCACCCCCGCCCAAGAAGAGCGCCAAGGAAACGGAAGAGATCGACCCCGAATTGGCAAAACTGGAATAAAAACAAGGAGGCCGCGTCGTTTGACGCATCCTCATTTTGCTGTATAGCTGTATAGCGTTATAAAGTCGCCTTCTGATCCTCGGGAACGGGGACATTGTTTCCGCGTAAATATACGGGAAGTTCCAACAGTTGTTCGGGATCATCCTCGTATGCTCGAGGGGTTAAATTTCCCGGGAGAATATTCCACTCTAAGTTGATCATTTCAAGAGCATTTGCTTTCACTTCTGCTCTGGAGATGTCCAAATACTGTACAGAAGAAGCGGAGGACCCGCTTGCATTGCTTGTAGGCGCAACGCTGCTGTCCCCCGCTTTATTTTTCTGCTTCGCCGGAAAGCTGCGCATCAGAATATCCTTGGTCAATGCTGTAAACATCGCAACGATCAAGGTAATACGCTGCAAAATAAGCGTTGCCATTCGCATCATAAAATACCTGATTCGCCAGCAAATCCTCGAAAGCTTTATCTCCTATAAAGGCGCTTTGCGAGCGATACGTTTCTACTGTCAGAACATCACCATACCAATTGAAATCCAACTTGCAGGAAATGTCGTTTGCGTTGCGTTCGATATCAACCATAAACCGCGCTAACGTGTTGCCGTTAGAGTCAACCGTAGTATATATGGTATCGATATTGCCCGCCCTTTTTTCTACAACGACAGTTCCGAAAGAATTGACTACAGGTACATAGCAATTAAAAGATTCCCCTTGCATGATCGTCAATGTTCCGTTTTGCTTTTGTATTGAAACCGCATTCTCGGGTATCGAAGTGAAAGCGTACGGTGCTTGAGTAGCGCTGTACTGCTTCTCGCCGACACAATACATTTTCCCCTGATAAAATACTACCGGAGCATTGTTTACCCATCCGAGAACTCCAGCAGGAAGTTTATCGTAGGTCGCTTTCAATATTGGAGATTCAAAGCCACCGGAAACATCATAATGATACAGAATTCCCTCCAATCCTGTGCTGTTGCTTTTGAGAATATAAAAATCATTTTCATGAATTTCTATATCCAATACTTCAGCCCAAGCGATAAACGGAAATTCGGCTCCATCATTTAAGCGAAGAATGCTGCTATCGTCTGTGTGATAAAAAGTTCCGGCGCCATCTGTATACAAACTGCCGGGCACTACAATGCTTGCGGTGGAAGGATCATCGTGGAAAAGGAAACTGTACTCCATAACACCGTCGAGGCCGATATCGAAAGAGAAGACTTTTTCTAAAGTGGTTTCTTTTTCCACGGGGATGATGGGCTGGATAGGCTCAACAGGCTGGATAGGCTCCAGCTCAATGTCCGATTCCTCCATGGAGATGGTTTCTTCGGGCTCGGATTCTGCGGGAGTCGTCTCGGAAGGGGCGGCAGGCTCCTGGGTCGTGGAGCTTTCCGCGTTCACTTCGGAAAGGGTAAACTGGGGTGCGGGAGCCTGGCTCTCCGTCTCGGAAACGGCGGGCGGCTCCATGGTTTCGGCTGCGCAGGCGCAAGCCATCAAAAGAACGGAAAGGCAAAGAAGAATTGCCAAAAATCTTTTTTTCATGGTCTTACCTCCTGAAAAAAGTCGATGGGTGGTGTCCTACGGGCGTACGAATGCACCCGCAGAACGTGGCTTGTTCTGTGATTTCTATTTCGGTATTGCCCATGGGACTCACTTCCTTTCCGTATTTTTGTCTGCTACCCCATTTGCAGTATATCATATTCCCCTCGGTGCTGTCAATTGTGCAAAAATGCAGAACTTTTGCCCTCGCTTTTGTGCAGAGTACGCAAAAGGCCGAGTCGTCCGACTCGGCCTTTGCCTGTTCGTATCAAAAAAACATATGCTCCACAAATGCGTCGTTGAAGTCTGCACTGCCGCCCAGCTCCACGTGGATGGCAGAAGCGGCGAGGGAGCGGCATGTTTCCCTCGTGGCGGGGTCACCAAGGAGCATACAGGCCCCTTGCAGGGCGGCGTTCCCCAGGGGGAGTATCTTCCCCAAAAAGGAACGGGGAATGAGCCCGATCTTCACAGCGCTTTCCGGGGAAAGATGGGTTCCGAAGCCGCCCGCCAGATACACGGCGGCAATCTCCTGCTCCTTCACTCCGGCACGGGCAAGCAAGATCTCGATCCCCGCGGCGATGGCGGCTTTTGCCAACTGCAGGGCACGGATATCCTTTTGGGTCAGGGTGACGTCCCCCGCGATGGGCAGGAAGTCCCCGTCCATAGCCCCGGTCTCGTCCAGCTCCTCCAATTCCAAAAAGCAAGCCACCGCATCCAAAAGTCCCGAGCCGCAGATCCCTACGGCGGGCTTTTC
Source organism: Eubacteriales bacterium (assembly GCA_045544855.1). Lineage (GTDB taxonomy): Bacteria > Bacillota > Clostridia > Oscillospirales > CAG-382 > Coliplasma. Next base: position 9,703 of record JAZPZV010000038.1, on the reverse strand, counting down.
TCCCACGGTGTGGGCGTACAGCTTACCGTTTGCCACCCAAAGGCGGTCCACCGCCCCGGGAATATAGCCGCACCCGCGGGAGATCTCTGCTCCCTCAAAGGCCGGGCCTGCCGCCGTGGAGGTGACGTACAGCTTGCCGTCCTTCCACAAAGCGATCTCCCCGTTGGTGCCCACGTCGCACAGCAGGGCGGTTTCTTCTTTTTGGCACATCCCCGAGGCCAACAGGGCGCAGGTAATGTCCGCCCCCACGAAGGCATTCATGCAGGGGGGCAGGTAGGCGGGCTTGCCAAACAGCTCCCGCGTCTCCCCAAACAAGGTCTCCGACCGAAAGGGGAAGGTGGCAATGGAAGCGGGGGATCTGCCCGTGAGCAGATACAGCATGGCGGTGTTCCCCGTGACTGCGAAGGACACGATTGCGTCCTTGTCGATCCCGCCTTTTTCACAGGCGGTGGAAAGCAGGGTATCCATACAATCCAAGATTGCGCTTTGCAGTTCCTCTCCTTTGCCCTTCAAGGCGGCATCGATCCTGCCGATCACGTCTGCGGCGTACACCCGCTGAGGGTTCAGCCCGGAGGCTTCGCCGAGAAGAGAACCGTCCTCCGAAAATACCTTCAAGGCTACCGTGGTGGTGCCGATATCGATGGCGGCGGAGATCCCCTGCAAGGGCGCATCGGGGCGGTAGTCCGTGCCTTCCACGTGGGCAAAGGGAGCATCCTCCCGTAAGGGTTCGCCCCAAGCCTCTCCCAGAAGGACGGCTTGGCAGGCCAAACGGCACCCTGCCTTTTTCTCGGCCTCGTTAGGCGTGGAAACGGCACCCTCCAGCACCACGGCGCACTTTCCGCAAGTCCCCTTGCCGCCGCAGGGGGCGGGGGAGGGGATGCCCTGTTCCCGCAGAAGGTCTGCCACCTTGGGGGTGCCTTCAAAGGGAAGGGTGTATTCTTTTTGGGACGTCTTCCAATGAAAAACAGGCATATCAGTCAAACAGCACCATCCCAAAGAAGGTGACGGTGTTCTTTCCATTGTTGTAGGGTAAGGCGGTATCCTTTACGGTGTTGTATACGTCGATACAGCAGGCCTCCATAGAAAGCAAGGCTTCTCTCGGATTGCGGCAGGGCAGTCCCTCCACCTTGGCGCAGGGCTTGCACAGGCGGCAGCCGCCCGCACCCAATACCAAAAACCTGCCTTCTCCCGTCTCCCGCAAGCGGGTACGGAGCTTGCGAACCAGTTTGTTCAGTTCCAATCCCGCCAAGCTCATGGTCTCCATGTCAAAGGGATCGTCCAAGGGGGTGACGGTTTGAAGAACCAGGGCGTGAGCGTAGCTGTGTACCGTTGAAATCAATTTCTCCGGCGTCCCCACGTCCGGCGGGCACATATGGCACTTGCCGTAAATGCGGCATTCTCCGGAGGCACAGGCATCCCGAAAAACGGGGTTGGTGACAATGCGCTCCCCCGAGATCACCTCTGCTCCCGTAGCACCGCATTCCAGAGCAAGGGCTTTTAACGTTTCTCCGTTCATGACAGCACCTCGAAGAATGCTCGGATATTCTCCCATTTGGCGTGGGCGGGGATGTCACAACCCGAGGAGGGCAGGAAGTTGGGGTACTCCTTGCAGTCCTCCAAAAGCTCCGCCACGGCTTGCTTCATCTCGTCGGGCGTTCCTGCGGAGAATTTGGAGACCGGGTCGATATTCCCCATGCAAAGGGTATCTGCAGGGGCTTTTTGCAGCATTTCCTTCAAAGGCACGGCGTTGCCGAAATGGTAGGCCGCCGCCCCTTGGGAAAACAGCAGATCCGCCATGTGGAGAATGCTGTTTCCGCAGTTGTGGTAGATCACGGAGAAGCTCTCCGTTTGCACGGCGGAGATCAGCTTGGTGACGTAGGGGATAGAAAATTCCTCCGCCAAATCGGGGCTTAAGATCCCTGTCAGAGGCTCTGCCATCATCACCCCCACTGCGCCCGCTTCCTGCAGGGCTTGGGCGTAGGAAATGAGGAAGGCGGTGGTTTTTTCCATAACGGCGTGTACCGCTTCCGGCTCGTCGTAGCAGGTGTAGAGGATCTCGGTAACGTCCATCAGCCTGCCTGCCAGGGAGAAGGGACCGATCATCCCTGCGATCACGGGCTTGTCCGTGATCCGTTCTGCCGCCAGGCGTACCGTCTCCAGGGCGTGGGGGATCCGCCCTGCGGTGAGGGCAGGGATCTCCAAAGCCTCGGCCTCCTCCAAGGAAGAGACCAACTGCCCCGTTACGGCGGGGACTTCCATAGGGGCAAACCGAATTTGCGCCCCAAAGGCCTCCGCCTCCAAGGAAAGATCCATGGGGCTGACAGCGGCAAGGGTTTTGGTGTTCTTCGCTACGTAAACCATGGCATCGGCGGCAAGAGAAGGGCTTTTGCACATCGCCTCCACGGTGATGCCAAGGGCCTGCACGGCGGGGAAGGACAGGATGGGCAGACCGCCCCGCTTCCCCCAAAGATAGTCTATGACGTTCATATCTTTATGCTTTGCAGAATGCCAGCGCCAGATCGGCGGCGGAAGCGGCATCCTCTGTGTAGGCGTCTGCGCCGATCTGCTTGCAGAACTCCTCCGTTACGGGAGCACCGCCGATCATGATCTTCACCTGTTCCCGAACGCCCTTTTCCTTGGCAAGGGAAACTACCTCGCCCATCACGTCCATGGTGGTGGTAAGCAAAGCGGAACAGCAGATCACCTTGCAGTTCTCCGCAACGGCAGTCTCTACGAAGGTCTCGGCGGAAACGTCCGTGCCCAGGTCGATCACCTCAAGGCCCTTGCTTTCCAGCATCATCTTCACCAGATTCTTGCCGATGTCGTGAAGGTCGCCCTTCACCGTGCCGATGCACACCTTGCCCGCAGAGGGGATGCCCTCTTTTACCAGCAAGGGCTTCAAAAGCGCCGCACCCATGTTCATGGCGCGGGCGGCTACCAGCACCTCGGGTACGAAGACGGTGCCCTCCTTGAACTTTTTGCCGATCACGTCCATGCCTGCCAAAAGGCCGTCGTTCAAAATGACCTCGGGCGCAAGGCCTTGGTCGATGGCAGACTGCACCAATTCCTTAACAAGCTTGGCCTTGCCTGCCTGCAACTGCAGAGATATATCCTGTAAGATCATAAAATGCCTCCGAATTTATTTGATACGGGAGAGCAGCTCCGGGGGATATTCGGGAACGGCTCCCAATTGGGTGACCACGTAGTCGCTGAGGGCGGTGGCTCTTGCCAGACAAGTCTCGGTGTCGGCACCTGTGAGCAGGTTGTAAACGTAGCAAGCAGAGAAGGAGTCCCCTGCACCCACGGTGGAGATCGCCTTGCTCCCCGGCTTGGGAGAATAGAGAATGCGGTCTTGTTCCGTGATGTAAACGAAAGAACCGTCCTTGTCCAGGGTCACCAGGATCTGCTTCAGCTTGGGATATTCCGCCGCCAAGGCACGGCACATGGCAACGCAGAGCTCCTCTCCCGTAATAGAAAGGGCTTCTGCCAGCACCGCAGATTCCTCACGGCTGAACTTCAACACCGTGGTGTAGGGCAGTACGGTGCGCAAAAGCTCCGCAGACCAATCCTTGCCCCGGATGTTCACGTCAAAGAACACTTCCTTTGCCTCTACCTCCGCCAAAAGAGTCTTCAGCGTGGCAAAGGAATCTGCCATGCGGGAGGCCAACGTTCCGCAGTACAAAGCGTCCACAGCTTTGGGAAGCTCTGCGGGGACGGGAATATGGTCGTAGGCCACGTCCCGCTTCAGGTCGTAAGAGGGGGTACCGTTTTCCAAGGTCACCTTGCAAAAGCCGGTGACGTACTCTGCAAGACGGGTGACGTAGGCGTCCGTCATGCCCATGGCGCAGACCTGCTCTGCGGCGGCATCGCCTAAATCATCCTGCCCCACGGCAGAAACGAAAGCCACCTCTACACCCAGCTTGCTGAGATGGGCGGCAAAATTAAAGGGGGCGCCCCCGATCACACGGGAATCGGGAAACAGATCCCAAAGCACTTCTCCAAAGGATAAAACGGTAGGTTTGCTCATAACAAAACTCCTTTTTGCTTGATGGTTTCATAGTAGCATATTTTTGTGCGCTTGTCAATTTCCAATGGTTTTTTTCATTGACTTTTTTGGGAATTTGGGGTATAGTATAGGTAGCAATCAAAAAGGAAGTGCGTTTTATGACCACCGGTACTCACGATAAAAAAAGAATTGTTCGCTATTGGGCAAGCAAGATCTTTCTTGCCACGGTGGGGGCGGTGCTTTACGCCGTCAGCATCGGCTTTTTTCTTGACCCCAACCATCTTTCCGCAGGGGGCGTTACGGGTATTGCTCAGATCCTCAGCACCTATCTTCCCATCGGTACGGGTATTCTTTCCTTGCTGATGAACGTCCCCATTATGCTCCTTGGGATGTGGAAGTTCGGGGTGAAGTTCTTCGGGCTGACGGCTTACGCCTTGGTGCTGTCCTCTCCTTTGATCGATTTGTTTATTCAGCATCCCTTGACGGACGATCCCGTGCTTGCCTCCTTGGCAGGGGGCGCTTTGCTGGGCGTGGGCATGGGCGTGCTGTTCCGTGCGGGGGCTTCCTCCGGCGGCGTGGACATCATCACCAAGCTGCTCCGCTTGCGCTTCCCTCACATGAAGACGGGGGTGATCTTCTTCATCCTGGACGCCATCATCATTGCCGCTTCCGCGGTGGTATTCGGCGATCTGGACATCGGTCTGTACGCCACCATCGGTATTCTCATCACCACCTTCGTGATGAACTACGTGCTGTACGGCTCGGATGAAGCCCGTATGGTGTATATCATCAGCAACGAGCCCCAAAAGACCGCCAATTTGCTCCTTGAACAGTTGAATCTGGGCGGTACCTTCTTAAGCGGCTACGGCGCTTACACCGGCAAGGAGAAGAAGGTGCTCATGTGCGTCATGCGTCCCAAACAGCTTCCCGCCGCCCGTGAGGTGGCGGCATCTGTGGACCCAAACGCCTTTCTGATCGTGGCGGGCGTTTCCGCCGTGTTTGGGGAAGGGTTCAAGGCTCACAACGCCGAGGAGCTGTAACTTGCTTGCCGCAGAATTGCTCCGCCTGCCCTCGGTGTATGAACGGCTGAAGGAAAGCGGTCTGCCCGTATACCTGTACGGCACGGGGGATGGGGCGGATAAGATCTTGGATGACCTGACGGCAGAGGGCATCGCCGTCCGCGGGGTGTTCGCATCCCAAGGCTTCGTGCGGGAACGTACCTTTCGGGGCTTTCCCGTGGAGTCTTTGGCGGACGTGGAAGCAAGAGAAGGCCGTGTTGCCGCCGTGCTTTGCTTTGGGCTGGAGGGGGAAGAGGCTTTCGACTTTCTGCGCCCTGTTGGCGAAAAGCATTTGCTGGTGTCTCCCGCCTTGCCTGTATACGGTGAGGGAAGATTGGATCACGCTATGGTAAAACAGCGTGCCGAGGACATCCACCGTGTTGACGGATGGCTGGCGGACGATCTTTCCAAGGATCTTTACCGCCGTGTGCTGGCTTATCACCTTACGGGGGACTTTTCTTACTTGGAATATCCCGGGGAAAGCGATCAAGCTCCGGAAGCATACTATGCCCATTCCCGCACGCACCTGGACGTGGGTGCATACGACGGGGACACGGCGCAGGAATACCTGGCAAGCAATCCCCGCTGCCAAAAGATCCTGGCCTTTGAGCCCAATCCTCAGACCTTCCGCAAATTGCAGAAGAATACAGACTCCGCCCGTGTGGCGTGTATTTTGGCGGCCTGCGGTGCAAAGGACGGCTTTGCTTCTCGCACCGGAAGCGGTCGAGGCTCACGGCTGGAGGCGGGAGAGGGGGAAGTAACCGTCCGTGCCTTGGACAGCGTTTGCGGTTACCCCTATATTCATTCCCAAGGGATTCCCGTTGGGAGCTTGAAGATCGACGCAGAGGGAGAGGATCTCCCCGTTTTGCAGGGAGCGGCAAATCTGATCACCGCCTGCAGACCGATTCTTTGCGTTTCCGCATACCACCGTGCAGGAGATCTGATCGACTTGCCCTTGGTGATGAAACGGCTGGATTATCAAAGCAAGCTGTATTTTCGCAAAAAGCCTTACGTCCCTGCGTGGGACACGGTTTTCTATCTCGTTCCCAATAAGGAGGATACATGATGAACACCATTCCCAGAGCCCAGCATCCCCGCCCTCAATGGAAGCGGGAAAGCTGGCAGAACTTAAACGGCATTTGGCAGTTTGAAATAGACAACGGCAGATCCGGCATTGCCCGCGGTTATGCAGCAAAGGATCACCCCTTGGCAGGGGAGATCACCGTGCCCTTCTGCCCTCAAAGCAAGCTTTCCGGGGTGGAATACAAGGATTTCATTTTGGGGGCATGGTATCGCCGCACCGTGGAGATCACAAAGGAACAGCTGGCAGGAAGAGTGGTCTTGCACTTCGGTGCTGTGGATCACGATTGCGTGCTGTTCGTAAACGGAAATCGGGTGGGCGCTCACGGAGGCGGCTACGTTGCCTTTTCCTTTGAGATCACTCCTTATCTGACCCCCGGGGAGAACGTGCTGACCCTGTACGTCACCGACGACGAGCGGGATCCCATGATCCCCCGTGGCAAGCAAAGCGAGGAATACCATTCCCACGGCTGCGATTATACCCGCACCACAGGCATTTGGCAGACGGTGTGGCTGGAGTTTACCCCCAAATCCTACCTTGCGGAGGCCCACTATTACCCCGACGAGAAAAACGGAACGCTGACGATCCGGGGCACTGCCGTGGGCTGTGAGGATCTGACCGTCACCGCCTTCTATGAAGGGAAAGAGGTTGGCTCCGCCGCCGCAGAAGGGGTGCAGGGAGCCTTTACCTTGGTAGTCTCCCTTTCCGAGATCCACCTTTGGGAGGTGGGCGAGGGCAGGCTGTACGACCTGCAGATCTGCTACGGAGGCGACGCCGTGGAAAGCTATTTCGCTTTGCGGAGCGTGGCTTTTGCGGGGGACAAATTCCTGCTCAACGGCAAGAGTGTCTTTATGCGCATGGTGCTGGACCAAGGCTTCTACCCCGACGGGATCTACACCGCCCCCACGGACGAGGCTTTGCACGGCGATATCCTGCTTTCCAAAGCCCTTGGCTTCAACGGCGCACGGCTTCACGAGAAGGTGTTCGAGGAGCGGTTCCTGTACCATTGCGACAGGGAAGGTTATCTGGTTTGGGGAGAATATCCCAACTGGGGCTTGGATCATTCCCGTCCGGAGAGTATCTACGGCATCCTTCCGGAGTGGATCGCCGAAGTCAAGCGGGATTTCAACCACCCCTCCGTCATCGGCTGGTGTCCTTTCAACGAGACCTGGGATCAGGCGGGACGGAAGCAGTACGACGATCTTCTTGCTTTGGTGTACCACACCACCAAGGCCATAGACCCCACCCGCCCCTGTATCGATACCAGCGGTAACTTCCACGTGGTGACGGACGTTTACGACCTTCACGACTATCTGGGCGACCCGATTGCCCTGCGGGAGCGTTACGTGGATTTTGAGAACGGCGGTGCCCCTGCGGACAATTTTGCCACCCGTCAGCACTACACCCCCGGGCTTCCCGTGTTCATCAGCGAATGCGGCGGCATCGGCTGGGCTGTGAACAATGGCTGGGGCTACGGCGGCATTCCTCAAACGGAAGAGGACTTCTTGAACCGCTTGAAGGGCTGTATGGACGTATTTCTGGATCATCCCCGTATCTGCGGGCTGTGCTACACCCAGCTCACCGACATCGAGCAGGAGCAGAACGGGCTGTATACCTATGACCGCGTTCCCAAGTTCCCGCCGGAAAAGATCCACGCCATCTTTGCCCGCAAGGCCAAGATCGAAGAGTAAAAAAACAGAGAACCGAAAGCTTTTTTCGGTTCTCTTTGCGTATTACAGGTCTTCCCGCACGCCCCAAATGCAAAGGGGCGTTTTCTCTGCGGGGAGGGTGAGGGAGCCGTCTTCAATGAGAGCTTCCAGCAAGAATGCCGCCACGTCCAAGCGGTGGTAGATCTTTGCGATGGGGGCGCACTGCTCCCGCACGGAAGGCGGGGTATGCTCTGCCAGGATCTTTTCTGCCAGACGGGAAATTTGGATCATGCAATCCGCCACTTGTTGCGCTATGGGCTCCAACGTTTCCGACAGCTTTTCAAACACCTCTTTTCGGAATACGGGGAAGTTGGGAGTCAGCCTCCGTCCGTTTCGGAAGACGATGTTTTCCCGCGCCAGATACTCCAGAATCCATTCTTCTTCGGAGGATTCCTTGCCAAGGATGGCATCACCAAGAGCTTCGGATTTTTCCGGGAAGCAGGCGTGATCGTAACGCTGATGCTTTTCCAGCACCCGATAGTTCTCTGCGGAGTACCAAGCGTTCCACGCTTTGTTGTAGGTCTTCATGGTGACGCCGATGAAATGACTGTTGACATAGTCGTTGTCATGTCCGAACACCCAGCCCACGCCGCGCCCGGAGGGGAGGGGCGGCATTTCCCCCACGGGAGAAAGCTCCTTCGCTTTTTGGAACCCTTGGGTAAAGGCGATGTTCAGCAGGGCGAACAGCAGGCGGTTATCGTCGTAATCGTTGCCTTTGAACTCCAGCTTGCGCACCTCCGGCAGCAACGCCTTGGCTTCTTCAAGCAGCTTGCCTGCCAATTCCTTGTAGATGTGGGAGGTCTTGGCCGTAACCTCCTTTTCGTAAACGTCCGTTAAGATCACCAAATTGGTGCGGTAGCGATCCCCCTCCTTTTTCAGCACCTTTGCTTTCAGGAGGATCTCCAACTCGTCCTCCAGATAGGGCATGGGCACACCCGTTTCCAAGGAAAGCTCCTGTCCCGTCATAGCGGTATAGTACGCCGCCAAGAGGATAGAGCCGGGGAGCTTCCGTCGGAACAGCTCCTCATATTCGTTTTTGGAACCCCAAAAGTTCACGCGGAACACGCCGGGGTTGTAGCTTTTTTCACCTAACTGTCTTGTCATACCGATTCCTTCTTTCAATAATTTCCGCGTCTTGAACAGGTGATATTTCACCATCTCCACGCTGATGTTTTGCTCCCTTGCGATCTCCGAACAGCTTTTTCCATCCATGTAATAGGCAACGCACACCTCACGGTTGGTTTTGGTAAGCAACGCCAGCTCCCGCCGCAAGCGGAAAAGCTCTTCGCTTTCTTCCGCAGAAGACAGATAGGAATCCTCCGCAGAGGGCGCAGTTTCTCCCATCGGATCGGTGTCTTCGGTGGGGAGCGCCTGCTTGGCCTTTTGCTTCAGAAACTTGCGGAAGGTGTTTTCCGCAATCTTCCATACAAAACCCCAGAAGGCCTCTTCCTTTTCCAGCCGCTCCGCCGAGGAAAGTACCTGGCAGACGATCTCTCCCGTGAGATCCTCCACGTCCTCTTTATCATACAGGCGGGCAAAGGCGTAGCCGTAGATAGCGGTTAAATTTTCCGATAGTAGCTTGGAGGCTTGCTGTTTGGTCATGCCGTGACTCCTTCGATTTTTGAAAGCTTTCGTCTATATAGTATCGGTTTTCGGAATCGGTTAACGTGTTTTTGAAAAAAGAAGCGCCCTCTTTTTTGGGAGGACGTGCACAAGTCCGTTAAAAACGGACAATTGAAAAAAACACCCTCCTATGGTAGAATAAAAACATCTACCATAGGAGGAATTTTTATGCCCAGAGAATACCGTCACATAGAACAATATGCAGAAGAGATACTGCGGTTAAAAG
>JAZPZV010000037.1:0-19358 GCA_045544855.1 Eubacteriales bacterium | reverse complement strand
GTTTTGCATAGCGGCATAGATATTCTACGCTTTTCGATCTGTATTGGCCGCGATGAGCCGTTCGGAGCAAAACCGAGACCTGCGATAGCAGGTTGAGGGATATGAGACGAGTCTGATGAACTCTGCCAAAGGGGAAGAACTGTTTATTGGTAACAGGCAGAACGCAGAACGGCCGTATCCAAAGACATTCCCATACCCTCAAAAAATGCAGGCATTTTTTGCCTGACAATTGTGCTAACGCCACAATTGTCAGTTCGACGCGCGCGGAAATATACCGTATTGTACAGCCGTAACGGCTCTATTCCGCGCTTGCTCAGGGTGACAAGTAGCCAAAGCGATTCCAACGTCAGCGTGTCATCCTGAGCACGCGCGGATTGTATCCCCTGTGGCTACGTATTACAGTCATCTCCGCGCACGTCGAAGTTTTGCGGAGAAAGCAAGGTGCATACAGCGGCATAAAAGCAGTTTGCATTTTGATATGCATCGGCCGCGATGCACCGTTCGGAGCAAAACCGCCGCAGGCGGGATCTCATAAGAGTCTGATGTTCCTTTACCAAAGGCAAAGAACTGTTTCATCGCAAAGGATGTAAGTTTATCTTTCAAGGGGTAGATCAAACTCGTAGGAGACCCCTTACGGTTTTGCTTTTTAGAAATTGCTGTAAAAGGAACTGCATATCCAAAGACAATGGGCAATTTCAAAAAGCAAAACTTCGACTTGCCAACCCGCAGGGTTGGTATGCTCAGGGTGACCAAGTCGGCGTTCAGCCTTCGGCTTATACGTAGTTTTGCTTCGCCGACGTCAAAAACAGCTAAAGCTGTTTTTGGAACTGCAGTGCGAAGCCAAGTCGGCGTTCAGCCTTCGGTTTATGCGTAGTATCGTTACGCCGACGTCAAAAACGACAAGTCTTTATAAAAAAATCCCTTCGGATGGCTCCAAAGGGATTTCGTGGTTATGCTTTCTTTTTCTTCTTCACTGCCACGGCAACGCCTGTAACGGCGCCGATGGCAAGGACGGTTCCGCCGATCATGAGACCCCAAGGAAAGGATTTTTCCTCTTTGGGAGGCTCAGGGAGGCTTTCGGAGGGGCTTGCGGTGGATTCCTCCGGCAAACTTTCCGGGGTGGACACCTCTTCCTCCTCGTCCGTCATGTGAATGGACACGGGCAACAACAGACAGGCGGCGGGGATCTTCTTCCCCGTGGAGAAGTTATACCCGGTGAACACCATGTATTTCTCGTAGATCTCCACGGTGTAGCCTTCACTGCCGTATTCCGGGGTGACGGTGTATCTGCCGTCGGTGGAGCGGGTATAGGTATCCGTTCCGCCGTAGCCGCAGGGCTGGCAGGTGGAGCCGATGTGTACGGTACGGGCGAAGCTTCCCCTTTCGTCGGAGTAGTTCACCCCGTCGTACATGGTGACGTGGGTATGCCCCGACATCACCACCACGTCCTTGTAGGTTTCCAGAAGACCCTTGAGACGCATGGTCTGGGGATATTCCGCCTTGAAGGGAATGCAGGCGCCGTAGCCGCCGTTCTTTCTGTCCCCCGCACCGAAGTTCAGGAAGGGGGCGTGGATGATCATGAAGATGTTGGTCTCGGTTTCGCCGTATTGGGTGAGCAGACCTTCGATCCAGTCCATCTGCTCCACGGAGAAGGTCTCGTACTTTGCGGAATCTCCCGGGGCTTGCAGCTCGTAGGCGGTGAAAATGAACAGCAGGTCTCTCTGCCCTTCCTTCCCCTCCTTGAACAGGGAGAAGTAGGGAGAGCCCTCAAAGGGATGGTCCTCGTCTTCCCCGCCCAAATACTGATCCAGCAAGGGAGCGTCCTTAGGGGTGTTGCCGTGGTTGCCGATGCCTTCGTACACCTTGTCCGCCGGGAAGGAGGATGCGTTCAGGATCTCCAAATGCTTTTCGTACTGGGCGTCCAGATCGGGATTTTCCCCGCGGTCGCCGGTGGCATCCCCGGTGATCACCAGATAATCCATCTGCTCCTTGGCAAAAAACTCCAAGGCAAAGGCCAGCTTCTCAAATGCCCCGCGATCGTAGGGCTGGTAGTTCATGTGGCTGTCGGACAGTGCGCCGAAGGACACTTGCAGCTCCCCAAGGCTTTTCAGCCGCTTGCTTTCGGGGATCTCGCACACCGCCACGGCGGTATCTATGGCAGGGGGCTCGTCCAGAAAACGCTTGTCGCTTTCAAACACGGCAATGCCCGTGGCACCCATGGGGATCATCAGTCCGTCGGGCACGGTGATGTTGACTTTCCTACCCGTGATAGGAGTGGTGGCCAGCTCGTCATATCCTGCCAGCACGCCGTTTTCGTCGGTGTAATACACCAGATAGTGACCCTCCGAGGCACTGCCCTCCCCGGGAGTGACCACGATCTTTCCGAAAGCATAGCCGCGGCGATCCGCTTTATCTCCCGAAAAAGTATAGGTCACGGTGGTAGCGGTTTCTGCCATCGTGGTAAACATACTGCTTGCGGTCAATGCGGTAACGGCAAGCAACGCGGAGAGCAGAAACGCTCCCACACGGAACAGGGGTCTGCGCATAACCTTCCTCCTTATCGTCCGTAAAGTTTTTTTCAGTATAGCACAGACACAGCGGAAAAGCAAGGTTTTTTTATGGGAATGACAGGTTATGCCTTGACTTTTTCCCTGTTTGGGTGTAAAATAAGACATCTGCCTGCATAGTTAAATGGATATAACAGCCCCCTCCTAAGGGGCAGTTATGGGTTCGATTCCCGTTGCGGGTGCCAAAAAGACCGATGGGCTTTTATGCCCGTCGGTCTTTTTCGATTTCACTTGTTGAATCAAACTCGCAAAGCCGCAAGGCTTTGCCGGAACGCGCCTGAAAACGGCTGTCTCTTACTCCGCACCCGGGGCGCGTTTGAGTTCAGATTCTCGCCGGGTGGGGTGAAAAAAAGCGCTTGCGTTTACGCAAGTGCTTTTTTATCCAATCCGAAGGATTGGTATGGAAATACGACGCAGTCGTGTATGGCATCGCCGAAGGCGTATGGAATCACGGCGCAAGCCAAGCAAAAAAGCTCTTTAAGAAGCCTTGGACAGGCTCTTGAACTCCTCCACCTTTTTGATGCGCAGCTCGGTCTTGGGGTGAGAAGCGGAAAGAGCGGAGAAAAGGTCGGCACCCTTCTTCACGGAGTGGTGAGGCTCCATGGCGTACAGCTTACGGAAGAAGGACAGCATACCGTTGGCATAGCCCAGACGGCAGGAGAAGGCATCTGCCGCAAACTCGGCGTCGCGGGAGGTCTTCATGACCATCCAAATGCCGATCTTCGTCCAGATGAACATGATCACGTTGACGGTGACCAGAGACAGGAAACTGGTGAGGTTGGTGAAGAATCTGACGATCCCGCCTGCGTTGCCGCAGAACCAGGAGATCACGGTGAACAGGCCCTTGATCAACCAGATGACCGCCTTGATGATGGTTACGATGGCGGTGACCATAAAGTTGCCGGTGGAGATCAGCAGAAGCAGATCGGTATCGTGGGTGGCCAGATGTCCCAGCTCGTGACCCAGAATGGCTTTGATCTCCTCGTCGGGGAGGGAGAACAGGGCGCTGGTAACGCAGATGGTCTTGCGACCCACCGCAAAGGCGTTGAGCTCATCGCTGTCGTGGATGAACAGGGAGATCTTCCCCATTTCACGCACTTCAACGCTGTTGGCGTTGGCGGCGGCGCGGACCTCCTCGAAAAGTGCGGTGAGGCGTGCGGCGGCGTACTTATCCTTGTACTTTTTTACGGAAATGCAGCCGTGACTGCGGCGCAAGAACCACTCGCCGATGGGAGACAGGCCGATCAGTGCGGAAACGACATAGATCAACAAGCCGATGAGAATGGCATCGAATTGCTGACCCAGCACGTAGTAGAAGCAGGCGCACACAATGAACAGGTTCATGGCAAGATAGATCAGCGCGAAAATGTTCTTGTTGTGGATCAGGTTTTTGAACAGGTCAACGATGTAAAGCTTTTTCATGGGTTCACTCCGTTTCGTGTCGATTTTTGTATTTTGTTGCATTGTAGCACAAGAAACGTGAAAAGTCAACTGTTTGCGGCAAAATCTATGTTTTTTATTGCAAAAACAGCATTTTCTATTGGACAAACACATCCCCGCGGAACGATGGTTTCCCCTTGGCAGGCGGGCGGCACGCCCCCTTCTCTTTTCTGTTTTTCACAGAGGTATACCCCATAGAATACGGGGTTTTGTGAAAAACAGGTATTGCAAATTTCAAGAAAATATGGTACAATATGACAGTCTGTTGGATATTCTTACAGTGTAAGGGAGTATCGGTTTTTATGAAAAACGGTTATTTGAATAAAGTGGTGAAGTTCGGCGGCAGCTCCTTGGCTTCCGCAGAGCAGATCTTAAAGGCTGTTGCCATCATCCGCGGGGAGGAATCCCGCCGTTTCGTGGTGCCCTCCGCACCCGGCAAGCGGTTTGCGGGTGATACCAAGGTGACCGACCTTCTCATCAAGGTGTACAACGAGAGTGCGGCCGGTCTGCCCTTTGAAGAGACCTTCCGTGAGATCGCAGAGCGATATCTGGGCATCATCCGCGGGTTGGGGTTGAATCTGGACCTCACCGGGGAATTGGAGACCATTCACAACCAGCTCACCCAAGGCACCACCCCGGATTACGTTGCCAGCCGCGGGGAATACCTGAACGGCTTGATCATGGCTTCTTACCTGGGCTTTACCTTCATCGACGCCGCAGAGGTGATCTTCTTCGACAAGGACGGTGTTTTTGAAGCGGAGCTGACCAACCGCGTTATGTCCCGCCGTCTTTCCCGCTGTAAGAATGCGGTGATCCCCGGGTTCTACGGCAGCTTGCCCAACGGTGCGGTGAAGACCTTCTCCAGAGGGGGCTCCGACATCACCGGTGCCATCGTTGCCCGTGCCGCAGGGGCGGATCTTTACGAAAACTGGACGGACGTTTCCGGCTTCTTGATGGTAGACCCCCGTATCGTGGATTCTCCCAAGCCCATCGAGGTCATCACCTACCGTGAGCTTCGTGAGCTTTCCTACATGGGTGCTTCCGTGCTCCATGAGGATTCTATTTTCCCCGTAAAGGTGGCAGGGATTCCCATCAACATCAAAAATACCAACAGACCCGACGATAACGGTACCTTCATCGTTCCCAAGGGTGCAAAGCTGACCCACGGCGGTGTCATCACCGGCATTGCAGGGCGCAAGGGCTTGCGCCTCATCCACCTGGAAAAGGACATGATGAACCAGGAGGTGGGCTTCGGTCTTAAGGTGCTGCAGGTCATTGCGGACATGGGCATCTCCTTTGAGCATCTGCCCTCCGGCATCGACACCATGTGCGTGGTGCTTTCCGGGGCGGATATCGACGGCAGAGAGCAGGAGATCACCGACCGCATCACCGCCGCCGTTCATCCCGACTATCTGGCCATTGAAGACAACCTTGCCCTTGTGGCGGTGGTTGGCCGCGGTATGGCAGGCACCCCCGGTACGGCTTGCCGCGTGTTCAACGCCCTGGCAAGAGAAGAGATCAACATCCGCATGATCGATCAGGGCTCCTCCGAGCTGAACATCATCGTAGGTGTGAACGAAGACAAATTTGAAGACGCCATCCGTGCTATCTACGCGGAGTTTGCGGAATGAGCGCAGGATGGGTCACAGTAAAAGAAGCCGCCACGGCTTCTTTTGTTGAACGGAAAAGCGAGTTCATCGGCCACATCACCCCCGTGAAGACGGAGGAAGAGGCCATCGCTTTTGTGAACAAGATCAAAAAGCAATACGCCGACGCCAAGCACAACGTGTACGCTTATCTCCTCAGAGAGAACAACGTCACCCGCTTCTCCGACGACGGTGAGCCCCACGGCACTGCGGGGTTGCCCGTATTGGACGTTCTTCGCAAGGAGGGCGTGACGGACGTGGCCGTGGTGGTGACCCGTTATTTCGGCGGGATCCTATTGGGCACGGGGGGCTTGGTACGGGCTTACAGCCAGGGGGCGAAGATGGCCTTGGATGCCGCTGGGAAATCCGTGGTGGAAAAGCTGTTGGTGTTCTCCCTGCGGGTGAATTATTCCGACCTGCAGAAGGCCGAGCCCATTCTGGACAATCAGACCCTGCTGAAGCTTGATACGGTGTATGCCGACGACGTGACCATCGTCGCAGCCATTCGGGAGGCTGAGTATCCCCCGCTGGAAAAAGCGCTGACAGAGCGCACCAACGGCCGCGCCATCCTGAAGGTGGAGGGCGAACGGTTCGACTGCATTTGAACAAAAGACGATTCGAAAGAGTCGTCTTTTTTGTTTTGTGGGGATGAGAGGCGAGAAGCGCTAAGGGGCGAGAGGCGAGAAGAGCTAAGGGGCGCCGCCCCTTAGGATCCCCGCTTAAGGGACCCGTCCCTTAAGAATCCCATATTGTGAGAAAAAAAGAAATAACAGGTCGCACTGCAGATGTCGGCGGTATGAAGTGATGTACGGTATACAGCCATACGCCGACTTGGCTTCGCACCGCAGTTCCGAAAACGGCCATGGCCGTTTTTGATGTCGGCGTAGCAAAACTACGCTTAAACCAAAAACATTGTGCCGACTTGGTCATCCTCTGAGCATACCAACCCTGCGGGTTGGCGAGTCGAAATTTGGCGAGCAAGCCCACCTCTGTTGTCACCCTGAGCAAGCGCGGGTCGTAGTAGTTACGGCTGTGCAATACAGTCATCCCCGCGCGCGTCGAAGTTTTGCGGAGAAAGCAAGGTGCGTAGCACCGTTCGGAGCAAAACCGCAAGGGGTCTCCTCAAAGTCTGATCTACCCCTACAATGGCAAACTTACATCCTTTGTGATAAAACAGTTCTTTGCCTTTGGCAGAGGTACATCAGACTCTCAGTAGATCCCGCCTATCGGCGGTTTTGCTCCATCCCTCGTCGCATTGCGACGACTACTTCCGCAAAACTTCGACTCGCCCTTCGGGCTCCCTCAGGATGACACGCAGACGCGGCCGCGTACCACCGACTTGCCCGCAGGTGCATATCATCACGCCGCAGGCGTGTATATCATCACCGCAGGTGTATATCATCAACCCGCAGGGTTGCATATCATCACGCCGCAGGCGTGCATATCATCACGGCGCAAGCCGTGTATTTCCTTGGGTACTTGACAAACCCGAACAAATGTGCTATACTATGCACACGAACAAGTGTTCGATGTCCGTTTTTTAAGGATCAAGAAAGGAGAACTCTAAGTATGTCTATGAAAATCATGTTGGACGCGGGGCATCACGGGAACTACAACCGCTCCCCCGTTCTGGAAAGCTATTACGAAAGCCACGCCATGTGGAAGCTGCATCTGTTCTTAAAGGAGGAGCTGGAATCCTACGGCTTCACCGTGCTGACCACCCGCAAAGAGCGGGAAAAGGATCTGCCTTTACTGGATCGGGGACGTGCCGCCAAGGGGTGCGACGTGTTTTTGTCCCTGCATTCCAACGCCTGCGACGACCCTGCCGTGGATCGGGTGGAGGTCTACCACCCCATTCCCGCATTGCGGAAGGGCGGACACGGGGAGGTTTTGGGCAAGGCCTTGGCTCTGGCGGTTGCCCATTGCATGGGCGTGGAAAAGGGGGTGGCCAAGACCAAGGAAAGCAAGGTATACCCCGACACGGAGTATTACGGCGTTATGCGGGGAGCTTGCAAGGCGGGGGTGCCCTTGTACTTCATTCTGGAGCATTCCTTCCACACCAACCCCAAGGCTGTGGGGTGGCTTTCCGACGAGAACAATCTGCGGAAGCTGGCAAAGGAGGAAGCTTTGGTTTTTTATCGTTTCTTTGCCATCTGCCGTGAGGAAGATGTTTTCCGTGAGGGGGACGTGAATCTGGACGGCAAGGTGAACGCGGAGGACGTGGCTTTTCTGAAGCGGGCATTGTTGAAGGAGGAAGGGCTTACCGAGGAGCAAAAGAAAACCGCCGACATGAATGCCGACGGTCTGGTCAACGGTTTGGATTATATGATCTTAAAGACCCTTTTGGCGGATTAAGCAAACACCTTTTCTGCGGTGAGGTGGTAGATCAGCTCCTTTTCCCCTTCCGTCAGGGGCAAGGCGTCGATCTGTGCAAAAGCAAAATCCGGGTTCCACAGGGGGTAGTCCGAGCCGAACATCACCCTTTCCACCCCGTGGAGGCGGATCAGGTCGGTAAGCTCTGCGGGAGACATTCCAAGAAGGGCTTCGCTGGTATCGGTATACACCGGAGTGCCGATGAGGTACTTCTTGGCGTCCTCCCACACGTGGTAGCCGCACATATGGGCGGCGATGATCTTTAAGTCGGGAATGGTCTCCAGAATGTGCCGCACCCTTTTGGGGGTGGAAAAATCCGTGCCCGGGTCCCCTACGTGGAAGATGATGGGCTTCCCCTTGGCGGCGATGTGGCGGTAGACCTCCATGGGGATCTCATCGTCCACGAAGAACTGCTGGAAATCCGAGTGGATCTTGACCCCCTTTGCGCCCAGGGCGAAGCATCTGTCCAATTCAGCCACGGAGGCCTCCACTCCCATGGCGGGGTGGAAGGAGCAGAGGGGGATGAAGCGGGGATGGCTTGCCGCCACCTCCAGCATATAGTCGTCCCCCACCGTAGGCTTGGCGGGATTCAGGGTGGCGGAGGAGATGACGAACTCCATCTCGGGGTGTTTTTCCGAGCCTGTAAGCAGACCCTCCACACTGCCGTCGCCCTGACGGGGGATGCTGTAATAGTTGGTGATGTTGTCCGCCGCACGGACGGCAACCTTCCTGGGGAATACGTGTACGTGGGTATCGATGATCTTCATAAGCGTTTTTTCTCTTTTTTCAAAAACAAAACGGGAATCGCCGTAGCAACTCCCGTGGTGTTCTATGCGCGGTAAGCCTTGCGACTTATTCGTCGTCCTCGTCGTCCTCTTCTTCGCAGTCTTCGCAAACTACGTTCAGCATTTTGCCGCAAGCGGGGCATTCCAACTGCTCACAGTCTTCCAGCTCCTCTTCCTCAATGCAGATCACCTCGCCGCAGGCGGGGCATTCCAGCTCAACGATGTCGTCCTCGTCGCAGTAATCGCAATCGCAATCGCAGTCGCAGTCATCCAGACCGTAAACCTCGGTTTCCACCTCGGCAAGGTCGGTATCCAGCTCGTCCAGATAGTCACGGATCACCGCAGTCTCTTCTTCCAGATCGGAAACTGCCAGGGAAAGATCCTCCAGCAGGTCGGCAATGGCGGCAAACAGCTTACCCTCGTCGGAGGATTCGCTCATCTTCATGCCTGCCATCAAGCCCTTCAGGTATGCAGCCTTTTCGGATACGGTCATGATTATTTCACCCTTTCAAGATATTCGCCGGTACGGGTATCGATGCGGATCATTTCGCCCTCGTTGATGAACATGGGAACCTTGACCTCGGCACCGGTCTCCACCTTAGCCAGCTTGGTTACGTTGGTGGCGGTGTTGCCCTTTACGCCGGGCTCTGCCTCGATGATAGTCAGCTCCACGAACATGGGGGGCTCAACGGAGAACACGTTGCCCTTGTAGGACAGCAGCTTACAGATCGCCTCTTCCTTTACGAACTTGAAGGAATCGGGGAGCTTATCCTCTTCAACGGGAACCATATCGTAGGTCTCCATATCCAGGAAGTAATACAGACCGCTGTCGTTGTAGCTGTACTGCATTTCTCTGCGGTCAACGGTTGCGGTGGGGAACTTTGCGGTGGGGTTGAAAGAGGTCTCGATCACAGCACCGGTAATGACGTTTCTGTACTTGGTACGAACGAACGCCGCACCCTTGCCGGGCTTAACGTGCTGGAACTCGATGACCTGCATGACCTGACCGTCCATCTCGAAGGTCAGACCGTTTCTGAAATCACCTGCTAAAATCATGGGTTTATCCTCCTTAAGATCTTTCCTGCAAACACAGAAAAGAAGTCATATTATTTCTGCGTACCATTTTAGTACATTTTCCCTCGTTTGTCAAGAGGAAAATGGCAATTTAGATCTCGATGAGGAATTTTTCGCTCTTGGTAAGGTCTTCACAGCCGTTTTCGGTGACCAAAACCAGGTCCTCGATCCGAACGCCGTACTTCCCTTCCAGGTAAATGCCCGGCTCCACGGTCTGGAACTGGTTGACACAGAAGGGGGTCTCACTGCGGTAGTTGGAGTTGGGAGCTTCGTGGATCTCCAGACCCAAAGAATGTCCCGTGCCGTGTCCGAAGTAATCGCCGTAGCCTGCCGCCTTGATGACGTCTCTTGCGGCGGCGTCCACAGCCTTGCCCGTCATCCCCGGCTTCATGGCGGCGATGGCGGCCTTCTGTGCGGTGAGCACGGTGTTGTAGATGAACTTCATCTCATCGTCCGCCTTGCCCAGCACCACGGTGCGGGTCATATCGGAGCAGTAGCCGTTGTATCTTGCGCCGTAGTCCATGGTCAAAAAGGAATTCTCGGTGAGCACCACCTTCCCGGGGACGCCGTGGGGCAGGGAGCTCTTTTTGCCGGAGACGGCGATGGTCTCAAAAGCCAGACCGTCGGCGCCGTTTTTACGCATAAAGTATTCCAGCTCTGCCGCCACCTCCAGCTCGGTCAGCCCGGGACGGATGAAGGAGCAGATGTGGGTAAAGGCGGCATCGGTGATCGCCTGGGCGGTGCGGATGCTTTCGATCTCCATGGGAGTCTTCACACGGCGAAGCTCGTCGCACAGAGCGGGAACGTCCACAAATTCCACGCCCTCGCAGGCCTCCTGCAAGCTGCGAAGCTGAGCCACGGTGGTTCTGCCCCCGTCGTATGCCACCTTTTTCATGCCGTATTCCTTGGTGTAGGCCGCCACCTCCGAGGTCCTGCGGGAGAACAGCACGGGGCGCACGTCGGCGTAGACCCCGGTTCTTGCCGCCTCGATGTAGCGGGAGTCGGTGATCATCAAGGTCTCCTTTTCGGACACGATGACCACACCGTCGGTAAAGGCGAAGCCGGTGACCCAATGCTGGGACACCTCGTCCATCAGGATGGCGCCGTCAAGCCCCTTTTCCTGCAGTTTCAAAAACAATTTTCTTCCGTTTTCCATAGAAAAAACTCCTTGTATATCAAAGTCAAAATCGATCAAAGCGCTTCCAGCATAGCGAAGAGAAATTCACCGTGCCTGAAAATATGCACCAGCGCAAAGCCCAAATTGAGGCACGCGGCGCAGACACCCCCAAGCCGCAAGGGCGTTGGGATCCCGGAAAGACTGCTCATCACCCCGAAAAACGTCCCCAAGAGGCACAGCACCAGCACGGCGAAGAAGATGACCACCGTCTTGGCGAAGGCGTAAAGATCCACCCCGGAGAAGGACACGTAGTCGTTGAGATCCACCCCAAAGAAGGATGGCAGAGCCTCCGGGTCGGATCCTATTTCTGCGGGGTAGCTCCCCACAAGGATGTAAAATACCAAGGCGCACACAAGGGAAAGCACCAGCAGGACGATCCCCGTGACGGTTTTTTTGATAGGTCGTTCGGTCATAAGCAGACCTCCTTATTAACGCAAAAGTTGGATCCAGAGATTTCCGTAAAGCAGGAAAAAGCAAACGAGCAAGCCCAGATTCAGTGCGATACAGCCTCCGCTCACCAGCTTACGGATCCTCTCTTGGGACGTTACCAGTGCTCCCACAGCGAAAGCTGTTCCGGAAAGCAACAATAACGGTGAAGTCCACAAAAAGCCATATCCCAAAGTCCAAACCGCAAGGATCAGTCCCAATCCCCCCGAGGGCTCGTCGCTCCCCTCGGGTAGGGTGAAGGGCTGTTTGATCCATATGCACAATGCTATGAACAGCAGGGCGCACGCAAGGGAAAGCACCGTCAGAAAGATTCCCGCGGTAGATTTTTTGCCTCGTCGTTGGGTCATAAGCAGAACCCCTTTCGGGTCATATGGTCCCTTCCGGGAGCATGACGTTCATGGACACCAGCACCACCACGAAAAGGAACAGCAAAATCAACTGCAAAATGAACAGGGATTTTGCGGTCTTACGCAGTTTTCCCTCCCCAAGCAGGGCGGCAACGTAGGCGAATACGGCACCTAAGCACAACGCACCGAAAGAGGAAAAAGCGCTTGCCAAAAACAACAGCAGGTTCTTCACCGCCTCCCCGAAGGAGGGTGCCGTTGCCGCCGTGGTAATGAGGAAGGTGGCAAAGGTGTAGCCGAAGCCCACCAAACAGCCGATGGAAAGCACCAGGCAAGCGATGGAGATGATCTTTTTGGCGTTGTTTTTCATACGGGTGTCCTTTCTGTGAAAGTCAAGTCGGCAGGCAGCTTTAGATTTATGCGGAGTTTTGTTTCGCCGACGTCAAAAACGACAAGTCGTTTTTGGAACCTTGGGATCGAGGTAAGAGGCGGGGGGCGTTTCCAACGTCAGCGTGTCATCCTGAGCAAGTGCGGAATGTAGTTGTTATGGCTACAATGGAGACCTTTTTCCGCACGCGTCGAAGTTTTTGCAGTCGAAGTCGGCGCATTGCGTATGGTGCATAGATAACGGTATACCGCCGACATGAAAAACAGGCAAGCTGTTTTTCTTGGGTTGGTGCAATGCGGCGCTGAGCGGCAAAAACCGCCGCAGGCGGGATCTACTGAGAGTCTGATGTTCCTTGCCGAATCTAAAGAACTGTTTTCATTCCAAAGGATGTAAGTTTACCTATGTAGGGGTAGATCAGACTTTGAGGAGACCCCTTGCGGTTTTGCTTTTCGAAATTGCTGTAAAAGGAACTGCATATCCAAAGACAATGGGCAATTTCAAAAAGCAAAACTTCGACGCGCGCGGAGATATACCGTATTGCATAGCCGTAATGGCTCTATTCCGCGCTTGCTCAGGGTGACAAACAGACACAGCGGCTACGCCCCGCACGGCCAACCCGCAGGGTTGGTATGCTTAGAGATGACGGTTGGGGTGGTTTTTGCGAAAAGATTGCAGTGATACTCGGAAGATGGGACGCCGTGGACGTCGTCCCCTACAAACCCGAAGCAAGATAAGTGAGTACAGGGCCTTCCCTCTCGCAAAAAAATACGGCGGGAAATCCGCTTTACGCCTACCTCATTGCGTAAAAATGCGGTTTTTTGTGGATGCATCCTGCGGTTTCGTAGGGGACGACGTCCACGGCGTCCCGTTTGCGTTGAATGATGAAACGGTTTTACGCCGTTCGACTTGCGTCGAGGCAGGCGTTTTCAAAAAAATTTCCCCTCTCCCGTGAGGAATTTTTCAATTTCGATTGTATAACAAATAGAAAACCAAAGAAAAAATGCTTTGCTTTTCGGAAAGGACTACCCCATGGATAACGGCGCAAGTAGCTACCGCCGCTACCTGGATGGTGAGGAAGAAGCCTTTGACGAGATCGTGATCACCCTTTACGACCCGTTGGTGCTGTTTCTTTGCCGCTACGTGAAGGATCCACACACCGCGGAGGACATTGCAATGGACGTGTTTTCCGACTTGGTGGCCCACAAGCATCGATACAATTTCCGCGTTTCCTTAAAGACCTACCTGTTCATGGTGGGGAAATCCCGCGCGCTGAACTACTTAAAGAAGCACAAGCGCACCGTTTCGGTATCTCCCGAGGAGCTTTCTGCGGAAAGCGGCGAAGCCTCCCCCGAGGAACAGCTGTTGGTGAACGAACGGAAAAAAGCCCTCCACGCCGCCATGGCGGAATTGCCAAGGGACATGGCGGAGGCGGTGTATCTTATGTATTTCGAGGATCTTTCCTATGAAGACATTGCCCGTGTGATGAAGATCTCCAAAAAGCAGGTGGATAACCTGCTCTACCGCGGGAAGAAACAGCTTCGCACCATCCTGGAACGAACGGAACAGCCCTCTGACAAGACAGGAAAGGAATGAAAAGTTGATGAAAGATTATATTGCCATCAGCCGTGAGATCAAGCGCCGCGGCGAGGCAAAGCGTGCCGCCCGCAGACGGCGGATGCATCACGCCCTGGCGGCCTGCTTGCTGCTGTGCATTTGCATCCCCGTGGGCTTTGGTGTGTGGCAGTGGGCATCTCCTGCGGAGGCACCCTCCCTGCCGGAGGAACCCTCCCTGCCGCCCACATCGGGAATCGTGGGGGAACAGGAAGTTCCGGGAGACGATCACAAACCGCCCGTGTCCCTGCCGGGAGAGCAGCCCGAACAGGAGGAGCCGGTCTATTCCGAAGAGCAGGACTATTCCGAGGAACCATGGGAGGAAGCGTCCGAGGAGCCCGATTATTCCGAAGAACCCGGAGAGGAAGAACCGGAAACGCCCAACGGTGAGCCGATTCCCCCGAGTGATCCTGCCATGGACGCGGTGGAGCTGCCCGACGGGGCTTTCCTGGAGATCCTTTTGTTCCCCATCCACGGTGATCCCGTGGAGTATTATCACAAGGAGGCTGTTGGCGTCATCGGCGTGACGGTGGATGGAAAATGGGATCCCAAACAGGGATATATCCTCATAACGGAGGAGAAACGGCTTCCCAACGGGGATGAGGCAGACGGTATTTCCCGATTGGAAACTGTTTTTGCGGAAGCAGATCTGGAATACCCCTCTTGGTCTCTGACGGTGGAGGAGGCCGAGGAGCTTCTGTTTGCGCTGTATCGTTATTATCTGTAAAAGAAAGGAGCTTTCCCCATGAAAAAGATCTTCGTTTTGCTTTTGTGCGCTATGGTGCTGTTCACCGCCTGTCAGCCCGCCCTGCCTATGGAAGGATCCATGGATGGATCCAAGGAGGAGGCCGTGAATTCTTCCTCTGCACCCTCGGAGGAGGCTTCTTCCGAGAAACCTGCAGAGCCTTCCGAAGAGCCCGGTGAGACCTCCGAAGCACCGGAAGAACCGAAAGAGCCGGAAGAAACAGACCTTTGGATCGATGCGCCCACCCAAGCGGCGCAGGTACGCTATGACGAAGACGACCGATTTGCGGTGGTACTGAGCACAGTGGAAGAAAAGCAGGCGTTTTTTGAAAAGTACGCTTCTTTCGCTCTGTACGGCGGCGAAGTCAAGCTGGAGGATCGTTACGACGAGGCGTATTTTGAGAACCACAGACTCCTTGCCGCCTATACCCCCGTGGGAAGTGGGTCGCATCGGCTGGGAACGGAATCGGTTTGGCTGAAAAACGGCACTCTGGAATGGTCCTACAACGTTTATTCCACGGGATTCGGCACCTGTGATATGGCAGGCTGGGTGCTTTTGGCGGAGCTTCCCCGTGAGCTTCCCGTGACGGCGGAGACTGCCGTAGAGCTGAAGGGGTATAACGTGAACTTCGTTCAGGAGAGCGTGGGAGAATGCACGGAGCCCGAGGCGCTTTTGCTGGAGGATCCGGAGAGCCTGCAAGCCTTTTTGAGCCGTCATTGCCCTGAGGACTTCCTGCATGACTACATGGGGTACGATATTGACCGGGTGGATTTTGAAAAAAAGAGCTTCATCGGCGTGTATCTCCCCTTGCCCGTGCACGGGACGGTAGCATCCTTCCGCGGGCTGACCCGCACCTCGGAGGGTGTGGAGGTGGTGATCGGATGCCGCATACCGTCGGAAGCGCCCGATATGCTTGGGGGCGGTTGCGTGTGGCTGCTGCAGGTGGGGAAAGGCCATCCCGCCGCCTCCGGGGAGAAGGTCACCGTGAAGGCGGAGGAGGAGCCCTCCTTCCCTGCCGAGCTGCTTTTGGAGGTTCCTGTTTACGTGGAGGAGGTGCAATACCGTTACTTCGAGGAATACACGGCGGTGCTGGGCAGTGCAGAGGAAGCAAAGGCCTTCTTTGATCGGTACGCCCCCGAAGGAAACGGTGACGATTATCGGTGGCAGGCTCGGTACGACGAAGATTTTTTTGAAGAGCATTTGCTGGCGGTTGCCTATCTCCCCGAGGGAAGCGGCACCCCTTGGATAGGGTCGGAATCCCTTTGGCTGAAGGAGGGCGTTTTGGAATGGAATGCGAATTCCTACGTTTATGGGGACGGGCGGGAATGGGATATGGCAGGTTGGGTGATGGCGGCAGAGCTTCCCCGTGATCTGCCCGTAACGGAGGAGACCTCCATTGAGATCCATTACAGGGGCGTGACCTTGTATCATGCCATTACCGCACGGCAAGGGGAGGCGGAGATCGTGTTGCTTACCTCCCGGGAGGAGGCGGAGGCATTTATGAGCCGCTATCCTTCTGCGGATTGGGAAAAATGGGATATTTTGGAGTACCCGGATTCTGAAAAATACAGCATGATTGGCGTTTATATCCCCACGGGGAAATTTGACACGGTGATTTTTGAGAGCGTTGTCCGTACCGGAGAGGTCACGGAGGTGCAATTCGGCCGGGGGATCTTGTCCGAGGAACAAGAAGCAGGGGGCAAGGTTTATCTGTGTAAGGTGGAGAAGGACCATCCCGCCTTGTCCCGTGAGCTTCGCCTTGCGGTGCGGGAGAATGGCTACGTGGTGGAAAACTGGTGGACGGTTTTGTATCCTGTGCATCAGTGGGCGGATATCTATTCCTTTGATAACATCCCTGCCGACGTGACGGTGCTGACGGATCTTGAGAGTAAGCAGAGCTTTTTTGATACGTACGTGAAGTCCGGTTCCTTTGATATGCAGGGTAATCCCGTTCCCGTGAAGATAGAGGATCGGTACGACGAGGCGTTCTTTGAAGAGAACGTGTTGCTGGCGGTGTATCGGGAGGAAAACAGCGGCTCCTACGGCTTGAAGCTGAAGGAAGTGTTGATCCGCGGCGGCAATACCTTGGAGGTGTTCCTCGCCCGCAGTGGAGAAGGGGGCACCGACGATATGCGGGAGTGGATGTTCTTCATCGAGATCCCCGCAGAATACCGCGTGACCGCCGAAACCCCCGCGAAGCTTACGGTGGAGACGGAGGAGCAGATTCTTGTGCAGGGAACGTGGAGGGTGGTGAACCCTTCCGCACAGCAGATAGCCTCCGTGCATCTCCAGGATCCTCCCGAGGAAGCCACCGTTCTTACCACCTTTGGGGAAAAGGAAGCCTTCTTTGCCAAGTACGCCCGGCCCGATGAGGATCGGTACAGCGAGGCCTTCTTCCAAAGCCACGTCCTGCTGGTGGTGTATCAGCGGGAGCCTTCTATGCCCATCAATACCGTGTTTGACCGTATGATACTGACGCCGTCGGGAAAGCTGGAGGTGTATTTCACCCGCCGAGAGCCGGGACCCTATGACGCCGTTGCCCAAAGGCTGTATTTCTTCGAGATCCCCGCGGAGTATGCCATTAACGGGGAGACCCTACTGCAGGTGCTGTTCCAAGCGCCCCCAACGGACAACTGAACCATCTGAAAAAGCCACCGCAAGGTGGCTTTTTTGTGTCTATCGGCTCTTGATTGGTTCAAACTGCGGATCTTACGCTTTGCTTGCAAGGCTGAGCTCACCTCCCGGAGGGAGCCCATGTTCCACCCATTGGTCAGGAACCTCATCCACCGTCTGCGGAAAGGAGTAAAGCTCCCCTTTTTTGCTTGATTCCGTCCGCCGACGGTCCCCCTTCCCCGCGTGCGGGGAAGGTAGGCTTGCTTCGCAAGCGGAAAACGGATTTCTATATTTTCTCGACATTGCTTGTATCAGGGCACGATTGAAAGCCTTTGCCCGCACACCGCAGGTGTGCCAACCTTCCCCGCTTGCGGGGAAGGGGGACCATTCGCTCTGCGAATGGTGGATGAGGTTCCGCTTCTCTGCCTTGTTTTTATTCTTTTCTTCCCCGTTTATGCACGGAAAAGCCGTCCAGATTTGCCCGCTCGATAGCGCCGAACAGCCGATCCTTCACCCCGGGGTCCTTCCGCTCCATCTCCGAAAGGAACTGCTTCCATTCCTCCCTCTTGGTATTCCCGTCGGCGGGACAATACTTGGGGGAGCAGGTGATCCCCGCAGCGGTGACGAAGGACTTCAGCTCTTTTTCCTTGGCGTACAGCAAGGGACGGATCATGGTCACGTCCATACGGTCCAGATAGGTCACCGGGGAGAAGCACCCCAGATTCCCTTCGATGAACAGGTTCATCAGCAGGGTCTCCACCGCATCGTCGAAATGATGCCCCAAGGCGATCTTTCTGCACCCGTGCTCCTTGGCGGTGCTGTACAGGATGCCGCGGCGCAGATTAGCACAAAGAGAACAAGGGCTTTTTTCCTTCCGCACCTCAAAAACCACCTCGTAGATGTCGGTCTTCACCGCCACCAAGGGCAGGTTCAACGCCTCGCAAAGCTCGCGGACGTTCCCGTCGTCACTGCCCGGGAAGCCCATCCTAAGGTGAACGGGAACGATCTCAAACTTTTTTGGGTAAAATCTCTGCAATCCCGCCAAGGCGGCAAGAAGCGCCATGCTGTCCTTCCCCCCGGAGATGCCCACGGCGATGCGGTCGCCCTCGTTGATCATTCCGTAATCGTCCACCGCACGGCGGGTGGAGGAAAGTAGCCTTTGCAATTGGGGGATGTTGGTGTTGATCATACGTTTCCTCCGTGGGGGCAAAGATCCTTCAAAACGCATTCATTACATTTGGGACGGCGGGCGATGCACACGTCTCTGCCGTACTGCACCAAGCGGTGGCAGAAGTCGCTTTGCTTTTCCTTGGGCACTAAGGGATCTAAGGTGAACTCCACCTTTTTGGGGTCTTCGGTGTTACAAAAGCCCAAAAGATTGGTAATACGGATACAATGGGTGTCCGCCACGATGCCTCCCAGCCCAAACACGTCCCCGCGGATCAGGTTGGCAACCTTCCTGCCCACTCCCGGGAGGGTGAGCAGATCCTCCATGGAGGAGGGCACTTCCCCGCCGTACACCTCCGTCAGGCGCTTGGCGCACAGGGAAAGGTTCTTGGCCTTACTGCGGTACAGCCCGCAAGAGCGGATATGCTCTTCAATCTCCGCCACTTCCCCGTCTGCCATGGCGGCGGCATCGGGAAACCGCTCGAACAGCCCCACGGAAACCTTGTTCACCCGTGCGTCGGTGCATTGTGCGGACAGAATGGCCATCACCAGCAGGCGAAAAGGATCCCCCTTTGCCTCCAATGCGCAGGCAGAATCGGGATAATACGCCTCCAAACGGCGGATGATCTCTTGCATTCTTTCGTTGGGTGTCAAATAAGGTGTCATGAATGCGACTCCTGTCAATCGTTGAAATCGGGATGAGCGGTGCGGATCAGGTTTATCTTCTTTTTTCTTGACCGGCCCTTTAGCTGTTTTTGACGTCGGCGAAACAAAACTACGCAGAAATCAGAAGCCATACGCCGACTTGGTCATCCTTGAGCTCAGGTTTGCAAGCAAACCGTCGAAGTTTCCGCAGTTGAGGCGTAGCCGAACAGCGGAAACCGAGGGGTGCTTGCACCCCGAAGGGATATGAGACGAGTCTGATGTTCCTTTTTGAAGGTGAAAGAACTGTTTATTGGTAACAGGCAGAACGGAGAACGG
>JAZPZV010000036.1:0-1692 GCA_045544855.1 Eubacteriales bacterium | reverse complement strand
CACAAATGCAAATGTAGTGAAGTTTTCGCTTACGCGAAAGTGAAGTTGCTTTGCAGTGAAGTTCGTGCAAAGCTGCTCCGCAACTTTTACGCACGAGTGAAGTTAAGTTTGCCCACTTTGCCGAAGGCAAAACTTCACTATCCGCAGGATAACTTCACTTACGAAGTAAACTTCACTTGCCCCCATGGCAAACTTAGTTGCGTAGTGTCCTTAAGGGCACTACGCTAACCCCCTTCCTTTTTTGCTGTCCTCCTGCATAACCCTTCCTTTTGTTGGCATATACTCAATCAAAACCAACAAAAGGAATTACATATGCTCAAACTCATCGCCTTTTTGCTCTCCCTGATTTTCGGCTTCACCACCCAAGCCCCCGCGCTGGTTCTCACCTACCGCCCCACGGAGACCACTTCGGAGGTTGCCGAAGCTCCCTACCTCCGCGGGGTGTGGCTCTCCCAATTTGATATGCAGCCCATCTACCGCGACGGTAAGGAACAGCGGGGAATGGAGGCTTATGTAAACTATATAACCACCCTGCTTGCCGCCTTGGAGAAGGACAACTTCAACACCCTGTTTCTCCAGCTCCGCCCCAACGGGGACAGTCTGTACCCAAGCGAAGTTTACCCCCTTTCCAAGTACGTGGCGGGGAAGTACGGCGGGGAGATCACCTACGACCCCGTGGAGATCTTAGTGACCATGGCCAAGGAGCGGGGCTTTGCCGTCCACGGATGGCTGAACCCTCTGCGGCTGATGACGGAAACGGAAGTCGCCTCCGTTCCCGCAGGCTACCTCGTGAAGGATTGGTACACCGCAGGCACGGGGCAGGTGAAGGTGTGGGAGGGACGGCTGTACCTTGACCCTTCCTACCCCGAAGCCCGTGAGCTGATCTGCAAGGGTGCTGCGGAGATGCTCACAAAGTACGATCTGGACGGCATTCACATGGACGATTATTTTTACCCCACCGAGGAGGAAGCCTTCGACAGGGAAGAGTTTCTCGACAGCGGCTACGATACTCTCGGGGACTTCCGCCGCGCCAATATCAACGCTCTGGTGGAATCCCTTTACCACACCGCACACAGCCAAGGAAAGGTCTACGGGGTCGCCCCTGCGGGAAATCTGTACTCCCTGCGGGAGGGGTACTGCGCCGACGTGGCGGTCTGGTGTAAAGAGGGCTGGGTGGACTATCTCATGCCTCAGCTATACTTTGGGTTTGAAAACAAATATTGCCCCTTTCCGCAGATTCTCACCGACTGGGGGAAGCTTGTGGAAGGGAGCAACGTAAAGCTGTACGCAGGGCTTGCCGCCTCCAAGGCGGTGTTGGCACGGCAGGGAGAGACAGACGTCTACGCAGGCACGGAAGCGGGGAAGACGGAATGGATCCGCCACACCGATATCCTAAAGCGGAGTATAGAATGCCTGTACGCCGAAAGCCGTGCCGCCGGGTACTGCTTCTTCTCGCTCTCCTACCTCTACGACCGTCAGACGGGTTCCGTTCGGGAGGAGCTGTTACCCGAATACACCGCCTTTGCACCGCTTTTGTGGGAGGACGTTTAAGGGGGCTTTTCTTTCGGAAAAGAAAAGCCCCCTTAAGAATCCCCCAAAGAAACCTGTTCTGCCGAAAACTGTCGTTTTCGGGAAATCATATATATACTTCACAAGGTGCGGGATTCCAAAGGGGATCATCCCCTTTGGCGG
>JAZPZV010000035.1:0-51698 GCA_045544855.1 Eubacteriales bacterium | reverse complement strand
GCTTGTGTCGGCGCACGATTGAAAGCCTTTGTTGGCACACCGAAGGTGTGCCAACCTTCCCCGATCGCCGTTGGCGAAGGAACCTCATCCCAAGTTGGCAAAAGGAACCTCATCCACCGACGTGGAAGATTGGCAAGGATTCTCTTTCTTGCTCTTTCCGCTCCACGCCGGTCCCCCTTCCCCGTGAAACGGGGAAGGTTGGATCGCTTCGCGATCGGGAAATTGGATTCGTATATCCTCTCGCCATGGCTTTGGCTACGAAGATTTGAGAGCTTCCTCCGCACACCGAAGGTAGGCTTGCTTCGCAAGCGGAAAACAGATTTCTATATTTTCTCGCCATTGCTTGTGTCGGCGCACGATTGAAAGTTTTTGCCCGCACACCGAAGGTGTGCCAACCTTCCCCGCTTGCGGGGAAGGGGGACCGTATGCGGACGGAACAAATAAGAAAAAAGGGGAATATACTTATCTCCGCAGACGGGGGATGAGGTTCCTAATTTTCTCGCCATTGCTTGTGTCGGCGCACGATTGAAAGCCTTTGTTCGCACACCGAAGGTGTGCCAACCTTCCCCGCTTGCGGGGAAAAGAAATATCCCTTCGGTCGATTACTTTCGGGGGACCATTCGCTTGCCGAATTGGGTTTGCACTTCAGTTCCAAAAAACGGCTCTGCCGTTTTTTGACGTCGGCGTGTTGAGGCTGTTTATGCTTCCAAGGCCATGCGCCGACTTGGGATGAGGTTCCGAAGGTTCCGAATGTTCCAAAAAACGGAGCTACCGTTTTTGACATCGGCGATATACAGCAAAGCATGAAACCAAAAGCCATGCGCCGACTTGGGATGAGGTTCCTATTCCCCCTATCTCCCATTTGCCGCCACCTTGCCTGCCCTTCCTCCCGAAAAAAAGACAATCTCGCACGAAACGCATTGTTGGCCTTCCAAAAAGCAATTATAATGGTAGGCGCAAAAGGTTAGACTCCCGTCAAAGCCTTATTGCAAACAAAAAAAGAAAAAATAATATTTAAAAAGGAGTACATTCCCATGAACAAAGGTTTCTCTCTCGTTGAACTGATCGTTGTTATCGCGATCATGGCAATCCTCGTAGGTGTTGCAGTTCCTGTTTACACCAGCTACATTTCCAGCGCTAACGAAAAGGTTGATGCTCAGTATGCAGATGAGCTCAAGAGAGCTGCTGACACTATCGTTATCGACATTAAGTCTGGCATCACCGCAGAGTGGAAGGATGTGGTAATCCCTGCGAAACTGGTATGGAGCGCAGCTGGTGTAAAGGCATATGATGCCTCTGGTGCCGAAATCGCAGCTACCGAGGGTGTTGATTTTGTTGAAGCTTTGGCTACCTTGATCGATATCGATGTTGATCCTAAGCAGGCAGCTGATTACTCTAAGGATATTGTAATCGGCTAATATTTCTGGTTTAACCCCTCTAAACCCTCCCACCCGGGAGGGTTTTTCTATGCGCTTTGGATTTTTCTGGGATTTTCGTGGGATTTTTGCGGGATGACAAAAGGGATCCTTTGTGGTATCATGGAGCTGCCTCCGGTTAAAAGCGAAAGGAGAACTGTATGCTTACAAAAAACTTTTGGGCGATCTTCACGGGGTGCATCGGGAAATTCCAGGGGAACACCAAGACGGTTTCCATGAAAAAGATCGATGGCTCCGGGTATG
This sequence comes from Eubacteriales bacterium, assembly GCA_045544855.1. Lineage (GTDB taxonomy): Bacteria > Bacillota > Clostridia > Oscillospirales > CAG-382 > Coliplasma. The sequence goes on along the minus strand of JAZPZV010000035.1, from coordinate 50,019 downwards.
CGGAATCGGTTTTTTCCTCGGCGACGAAGCCGTATTCCCTGCTGGGCGCCATGACGTTCCCGCTGAGCGACACGAGATTAGGAACGGTGTACGGGACGTGGTACGGAAAAGGGAGAACCCCTGCCACCAGTGACGATTGCACGCTGGAAGATCCCATTACCGATGCTTCCGTGATCGGCACGGCGGGATATTCCGCTTTGGCGAATAACGTTTCCACAGACCACGTGGAGATCTCCGTGCCTCATTCCGTTACCAACCAAACCGACGAGCCTATTATCATCGGGGAGGTGGGGTGCTTCGGGCAGGCTAACTCCAGCGGCCCCGGGATCCTTTTGGACAGAACGGTGCTGGAAGAGCCAATTACCATTCCACCCAGGGGCACGGCTCGTTTTGAATATGTGATCAAGTTCCCGTTTGGGACGTAACGCTTTGCCCTCTCTGCTCGTGGGAGAGTTTTTCGCAACTGAAATAAAAAAATCCAAGTCTTTCGACTTGGATTTTTTTGGCGGACAGATAGGGATTCGAACCCTAGAACGGGGTTAACCGTTACACGATTTCCAGTCGTGCGCCTTAGACCAACTCGGCCATCTGTCCATATTGTGCTTTTCGTTCGCAACGGGGGTATTATAACACAGATTTTTCCGCTTGTCAACTGCTTTTTGCTTATTTTTCAGATTTATTTTTGGAAAAACTGCGTATACTCTGGTAGAAGGAAAAGAAAAACCCGTGCAACCGAGGTTACACGGGTTTGGTGACCACTAGGAGAATCGAACTCCTATCTTCGCCGTGAGAGGGCGACGTCTTAACCGTTTGACTAAGCGGCCAGGCTCATTTGCGAGTTATACTATACCACAAGAAAACACATTTGTCAAGTGTTTTTTGCAAAAAAAACGGAGGAGATTTTTTGTTTTCGGCAGAATCCACCCGCAAGCTTCTTCACGGCGTGCTTTGGGCGCTGTTGATCGGGGCAGGGGTCTTTTTGTTTTTTCGGTATTTGTTCGGGGCGGTGCTGCCCTTTTTGCTGGCGTACCTCATTGCGTTTTGCCTCCAGCCCCTTTGCCGTGCCATGGAAAAACGGGCGGGCATCTCTCGCAAGGTGACGGTGCTGGTGGCGGTGTGCGCCATCGTGGCTCTGCTGTTGTTTTTGTGCGGACTGTTGTTTCGGCGGTTGTTCGGGGAGCTTTCCAATCTGGCGGGGGCGTTGGGGGATTTTATGACCAGACTGCGGGAGGACGAGGGATTCCGTAGCCACATGGTGGAAAAATGGGGGCAGTATTTGCCCTTCCCGCGGGTAAAAGAGGAGCTTGCGAACCTCTTTTCGGATCTGGAGGGGAGGCTTGTGGACTTTTTGGGGAACGCAGTGGAGCAACTTTCCGGGTCTGTGCTGCCTTTTTTGACCTCCTTGGCGGCCTTCTTGCCGGGGTTCCTGCTTTCCGTTTTGGTGGTGCTGATCGCTTCCTATTATTTTGCCATCGATTTCAAAAAGATCAACGCGGGGGTGATGGAGGCGTTGCCCGAGACCTGGCAGGCCGCTTTGCGGAAGGGAAAGGCCGTTCTGGCGGAGACGGGCGGGAACTTTTTGCGGGCCTACGGCTTTTTGCTGTTGATCACCTTTTTCGAGCTGTTTGCCGCTTTTTTGATCTTGGGGTATCGCTACGCTTTTCTGTTGGCGGCGGTGATTGCCCTGATCGACATTCTGCCCGTGCTGGGCACGGGGACGGTTCTGATCCCTTGGGCGTTGATCGCCTTGGTGACGGGGGACGTTTACCACGGGGTGGGGCTTTTGATCGTCTACGCCGTGATCACCGTGGTGCGGCAGGTCATTGAGCCCAAGGTGGTGGGGAAGTATATCGGTCTGCCGCCCTTGGCCTCCCTGGCCTCCATGTATATCGGGCTGAAGCTTTTGGGCTTTTGGGGGCTGTTTCTGTTCCCCTTGGGGGCAACCTTCCTGTTCCGCTTGAAGGGCAAGAAGAACGAATGATTTCTGTGACAAAATTGTAAAAACCCGTGGGGGTCTCTTCAAAAAACGAAAAAGCTCTTGCAATTTGGCGGGATATGGGGTATAATGAAACCGTCTGCGGAGCTTTTTTCTCTGCATACAAATACGTCAACCAACGGAAGGGGAACTCCCTATGGAACGGAAAAGCAAGATCAACTATTACTTGGACATCGCCTACACGGTTGCTACCCGCGGCACTTGCCTGCGGAAGCATTTCGGCGCCATCATCGTGCGTAACGACGTGATCGTTTCCACCGGGTACAACGGTGCGCCCAGAGGCAGACAGAACTGCTGTGACATGGGGGATTGCCTTCGCGACCGTTTGAAGATCCCCCGCGGAGAGCGTTACGAGCTTTGCCGTTCCGTTCATGCGGAGGCAAACGCCATTATTTCCGCCTCCCGTGAGAATATGTTGGGGGCTGATCTGTATCTTTGCTGTGTAGACCCCGCCACGGGGAACTTGGTTCCCGGCACCACCAGCTGTCAGATGTGCAAGCGGTTGGTGATCAATGCGGGCATCCGGCGTGTGATCGTTCGGGAGAACGAGGAAGAGTTCACCGTCTATAACGTGGAGGATTGGGTGACCAACGACGACAGCCTGGGGCAGATGGGGTATTGAGAGGAACTTTTACATGAAGAGATTGTTTTGCTTGGCACTTTGCCTGCTGGTCTGCCTTTGCGGGTGTGACGCCGTTCACAGCGGTACCCATCTGGAGGAGGCGTTTGGCTTTGTGGACGAGGATACGAAGATCGAATACGTTGTTTGCAGCGTTTTGTCCGTGAAGCCCGTGCAGATCGGAGAGGTGTACTGCGAGGCGGATGGGGTGGAATACTATCAGATCCCCTTTGAAGAGCCTTCTCGGTTTTTGTGCGACTTCGACGCAGAAAGCGGCAGTAGCTACGTTTTCCGCAACAAGGCGGAAGCGGATATCACCGTGGGCAGCTTTGATGCCGTGGCGGCCTGGCTGTATGCCGACGGTAAGTCTCCCCAGCGTTTGGCACAGCTGTACGCCGACGACGAGTACTTAGCGGAGGAGCTGAGGGGGAAGAATCCCTCCCAGGATACCGACAAGGTGCGGATGATCACCGACGCTTTGGTCAACGGGGAGAGTCTGGCGGTGAAGCTTTCCGATCGGGATCAGAACGATTCTTACGAGTTCCGTCTGCTCAGCGTGAAGTATCCCGGCCTTTACTATTCCGTTTGGTTCTTCACCGATGCGTTTGGAAAGTGCTATCTCCACGATTACGCTTCCGACAAAACGGTGGAAGCGCCTTCCGTCATTGCCGCGTGGATCATTGGCGGCGGCACCGAGGTTTGATGGTTGTATGAAGAAGATCACGTTGATTTTGTGCCTGTGTCTGGTGGTTTTGACCGGGTGTAACGGTAAATATTATTCTGTCTCCGACAGCTCTTCCGTGGCGGACACCTCCTCCGTTGAGGTTTCCGACCCCGTACCTCTCTACGTGTTTGGGGAGAAGGGCTTTTACGACACGGTAAACGATACGGAGTTTTACCCGGCAGAGGGCATCTTCGCCAAGGAAGTGGGAGAATTGCTGTTTGAAGGGGATGGCATTGCCATTCACCGCATCGGAAACACTCACGAGGACTACGGAGTTTACCTTTTGTGTGACGGGGAAGGCAGAGTGTACAAGAACGCCGACCTGCCCTGGACGGTGAACCCCGGGGAAGAGGGCTTCGGGGAGGCTTATCCCGCCTTGGAGATCAGAGTTGAAAACGATTGAGATCCGTCCCCCTGTGGGGGAAGAATGCGCCGTAGCGGCGGAGATCGAAAAGGCCTGTCTGTCCACGGCGTGGACGGAGGAGCAGATCCGTACCCGTTCTCCCGAGACGGTGTACCTCATGGCGTTTGAGGACGGAGTTCCCGCAGGCGTTTTAAGCGCCTCTCTGTCCTTGTACGACGGGGAGCTTTTGAATCTGGCGGTGTTGCGGGAGCAACGGGGAAAGGGCATTGCCCAAGCCCTGCTGGACGCTCTTGACGCAAAGATGAAAGATTTGCCGGAGCTGTTTTTGGAGGTGGCGGAAAGCAACCTTCCCGCACGGCGATTATATGAAAAGAACGGTTTTTCCGTGGTGGGAAGGCGAAAAGGCTTCTACGGCGGGGAAGACGCTCTTTTGATGAAAAAAGAAAGGTCATAGTATGTTGATTTTAGGGATCGAATCCTCCTGCGACGAGACCGCGGCGGCGGTGGTGGAGGATGGTAGGATCTTACGCTCCAATATCGTTGCCACCCAGACGGATATCCACGCCCTTTACGGCGGCGTGGTGCCGGAGATCGCTTCCCGTGCCCATACGGAAGCCATTCACGGGGTGACGGAGGAAGCTCTTTCCGCCGCAGGGGTTACCATGGAGGACATCGACGCCATTGCGGTGACCAACGCTCCCGGCCTGATCGGTGCGTTGCTCACAGGCTTGTCCTTTGCCAAGGGGCTGGCCTACGCTTCGGGGAAACCGCTGGTGCCCGTGCATCACCTGCGGGGACATATCGCGGCGGTGTATCTGGTGGAGCCTGAGCTGAAGCCCCCCTTCGTGGCACTTTGCGTGTCCGGAGGGAATACCGAGCTGATGATCGCACAGGATTACACCGATTTCCGCTTTGTGGGAACCACCCGTGACGATGCGGCGGGGGAAGCCTTTGATAAATGCGCCAGAGTGCTGGGCTTGCCTTACCCCGGCGGTGCGGCCATGGACAAGCTGGCCTCCATCGGCAACAGCGATGCCTTCCGTTTCCACGAGGGCAGTGTGGACGGTGCGCCCTATGATTTCTCCTTCTCCGGGCTGAAGACCTCCGTGATCAACACGGTACATACGGAACAGCAAAGAGGCAGGGTGATGGACGACGCCTTCCGTGCAGACATTGCCGCCTCCTTTACCAAGGCGGTGGTGAAGACGGTAACGGGACGGCTGGAAATGCTGTTGCAGAACAGCGATCCCAAATTGAACGTGGTGCTTTCCGGCGGCGTGGCGGCCAACTCTCACCTGCGGAAGGCTTGCGGGGAGCTGGCGGAAAAATACGGCAGAAAGCTGTACCTCCCGCCCTTGAAGCTTTGCGGAGACAATGCGGCCATGATCGCCGCCCAGGGATATTACGAATACGTGGCGGGCACACGGGGAGATCTTTCTCTCAACGCCTACGCCACCAAACGGGTATAAAAACAAAGCCTCGGAGCAGATCTGCTTCGAGGCATTCTTTTGCTTTTTAGTCTTCTCCCCGCAGGATCGCCGCGGCCTTTTTGTACTTCTCGTTTCGGGTCAGGGCGTAGGGCGTGATCTCATCCATGCGGGTGAGGTCGCTGTTGTGCGCCAGATCCGCCAGCTTCACCTTGGTGGCGATGGGGTTGGTCTTGATCCTTTTTACGTAGTCGAAGTAGGGCTCCTCGGGGTGGTGGGTCAACAGCCGCAGCGCCGCCAATACTTCCTCGGGGTAACCCTCCGCCGCAAGGTCTTCGAAGGTGACGTCCGTATCCTCCACCACGTCGTGGAGCAGGGCCACGCAGGTAGAGATCTCGTCGTCCATCTGCTCTGCAAGATGAAAGGGATGGAACACGTAGGGGAGGCCGCTCTTGTCCGTCTGGTCCTTGTGGGACTCAAAGCAAAGCCGCAAAGCCTTTTTCGTCAGTGCCGTATAGATCATAGAAAAAACCTCGCTTTCCGTTTCTCTTCGCATTATAGCACAGGGCGGGGGAGAAAATCAAGGGCGGGGCGGGTTTTTCTTTGCCCCAAAAACGTACAAATAACCATATCGTCTGTCCTGCTCCCCCGTGTACGGGCAAAATACATAGGGACGGCTGAAACGGCATGGAACTGCCTTTTTTTCTTTTTCCTCTTGACAAATCGTTCTACATGATGTAGAATATAGTTGTTCTACAAGATGTAGAACAGAGAGGAGCTACGCTATGGAAAAACAAATGGGTGTGATCGAATCCCGCTTTGCGGATCTGATCTGGGAGCAGGAGCCGATTCCCTCCCCGGAGCTGGCCAAGCAGAGCGAGGCCGTGTTCGGCTGGAAGAAATCCACCACCTACACGGTGTTAAAGCGCCTTTGCGACAAGGGCTTGTTCCAAAACCAAAAGGGTGTGGTGACTTCTTTGATCTCCCGTGAGGAATTCTACGCTTTGCAAAGCAAGCGCTTTGTGGAGGAGACCTTCCGAGGCTCTCTGCCCGCTTTTCTGGCGGCCTTTACCGCAAAGAAGAAGCTGACGGCAGAGGAAGTGGCGCTTCTGCGCCGTATGGTAGACGAATACCGGGAGGAATGGCGAAATGAGTGAATTGTTCCTTCAAATATTGAACATGAGCATCACCGCAGGCTGGGTGGTGCTGGGCGTGGTGGTTTTGCGGCTGTGCTTCCGCAGGGCGCCCAGGTGGATCACCGTGCTTCTTTGGGGCTTGGTGGCGGTGCGGCTGTTACTGCCGTTTTCCATCGAGAGCGCCCTGAGCCTCCTGCCCTCCGGGGAGACGGTGCCTCATGAGATCCTGCAAGCGGAAAAGCCCGCCATCCAAAGCGGGATCCCCTCTGTAAACGCCGTGGTGAATCCCTTTTTGCAGGATTCCTTTGCTCCCACTCCCGGGAACTCGGTCAACCCCATGCAGGTGGTGACGGAGATTGCCGCTTGGGTGTGGATCGTCGGCGTGGTGGGGATGATGCTGTACTTCTTTGTCAGCTTCTTCCTGCTGAAACGGAAGCTGCGGGAGGCGGTTTTGGTAAAAGAAAACATCTGGGCTTGCGACGGGGTGGACACCCCCTTCCTGTTCGGCGTGTTCCGTCCGCGGATCTACCTGCCTTCTTTCTTGGCGGAAGAAGACGCCGCCTTCGTCATCGCCCACGAAAAAGCCCATTTGAAGCGGAAGGATCACCTTTGGAAGCCCTTGGGATTCCTGCTCCTTGCGGTGTATTGGTTCCACCCCTTGCTGTGGGTGGGGTATATCCTTCTGTGCAAGGATATCGAGCTTGCCTGCGACGAAAAGGTTTTGCGTGAGCTTGGGGAGGACAGCAAAAAGCCCTATTCCAACGCCCTGATCAATTGCAGTGCCTCTCGGAAATGGATCTCCGCCTGCCCCTTGGCCTTTGGAGAGAACGGCGTGAAAGCCCGTGTGAAGTCCGCCCTGCATTACAAAAAGCCTGCCCTTTGGATCTTGATCGGGGCGATCCTGGTCACCTCCTTTGCGGCGGTGTGGTTCTTGACCGACCCGCTGAAGGCGAAAGAGAAGGTGATCGCCTGGGAGGAGATTCCGGGCATGGAGTACGAAAAAGAAGACGCGTTTTTGGAATTGGAAGCTTTTCCGGGCGTGACCTTCCGTTGCAGCCGTTCCAAATTGGTCGCACTTGCCGAGGAAGGGGAGAGGGTGATTCTGAACGATCAGTTTATGGTGATCAATGGCGTGTATTTTACCGATCTGAACGGGGATGAGGTGCCGGAGATCTGCGTCAGCATGCTGGTGGGATCCGGGGTCATTCGTAACGTGGTGAAGGTCTACGATTACGCGGCGGGAGAACTTTATTCTTTGGTTGATCCTCCTTCCGATTATTGTAGCCTATGCGAGGAAAACGACCGTCTGCTGGTTCGGTATCCGGTTCGGCTCTCCGGCGAGTTTCTCACCGCTCCTCTCGTCTTGGAGGAACGGGACGGAAAGCTCTGTTTGGTGATGAAGGGACAAAGCATCGACGGTGAGAGCTCCTTCGAAGAAAGCGGGGAGAAGCACCCCAACGAGGAATCCTCTGAGGAAGTGCCATTGGACGAATCCATTGTGGCTTGGTTCGGCTGGCAGGATCCTGCTTATGTGAAGGACATCGCCTTAGAGGAATACCCGGGCAGAACCTTTACCGTGAAGTCCGGCGACGAGATCTACGTGGTAAACAAATACGAGGAGAAGCTTTTGTTCCGCGCTACTCAGATCGCGGGTGCTTATTTCATGGATCTGGACGGGGATGGCCGACGGGAATTGCTGATCCGTTACACGAAGGAAAACAGCTCAGGCGGCTACGTTGGGGTATACGATCTGTATCGGGACAAGAAATACGACTTGGGCGCGGAAGGGAGGACCTCCTATTGGCTGGAGGGGCAAAACGGTTCCTTGTACCTTACCGCAAGCCCTTGGTATACCGAGCCTCCCGTTTGGATCCGGGGCACGCCCGTCTTGTTCGAAAGCGGCAGGGTGGGCATGGTAGATCCCGTCGCCTTCGGGGAGGACGGAACCTCTTTCGCCGTAGACAGAACGCTGATCAAAACCACAAAGGATGCCTACGACACCATGTATCCCTCCATTTGGTTGCGGGAGGACGGTACCTTTACGATGACTTACAGCGTCATCAGCAGTTACGTCGGAGGCGGAACCTACACCCTGGAAAAAGGGCAGTTGGTGCTGACTACCTCTATCGGGGGCGTGTACCGCTTTGACGTGGCGGGAGACAAATTGGTCTACCGGGAGGAAGGCTCCACAGGTTCGGATTGGGGGTCAGACCTGTTCGACGGTTGCATTTTTGAATAAGAAAAAGAGGTCGGGTGGAAGCTCGGCCTCTTTTGCGCGGGGAAACCCTATTGCATTTTTCTCCCTGCTGTGGTAGAATACTCCCATGGAGGGCGAGGATATGAAGACCTATCTGGAAGAACAAACAAACCGCCACCCCGTCTGGGAGTGTTGTGACCTGATCAAGCAATGCTACCAAGGCGCAAGGGGCGCAGAGCATCTGCTGGCTGACCTTTCCCGTGCCAAGGGGTACTTTCTGGCAGAATGGGAGGCCACTCCCGCTTTGGATCTGCCCTTGTACGAGGAGATCTCTCCTGCCGTCTCCCGTGTGAACCTGGGGGCGTGGAAATACCACGGGAAATCCCCGGAGGAGCTGTTTGACCTGTTTGCCGCCTCTGCCACCGTTATGGAGGGGGAAGACCTGCTGGAGACCTACCTTGCCGCGGCGGGAGAATTTCTGGCAGAACGTTACCCCGAAAGGCTTCCCCTGTGGCAGGAGACCTTGGAGGGATACAAGCAGGCGGGGATGCCCGCCATCCACCACAGCGAAAGCTACCGCACCAAGGAACGCCCCGCCTACCGTGTGGTGCGGACGGCACTTCTTTTGGAGTATTTAGAGAAGAACATGAGCGAAAAAGACAAGCTTCACAGCGGGGAGCTGTACCTCCCCTTGGACGATTCCATTATGGCAGAACAACTGCTCTGCCTGGAAAAGCTGTACGATTACAACGCCACCCGCCCCCTGGAGCAGGAAAAACGGCAAGCCCTTCTGAAGGAACTGCTGGCGGAGGTGGGAGAGGGCTGTTATATCGAACCCCCCTTCCACGCCAACTGGGGCGGGAGGCACGTGCATTTCGGGGCGTACGTGTACGCCAATTTCAACCTGACCATGGTGGACGATACCCATATCTACGTGGGGGATCATACCATGTTCGGCCCCAACGTCACCGTTGCCACAGCGGGGCACCCCATTTTACCGGAACTGCGGGAGCAGGGGTATCAGTATAACGCGCCCGTTCGTATCGGCAAAAACTGCTGGATCGGGGCAGGGGCGTTGATCATGCCCGGGGTCACCATCGGGGACAACACCGTCATCGGTGCGGGAAGCGTGGTCACCAAGGATATCCCCGCAGGCGTGGTTGCCGTGGGCAATCCCTGCCGTGTGATGCGTCCCATCGGGGAAAAGGATTTGGAGTATTATTTTAAGGATAAAAAGATCGAGGTGTAACCTTTTAGATGCTCTGCTCGGCTTTCGGGCAGAGTTTTACGTATTTTTCCGAAAAAGTTGACTTCTTACAGTGAAGGATCCTTTCACATCAAAACAGAAAGGAGGCGCGTGATGGGAAACAGAGAAAGAAACGGCACTCTCACCGACGGGGAGATCCTAAAGCTGTATTTTCGGCGGGATGAATCTGCCGTTGCGGAAACGGACCGAAAATACGGCTCCTACCTTCTGCGGATGGCGGAGCGTTTTCTGACAGACCGCCGAGACAGAGAGGAGTGCGTTGCGGACACCTATTTGGGGGCGTGGAACGCCATTCCTCCCGAAGAGCCCCGCTCCATGAAAGCGTTCCTCACCGTGCTTTTGCGGAGAAGTGCGGTGAACCGCTACCGTAAGGACAACCGCAAACGGCGTGTCCCCGGGGAGCTGCTTTGTCCTCTGGAGGACGGCGAGGGGCTTTCTGCGGCGGAAAGTGCGGCGGACGCCTTTGACGGGGAACAGCTTGGCAGAGCGATTTCCGCTTTCGTATCCTCCCTCCCATCACGGCGCAGAACGGTATTTATGTGTCGATTTTACGAAAACCGTTCCATCGGGGAGACTGCCCGCCTTTTGGGGTGCAGCCGCTCCACGGTGGAAAAGGAGCTTTCCGCCATCAAGGGCGGGCTTAGGGACTATTTGGAGAAGGAGGGCTACAGCGTATGAAGAATGAAAACTGGCAAGCAGGCTTGAACGCCCTGGATGCTTCCCTGGTGGAACAGCATTTGAAAGAGACAGAACGCCTTGAAAAAAGGCGGAAAAGCAGAGGGCTTCGTTTTGCAGCCTTGGCGGCTTGCTTCTGCTTGGTTTTGGGGAGCGCGCTGACGTTGCCGCTATTGAAAAAGCACCCCGAAACGCCTTTTGTGGACTCCGAGCCCTCCGGAGAGCCTTCCGAGGGGTATATAGAACCGCCCTTCGTGGGGCCTGTGCTGTTGGGAGATGCGGTTACGGGAACCCAAAGCGTCACCGTGGGACGTACGGAGTTCGGTCATGCAAGCGAGCTGCTGGTGCACCCCCGCTTCCAAGTAGGGACGGTTGTGGAGGCGCGGGTAGAGGAGGTCTTGCCGGACGTTTACCTCTGTCCAGGCAGAAACGTGACCTACTGGGTGGCAAAGCTGGAGGTTCTGGACGTGATCCGGGGAGAGGGCTTGCCCCAAACCATCTATCTGCGGTTTTGCCACCAAGAACCGCCCTTCTATCAGCTCCCGGGGAAAAACTACGGCAGAGATCTCTTCGACGGGTACAGCTCCTTGATCCTTTCTTTGGAGCAGGTGGGGATCGAGAATTACTTGCTGGTGAACAGAGATCAAGGCAGGGCAGAATATTTTCCCCATATGTTTGGTTTTTACTTCTTGGATCTTCCCGATTACGGTGCAGTGGTACCCTTTGCAGAGGGAAAAGCCGTTTACGATCTGTGGGATGCAGGCTACGGCTGGGAATATCCCGCCGAAGAAGGGGATTCCGTAGCGCAGGTCAAGGAAAAGGTGCAAGGCATGATCGCAGAGGGAGGAGAGAACCTGCCCTCCTGTAAGTACTTCACCGCCGAGGACGTTTTCGCCTCGGAAGAAGGGAAGGCGGTGCTTGGCGAGGTTGCTCCCGGGCAGGGGACCTTATTCTGTCACACGTTTTGGGTGAACAGAGGCGTCCCCGAGGTGACCTACGCCCGTTACGTCAACGGAGTGCCCACGGGAGAATGGGTTCGGGTTTATCCCGAACGGGTAGAACGCTCCGGCTTTTGGCTTGCGAGAGAAGAACTGGAGATTTTGCCGGATATCGGATCCGCCGTGGCCACATTGGACGTTTCCAAGCTGGCCCCGCCCCACGTTTCTCTGTTGGAGGGAGACCGCTTGCAGGGGTATAACGTGCAAGGCTTCTACCGCCGGGCAGAGGGAGAATTCTACGGTATTTTGCGGGTTATCTGGACCTACGAACGTCCGGGAAAAGGATTCCTGCAAGACGATTGCTATTTCCTGTACGATTGTCACGGAAACGCCCGTACCGTGGAGCGGGAGGAATTGCAGGAGATCATCGGAGACGACGGTTTGATCTGCCCCTTTTCTTACGACCCTATTATAGTGTGCATCTAAGCGTTTTTGAAAAAAGATCGGCGTTTGCCGGTCTTTTTTTGGTTGTGGCTGTATTCCTTTCTTGCCCGTGACCGTTGGCGTGCTTTTCGTCCCCAAAAAGCGTATTTTGTCCCGGCTGACTTGACAAAGCATATGTTTCCTGCTATGTTTTTGAGCAGGGAAGAAGCGAAAAAACGAGTTTTTCTCTTCCACCCTCTTGACAATCACCTCTTTGTATGATACAATAATCTTGCAAAACAGTCAAACGACTGTTAGAAAATGATGAAAGGAAGGTCATGGAGAGAATGATCGTAAAATCCAAGCTTTTAGCTTCCGTGGAGCGGGAGCAGGCGTTCATCAACGAGATGAACCAAAAGGGGTACCGCTTGGTCAGCATTTGGTCCAGCAATCGGTATCGGTTTCAAGAAACAACCGGGGAACACTTTACCATTGTCCGCGCCGTACCCAAGGAACGGGTGGCGGAGCTTTCCAAAGCAGCGGAGGAAAACGGATACACCTGCATTCCCCATTCCTGGGACGGTATGGGCAATTTCCTCTATCTGGATGGTGTGCGAGGGATCTCCAACGAGGCGTTTTTATCGGACGAAGCGGACATTGCCGTACATAAGGAAAAGGTGCATCAATACTATCGGTGGACCTCTGTGACCATGTTGTTGGTGGCGATGTTTGTCTTGGGGGTGCTTTTTTGGCTTCAAATGGATAACATCCCCGACGTTTTGCAGATCCGTGACACGCAGGGCGCCGAATCTGCGGCGTTTTGGATCTCGGCAGTGGCACACGGCGTGGGAACGCTGTTGATTGCCGCCGGCGAGGTGTTCTCCGTCTGGTACACTGCAGTGCTGTGCCGTCTGTGGTACCGTTCCGCCAAGGAAAAAGGCAAGGGGAAGCGAGTGCTCCTTGTGCAGGTGCTTTTATGGCTCTTGGTGATCCCGTTGCTTTTGGGGATCTACCTGGTGATGAAGCCTGCCGAAGAGGAAGAGGATGTGCCTACCCTTGACGAACTGCGGGAACAGGTCGTGCTGTTTGAGGATTACGTCTATTCCACGGAGAAGCTGGGGGAATGCTACTACTTCTACGATGAATACGAAAGCGATCTTCTTTTTGAAGATGTGAAGCCCCTTTTGGAAGAAAAGGGCTACCGCCTGGAGGATTTTGGGAGCCTTTTGGAGGAGGGGGACGACTCCATATATTATATGGGGATGAACGATACGACGGAAAGCGTAATCTTTGTGCTGGAATGTGTCACGGAGGAACAGGCGGAAAAAGTTTATACCCTTGCGTTGGAAGATTCTTGGGAGTATATGTATCATATACATGCTAATTACTGCTATACCATCACGCGGATGGGCAGAATGTTGTACGGAACAGCGTATAACGACGACGGTTTTTCCGATCTGATGGACATTTACGATCTTCCTATGCCGGAGCCGGTACCCCTCTACAAGGGCGGGACGTATACCTATTGGAAACAGGTTGACTATGAACAGGCCTTGACCACTGCTCGGCAGCTGCAGTATACCTCTTTCGGATACAACGAGCTGTTGGACGAGGCTGTCGATTGCCGCAATTATCTGACTCCGGACGGGCGGGGGTATCTCAGCATCGTGAAGCTGACGACCTTGGAGGAAGGCTTTGAAGGGGAGCTTCCCGAGGATGATCCCGTGGTGCTTTATGCTTATCAAATGGTGGCGGAAGCTCTCTTCCCGCTGTTTGGTAATCCCTTTGAACAAGATTCCATGAAGCACGTGATGCTTTCCGAGGATACCTTCATCGCGGGAACAAGCTATTACGTAGACGCCTTTATTGCAGAACTTGAAGAATAAGGAAGCTTTATGAAAACCCTCAAGACACTTGACCGCTGGATAACGGCACCGTTATTTTACATCTTCATCTCCCAGCTTCTCTGCCTTTCCTTCCGCGCCTGGGGCTTCTTTTGGGGCACGGTGGAGGAAGGGGAGGAGATGGTGATCCCGAAGATCTGCTTTTTCTTTGCCGTGGCGGTGTCCCTGTGGGCGTTTTACAGCCTGTGCCGTTTGGAGACCATCTACCACGAGGAGGCCATGCTGCGGTACGCCGAGACACCTTCCCAGAACGCTCTCGGGAGACTTGCGTTCTTGGTGAAGGAGAGGGATTTTTGGATCCCCTTGGGGCTGATCGCCCTGCTCCACGCCGCGCTTCCACTGAAGTGGACCTTCGCCGCCTTCCATGCTTGGCTGGTGGGCACGGAGGAGACCTTGGCAAGCAAATGGCAGGTGCTTTTGCTCTTACTGCCCTTGTTGGTAGCGGTGTCCTTTATGGGAAGGCTCTCCGGGGTGAAGCAATGGCACCGCTTGAAGTTTGAGCCTATCGAGTTTCGGGAGAAGGTACGAAACAGAGCCATCGCCCGCTGGATGACGGCCTATCTGCTGGGCGGAACCATTCTTTTGAATTTGGTGTTGCCCTTCCTGGCATCCTATATCCTGGGCTTCCTTTCCATTTTGTCCTCTTACGCCATTACGTGGATCATCATTCTGGTGGTGGGCTTCTTCGCCTTCCGTTGGGGACGGGTGTTCCTTGCCCGCCGTCGGCTGGTGAAACGATTGTTGAAGCTCACCCGCATGGATGTCAAGGAGATCAAGAACCCTTACCGCTCCCTGTTGTACTTCAAGGAAGGGGAGGCGGACTTCACCGTGGAAAGCAAGGGCAAGGTGTATGCCTGCAAGCTTCTCTCCACCCACAAGCCCTTGGCACCCATGTATATCGAGTCCGAAGGAACCTACCGTATTCTGCACCGCGTGCGGCTGGCGCAGTGGGAGTTTTTCCGCTACGAAACGGAGGGGAACTTCACTTTTGAAGGAGAGGGGCAGAAGGTGCTCATCGTCAACCCCGTGCCCCGCAAGGTCTTCGGCAGACATCTGGGCAGGGAATGGCTTTTGGACAACGGAGACAAGGTGGGAAGCTACCGCGTCTTCACCGCAGGGGCGTTCTTAAATGCTCTGGAGCGGGACTGCCTGGACAGAATGGGATAATATTTTTGAAATCTCTGTTAGAAATCCTTCCGCATGGCGTCTATATGGTTGAAAGCGAGGGAAAAAGCATGGAAGACCGTGACATTATTCTTTTGTACAACCAAAGAGACGAATCTGCCATTGGGGCCACTATGGACAAGTATGCGCCATACTGCACGGAGATCGCCTTCCGCATTCTCCACGATCGGGAGGATGCAACAGAGTGCGTCAACGACACCTGGCTGCGCACTTGGAATGCCATTCCGCCGGATCAACCCCATAGCCTCAGGCTGTACGTGGGAAAGATCACCCGCAACCTGTCCTTGGATCGCTATCGTTCCAAGCATCGGGAGAAGCGGGGCGGAGGGAGCACCGCCGTTTGCCTGGAGGAGCTGTCGGAGCTTTTGCCCGGAGATAGCGACGTAGAAAGGGAATGGGAGCGCAAGGAGCTTGCGTCCGCCCTGAACCGTTGCCTGCGCGAATTGCCGGAACGGGAGTGCAACCTGTTTATCCGACGGTATTTCTACATGGCCTCCACCGAGGAGATCGCCCGTTTGTACCACCTCAAGGAAAGTCACGTCCACGTGATTCTCTCCCGCGTTCGCAAAAATCTGAAAGAACGGTTGGAACAGGAGGGTTTTACAAGATGAAACGAGACGACATTGTGTACCTGCTTGGCGAGATCGATCAGGATCTTCTCTTGCGGGAGGAACGGCACGGGGGACGGAAACGTTTTCCTATGAGACTTGTGGCCGCGGCGGCGTGCCTTTGCTTGGTTTTCGGCAGCGTTTTTGCGGCGCTGACCGTTTCTCCGGGGGAGACTACCTCGGAGGCGGGGAACAGCTCCGTGTCTGCTTCGGAGAACAGCAAGCCCGGGATCGTCGATCTTCCCGATTATCCCAAGGGAACTTATCTGCTTTCTGCCGAGGAGTTGGCAGGGATGATGAACTACGGAGCGGAATATGCTCCTACCAATCAATACACCAAGGTATACCTGCCCGCCGACGAATTGGCGGGGAGCGCCAACGTCCTGCCTCCGGAGAAGTGGATGCTGTACCGTTATCCCGGAGAAACCCTGCTGCCTCCGGATCGGGAGGCCTTTGACGAGGCGTTTGCTGTGTTTGCCGAGAAGGCAGAGACGCATCTCGGAATTGATCCCAATTCGTACGATCTGGAGGAAGACGTTTCTGACGGGGTACATGCGGTCTATTTTGAACGTCACGCAGACGTAGAACTGGGGGAACGGAGAATTTCCGCATATCTCATTCAGCGTCCTATGGTAAACAACTACCTGATCTGGAGCTTTGGTATGGGCGGGGACTCCTTATACGCCCCCATGGAGCTGGGCGGAAAAGCCCTGGCTGTCGATCCCAACCAATCCGATGAGGAGATCCTTGCTTCACTGGAAGACGCCTTATCCATTCTGCAGGATCTCTTTGGGGTAGCATATTCCCATGGGAAAGTGACGAGGGATTACAATTACAGAGGAGATACAATAGGCATCACTGTAAACTACTTTTCTGTCGAACCCGGCGTAACGGATGAAACCTTCCTTTGGTACTGGCCGCGCATTTCGATCTCCTTCGAAAAAATGCGGCGCGGGGATTCCCGTTTGTTTGCCAAGGTTATTGACTGTAAATGCCTGCGGGAGGGCGTTTCCGGGACGTACGGGGAATATGCAACCGTAGCCTCTGTTTCCTTGAAGGAGGCAGAGCGCATGCTGGAAATGGGCTACGTTTTCGGTGGACATTCCTGCCCCTTGTGCATGGAACAGCAGGACGAGGTGGATTTCCGGGAATACGACCATGTGGAATTGAGGTATGAGTGGGTATCGGCTTTGGGTGGAGAGTTCGAGGAAGAAATGATATGGCTGCCCTTCTACGCATTCTACAAGAAGCTCGAGGAGGGGAAAAACGGCATTTGCACGTATGCCAGAACTCTGGTTCCCGCATTCCCCGTATCGGAGGTAGAGGAGTATTTCGCCTCCCAAGCGGAGAAGCACAGATAGAAACAAATTGCACAAAAAAGAAAACGCATCCTGCCGGAATTTCTGATTCTCGCAGGGGCGTTTTTTTGTGGTATCCTATTGCAATCCGACAAAAAATGTGGTATCATGAATCATAAAAAATTTCTGTCCGCTCCCTGCGGAAAAGGAGACGTTATGAAGACTTTGTATTCCGGCAAAACCAAGGACGTCCTTTTGGACGAGGAAAATAACATCGTTCACCTGCTGTTTAAGGATAGCATGACCGGTGAAAACGGCGTGTTTGATCCCGGCTCCAACACCGTCGGCGGCAGCGTGGAGGGCAAGGGCAAGATCGGCCTGGCTATCTCCAAGTATTTCTTTGAGCTGATGGAAAAGAACGGCATCCCCACCCACTACCTGGGCGCAGACGTGGAAAAGGGTTTGATGAAGGTGCGTAACCTCACCGTTCCCAAGCTGGAGTTCGTTCTCCGCTACTATACCGCAGGCAGTATGTGCCGCCGCTTCACTCTGGAAGAGGGCATCCCCTTCGATCCTCCCTACGCAGAGGTGACCTTGAAGGACGATATCCAGGGTGACCCCCTGATCAGCGAGCGTATCTGCTTGATGAAGGGCCTTCTGAAGGAGGGTCAGTACGACGAAGCACAGGCCATCGTTTTGAAGGTGGGCGAGGTGCTGAAGAGCGAGCTGGCTTCTTTGGACTGGACGCTGATCGACTTTAAGATCGAGGTGGGCTACGACGAAAACGGTAAGATCTACGTTGCCGACGAGATCACTCCCGACATCTGGCGTATCCGCGACGAAAACGGTAACATCCCCAACCAGCTGGATTGCTCCAAGGCTCTGCTGGGCAAGATCGGTCTTTGATAATCATGAGTGCCTGCGTACCGTAGGCACTCTTTGCTTTCTTAGGAGTTATTATGGAAAAGGTAAGTAAAATCATTTGGGGGCTCCTGCTGGTGGTGGCAGGCGTGCTGTTTGCCCTGAATACCTTGGAGATCACGGATATCGACGTCTTTTTTGACGGCTGGTGGACGTTATTCCTCATCATCCCCTGCGGGATCAGATTGATCACCAAGCGGGAAAAGATCGGCAACCTGATCGGTCTTTTGTTGGGGGTCGCCTTGCTGTTGCATTGTCAGGACGTTTTGGAGTTCGGCAAGGTTATCAGACTTTGCGTTCCCGCAGTGATCGTGCTGATCGGCGTGAAAATGCTGTGGGGCGGTTTGTTCGGTGGCAAGGCCAAGGTGATCTTGCGGGAAAGAAAGTCCCGCGGGGAGCCTATGGAGGAAACCTGTGCCATCTTCTGCTCCACCCGTGTGGATTTCGGCGGTCAGAACTTTGACGGTGCGGAGCTTACCGCGGTGTTCGGCAGTCTGCAGTGCGATCTGCGGAACGCCATCATTACCCGGGACTGCGTTTTGAAGGTGTCTTCCGTCTTTGGAAGCATGACCATTCTGGTGCCTCCCACGGTGAACGTGAAGGTGGAGACAACCTCTCTCTTCGGGGGCGTTTCCGACCGCAAGGTTCGCGGGCGTGAGAACGTCGTGACCCTGTACGTCACCGGAGAATGCTTGTTTGGCGGGGTGGATATTGTATGATGGAATGGCAGAAATGGGTCAAATACGCCGCCATCGCCTTTGCTATCCTGCTGGCGGTGAGCATCATCGGCAGTATCGTTGCCGCCGTAGGCTTTGTGGTGGGCATCACGGAGCTGGACGGGGTGGAGGATGATCTCACCGTTTACGAGGTTTCCGATGGTGTGACCTCTTTGGACCTGGATATCAGAGCGGCGGCGGTGGAGATCAAGGTGGGAGAAAAATTCTCCGTGGAAAGCAACCTGAAGCACCTGGAGGTCAAGGAAAAGGACGGTTGTCTGATCATCGAGGAAACAGGCTCTTGGGGGACGGTGTACAACGGAGCGACGCTGATCCTGTACCTTCCCGCAGGGACGGTTTTTGAACGTGCAGACCTTTCCACAGGGGCAGGCAGATTTACGGTGGAGGAGCTGTCCGCCGGGAAGCTGTCCTTGGAGCTTGGTGCAGGAGAAGTGGTGATCCGCCGTCTTTGTGCTGCCAAGTCCTGTGAGATCGAGGGCGGCGCAGGTGCCGTGACGGTAAAGGACGGCAGTTTGCACGACCTTTCTATGGAAATGGGCGTGGGACAGCTGACCATGACCGCAGCGCTGACCGGCGTTTGCGACCTGGAAATGGGCGTTGGCGAAGCGGACATTACCCTCCTGGGCGGCAAGGAGTCCTACCGTGTGAAGATCAATAAGGGCGTGGGCAGTGCCGAGGTGGACGGGCAGTCCGCTTCCGACGGGGAGACCTTCGGAAACGGGGAAAACCGCGTGACCATCGACGGCGGCGTGGGCTCTATCGAAGTGGATTTTGAATAATGGCTTTGAAAAAGTACAACTTTTACGATTCCGATTGGCTTTTGGGCGGCAACGGGGACGTGGAATATGATATTCGGGGAGAGGATTTTGGGAAGTTCCTTGCGATCTGCTTTCGGTATTCGTCCTGCGTGGCGTTTTGCTTCAGAGGCTTTTTGCAGTTTCAGGACGTATTGAGTCCCTTTGAAATAGAGTGGCCCGCCTGCGTTGCAAAAAAGGATGTTCCCCACGGGTATCCGCTGATCATCCCGAGGACGGGTCGGACGCAACTCCCGCATACCAGGTTTTACCGCGTGTGTCCGGAGCTTTACGAGGCGCTTTTGTCCATCTCCGATTCCTTGTTTTCCTGGCTTTACGGCCGCGGGCATTGCAACCCGGAGGATCCTACGTTCTATCGTGAGGACGGCAGCGTTTTCTTCTCCTCTGTGATCCACGAAGGGGAGTGCCACCTGTATCTGCGTGACGGCGAGGATGCTTCCGAGATCTTGGGCATTCCCGGCTGGGAAGAGTGTACGTGGTGATTAAAAACCGCGGTGCTTTTATAAGCATCGCGGTTTTGTTGTATCATGAAAACGAAAGCCCAAAAGGAAGGCTCCTCCCTGGAAGGGGGAGCTGTCGGCGATAGCCGACTGAGGGGGTTGATTCCCCCCGCGGTTTCATTTTTTAGTTAGTTTTCCCTGTGGGACAATCCCCTCTTCCCCTATGCTAAGGGGAGCCTACTTGCCGGTTACTCTTGCTTTTTCATTGGGCGACCTTTTTTGCTTCACAATTGCCGTGTAGCTTTTTGTCGTGAAAAAGTGCCTCGGGCTGACGCTCGGGGCACTTATGCTTTGTTTTACAGATTCACTTCCATGCCGTCGGTTGCCATGGTGATCTTCATGGCGGGGAGGGCTTTGGAAAGCTCCATAATATGGGGAATATTCCAGGGGGCGTAGTGGTTGACGATCGCCCGTTTCGGGGATGCGGCTTCCAAAAAGGGAGTGTACTCCGTGGCGGGGAAGTGAGCCCCCTCGCAGATGATCAGATCGGCGTCCTTTGCCAACGCGGCGGGGAAGTCCACGTGAGGCCTTTGCAGATCCCCGGTGAACAGCACCGCTTTTCCCTCTGCCTCCAGACGGTAGGCAAAGGCGCTTTTCGTGTGCTGTGTCCGCACGGCCGTGACCTTCAAAACGCCGTCGTCAAAGACGGTGCCTTCCTCCACCTGCTTGTACCGCAGATCCCGGGTGGCATGGCAGGACAGGGCGATCCATTGGGAGATGATCTCCGCTCCCTCGGTCAAGGGCAGATAGATCTCCGGGTTAGCTCCCGTGTAATACCAGCTGATCAGGTCCGCAAAATGGATCAGTCCGTTGGTGTGATCCCCGTGCATATGAGTGATGAAGATGCCCTTCACCGCCTCCACGGGGATGCCCCGATCCACAAGGTCGCAAATAGCCATGACGCCCATATCCACAAAGTAGATCCGCTCCCCCAGGGTGACCATGGTGCAGGAGCATTTTCTGCGTGGCTCGGGAACACCGTGGCTTGCTCCTAAAAAGGTGAGCTTCATGCTTTTTTCTTGCGAGCCAAGAGGATACCGACCACAGCGACGATGGCTGCGGCTACCGCGCCCAGAATGATCCACAGAGTAGCGTTTCCGCCCTGTTCGGCGGTAGCGGTGCTGCTTTCAGCGGGGGTGCTCTCGGCGGGGGTGCTTTCTGCAGACGCTTCGGTAGATTCCTCGGCGGATGTTTCAGTAGAAGTTTCGGTAGACTCCTCGGTGGATTCTTCGCCGGGGTTCTCTACGGGAGGCTCTACTGCATCGCCCAGACCGTATACTGCATTCTCGGAGGACCAGCAGAACTTACGGTTGCCCTCGTTCATGGTGTAGGTGAACTTCACGTAGCGGGCCTCCACCCCTTCCGCAGAGAACAGGGTGTACAGCTTGCCCTTCCATTCACCGGAGGCTTCCAGATCCTCGGCGGTAGCCTCGCCCAGATCGGTGTATGCCTTGCCGTCCACGCTGACAGAGACCGCCACGGTGGATTCTGCGGGGTTGGGAATGCCCCAGGTGCCGCCCCAAAGGTCGGTGCGGAACAGGTGAAGCTTGCGGATCTCCTCCAGATCCACCACGATGGAGGTGGTGCCGGTGGCGGTGGACCAACAGCCCATGGAAGTGTCGTCCCCGGCGGAGGCAAAGGTGCCGTCGGTGCGTTTGCCCAAGGGCTTGCCGTTTTCGTCTGCATCCGTCCATTTGTCGGCGTAAACGTTACCGTCGGTGGTGTAGGTCTTGCCCAAGGAGAAGTTCTCGTACTTGGTACCCTCGTAGGTGACAGAGTAGTCCTTTTCAGGCAATTCCAGCCCTGCCTCCACAGCCTTCACAGCACATTCCTGCAAAGCGGCTACGGTTGCGGCGGGGAGGTTTGCGGTGTAGGTGTTGCCGCGGGGGTCAACACCCATGAAGGCGTACATCCAGGTGCAGGCGATGAGGTAGCTACCCTCGCAGGAGTGGTGGCCGCCGTCGTCTGCCATCAGGTTGATATCGGGATATTCCTCGCGGCAGATGTTGAAAGCGCCGGTGACGTTGGCGCAGGGAAGACCGAAGTCCTCTGCCAGACGGGGATAGTTGCCGTAATGACGCTGGGTGCCGTCGTCCCCGGTGGAGTAGCGCATATACAGCAGACCCTGGGCGCCGTTGGCTTCCACCAAGGGCATCAGTACGTCCATGGCGGCCTTGGACATATAGTAGTCTGCACTTGCCGCATCCTGGAACACGATGTAATCGTACTTGTTGTTCTTCAGCTTCTCGCGGAAGGCCTTGCCACGTTCGTGGTTGGGGTCTGCAAATTCGGAAAGGTATGCACTGCCGAAGGTGCAGTATTCTACCACCACTTCCTTGCCTGCGGCGGCGGTGACTGCCTTGAACTTAATGGGAGTACCGTTGAAATAGGTGGTGGAGTTGCCCACGAACAGGTAGCGGGGAGCATCCTTGGAGGGGGAAACGGGATCGTCGTAACGGACGGTCAGGGTGTTGTTGCCCTTGTCGTAGCTGCCGTACATGGGGTAGATGATAGACATGGTGGCGTTGTAAAGCATTGCGCCTTCCATGGCTACGTTGTAGCAGGTCCAAAGCTCACGGGAGCTGCTGCTGAAGGCTACAAGGAAGCCTCCTGCGGGGACGGTGACGGAAAGCTGGGGTGCGCCGTAGGTACCGTCCTTGTTGGCAAGCAGGTCGCCGCCTGCCTCGATCAGTCTGCCGTCTTTGTCAAAGATGAACACCTTGGCATAGCGGAAGTTGTAGGTGTCCGATGCGATCACACGGGGCTTGTCGGTGTCGTTGGGATACACCGTCACACCGGAGAAGGTGGTGTCGTAAGCCTTGATGGCTACGGTGACTTCATGGTCGTAGCTTTCTGCGGCGGGATGGATCGCCAACACGGTGGGGGCGACCAGAGCCAGCAAAAGCAGGGAGATCAGCGTTTTTTTCATAAGCGGGCCTCTCTTTGTTTTTTTGTCTTTTTCTCAGTATACCCGATTTCCCCTTTCTTGTCAAGAAAAAGAATACACTTCTTTATAGTAATGGCGCAGAAGAAAGGTTTTTCGATTTTTTAAAAGAAATTATCGTCTACCTATTGAAATTTTTCAAAAAAAGATTATAATATTTCTGTGATTCGGAAAATGCGGAAAGTTGGGCATTTTTTCCGAAGGCTGAAAGGAAGGCATTTTTATGGAACAAAAAGAGAGAAGAGTTGGCACGGTCTCCCGCGGGATCCGTTGCCCCATCATCCGTCAGGGAGATGACCTCGCCGCCATCATTGCAGACAGCGTCCTTGCCGCCGCAGAGGCCGAAGGCTTTGAGCTTCGTGACCGTGACGTCATCGCCGCTACCGAGTCTATCGTGGCACGTGCACAGGGCAACTACGCCCACGTGGATGCCATCGCCGCCGACGTCCGTGCAAAGCTTGGCGGAGGTACCGTAGGCGTGCTGTTCCCCATCCTTTCCCGTAACCGTTTCGCCATTTGTCTTCGCGGCATCGCCAAGGGTGCAAAGAAGATCGTCCTGATGCTCAGCTACCCCTCCGACGAGGTGGGCAACGAGCTGGTAAGCCTGGATAAGCTGGACGAGGCAGGGGTGAACCCCTATTCCGACGTTCTGACCTTGGAAAAATACCGCGAGCTCTTCGGCGTGAACAAGCACGAGTTCACCGGCGTGGATTACGTGGAGTATTACGGCAATCTGATCCGTGAGAGCGGCGCAGAGGTGGAGATCATCTTCGCCAACCGTCCTCAGGCGATCCTGGCTTATGCGGATCATGTTCTCACCTGCGATATCCATACCCGTGCCCGCACCAAGCGCATCCTGAAAGCGGCCGGTGCCAAGGCGGTTTGCGGTTTGGACGATATTCTCAACGCCCCCGTGAACGGTAGCGGCTGCAACGAGCGTTACGGTCTGCTGGGCTCTAACAAGTCCACCGAAGACACCGTAAAGCTGTTCCCCAGAGAGTGCAAGGATCTGGTGCTTTCCGTGCAGGAAAGGATCCTGAAAGCCACCGGCAAGCACGTGGAGGTCATGGTTTATGGCGACGGTGCCTTTAAGGATCCCAAGGGCAAGATCTGGGAGCTGGCCGATCCGGTGGTGTCTCCTGCCTTTACCGACGGTCTCATTGGCACCCCCAACGAGCTGAAGCTGAAGTATCTGGCAGATAACGACTACAAGGATCTTTCCGGCGAGGAGCTGAAGAAGGCTATCTCCGACAGCATCCGTGCCAAGCAGGAAAATCTGGTGGGCAACATGGCGTCTCAGGGTACTACCCCCCGCCAGCTTACCGATCTGATCGGCTCCCTTTGCGACCTCACCAGCGGTAGCGGTGACAAGGGCACCCCCGTGGTTCTGGTCCAGGGCTATTTCGACAACTATACAACGTAAGCATAAAGAAAGAACAGAGCCAAACGGCTCTGTTTTTTTGCGGGTGCGGACACCCAATCGTATAGATTTCCATCTCGTTGCGTGAAAAAAGGCTGTGGCTTGCTCCATGCCGGAGCGTGTTCGTAGGGGGCGACGTCCTTCGGTGCCCCGTTCGCTTCCCGAGCGGGGCGTCTTACGTTCTTGCAGAGATAAAGCCTCCCCCTACGGTTACGCAATGAGACAGTCGTAAACAAGGGCGCACGAAACCGGAAAATTACAAATACGGCTCGAAAAAATCCTTCAATTCCCACAAGTATGTCTCACGGTCTGCGGGGTAACAAAGGCCGTGCCCCGCCCCGGGGATGACGACCAACCGCTTGGCATTGGTGCAAGCTTGGTAGTTTTCCTTGCTCATTTCCGGGGGCACGAAGGCATCCGCGTCCCCGTGGATGAAGATCACGGGAAGCTTGCACTGCTTCATGGAGCCGATGGGAGAGCGTTGGTCCGGGTCGAACCCGCCGAAGATCTTTGCTCCCAGCCTTGCAAAGGGGTAGAGCAGGTCTGCGGGGAGCTTCATGTCACGGATCACCTTTTTGATGATGGCTTTCGGGGAGGTATACCCGCAATCCGCCAACACGCCCACCACGTTCCCCGGCAGGTCGTAGCCTGCGGCGGTGAGCACCGTGGCGGCGCCCATGGAGATACCCGTGAGGATGATCTTTGCATTGGGGTCGATCTCCCGCAGGATCAGGTTCACCCATTCTGCGCAGTCACGGCTTTCATTGACGCCGAAGGTGATGACGTTGCCTTCGCTTCTTCCTGCGGCACGGTGATCCACGATCAGGGCGTTTCTTTCCAGGGCAAAGCAACGGAACACACCGCCGCTGAGATCCCGCAGGGAATTCCCCTTGTAACCGTGCATCAGAAGCTCAATGGGGGCACCGGGGGTATGCTCGTAATACCGTCCCCGCAGGGTCAATCCGTCGAAGGAGGTGATAGAGACCTCCTTGCAGGGAAGCTCCTTCACCTTCCGCACCCATTTCGCCATTTCCTCGCGGTAGGGGGCGTAAATATCCCCGTAGGGCAGGGAGACCAGCTCACCGCCCTTTTTTTGCTTCCTTTTGGGGAAGTAGAAGATACGAAAAAAACAAACGTAAGCGGTGATGAGTACCGCAAGACACAGCAGCAGAACGACGCCGCCGATCCAATAAAATACCATAACAAGCACCTCTCTTGGTGGGAAAAATACCTTACTTTTTGTATTTTACCACCGTTTCTTTCTTTTTGCAACTTATTTCGATATTTTTTCATTTTTTATTGCTTTTTTGTTCAAAATTTGATACAATAAGTCAATTATGAAAACAGGAGACTCGCATGAATATCGAAGTCAACTACAAGAACAAAAAGCGCTACAAAGCCAAGTATCCCATCCGCCAGCCTTGGATCATCGCCTGGCTGATCAAGGTGATCTCTTGGTTTCTTCTTTTAGGCAAGGATTACCGCATCGAGAAGGTGAACATGGAAGGCCTGAAGCCTCCCTACATCCTGCTTTCCAACCATATGTATTTCATCGACTTTGAGCTGGCGGCGCTGGCCACCTATCCCCACCGCCTCCACAACGTGGTGAGCATCGACGGCTATTACCGCCGTCCCTTCCTGCTGGAGCTCATCGGTGCCATCTGCACCCGCAAGTTCACCATGGATCTCCATCTGGTACGCTCTATCCGCAAGGTCACCAAGCGGGGAGACGTGCTTTGTATGTACCCCGAGGCGCGGTATTCCCCTTGCGGCGTCACCTCCTACGTTCCCGACGCCATCGGCCGCCTGGTGAAGCAGAACGGCGTTCCCGTGGTCACCATCGTTCACCACGGCAACTACCTCCACACCCCCTTCTGGAACTACCGCAAAAAGCGTAAGGTTCCCATGCACACCGTGATGACCCAGCTTCTCACCGCCGAGCAGGTGAAGGAAATGACCCCCGAAGAGATCAACGAGGCCATCCGCAAGGGTCTGCAGTACGACGAATACAAGTATCAGAAGGACAACGGCATCCTCATCACCGAGCCCTTCCGTGCGGAGGGCTTGCACAAGGTGCTGTACCAGTGCCCCCATTGTCAGACGGAATCCCAAATGGATTCCAAGGGCGCGGAGATCTTCTGCAAGCATTGCGGCAAGGTCTGGACCTTACAGGAGGACGGCTCCCTGCAGGCAAAGGAAGGGGAGACGGAGTTCACCCACGTTCCCGATTGGTTCGCTTGGGAGCGGAAGCAGGTGGAGGAGCAGATCCTTTCCGGCACCTATTCCTTTGAGGACGAGGTGGAGGTGTACTCCCTGCCCAGGTGCTGGAGGTTCGAGACCCTGGGGAAGGGAAAGTTGACCCACCGCCCGGGTGAGGGCTTCGTGCTGACGGGAGACTATAACGGCGCGGAATACCGCATCCAACGCACCCCCATCCAGACCAACAGCCTGCATATCGAGTACGATTACTGCTACATCAAGCCCTTCGATTGCGTGGATATCTCCACGGAGAACGATTCCTTCTATTGCTATCCCGCCAAGGAAAACGTGGTCACCAAGCTGGCATTTGCCACGGAGATCCTGTATTTACAGCAGGAAGCCAAGCTACTGGAAGCCAGAAACGGCAAAGGATAAGAGCGAACAAAAAACGCTGTGGAAAACACGAAAACCACAGCGTTCTTTGCGTTTTTATGAAGAAAAAGGGAATCAATCAATGGTCATATCCAGCTCGAAGCGGCGGATCTTGCGCAAAGTATTCTTGGGGAACTCGGCGGAACGCACCTTCAGCTTGGCCACCCGCTTGTAGGGGGTGGCGGTACGGTTGTAGGCGTCCAAGTGCGCCTTCAGGAAGGCGGTGGCGTCTTCGATGCCGTTTTTCTTGCAGTATTCCGGATCGGGGTAGATCTCCGCCACGATGGCGTCGTGCTCCGAGCCGCGCTTGCTCTTGCCCTCGTAAACGATGACCTCCAGCACCCCGGGCAGGGCGATGAGTTGGTTCTCGATCTCCTCGGGGTAGACGTTCTTGCCGTTGGAGAGGATGATCAGGTTCTTCTTGCGCCCGGTGATGAACAGTACTCCGTCCTCATTCAGCTTGCCATAGTCTCCCGTGTGGAAATAACCCTCGCTGTCAATGGCTTCCGCTGTGGCTTGGGGGTTCTTGTAGTAGCCCAGCATCACGTTGGGGCCTTTCACCAGAATTTCCCCTTCGCCGTTTGCATCGGGGGAGAGGATCTTTACGGTGTCCACGTCAATGACGTGGCCAACGCTGTCGGGAACCACGCATCGGGAGCGGTTCACCGCAATGAGGGGGGCACACTCCGTGATGCCGTAGCCGTTGAGGGTGGAGATCCCGATGGCTTCAAAGAAGGAAATAATCTCTCCGTTGATGGGGGCGCCTCCGCAGATCACCGTTTTGATCTCCCCGCCAAAGGCCTCCCGCAAGGAGGCAAACATCCTCTTCCGCAGGTCGATCCCCACCTTCCGCAGACCGCCGCTTACGGCCATCATGCGGGAGAGGAGCTTTTCCTTCTTCTGCTCCCTCACGGTGGATTGGATCTTGCGGTAGAAGGTCTCCAGATACAGCGGCACCAGCACCAGATGCCCCGGTTTTTGCTCCTTCAGTTCCCTTTGGATATGGCGCAGTCCTGCGGAGATATAGATCTCCGCACCGATGATGGCGTGGCCCAAAAACATCACCGTGGAGCCGTAGGTATGGTGCGGTGGCAGGACTCCCACGGTCTTTTCGGAATAATTGATGTAAGGCAGTGCGGCGGTGATGTTGCTGATGATGGCGGTCTGGGAAAGAAGGACCCCTTTTCCCGCTCCCGTGGTGCCGGAGGTGTAGACCAGCAAAGCGGGAGCAAGGGGATCGATCCGGGGCAGGGGCGGACGGCTGTTTCTCCCTGCGGACAGGAGAGACCAGAAGCCCTCGCTGTCCAAATAGACGGGATCTGCCTCCAAAGCAGTGGCTGCGGCGATGGCTTCCGCCTTGTCTTTCAGGTCGCTGTCGCAGAATAAGAACTTTACCTCGCCTTCCCTTGCGGTGTGGGCAAGATCCTCCCCGTTCCAATCCTTATCCAGCGGCACAAGCACCCCGCCTGCGGACAGCACGGCAAAGTAGACCAGCGCCCATCGGTAAGAAAGCTTCCCCACCACGGCGCAGTGCTTGCCGGTACAGCCCATATTCACTAAGGTGTTGGTCAAAGCCTCTACGTCCTTTTGCAGTCCGATAAAGGACACCTTTAAGATCTCTTTGTCGCTTGCCTTTTCCCGATAGGAATAGGCGATCTTTTCCCCATGGGTCTTGCCCGCCCGGGTAACCACCTCTCGGACGGTTTCAAAGTGCAGGCGGGGATGTAATGCGTGTTGTGTCATCATGTCAAACCTCACAGCCTACCAGCATACCCCCGCGTTCTGCGTAATAGGAGCAAAGCCCCCGCAGGGTGGAAATTGTGACGGTTGCTTTGGGAAAGTGGCGGAGGATCAGCTTGGAAAGTGCTTCTGCTCCGTCGGGGTTGCCGCAATGGGCGATGCGGAGCTTGCCTCCCTTGTAGCCCCATTTTTGAATGGTATCCGCCAAGGCTTGCAGGGCTTTTTCTTTCCCCCGCACCTTGCCCAAAAGCTCCAACGTGCCTTCATCGCCGGCTCTCCCCAGAGCGCGGATGCCCAGCACCCCTGCGGTTTTGGCCGCCAGCTTGCCGACTCTGCCGTTGTTGGCAAAGTTCTGCAGGGATTCCAACATGAAAAACAGCTCGGTCTTGTAATTTTTCAGTGCTTCCACCGTTTCCGAAAGGGTCTTGCCGGAAAGGAGAAGCTCCTTTGCCTTTTCTGCCATGATGGTGATCTCAGGCCCTGCGGAAAGGGAGTCCATCACCTCCACGCGACTGCCCGGGTTGGCTTCCTCGTAATGCCGTTTTGCCGCCAGGGCGGCGTTGTAAGCCCCGGAAAGACCGCCCGTGATGGTGATACAAAGGATCTCCTTGGCGTTCCCAAAGGCTTTCAGCCAATCCTCCACGTTGGGGCAGGAGGTGGAGGAGGGACCGCGGTAGTTGTAAAGGGCTTCCGCCATGGCCTCCACGTCCAAGCTCGCGTCGTCGATATATTGAGTCTCCTTGGTGATCACCTTTAAGGGGGCGAAGGCAAAGGGAACGCCTTCCATGGCCGTCAGGTCGGCAGAGGAGTCCAAAACAATTTTTACGGAAGTCATAAACACTCCTTTAGCACACTGTGTGCTGTGTATTTTTTTCGGAGCGGCGGACCGCTCCGAGGAATTGTAAGAGGGCGCTGCAGAACTCTCGGAAAGAGGCTTTCCGTTGGGGGAAGAGTTCTGCAGCAAAAAAAGGGGGGTGAGCCAGCACACTGTGTGCCGTGCTCGCTCTATAGTATAGCACACTGTGTGCTGTTTGTCAAGAGGGGAAGCAAAAACTTTTTTATAAAGCAAAACCGTCCGAGAGTGCTTCCCGGACGGCGTTACGCTTCTTATTTCTTGGTAAATTCCGCTTCCACCGTTTTCAAAAGCTCACGGATGGGCAG
Source organism: Eubacteriales bacterium (assembly GCA_045544855.1). Lineage (GTDB taxonomy): Bacteria > Bacillota > Clostridia > Oscillospirales > CAG-382 > Coliplasma. Next base: position 20,389 of record JAZPZV010000035.1, on the reverse strand, counting down.
ATGCTGGGGACAGCCCTCTTCGCAAAGCCCGCAGTCCAGGCAGGCGGAGGGAGGATTGCTCTTCTGCACGGCGTTTTCGTAGTTGAAGCCCGCCATCCAGGTGTTCCACAGCTTACGGTCGTTGTAGCAACCGAACAAGGTGGGGATGGGAATGCTTTGCGGGCAACGCTCGGTGCAGTAATTGCAGGCGGTGCAGGAGATCTGCTCCAGAGAACGAAGCACCTCGCGCACCTTTTCGATGGCGGCGGTCTCTTCTTCGTTCAGGGGGCGGAAGTCCTTCATGTAGCTGACGTTGTCTTCCATCATGGCCATGTTCCCCATGCCGGAAAGCACCATGAACACGCCTTTTTGGCTTGCGGCGTAGCGGATGGCGTACTGGGCACAGGAGCCGCCCAGGGGAGCAAATACCGCCTTGGCTTCCTCGGGAAGGTTCACCAAAGCGCCGCCCTTCACAGGCTCCATAACGATCACGGGCTTGCCGTGCTTGTTGCAGACCTCCAGGCAGGCGCGGCTTTGCACGTTGGGATCTTCCCAGTCGGCGTAGTTCAGCTGGATCTGTACCACCTCCAGGGCGGGATACTCCGTAAGGATCTGATCCAGCACGTCGGCGGTGTCGTGGAAGGAAAGCCCCACGTGGCGTACCTTGCCTTCCGCCTTCAGCTCAAAGGCGGTCTCGTAGGCGCGGCAGGCTTTATACTTGGCAAACTTGTTCCGATCCTGGGCGTGGAGGAGATAGAAATCGAAATACTCCACTCCGCAGGCGGCCAGCTTTTCCTCAAACAAGGGACGGATGTCCTCGTTTTTCTCAAAATGGTTGGAGGAAAGCTTGTCCACCAGCAGATAAGACTCCCTGGGGTGGCGTGAGGTGAGGCAGGCCTTCAAGGCAGTCTCGCTCTTGCCGCCCAAATAGCCGTGGGCGGTGTCGAAATAGTTGAACCCGTTTTCCAAAAAGTAATCCACCATCTTGGAAAACTCGGCGGTGTCCACCTCGCCGTCCTGCATGGGCAGACGCATACAGCCGAAGCCGAAATTCTTCTTCACTTCCGGGAAAGGATGTTTGGTCATGTGAGAAAGCCTCCCTGTTTTTTGAATACGTCCATTATATCACAGCTTTCCCCAAATGTCAATCTTCCGCCCCGGGCGGTTGACTTTTTCGGAAAAACTTGGTATACTTAAATCACAAATCATTTTTTGGGGGTATTTTATGAGCAGCTTTGAAAATCTTCGCATTGTCGACAACTTTTATCAGACTTCTTTGTTCTTCCCCATGCCCACGGTGATCATCAGCACCCTGTGCGAGGACGGAAGCACCAATCTTGGACCTTATTCTTTGGTTCAGCCTTACTACGTAGCGGGGAAGGACTATTACGCTATGCTTCTCTGCTGCCGCAATTCCTCCAACACCGCCCAGAACATTCTGAAAAACGGCAAATGCACCCTGAACTTCATCGACGACAGTCCCAAAAGCTTCAAGGAAGCGGTGAAGCTTTCCTGGCCCGGGGACAAGCCGGAGGAGAAGATGCCCAAGTGCAAGTTCAAGCTGGAAACAAGCCTTTTGGAGGAGGAAACGGGGGAGAAGCGCCCCATGGTTCTCACCGACGCCATTCAGGCGGTGGAGTGCACCTGGATGCGGGAGCTGGACGGGGCAGACAAGGATCTTCCCGGGGAGCTGAACGGCTACGAAGGACCTTACCACGATTTCAACGGCATTACCAGCAAGTTCGGGGCACACTTCATCCTGCGGGTGGATAAGATCCTGATGAAGAAGAAATACAGCGACGCCATCATCAACGGCGTTCGCGCAAAGGATTTCCCGCCCTTGCCTGTGGATTACGGCTACAGAGACAGCAAGAACTTCTGGTTCCACCGCAAGACCAGGATGCGTGCGGAGCTTCTGCAGGCAAGAGAGGCGTCCCTTGCTTCCGTGCGCTACGCCGCAGACAGAGCGGACGATAAGGTGAAGTTCACCGACGACGCTTTGAAGACCGTGCTGGCTGTGCCCAGAGTGTTCCTCCCCTTGGTGCTCAAGGGATGCGTGGAATGGGCAAGAGGAAACGGCGTGGAGCTGATCACCGCAGAGCATATGCAGATCATCAACGATAAGCGCGCCAAGGAAAAGGCAAAGAAAAAGAACAAGTAAAACGATAGCGATACGCAAAAGAACCCTTCTTTCAAAAAAGAAAGGTTCTTTTGTGTTCTTTTACTCCGATTTCCACTCTGTGATCACGTAGCGATAGAAATCCACCGCCTTTGGCAGGCAGGAAAGGTTTACGTTCTCGTCCTCCCCGTGAACGCTGCCGTACTGCTGTTTGTCAATATAAAAGGGTACGAACCGTAGGCAGTTTTCCGAAAGAGAGCCGAAATAGCGGCAGTCGCTTGCCCCTGTGGTGACGTAGGGTACGGGGATGACCCCGGGGAAGAGTTTTTCCACCGCCCCCGACAGGAACTGAAAGCCCGCCTTTTGATGGTCGGTGATGGGAGATTCACCGCCGTCGGTGAGAACCTCCGTCTCAACGCCGTACCGTTTTGCCAGACGGGTGATGGCCTCCAAAGAAGCGTCCCGTCCCTGATGGTGGGAGTAGCGCATATTGCCAACCACCCAAGCCTCCCCGGGAAGCACGTTTGCCCCCTCTGAGCCGCCGCACATGGTGAAGGCCAAGGTGGTACGCAGCAACGCATCCGCCGACGGTGACAGAGCGGGCATCACCTTCCGCAGAATAGGGCCGAACAGCCCCGTATGTCCGCAGGCAAGCTTCATGACCCCCTTCATGGTGGGGGCAAAGCGGGAAAGCATCTCCTTCACGGCGGGGGAGATCTCCGCCATAAAAACCTTTCCTTTTTCCGCTTCCGCCATAAACTTTCCCAGCCGTACCAAGGGAGTATCCTTCCCCGGGGCGGAGGCGTGGCCGCCCCTTGAACGGGCGGTGAATTTCAGATTCAAAAAGCCCTTTTCCCCCACGCCGATCATGGCAAACACCCCGTCCGCACCGCCGATGGGATCGTGGAGGATCATGCCCCCTTCGTCCAAGATCAGGTCGAATGCGAGGCCTTTTTCTTTTAAGAAAGCGGCGATCTTCTCCCCGCCGTAGCCGTCGGTCTCTTCCGTGCAGGTGGAGACGAAGTACACGTCCTGCTTGGGCACGAAGCCCTCTGCCATCAGCTCCTCCGCCCCGCGAAGCATGGCGGAAAGACCGCCCTTGGTGTCTAAGGTGCCTCTGCCCCAAACACGCTCTTCCGCGATAGCGCCGGAAAAGGGCGGGTATTTCCAAGTTCCGTTGGCCTCCACCACGTCGTGATGGTTCATCAGCAGAATGGGGGCGCATTTTGGATCTGTACCCTTCCAGCGGAGCAGCAGACTGCCCTCAAAGTCAAAGCGTTCCGCAGTGGAAAACAGCAGAGGGTATTCCTCCTCCAGCAGGGCGTGGAAAGCGGAAAACTTCTCCCCGCCGTGCTGTCCTCTCACGGACACCGTCTCCATGCGGATCAAACGGGAAAGAGATTCCCCATAAAGTTGTTCGCGCTTATCTGCCATATCCTCACTCCTTATCTCTTTGGTTGCAGTATACCACGAAGAACCGGAAATTGCAAGAGCAAAAAAACTCCCCCGGCCAAAGCCGGGGGAGCAATGATGACTGATTAGTCAACCAGGGTCATGCCAACGTATTCGCCGAAGTTCTTGTAGCCGGTAACACCTGCGCCGAAGCAGATGTACTTGTCGTTGGAAGTGTCGGCGCCCTCTGCGTATTCAACTTCCTCGGGGCAGCAAACGAATGCGTAACCGATCTTCACGCCGGTCTCAGCGTTGAAGGTAGCGCCGTTGTTCAGTGCGGACCACGGAATTTTCTGCTCGTAGTATTCACGGTCGTAGCCGGAAACGCCGATCTTGTATTCGTAGCCTTCAGCAGAGGTCAGACCGCCGAAGTGGTCAGCCTTAATGGGAGAACCGTCGGGCTGAGCGGAGATGGACCACTCGTTAGCCAGGTTGGAGTTGTAAGCGTCGCCCCATCCCCAGGACTCGCCGTTAGCGGGCTGATACTTGGGCAGGCAGGGATCGCCCAGAACGATCGCGGTCATAACGTGACGGCGGTGGAAGATGTGGGGAGCAACGGAAGCAAAGTCGGTGTTGTCATAAGTTCTGGGGCCGCCAACCATAACCTCTACGCAGGTGTAAAGGTAGTTTTCGTCCCAGCTCAGGTACAGAGTAGCCTCGTAGATGTCCAGATCTTCGCCGATGGAAGAAGCGTTCCAGTGGGTAGCCAGCTCATCGTAGTCGATGATGGTAGCGTACTCGTCTTCGCCTACGGTACCGTCAACAACGGGAGCGGTGGTAGCCTTACCGATCTCAAGCTCTTCGTAGGGGTTGTCTACGGGAACTTCGGGTTCGGGCTCGGAAGACTCAACGGGTTCTTCGGAAGAAGCCTCGGGCTCTTCGGAAGAAGCTTCGGGCTCTTCAGAGGAAGCTTCGGGCTCTTCGGAAGAAGCTTCGGAAGAGGTAGCGGGAGCCTCAGAAGAGGTAGCGGGTGCCTGAGAAGAAGTCTCAGAGGGGTCGGATGCGCATGCGACCAGAGTGAACAGCATCATAACTGCCAAGGTCAATGCCAACAGTTTTTTCATCTTGTTTTCCTCCATAAATTTTTATCGGAGCGCACACCAAAAACAAGAAAGCGGCATACGTCCCTTTTTGTGATACCATATCATACCACGAAACAAGAACTTTTTCAATTGTCAAAATGGCTTAATGTTGCACCTGCTTTTCGTGCGTTTTATCCAATAGAAATTACGGATTTGTAAAGTTTGGCATCAAAATTTGTCTTTGCGCGTGGCGATAACCCTTAAAGATAGCTGCGGATATCGATTGCCAGCTTTTCCTCCAAGTTGATCAAACGCTTGGCAATATCCTTGGAGACCTCGTCGGCAGCCTTGTATTGGTTCAGGTAGCGGTTCAAGGATTTGACCCCCATGTTGCAGCCGTCGGTGATGAGATCCGCCACGGTGGCGTCGGATTCCTCCAGACCCAGCTTCATCCCCGTTTTCATCTTGGACATCCCCTTGGCAATGGGATTGGGGGCTTTCCCCTCGTCTCCGTACCTGTCCAGCAGGGATTGGAGCTCCCCGTCCAGCTTGTCGTGCTGTGCGCGGCAATCGGAAAGCAGATTTCTCAGGTTGGAGGAATGCACCGCCCCCATCACGTCCTCGATGGAGGAGACCCCCATCTTGATCCCCGCGTCGCATTCCCTCAGTAACTTAATGGTGTCTTGTTCTACCATAGCAAAAAGCATCCTTTCACAATGTTCTTGTGAATAGGATGCCCTGCTTTTTCAATTTTTAATCATTCCGTAACGGTAATGCTTACGGTAATGGTCTTACTGCCGCCCTTGCCGTCGTAGAAGGTGATCTTGATCGTGTCCTCTCCGGCGTAGCCTCGCATGGCGCGGTAATCAAGCGTGCCGTCCATGTTCAGACGAACCGTGCCGTACAGGGGCGTCATGGCAAACTGCACCGCGGTCTCGGGCAGCTCGCCCAATTCCACGGAGACCTTCTTGCCGTGCTGTACCGTGGCGGTATGGTCGGTGTAGGAGGAAAGGTCCGCCGTGGGCTTGACCCGGGGATCGTAATCCAGCTCGCCCTGCACGTAAAGAACGGTTTCCTCGTAGATGGCCTTGTTGATGGGGTCCTTGTCATCGCGGAAGGTCACGAATGCTCCGGGAACAGCGCCTTGATAGTAGGCGTTGATGCTGCTCATCATGCCGTATTCGTACCCCATGCCCAGGTATTCTCTGTAAAGCGCCAGAACCTCCTTGCCCTGACGGCTGGCCTCGAATTCCACCTCAATGCCCACGCCGTAAAGCTTGGACAGCTCCGCAATGGTGGTCATTCTGGTGGGCTCCGTGGCGGAGAACACGTAGTTGGGCTGCCAGCAGGTGATATCAAAGCCGTAGTAATGGCTGTGCCAAATGCCGTTGAGGTAGGAATAATAGGGAAGCCACAGGGAGAGATATCCCAACTCATGGACGTATTCGTTGAAGGCCTTGGCCGTTTCGATATCGTGGGCAGCTCCGGGAGACCAATGGTTGGGACGAAGGTTCTCCACCTGCCAATAGAAGCCTGCCAGATAGACGTTTTCGTATTTCTTGGCGTTAAAGGCCTTGATGGTCTCGTCCGCCATCCAGATCATACATTCGATGTAATCGTCTTCCGTTTGGATCTTCTTGCCGTCGAAGGTGTCACCGATCACGGGGCAGTTTACGGAAACAAAGGCGGGGACCTTGGTGTTTGTGCCCTTTTCCTTGTTGATCCTTGCCTGTGCGGCGTCCAACGCGTCCATATTCACCCCGTCGCGGAACACCTCGGAAAGATACCAGGTATAGCCCTCCGTGCGGTCTGCATACCAGCTGAGAGAGCCGCGGGAGGTGAAACAGAAGGCATCGAACAAAGTCTTGTCCGCCTTGCCGTTTTTGTCCACGGTGGTGAGGTAGTGATAAGCGGTATCCTCGGTGATCACGTGGTAGTCCTCGCAGACCACGCCGTAATCGTCACCCACGCCTGCCCAGAGAATATCGGAGAAGCCGAAATCCTCGGGGGCGGGATACTTGCCGTAGGGAGTTTCCGTCTCCTCTTTGGCGGGAATGGCCTCTGCGGGGTTCTTGGTGCCGTAGATTTCAAATTCTCCCATATAGACCGAGCTGGAGATCTTGTTGTCCGGGACGGTGGGGAAGGTGATCCGCACGTATCTTGCCAGATAAACGTCGGTAAAGGGGCATTCCCGCAGATCGTTCACGCGGGCTGTCACGCCGTAATCCGGGTAATGCTCCGCGAACACGGTGACCCAGTCCTTGCCGTTTTCGCTGACGCTGATGTAATACACCGGCGGGGTGGTGATGCCCCAAGAGGGCTTATCCCAGAAGGACACCGTGCAGCTTTCCACGGCCATCACCGCACCCAGGTCTGCCACCACGTGGCGGCCCGTGCCTCTGTAGAAAATGAAATAATCGTTTTCGGGGTCGTCGCCGTGAAGCTTGCCGTCGGTGAGCAGGTACAGCTTGTCCCTGCCGCTGTTGGTATGCCCCGGGAAGAGGGGATCAAAGTGTTGGATCTGGAAGTCCACGCCGGGGAGGGCGGCCAGATTCTGATAGGCGTCGTAATCCGTATCCGAAGGGCTGACCTTCACCTGGGATTCCCCGAGATTCAGATCGTATTCATAAAAATCGCTGATGGGGTTGCGGTAGTCCGCCTTCTTTTCGGGGGTCACCTCCAAAAGACCGTCCTCGCAGTATTGGTAAGCGAAGATCTCGTCCGTCACCGTGTAGCCGTTCCCGCCGACGGCCAAGACGATGCGCACGTAATCTGCGGTCAATGCCTTGGGGAAGGCGAAGTAGTAGGTGTACTTGGTGGTGGGAGGCAGGTCACCGGGGGTGTAGATCTTCCCCACGTCGGTGAACTTCTTACCGTCGTCGGAGGCCTGCACCGAGACGGAGAGGGGGAGGTTCACGTCGTAATCCATAATGCGGGCACAGCCTATGGCAATATCGCCGATGGCATAGTCATTGTCCGTCAGATCGAAGGTGATTTGTATCGCCTGGGTGCCGGACCAGCCCACGTAAGTGTTGCCACCGTAGAGAACGTCCATGGACTTGCAGTCGGTGAGCTTTTCAAGACCCTTGTCGGGATATTTATCGTCGGCGGGACGGTTCAGCGTGTAGGGATGATCCATGAACACGTTCTTTACCTTCAACGTGCGGTCGATCTCTTCCGTCATATAGCCGTCGATCAGCGCCACGTCCTCGCTGAGAACGAACTCCTCCGGAACGCTTTCTTCTTCCGGTCGGGAGCTTTCCTCCTCCGAGGAAACGCTTTCCACAGAGGGGGCGGAGCTTTCCTCCGTAGTCGCAGAGCAACCCCACAGGGCACCCAACATCAAAAATGCCAAAATTGCCGCGATCAGTCTTTTCATGGCTGATCCTCCTTTTCAAAAAGCCCAAAAGTTTTCCATGCTCTAAGTATATCACACTTTTTCCCTTTATGCAAGCCCGAGTTTTTCAAAAGATAAAGTTGCTCTTGTTGCTTTATGGACGAAAGTGAAAACACGCCCATGAAATATTTTTATTGACTTTTTGAACGAACTGTGATATAAAGGTTAAGAAAGCGTCGGGATTTGCTTGGGGGCAAACCCTCGGGAATCGTTTTCGAAAAGATCCGCCCGCCGACGTACGGGCTGCGAAAGAAACGGACACAACTTATGAGCGTTACCCTTCGGGAAGTCAAGACCAAAAAGGATCTGCGCATTTTTGTGGATTTCCCAAACAAGCTTTTCGGCAAAGACCCCAACTACGTTCCCTTCCTTGCAGCGGACGAGATGGAGACCTTCACCAAGGAGAAGAATCCCGCCTACGATTTTTGCGACACCAAGCTGTTTTTGGCCTACAAGGACGGCAAGGTGGCAGGCAGGATCGCAGGGCTGGTGAACCACGCCTACAACAAGAAGTGGCAGCAGAATGCGATCCGCTTCACCCGCTTTGATTTTATCGACGATTTCGAGGTGTCCCGCACCCTGTTCTCCGCCGTGGTGGCTTGGGGCAAGGAGCAGGGCTTCACCCGTATCATGGGTCCCATCGGCTTTACGGATATGGACCACGAGGGAATGCTGGTGGAGGGATTCGATCAGTTCAATATGTCCATCACCTTCTTCAACCATCCCTACTATATAGAGCACATGGAAAAGCTGGGGCTTCAAAAGGATATCGACTGGATCGAGTTTCGGATCACCGTGCCGGAGCAACCCAATGAGCGTATCCGCAGGATCGCAGAGCATCAGGAAAAGAAGTACGGCTTGCAGCGAGTGGTATACCACGACCGCAAGGTGCTTTATCAAGAGGCCTTCGAGGCCTTCGGGCTCATCGATCAAGCCTTTTCCGTGCTGTACGGTACCGTGCCCCTCACTCCCGAGGTGATCAAGCACGCCGTGGACGGCTACATCCCCTTGGTCAAGACGGAATACATCTGCTCCGTGAAGGACGGCGAAGGCAAGATCGTGGGCTTCGGTGCCTTGGTGCCTTCCATTGCCAAGGCCTTGAAGAAGAGTGACGGCAAGCTGTTCCCCTTTGGGATCTTTCGTCTGCTGAAGGCGCTGAAGGGGAAGAACGATACCTTGGAGATGTTCTTCGTGGCGGTGGATCCTTCCTATCAAAGCAAGGGCGTGCCTGCCATCATCATCGACACCTTGACGGAGATCCTGATCCAAAACGGGGTGAAGTATTGCGAGACCGGGCCTCAATTGGAGACCAACGGCGCCGTTCACAGTATGTGGGGACAGTTTGAAAAGATCCGGCACAAGCGCAGACGTTGCTTTGCAAAAGAACTATAATAAAGATAAGTTTGCCCTGCGGGCAAGTGAAGTTATCTGCGGATAGTGAAGTTCACTTCGTGAGTGAAGTTTCGCCGAATGGCGAAGGAGTGGGCAAACTTAACTTCACTTGTGCGAAGCACAAACTTCACTGTGCGGCGATATTTTTTCGCACAACTTCATTTTCGCGGGAGCGAAAACTTCACAAAAAAAGAGAGAGAACATTGCGGTAAAAACCGTAGTGTTCTCTCTTTCTGTTTGTCAGGCGCTTTATCCCTTCGTTTTCTCCACCCAGGCCGCCCAACGGGGATCGGCTTGGATCTCCTTCGCCACCAGGTTGTATTCCTGGACGCTCCACCAGGGCCAATCCTCCGCCAGGCTTTCGCAAAGGCTGTAGTCAAGAGGCTTTTGGCACCCGCTGATCGCCGTCAGCCGTAACAGGGGCGCACGGTAGGAAACGTTCTCCTTCCCGCAAAGGGCTTCGTACTTCCGCCCGTGCTCCAAGGCGCTGTCCAGAGCCTCGAAGGTCTCCTCCTGTCTGCCATCCATCCAAAGGTACAGGGAAAGCAAGGTGTAGATGCGGGCAATGTAGGCGTGGTATCTTCCGCAGACCCCGCCGGTGCATACCAGGTCAAAAACGCGGATGGCGTTTTGCAGGCTTTGGGCCTTTTCCCCGGGGGTCATGTTCTGCTCGTAGGAAAGAACCGTTGTGATGATCAGCCCCGCAAAGGCGTCGGCGGTCTCCAGCAGAGCTTCACTGCAGGCCTTGGCCTTCTCCCGCCCGTCCCGGGCGTTGATCTTCAGAAAAGGTTTGGAGCCTCCGATGTCGGGGGCGGCCTCCGCAATGGCAAGGGCTTTTTCATGCTCTCCCGTGTTCAGGTAAAGCTGGGTCAGCTCCGTGACTGTCTTGTGGCGAAGCTCCCCCTCCTGAAGGGTGGTCAGGAGCTTTTCGTAAAGCTTGATGGCCTCCTGCCATTCTGTGTATTCCCGATGGCGTTTTACGTCGTAAACGTTGAAGCCCTCTCCGTCGATGAGATGGAATTCTCCGTACCGCACGTAGCCTGCGTTGTACAAAACGGAAGCCAGGCAGTACATCAGCCGCTCGTTTCCGGGGAATTCAATGAGGGCTTCTCTCGCCATGCGGATGCATTCATCCATGCATACGTCCACGCCGTTGTTCTCTCGGTTTTTGGCGGTGATTTGTTCCGCCAGGGTGTTGATCTTCTGCTCCCGCCCGCTGTCGTAGCCGAAAAGCAGGTCGATGGCGACACCGAAATAATTTGCCATGGAGGGCATCAGCTCCATATCCGGGTAGCAAATGCCCTTTTCCCAGCGGGAAACCGCCTGGGCGGTCACTCCCAAGGCGTTTGCCAGGTCTTCCTGCGTCCTGCCGTCCCTGCGGCGGAGTGCTTTGATCTGTTCTCCCAATTTGATCTGCATAGTTTTCATTCCTTTTTGATGTTTACATATATTCACCGGTGTGCTTTTATCATAGCAGAAAGGCATACGGAAATCAAGAATCAATTTGTTGTTTGCTTTTCAACAAATTGTTGAAAATGAGCCCGCAGGTTGTAAAAACTCCAACCTTTGCGTTCTTGCATTTCCTGCCGCGGTATGGTATGCTGAAAGGGCAAAGACGAAAGGAGTGTTTTTTGATGCTGTATCTGGCGGAAAATCTGAGAAGCTTGCGTTTGGGAAAGGGGATGACCCAGGAGGAGCTGGCGGAGGCGTTATGCGTCACCTCCCAAAGCGTTTCCAAGTGGGAGCGTGGGGAGACCTACCCCGACATCACCCTGCTGCCGGGGCTGGCCAACCTGTTCGGAACCAGCTTGGATTCCCTGGTGGGGATGGATAAAATGCGGGGAGAGGAGGCTTGCTACAAGATCCACGATCGCGCCAACCGTCTGATGAAGGAAGGAAACCTTTCGGAAGGGGAGAGGGTCTACCGTGAGGCCTTGAAGCTTTTCCCCGATAAAGCGGAAATGCTGTTGGGCCTTGCCACGGTGCTTGCCATGGAAGGGAAGGCAAAAGAGGCCATCCTGTTTGCGGAAAAAGGGTTGCCCCGCTCCGAGAACGAAAAGCAAAAGGCCACCCTGCGGGCGGTGCTGTGCTTTTTGTACCTGCAAAACGGAGAGCGGGACAAATCCCTAGCTCTGGCTTCCTCTTTGCCCCATACCCGGGAAAGCCGCGAGGTGATCAAACCCAAGATAGAAGGGGAGCTGTCGGCAGAAGAGCTTTGCTTGGAGATCCGCTATCTGATCTTAGGGGAATGAAACTCCCCCGACGGGTGAGCTTGCTCAAATACCCGTCTCTTGCAAAAAGGACGGATTTGGGGTATACTGTGTTCGTCGGCCGATGAAATCTCTTTTTTTCGGAGGAATTGCTATGAATTTACAGATCGGAACACAGATCAAAAATTTACGAAAAGAACGGGGCTTGACCCAGGAGGCCGTGGCGGAAGCGGTGGGAGTCTCCTACCAGGCGGTGAGCAAGTGGGAGACGGGGGCCACCACCCCGGACATCGGGTTGCTCCCCGTCCTTGCCTCTCTCTTCGGCGTCAGGATCGACCGCTTGTTTTTGGTGGACCGCACCGACGAATTGGCACGGGTGGATCACGTTCTCTATCACGAAAGGTTGACGGAGGATTCCTTTGCCTACGCAAAAGGGGTGCTGGAGAGTATTTTGAAGGAAGAACCGGGGGATGCGGATACCTTGAAACGCTACGCCGAGCTGCTGTTGAAACGGATCAACAGGGACACTTTGGAGGCTCGTCGTATGGCAGAGCAGGCTCTTTTCACCTCGCCCGAGGACGTGGAGGCATTTTCCCTGTATCGCCGCCTTTGCCCGGGGGAGCGGGAGACCGTAAGGAGTGGGAACGACACCTTCCTGCGGGTGTGCAAGCCCTACTGCAACGGAGAGAAACAGCGGGAGATGCTGGCGGAGACCCTGATGGATATGGGGGATTTCCCCGCGGCGGAGGCGATGATCCGCACTATGGAGACCCCTTGCATGGGGGAGATCTTCCGCGGGGAGCTTGCCCTTGCCAAGGGAGATCGGGCAGGGGCGGCCGCCATCTGGCTGGCCATTCCCGACGACGATCCCAAGGGGCAATACGAGGCAGGGGAGCGGTTGAACGCCTTGGGCCGTTACGAGGAAGCAATTGCCTGCTACCGCAACGCCTTTCGGGCGGAACCATCCCCGAGAGATCTTTCCGCCTTGTATTCTTTGGCCTTTTTACTTGCAAAGCTTGACCGCTTAGAAGAGGCGGCGGCCGTGTGGCGCACCATTCTGGAGACCCTGGCGACCGATCACGGCATCACCGAAGGGGAAACGGCGGCGTGGCCGCGGCGAGAGCTTGCCGCCTTGGAGGAAAAGCTGAAATAACCCATACGGGGAGCCCTTTCTTTTACCGAAACGGCTCCTTTTCCTGTTGCATTTTCTTTTGGAATATGGTACAATAATCCCTCGGATGGGAGGGATCGACTCTATGAAACGAAACACCGAAGAAATGTACGCCACCATGAAGCCTTGGCGGCTGTTTTTCGTGGTTGCGCTTCCGGGGATGGTGAGTATGTTCGCCATGTCCGTATACAGCATCATCGAGGGTGCCTTTATCGGGCAGAAGCTGGGAGAGGGAGCATTTGCCGCCGTGAACATCGCCTTCCCCATGGTGATGATCAACTTCTCTCTGGCGGATCTCATCGGCGTGGGTGCTTCCGTGCCCATTTCCATCGCCCTGGGCAAGGAGGATAAAAAGACGGCCAACAACGTCTTTTCCTGCTCGGTGCTGATGATCTTCATCGCATCTCTCGTCATGGGGAGCATCATGTTCTTTGCGGCGGAGCCGCTTTGCCGTATGATGGGAGCGGACGACGTTTTATTGGAGACCTCCGTGCGGTATCTCCGTACCTGCGCGCTTTGCAGTCCTCTTTCCTCGGTGTTCTTTGCCATGGATAACTACCTCAGGATCAGCGGGTACGTAAAGACCAGTATGGCCATCAACATCGGCTCCAACCTGGTCACCGTGGGGCTTCTGTCCTTCTTCTTGCTGGTGTTGGAGATGGACGTGGTGGGCTCTGCCTTGGCAACCTCCATTTCCATGTGTCTCTGCGCCGGGGTGGCAATGATCCCTTTCCTTGCCAAAAAGACTTTGTTGCGGTTCGTCAGACCCCGTTTCCATTTTGCTATGTTCAAGGAGATCGCCGCCTGCGGTTCTCCCGTGTTCTTGAATAACATCGCAGGGCGTGTGACCTCCATTCTTATGAACATCTCCTTAATGACCCTGGGGGCAAAGGCTTTCGGGGAAGGGGGCGGCACCACCGCCGTGGCGGTGTACGCGGTTCTGATGTATTCCAGCGACCTTTGCTGGCCCTTGCTTTACGGCATCAGCGATTCTCTTTCTCCCTCCATCGGCTACAACTGGGGTGCCGGGAATTACGACCGTGTAAAAGCCATCGTGAAATGCGGCTTCATCGGCAACTTTACGGTGGGGATGATCTCTACTGCGGTTTTGTTCTTCTTCCCCGGGGCAGTAGCCTCCCTGTTCGTGGACGCAGAGGACGTGCATCTTTTGGAGCTTTCCACCCAGGCGATCCGTCTGTTCTGCTTTGCCTATTTGTTCCGCTGGCTGGCGGTGGCCACCCAAAGCTTCTTCTCCGCCATCGAAAAGCCTGTGTTTGCAACGGTGATGGCGGTTTCCGTGGCCTTGGTGTTCCCCGTGGCGCTGTTGGGCGGATTGTGGCCCTTGGGTCTGGACGGGATCTGGTTGAACTTCGCAGGCGTCAATGCTTTGGCGGCGATCCTTGCGGTGTTCTTGCTTAAAAAGGTGGGAAAAGAGATCAAAAAACGACAAAAACGGCAGGCGGAGCTTGCCGCAGAAAAGGAATGATCCTATGAAACGGAACTGGTTGGAAGCTTTGGGATTGCCTGCGATCCGTGAATCGGCAGGGGAAGCGGTGCTTCTTTCTGTCTGCGACTTCCCGGAATACGCCCTGGAGGAATACCGCCAGCCCTTGGCAGATGGCACATTTCAACGGGTGATAATGGCCATCCCCAAAAACGCGAGCTTCCCTCTGCCCGCAGTGGCCACACCCTTCTACCATCCCGAGGGAATGCTGGGCTTTGACCCCAAAACGGGGGAGGAGCTGCCCTTCTTTAGGGGCATTGAAATGATGGTACATCTGGCCAAGCGGGGCTATATTGCCCTCTGCGGAGAGGCTTACCATTTGACCTATCTCCAAAGCGATAAAGGGCGGGACGATTTTACTCGCTGGAGAGACGCCGCGGCGGCATTGAAGCAGGATCATCCCGCACTGACAGGCATGGGGAAATTGACCTCCGATACCATGCGCCTGGTGGATCTTTTAACTGCCGACCCCCGTGTGGACGCATCCCGCATTGGCATTGCGGGGCATTCTTTGGGCGGGAAGATGGCTTTTTACGCAGGCTGTCTGGATCCCCGTGTGAAGGCGATCTTAGCCAGCGATTTCGGCTTCGGCTGGGAACAATCCAACTGGGACGACCCTTGGTATTGGGACGGCAAGACCGCAAAGCTCGGGGAACAAGGCATGGATCACACCGCATTGCTGTCCGCCTGCGCTCCCAAGCCCTTCTGCTTGCTGGCGGGAGAATACGACGACGCTTCCTCCGGGGAACGGATGAAAAAGGCAAAAGGCTACGAAGCTCACCCGGAGCATCTTCTGTTGGTGCACCACGGTAAGGGACACCGTCCCACGGCGGAGGCCTTGGAGGCGGGGTACGACTTTTTGGATCAGTATTTGAAATAAGTATGTAGCCCCGCGGCAAAGCGGGGCTTTCTTTTATGCCAGGCGGAGAATGACCAAATGGGCGGAAGCGGGGAGATTACCGCCGGCATAGGGAGTCAGAGTGAGAGCGGTGGTGTTTTCTGCGGGATTCCGCAGGGTCAGCACGGAGTTGTCCTCGGTGGTGGTGATCAGGGTGGCGCCCGTCATGGGAGAGGTGCCTGCAGAACGTCCCGTGAGGGTGTAATCCAGCTCTTGGTCGTTCAGAGTAAGCACCAACTGACCTGCCTCGGTGACGCTTGCCTGATACAGGATCAGATAAGTGCCCGCCTCGGCCAGCAGGAAGACGGAATCCTCCACCCTGCCGATGTCCGTGTTGGCGATGACGCCGTTGCGGGGGAAGGCCACGTCCTCGCCGGGAGGAATGGGGAGGGGGTTGTCGTCGGGCATGATGGCGTAGAAATCCGCATAGGAGATGGCGCCGCCGGGTTCCCCTGCAGGACCTTGGGGGCCTGCGGGACCGGTTTCCCCTTGGGGACCCTGAGGACCAACGGGACCTTGCACACCTTGGGGACCCTGTTCGCCTTGAGGTCCTGCGGGACCCTGTTCGCCTTGAGGTCCTGCGGGACCCTGCTCGCCCTGAGGCCCTGCGGGACCCTGTTCACCCTGAGGCCCTGCGGGACCTTGTTCGCCTTGAGGCCCTGCGGGACCCTGTTCGCCTTGAGGCCCTGCGGGACCCTGCTCGCCCTGAGGCCCTACGGGACCCTGTTCGCCCTGAGGCCCTGCGGGACCCTGCTCACCTTGAGGCCCTACGGGACCTTGCTCACCCCGAGGCCCTTGGGGACCTTGTTCACCTTGCGGGCCTTGAGGCCCTACCGCCCCGGTTTCCCCTACGGGACCTTGGGGACCAACGGGGCCTTGAATGCCTTGAATGCCTTGAGGACCCTGTTCCCCCTGAGGGCCTGCGGGGCCTTGTTCCCCTTGCGGACCCTGGGGTCCTCTGGGACAGGTGACGCAGAAGCAGGTCTCGCTTCCGCAACCGCAATTGCAATTTTCCTGCTCCGCCGTGCCGGAGGGCGTGTTACAGCAACAGCGGGAGTTGCGCTGAAAAGGATTTTGTCTGTTCAAAAGAATGCCTCCTAAAAAGTTTTCGGGACTCAATACAGGATATGCCGCAGAAATGAAAACGGATGATTGACGAGGGGAAAAGAATGTGGTATACTGTCAAAAAAAGCGGCAGGGAGGCAGAAAGTTTGAAAAAGGGATCCTTTTTCAAACATGAGCCCGCCCCGGCGGGCTACGAAAGGAATGGTCATAAAGATGAAATACGATTTTGAATCCATCATAGACAGACGGGGGAAGGACGCCCTGGCGGTGGACGGTTTGGGCAGGGGCTGGGCACCGGGAAGCCCCAAGGAGGGCTTTGACCCCATTCCCATGTGGGTGGCGGATATGAATTTCCCCACAGCACCCTCGGTTTGCAAGGCCATGGCGGAGCGGATCGAACATCCCGCCTTTGGGTACTTTGACCCTCGCGAGGAGTACTTTGCTTCCATTATAGACTGGCAGACCCGTCGCAACGGCGTCAAAGACCTTGCTCCCGAGCATATCGGCTACGAAAACGGGGTGCTGGGCGGGCTGGTCTCCGCCATGAACACCTTCTGCTCCAGGGGAGACAATATTCTGGTGCACGCTCCGGTTTACATGGGCTTTTCCCATGCCTTAAAGAACAACGGCTACAACCTTGTGCTGTCTCCTCTGGTGCGGGACGAAAAAGGCGTGTGGCGGATGGATCTTGCGGATATGGAGAAAAAGATTTTGGAGAACAACGTCCACGCCGCGGTGTTCTGCTCTCCCCACAACCCCACGGGACGTGTCTGGGAAAAATGGGAGATCGAAGCGGCCATGGAGCTGTTTTGTAAGCACGACGTTTACGTGGTGTCCGACGAGATCTGGTCGGATCTGATCCTGGAAGGCCACAAGCACATCCCCACCCAGTCCGTCAGCGAGGACGCACGTATGCGCACGGTGGCGCTGTACGCTCCCTCCAAGACCTTCAACCTGGCGGGGCTTGTGGGTTCTTACCATATTATTTATAATAAGCGGTTGCGGGACAGGGTGGAAAAGGAATCCTCCCTTTCCCATTACAACGCCATGAACCTCCTTTCCATGTACGCCCTGATGGGCGCATATACCTCCGAGGGGGAGGAATGGGTGGAGGAGCTGCGGCAGGTGCTCACCCGCAACGCCGCCTACGCGCTGGAGTTTATCGAGTCTCGTTTCCAAGGAGTTTCTGCCGCCATGCCCCAGGGTACTTACATGGTGTTCATGGATTGCAAGGAATGGCTGGAAACCCACGGCAAGACCTTGGACGAGCTTTTGAAGATGGGCTGGGACGTGGGGGTTGCCTGGCAGGACGGCAGACAGCACGGGGGAGACACCCACATCCGTCTGAATCTGGCTCTGCCCTTCTCCCGTGTGGAGGAGGCCTTTGCCCGCATGGAAAAGTACGTGTTCTGAAAAAACTTTTTCCGGCAGAGAAAAAATCTGTTGCAATGATGAAAAAACGGTGGTATAATAGCTTGAAAAGGCTTATGATCGGAGAGAAGATATGGCAATGAAAATGTGTTTCCGCTGGTACGGAGAGGGGAACGACCGTATATCCCTTGCCGATATCAAGCAGATCCCCGGGGTGGACGGCATCGTTTGGGCGCTCCACCACAAAATGCCCGGTGAGATCTGGGAGGTGGAGGAGATCGCCGAGGTGAAGCGTCAGCTGGACGCTTACGGCTTCAACATGGACGTGGTGGAGTCTGTGAACGTCCACGACGACATTAAGATCGGTCTGCCCACCAGAGACAAGTACATCGAAAACTACAAGACCTGTATCCGCAATCTTTCTAAGTTCGGGGTGAAGGTGATCTGCTACAACTTCATGCCCATTTTCGACTGGACCAGAAGCAATCTGTTCCACCCCGTTGGGGACGGCTCTACCGCTTTGTTCTACGAAAAGAACATGATCCAGGACGATTACAACGCCATGGCGAAGTACATTCTGGACTTCACCGAAAAGTACAATATGTCCTTCCCCGGCTGGGAGCCGGAGCGTATGGCAAAGCTGGACGAGCTGTTCAAGGCCTACGAAGGGGTTGATCACGAAAAGCTGTGGGCGAATTTGAAGTATTTCCTGGAGGCCATCATGCCCACCTGCCGTGAGTGCGATATCAAAATGGCCATCCACATGGACGACCCGCCCTGGGATATTTTCGGCCTGCCCCGCTTGCTTATTGACGAGCCTTCCATTGACAGATTCTTGAAGATGGTGGACGACGAATACAACTGCCTCACCCTTTGCTCCGGCAGTCTCAACGCCAACCCCGAAACCAACGTGGCAGACATCGTCCGCAAGCATTGCGACCGCATCGCCTTTGCCCACATCCGCAACGTCAAGCATTTTGAAAACGGCGACTTCTCCGAGGCCAGCCACAGAGACTGCGACGGGGACACGGGCATCATCGAGATCTTAAAGGCCTACCACGATTGCGGCTTTGAGGGCTACATCCGCCCCGACCACGGCAGACATCTGTGGAACGAGGGTCCGGGCAACGTGCGTCCCGGCTACGGCCTGTACGACCGCGCTTTGGGCATTATGTATATGCTGGGCGTTTGGGATTCTCTTGAAAAGTACCATAAGCAGGAGGTATCACAATGAAAAACCTTCCTTTGAATATTGATTACAGCGGCAAAGTCGTTGTGGTCACCGGCGCAGGCGGATTGATCTGCGGCGCCATGGCAAGAGCCTTTGCGCAGTCCGGCGCCAAGGTTGCCGCTTTGGATCTGAACGAGGATGCGGTGAAAAAGCTTGCCGCAGAGCTGACGGCAGAGGGATATGTCTGCGAGGGCTACAAGGCCAACGTTCTTGATCCCGAGGGATTGGAGCAGGTTCGCAAGCAGGTTTGCGCAGATCTGGGCAAATGCGACATTCTTATCAACGGCGCAGGGGGCAACAACCCCAGAGCCACCACGGACAACGAATATCAGCACGAGGCCAAGGAAGGGGGCAAATCCTTCTTCGATCTCCAGCCTGACGGGGTGGATTTCGTGTTCAAACTGAATTTCCAGGGCACCTTACTGCCCACCCAGGCCTTTGCCAAGGACATGGTGGAAAAGAAGGCGGGCTGTATTTTGAACATCTCTTCCATGAACGCCTATACACCCCTCACCAAGATCCCCGCGTATTCTGCGGCCAAGGCGGGCATTTCCAACTTCACCCAGTGGCTTGCCACCCATTTCGCAGGGACGGGCATCCGTTGCAACGCCATCGCTCCCGGATTTTTGGTGTCTGCCCAGAACAAGGCCCTTCTCTTCAACGAGGACGGCACCCCCACGGCACGGAGCGCCAAGATCTTAAAGGGCACTCCCATGGATCGCTTCGTGGACGCAGAGGAGCTTTTGGGCGCTACCCTGTTCCTGTGCGATGACCGTTCCGCATCCGCCATCACCGGCGTGGTGCTTCCCATCGATTGCGGCTTTGCCGCCTATTCCGGCGTTTAGGTTGGAAAAAGGGGTCCTTTTTCCAACACGATTTTGTGGCTTCGCACACAAAATCCATAGCAACCGCCCGCAAAGCGGGCTGCAAAAGTAAAGGAGATTTGCAGATATGGAAAAATTCATTCCCGTAGTGGTCATCAAGGAGCTTTCCGAAACGGATAAGATCCTCCCCGCCTTGAAAAACAACAACATTAACTGCGCGGAGATCACCTTCCGTACCGCTTGTGCGGCTGAGGCTATCGCTTATGCGGTAAAAAATTATCCCGATATGTCCATCGGTGCGGGCACGGTCATCAACGCAGAGCAGTGTAACGCCGCCCTCGATGCAGGTGCGCAGTTCATCGTTTCGCCCGGTCTTTCGGTTGCGGTTGCGAATATCTGCAACGAAAAGGGTGTTCCCTACTATCCCGGATGCGTTACCCCGACCGAGATCATGCAGGCTCTCGAGCTTGGCATCACAACAGTAAAGTTCTTCCCCGCAAACATCTACGGCGGACTTAAGGCATTAAAGGCGCTTTCGGGTCCCTTCCCGCAGGTAAGGTTCATTCCTACGGGCGGAGTTGACCGCTCAAACATCGACGAATTTTTAGCCTTTGACAAGGTAGCGGCAATTGGCGGAAGCTTCTTTGTCAAGGAAGCACTTGAAAAGGCAGGTAACTGATATGGCAAGAGTAATAACATTCGGCGAGCTTATGCTCCGTCTCGCCCCCAACGGCTATTATCGTTTCTTCCAGAA
>JAZPZV010000034.1:0-12497 GCA_045544855.1 Eubacteriales bacterium | reverse complement strand
CGCCTTGACTGAGGGGATTGTCCTAACGCTGAAAAAGCAATCCCCTCCGTCTCGCATACTGCGAGCCACCTCCCCTTGCTAAGGGGAGGCTTTGGTAACTTCGCCTTTGTATATTTTGCCAAATGCAACTCAAAGAAAATGGTTTCCCAAAAAGTCAAAGCCTCCGCTTTTTACGCGAAGGCTTTTTGCTTCGTCAATCGGCAACGTAGACATAATTGACATATACGCTTTTCACCGCGTCACAGCGGCCGAGGGCGAAATATAATTCCGGCAACAGAGTTTCCTCCGCCTTCAACGTCAACCAACAATGATCGGGGTCGGAAACACTGACGTAGATATACTGTTCGCGGTTTTTCAGATCGGGAGACAAGCCCACGGAAGCAAGGGCTTCGCTGATAGTGGCCTCATCCATTCCCGCACGGAAGTCTACGATCAGTTCCCCTTTCATACGGGCAAAAGACAACTCGTAATAGATGCTTTTCCGCAGTTCTTCGTCGGTAAGCTCCTCGGCAGGCTTGCCAAGCCAAGAGCGGTCCGGCTGATAGGTCTTCATCACCGTTCTCTTAAGCATCACGTAATCTGCAGAACTCACCGTTCCGTCCAAGTTAATATCCGCAGAGCAGAGCAGCCACTCCGGCAAAGCGTTCGTCTTCAAAATGTGACGCTTTAACAAGGCGTAATCCGCCCCATTGACTTTTCCATTTTCGTCAAGATCGCCCAAGCCCGAGAGACTCCCGAAAATAGAACGTTCCGCCGATACCGGAAGGGCAACGGTGGACAAAAGGAGTGCCACCGTAAGCAACGATAACAAAAATACTTTTGATCTCATAATATCATCCTTTCGTAAAAGAATCGTTCAAAACTTCACCCAAGCGGAATGAAAGAAGTTCTCAGCACGTGACGTTTCAGCAGCATATAATCCACAGCGTTCACTTTTCCATCCTTATTGACATCCATCCCGGAAAGTTGTTGCTCCTCGGGAGTATAAGTTCTAAGAACAGTTCGCTTCAATATCATATAGTCTACAGAAGTGATACTACCATCCCCGCTACAATCTCCCGGGCTGTAGGGATCTCGCTCAACGGAAAACATAGCCCCTACGATGCCGGAAATTGACAACCTTCCTCCGGAAACACATTTTCCTTCTAAGGCTTCAACAGGGGTTGCAGTGTCGATGATCCATTGCCGAACTTCCCCCGGAGTAAGATCAGGCGCATAAGACAAGAGCAACGCTGCTGCAGCCGCAACATGTGGTGCCGCCATAGAAGTTCCACCCTTAATATCAATTCCAAAACCATCTTTATTTAGCCCCACAATCGATACTCCAGGCGCAAATAGATCCACATAAACCGCACTATAGTTAGATGAGCTGGCCCGCGTATCATTCGAAGTGGAATTACCAACAACAATCCAAGCGGGGTTATCGTTGGCTTTTCCCGCCTGCACCGCCGGATCCTTTGCAATCTCTTGGCCACTATTCCCTGCTGATGTTACAACCACGCCGGAATACTGAGCATCACATATATCGTTGTAACCGCTCTCACTTGAAAGCGAAAAACTCAAATTGATAATGTCAGCGCCTATAGTTTCTGCATGTGCAAACGCTCTTGCCATCGAAGAAGCCGAGGCATGATCCTTGTTATCCGATTCGCTGTACCACGATATTTTGATGGGAACTATTGTAACGTTTTGACAAATGCCATTCACTCGACTACCATTCAGTGCAGCACCAATTTGCCCTACAATAAAGGTTCCGTGCCCGCTTTCGTCGGTAATATCCAAAGAACAAGTATCTGTGTCTTCATCATACAAATTAGTGTTAATAGAATGCGTTGTATCCACGCAAGACACATCCACGTGAGGATTATATCCGCTATCCAGTACTGCAATGGTTACAGATTCCTTTCCGCGCATGCCCAAGCTCCACGCAGTGGCAACTCCCATTTTCTCCATAGCCCAACTCGAAGTATCTGGGTCATAGGAGTCCACTGAAATGTCTGCTTCCGCCTGAGCATCCGCTTCCGCAATCTCCTGATCCGTCGCTGTCTCGATTTCAATATCATCTCGAAGCGAAATGAAATTCGGAATCACCGTTCTAACATTATCATCATCGGCCAATTCAAATAGAACATTGGCAAGCGACTGTTCGGATACGCCGATAGTAAACCATACGGACTGATTGTTTGCAGGCTCTTCTCTGTGACTGCGATATAGATAAACGGAAGTATCGTTATAGTTATCCGTTAATCCAACTTCACGAAAGGTGCTTTTTGCTTGTTCTAACGTAACGCCTTCCCTCATCATAACAATGAGTTCGCCGGGAACGCGTTCCTGAGCAAGCATAGTTTCGATTTCTGCAAGGAGAGCCTGCTCTGCAGCGGTGGTTTCAGCAACCGTCTCCGCAATCGTCATCATTGGCAGAGATGTCGCTAAGAACAGGACTGTCAAACAGAAAGCGATAAGGTGAATGGACTTTCTTTGTTTCATCTTGGGAGGTCTCCTTTCATTCTTCTTCCCGATTTATGATTGGGAAGGTTTTGCACTTACAGTATACAAAAAACAGCTCTGTTTGTCAATAAAAACCATCTCGCAAGTTGTATTTTTGGTTACTCGCACAAAAAAAGCAATGCGTTTTTGTTGAAGCCAAATAGCAAACACCCATGGGAGCTCACTGAAACTTCCATGGGTGTTTTGCTACTCATTTGGAGTCTATGTCAATAAGAACTATCTGCGTTACGCGTCCTTTTTGCCGTCCTTGCAATGGCAGGTCTTACAGCCGCCGGGACAGCCGATGCATTTTTGGCCGTTCTTTTTGGCCTTGATCAGATAAGCAACCGCACCGCCGAGGATAGCAACCAAAATGACGGTTACAATGATATTTTCCATCTTTATACCGCCTTCTTTTGGGCTTTCTTGTTCTCGTACGCCAGCTTTGCCTTGGCGTTGGAATGGATGCCCAGGATCGTCACGATGCCGATGATAGCCACCACGGCAACGAGACCTGCTGCGAAGCCGTCGCCCACCTTACCAAGGGTGATGATCGTACCGATCTGGTACACCAGGTAGGAAAGCACGTAAGCGATGGAGAACTGCAACCCAATGCCTGCAAACAGCCACTTCTTGCTCTTGATCTCGGAGTTCATAGCGCCGATGGCCGCAAAGCAGGGCGGGGTGAACAGGTTGAAGATCAGGTACGCCAGACCTGCCGCGGCGGTAATGCCCAGCACAGCCTCGCCGTTACCGGTCTGCAACAGTTCAAAATCATCGTTGACTGCCAAGGCAGTAAAGACGGCACCCAAAGTACCCACTACTTCCTCCTTAGCGATGAAGCCGGTGACGGCCGCCGCCGCCAACTGCCACATACCGAAGCCCAGGGGAATCAGAATGACGGCAATGGGAGAAGCGATGCTGTGGAGGATGGACTCTGCAGGCTCTGCCTCGGAGAAGGTCCAGGAGTAGTTCAGCATGATGGTGACAACGGCGTTGCACACCAAAATAATGGTACCTGCCTTCACGATGTACGCCCAGCCCCGGGAGCACATGGACTTGAAGGCACTCCAGAAAGAAGGAATCTTGTATTCGGGAAGCTCGATGATGAAGAAGGTCTTTTTGTACTTGTAGCCGGAGATCCACTTGACCAGCAGAGCGCCGAAGAACACCAATACCAAGCCCATAAAGTACATGGCAGGAGCGATCCATGCGGATTCGGGGAAGAACAGACCTGCCAGCAGAGCGATCACGGGGATCTTTGCGCCGCAGGGGATGAAGGGGGCGAGCATTGCGGTGGCTCTGCGCTCACGCTCATCGCGGATGGTACGGCAAGCCATCACGCCGGGGATGGCACAGCCGGTGCCGATGACCAGAGGGATGACGGACTTACCGGAAAGACCCACTTTCTTGAAGATGGGGTCCAGCACCACGGAAACACGGGCCATATAGCCGCAATCCTCCAGCAGTGCCAGCAGGAAGTACATCACCATGACCAGGGGCAGGAAGCCTACTACGGCACCCACGCCGCCGATGATACCGTCGATGATGATGGTCTGCAGAATGGGAGCGGTGTTTTCCAGCATTCCGCCCACCCATTCACCGAACATTTCGATGAAGGTGACCAGACCGGGAATCACCAGCTCGTTGTCTGCGCCTTCGTTAAAGACGTAGCCCTCTGCCAGCCAAACGCCGGGGCCAACCTGGGAGATCCAGAACACCAGCCACATCACCACCGCAAACAGGGGGATGCCCACCCATTTGTTGGTGAGAACGGCGTCGATCTTGTCCTGGGAGTTTTTATCCTTGGAGCGCACCTTGCGGGTCTCCACCTTGGAAACGATGTCGTTGACGAAGGCAAAACGCTTTCTGTCCGCCTGCTCCACGGCTTGCTTGTCGGTGAGGTCGATATCCCCCTGCTCGTAGGGAGCCACCTGCCCCTTGCCCACCTGAGCAAGAGCGGCCTTGACCACCTCGGACAAGCCGTCCGCAGAGGTGGAAACGGTATCCACCACAGGACAGCCCAGCTTTTCGGAAAGAGCTTTGGAATCGATCTTATTGTCCTTTTTCTTGTTCACGTCCGCCTTGTTCAAGGCCACCACCACGGGGATGCCCAGCTCCAGAAGCTGGGTGGTAAAGAACAAGCTGCGGCTTAAATTGGTGGCGTCCACGATGTTGATGATCACGTCGGGATTCTCGTTCTTTACGTACTCGCTGGTCACGCTTTCCTCGGAGGTGAAGGGGGACATGGAGTAAGCACCGGGAAGGTCCACCGCGATCAGGTTCTCTGCCCCGCCGCAATAGCTCTTCTTAATGGGGTGCTCCTTCTTTTCAACGGTCACGCCTGCCCAGTTACCTACCTTCTCACTTTGTCCGGTGAGGGCATTGTACATGGTGGTCTTACCGCTGTTGGGATTGCCGGTCAATGCGATTCTCATACTTGCTTCTCCTTGCTGGTTAGTCTCTGCTAACTGTTCTGTAAAAAGGAAAGGGCAAAGCCCTGCTTCCGTTTTTACCCTTCAATGATAATGGCTTGTGCCAACTGGGTATCGATGTTGTATCTGCCGTCCTTGACAGCGATCACACACCCGTGCTTGCGGTGGGCGATCACCGTAATAGGCTCCCCGCTGTAACAGCCCAGAGAGAACAGGAAAGCATCCAGCTCCTCGTCGTCGGAATCGATACGGGAAACGATGTATTCTTTTCCTTCTTCTGCGTGGGTCAGATTCATAAGGTCACCTTCTGTGGCGGGTAATGGGTGTTAGCCTCTGCTAACCACGTGATATATTAGCACGATGGCGGCGGTTTGTCAAGGGGTTTTCGCAAAAAAATTCAAAAAGTTGCAAAGAAAAAGAGGCCGGCAGAAAACCGACCTCTTGCATTGTACGCTTACTTTTCTTCCTTCTTTTCCCCTGCCAGGAACTTGTATACCAATGCCGCCAGAACGCCGCCTGCCAGAGGCGCAACGATGAATACCCAAACGTTTGCCAAAGCGTCTCCGCCGATAAACAAAGCGGGACCAAAGCTACGGGCGGGGTTCACGGAGGTGCCGGTGAAGTAGATGCCGAAAATGTGCACCAAGGTCAAGGTCAGACCGATGACGATGCCCGCAACGGCGCCGTTCTGTACCTTGGAGGTCACGCCCAGAATGGCGATGACGAAGACGAAGGTCAAGATCACCTCGATGATCAGAGAACGAACCACGTCGTTGTCGTAAAGCCCGTTGGCACCCAGACCCATTTCCTTGCCGATGAGCCCCATCAAGGTAGCCGCACCTGCAATGGCGCCTGCAAACTGAGCAACGACGTAACCGATGAAATCACACACCGTCATTTTTCCGCTCACCAGCATGGCGATGGAAACGGCGGGGTTGATGTGGCAGCCGGAAACGTTACCGATGGAGTAAGCCATGGCAACGATCACCAGGCCAAAGGCCAAAGCGGTCAACAGATAAGCGGTGTTTGCCGCAAGGCCAGCACAGCCCACCACTGCCGCAGTTCCGCAAGCAAACAGAACCAGCACGAACGTACCGATAAACTCGGCGATACACTTTTTGAGCAAAGTCATACGATTCCTCCAAAGATAATATTAGAAGCAATAGGCTCCTTTGTGCAAAGTGTAGCATATTTCCTTGGTTTTGTCAATAGTTTTTGATAATTATTCCTTGTTTTCGGGCAGAAGATAGTATTCGTATACGTCCTTTCCGTGCTTTTCCGAGTGATACGACCGCAAGTAGGAAAAACCGCACTTTTCGATGACCCGTTTGGACTGCCCGTTCCCCTCAAAATGCCCCACGGTGAGAAGCTCCGCCCCCAGTTCTTCAAAGCAATAGCGGATCACTTCCTTCACCGCCTCGGGCATGAGGCCTTTGCCCCAATAATCCTTGGCCAGCACGTAGCCGATCTCCTTACAACGCTTGTCTTCATAGGGCGTGCCCTGGGTATCAGCTACGTGCAACCCCAAAGAACCGATCACTCTGCCGCTTTCCTTATGTACCAATGCGAACACGTTCTTTTCCTCCAGAAACATCCCCAGCACACGGTAGGTGTCCGCCATGCTTTCGTGATGCTTCCAGCCTGCCATCTCCCCTACCCCGGGGACGGAAGCGTAGGCAAAGAAATTCGCCGCATCCTCCTCGCGGAATCCCCGCAACAGCAAACGGGGCGTTTCCAGGGTGACCTTGGTGACGTCAAATTGAATGTCCATAAATTACAAACTCCTTTCATGAAAGAAAAGCAGACGATTGTAAAAGTCATCTGCATTTTTAATAAACTCCGTTTTTTCGGAGGCTTCGCCTTCGAAAAAACACCGCTAAGGCGAGCAACGCGAGTCCGCGCGCCGAGGGGAACGAGTCAAAATCAACGATTTTGGCTCGTGGCGATAAGCGCGCGTACCCCGCCGCGCGGTTCTCGCTTGTAAAACGCAGTTTTACAAGCGGCTGAAAAGAAAAGCAGTGTGAAGAGTTCTTCCTCACACTGCCGATTTTTTGGAAAAATACGTTTGATTTCCTCAAAAAAGGTACGACAACGTGAGCCCGTATGCGTTCTTACCCGCTACGTGCTTAGGACCGAAGGATACATGATATCTCACGAAGGTCATTGCCGTTTCTCCTTTTCTTTGAAAATATGGATGGAGTATATCACAGATGATTGGATTTGTCAAGAACCGAATAAAGATTTCTTTCCCCTAAAAAACAGCCGCAAGAATACGGCTGTGGGGATGGCCTTCCGTTCTGCGGAAGCATATTCTGAAAGAGAGGTGATTATATGAGTATTTTTCCCACAAAGCCCGCCGCGGTGGCCATCGTGCGGGGTGGTGCTTCCATGCCCAAGCTCCACGGCGAGGTGCGGTTTTACCATGCAAGGCAGGGCGTTCTGGTGGTGGCCAAGGTCTCCAACCTGCCCAAGGGGAACACCGCGGGGTTCTTTGGGTTCCATATCCACGAAGGGACGGATTGCGGCGGAGAGGGCTTCGGGAACACGGGCAGTCACTACTCCCCTACCCCCTCTCCCCATCCCATGCACGCAGGAGATCTGCCCCCGCTGTTGAGCGTCAACGGCCAGGCATACCTGGCGGTGCAGACGGACCGTTTCACCGTGGAAGAGATCATCGGGCGCACGGTGGTGATCCACGACAGGGCGGACGATTTCACGTCACAGCCTGCGGGCAACGCGGGAAAGAAGATCGCTTGCGGGGTGATTCGGAAGGTGTAGTCATCGATGACGGCAATCCCCTCAGCCGCCTGCGGCGCCAGCTCCCCTTGCTAAGGGGAGCCTTTTGTCTCCTTCCCGTGCAGGAACTACTTCTTCCGCTGTGCGATCATTTCCTTCAGCGCCGCCAGAGCCTCCCCCAAGCCGCCCACGGCGTCGATGAGGCCCAGCTCCACCGCCTCGTTGCCGTCCACCACGGTGCCGATGTCGGTGGTCATCTCGTCGGTGCGGGTCATCAGCTCCTTCAGTTTGTCCGCCCTGGCGCGGGAATTGCGGACGATGAAATCGATGATCCGATCCTGCATTTTGGCAAAGGCGGCGAAGGTCTGGGGCACCCCGATCACCAGCCCGGTCATCCGCACGGGGTGCAGGGTCATGGTGGCGCTGGGGACGATGAAGGACTTGTTTGCGGAAACCGCCAAGGGTACACCAATGGAGTGTCCCCCACCCAAAACCAGGGAGACGGTGGGCTTTTTCATCCCGGAGATCAGCTCTGCGATGGCAAGCCCAGCCTCCACGTCCCCGCCCACGGTGTTGAGGAGAAGCAACAGCCCTTCGATCTCGTCGCTTTCCTCCACCGCCACCAGGGTGGGGATGCATTGCTCGTATTTGGTGGACTTGGTGTCCGGGGAGGCGGCGTAGTGTCCCTCCACCTGCCCCGCGATGATCAGGGCGTGGATGCTTCCCCGCTTGCCGTGGGTGGTGATGCTCCCGGAGCGTTCAATGTCCTCGGCCTTGGCCTCCGGCTGAGTGTTTACGTCCACCTCGTCGGGATGGTTTTGTTCGGTCATAAGCGTTCCTCCTGCGAAAGATGTTTTGATAGGAGTATTGCCCCAAATCCCCCCGCAGAGACAAAAAGAAAAAACTTTTTGGAAAACCCTTGCGTATTTCTCTTTTCCGTGGTATAATAACGGAAATTGATAAGCAGAGATATCGAAGTGGTCATAGAGACGCAGTTCGAATGCGGCTCGGATCTGCGCTTGGAAGATCGCTGATGCTATGCATTTTCTTCGTTTATCTCGCGCGCAAGCGCTTGCGCTTGGGCTATGCTTACATTTTTCTTGAATTTTGGATGAATGCATTTCACCATCGGCCTTGCAAAAGCCGTACAAAATTCAAACACAATCGAATACGGAGAGATATCGAAGTGGTCATAACGGGGCTGACTCGAAATCAGTTTGCGCTCACGCGCACGTGGGTTCGAATCCCACTCTCTCCGCCAAATGCGGTTTTCACCGCACACGAAAGCCGCAAAATAGGGATATTTTGCGGCTTTTATCATTAAAACAAGGGGAAAGTATTATTATGATTGGCTCACCTATTACAGAATCAAACCAAACGATAATTCGAAGCGCTCTTTCTAACTTGGAGAATTATCTTAACGCGGATGTACTTGTTTATTTTGGAGAACTTATAGATGGCGTAGAAATTGATGTCAGAAAAATCGTCGAAGATTTAGCAAATTCTCCGGATAAGAAGGAAAAATTATATATACTTTTAACTACTGGCGGTGGTAGCCTTAATCCTGTCAAGAGAATGGTAAATATATTTAGAAATTTTTATTCAGAAGTCATTTACATAGTGCCCGATTACGCCTATAGTGCAGGAACGGTAATGTGCTGTAGTGGAGATTCTATTTTGATGAGTTATTATAGTGTGCTCGGACCTATAGATCCACAAGTGTTAAACAATGACGGAAAATTTGTTGCCGCATTAGGTTACTTGGATAAAATTAACGAACTCATAGAGAAGGCTCAAAATAATACATTGACACAAGCTGAATTTTTAATTCTCAAAGATTTTGATTTAGCAGAATTAAGAGCATATGAGCAAGCCCGTGATCTTGCAATTGACTTGTTGATGGAATGGTTACCAAAATATAAATTCAAAGATTGGTCAACACATAGCGATGGCTCTTGTGTTACAATTGAAGAAAAAAAGCTCCGCGCAAGAGAAATTGCCGAAAATTTAAGCGATAACAAAGAGTGGAAATCCCATGGTCGTCCAATCAACCGCGAGGAACTATCAAAATTAAAATTAAAAATTGACAAACTTGATGATGACATGGAACTTTATAACCTTGTGATGAATTATTATGATATAATGAGGGACTATATTAATAAATATAGTATTTCTCGATTTGTGCAAACGAGGTTGTTCTTATGAATAATATAACTGAGAAAAAAATATTAGAAACTTTGCAATCATATCATCAAGATAATAAAACCATTTCAAGATATTTACAAGCCTCAAAAGAGTTTGATGATATGATTAATGATGGTTGGACACAAAAAAGAGGAAACCAAATATCTACTCGAACTTGTGCCATAAAAACTGGAATTTCGTTTAATGCCCAAAATTAATAATCTTTATCTCCAAAGGGCTGACCGCGTGGTCAGCCCTTTCCTCAGGCCCATTTTACCCTAACGCCTTGCTCATCGCAGCGTCGGTGTCTGCCTTTGTCACAGCATCGAGGTGGCGTATGCCGGCTTGATCATTCAACGTTTTCAAGACGGGCAACCAGGCCCAAAAACCAATCCTTGTTTCGGTACTCGTCGAAGCAGTTCCACGCCAATTCGGCCTTCAAGGTTCGCACAAGCTGCTTGTGATCGGAAGGAGCATCTGCAACCTGCCAACCGTACAGCAACGGATGCGTGAGCGTATGCGCTTTTACGGTCGATGACTTAACGGCACATTCCACTCCGCGGGAAAGATGCTTTCTGATCACCGCTTCGTCTTTTCCAAGGGCCGCTTCCTCCTCGGCAACAAGGCGGTGCAAAATACAAAGCTGTTCCAACGATTCGTAGCTCATGTCGTCGTTGTGATACGCCGTCTCGAACATATTTGCTACGGCCATGCTGACTTTTTGAACGTAATCCTCTCCGAAGCATTTTACGTTGCACACATTCAGCCGCGCCGCCATATAGAACAGCGTATTCAAGAACCAATGGTTGGCAAAGCTGAAGGTTTCGGTAAGCCAATCCTCCTCATCGTGGATCATCATAAACAGCATTTCCTGACAATGGTTGATCTGATGCGCACGGCGTGCCCATGCGTCCGCCTTTTCCGAATTGCCGTTGGCAGAGTAGGTGCTTGCAATCTGGAGGATCGCCTGCCCTTGGTAATAGCTGTTCCCGCCTTCGGAGGGATCGACATTGTAAATTTCCGTGCCAAGCTCGATGATCTCGTTTTGATACTTCACTCTGTCCGTATCAAAATAGGTTGACATCAGCATTTCCTTGACGCGAATATCGTTGGGAAGCTTCTTGTGCGCTTCACGCCACAGAGGAATGATCTCCGCCCGCTTTCCATCCCGGAAGAGGTTTTCGGCAGTTGAACACACTTCTTCAAAGTATTTGTCGGCGTCGATCTGTTCTACCTGTAACAGTTCGTCCACGGTAATGCCGTAATAGCGGGCGATCTCCGGTAGCAACATAACATCGGGACAAGTAATGCCGTTCTCCCATTTGCTCACCGCCTGATAGGATACACCGAGATAGTCGGCAAGCTTTTCTTGGGATATCTTTTTTGCTTTACGAAGCTCTTTTAGTTTATCTGCAAGATTCATCATATAGGTTATCCTTTCTTGATTTTTTGTAGCTACACCTTTATTATAGCAAACCGCCCGGGAAAAGCAATAACCGAAATTTCTATTCGTTTGAGACAGGCTCAACCAAATTGACAAATGAACCGCGCAGATCTTTGTACGGTTCCACTTCATTCACAACTGCATAATACGTTTTCTTATTTCTTCAATCACTTCGATAAACTCACCGTCGCTCTTTCCTGTCGGATCGGGTAAGCCCCAGCTGTCATCAAACTCTCTGCCTATGAAAGGACAGCCAACGTCGCATCCCATAGAGATCGCCACGTCAGGCGTGGGGATTTTATCAAAGGTCTTGCTGTGCTGTGTCTGCTCCATATCAATGCCGTATAGCTGCTTCATAAGTCTTACGGCATCCTGATTGATCTGCGGTTTCGTTTCTGCACCTGCAGAATAAAAGTCAAACTCCTCACCGCGCAGATGTTTTCCAAGTGCTTCGGCAATTTGGCTACGACAGGAATTGTGTACGCAGATAAAGGCTATCTTCTTTTTCATTTGAACGGACACCTCGCACCGATGCATTGATTGTTCTGAGCAGAGTGAATACACTTGATCCTGCCGAGCTCCATTTCAACGCCCAGATGCTCTTTTGCGAACTCAACGGCTTTGATGATGGAAAGATAAGAATCGCGCTTACAGCAACGCGGACCGCCAACCTCACCGATGGCACCAAGAGCCAAGGAGGTCATTTTATTGGAGAGGCCCCACGCTTCCTTTGCAAGCGGAGTGGAGCCTGTCACGATGGATACAAACATTCCCGCGCTCACCCCCGCACCGCAAGCTCCCCAAAAACCGCAAGCACCACCGGGAACCTTTTTGCCCCGTGCTTGCATTTCGGATAGGGCTTTGGGCAGATCGATCTTGCCACCGGCATTCTTATAGGCAGTTAGAAGCGCTGAGCCGACCATAACGTGATGCTCGGGACCGTGCATAGGGGCTTTTTTGCCCCCACAAAACGGCAGAGCCATCATCTTTTGAATGATTTCGATCGGATTTTTCGACTTTTCCGAAAGGCACAGACCGATGATGCTGTCCATTCCTCCGGTGTGGCATTCGTTGCATACGTAATGACCGCTTTTGCATACGGTGTTGCTGTTTTCTTTTTTGTGGCAGATGGCACATTCCATCTGCTGTTCGGTTTCCAAATATTTAAGCGGCGCACCGCAAATCAAACATTCATCTTTCATACTTGTATC
>JAZPZV010000033.1:0-11115 GCA_045544855.1 Eubacteriales bacterium | reverse complement strand
GGATCTACTGAGAGTCTGATGTTCCCTGCCGAATCTAAAGAACTGTTTTATTAAAAAGGATGTAAGTTTGCCATTGTAGGGGTAGATCAAACTCGTAGGAGATCCCTTCGGGGTGCAAGCACCCCTTGGTTTCCGCTGTTCGGCTGCGCCTCAACTGCGGAAACTTCGACTCCGCAGGCTTTTTTAGTGCTGTTCAAGGAACCGCCTTCCTCCACGCCTGCTCCGCTCAGGATGACGGTTGGCACGGATTCGTTCGCAAAACAACTGAACATTTGCACGCCTTGCGTGCAACTTCATTGTCCCGCAGGGACACTTCATTGCGCAGCACTTCATTGGCGAAGCCACTTCATTTGCCGCAGGCAACTTCATTTCGGCTTTGCCAAACTTCATTGTCCCTTCGGGACACTTCATTCTTCCGCCAGGCTCAGCCACAGGGTGTCCTCGTCCTGCCTTGCCACATCCACGTAGCCGAAGCGCACGGCCTCCAGCACCGCAAGGAAGATGGCAACCACCTCGCCGCGGGAATGGACGTTGGAAAACAAGGAATCGAAGGTAATTTTCTCGAATCTGCGCAGGGTGTCGGTGAGCAGATCCATTTTTTCCTCCACGGTGTAGAACCGTTCCTCCCGCAGGGTCTTGAACAGCTTGACCTCCTGCTTTTGGGCACGCTCTGCCTCCAAGCGCAATGTGATGCGGTCAAACGCCTCCTGCAATAGGGAAACGGCGTGCTCCCTGTGGTAGGTGGGGTCGGTCTGCTCCTCGGCAGGCTTGGTGAAGCGGTCGAAGTAGATCTCCGACTGCTTTTTTAAAAATTCTGCGGTCTGCTTGGCGCGTTGGTGCTCCAACAAAGCGTCCACCAAGACTTTACGGGGGTCTTCGCTGTCCTCGGGACGGGGCAGGAGCATCTTGCTCTTGATGAGCATAAGCTCCGCCGCCATGACGATGAACTCTCCCGCCACCTCCATGTCCAGTTTCTGCATGGAATCCAGGTACTCGTTGTACTGGTCGCAGATCTCGGCAATGGGAATGTCGAAAATGTCGATCTTGTGCTTGGAGATCAACGCCAGAAGTAGGTCCAGGGGACCTTCGTACTGTTCAATTTTCAGATTGACTTCCGCCATGGGCGTTTTTCTCCTTGGAAAACGGTTAAATAAAGCTAAAAATCAATTCTCCCAATCGGATAAACAGGGTGCAGAGAGTCTCTCGCAGCCATTCAAAGGGGAGCCAGATGTAATGATCCAGATAGGCAAACAGGGTGATGCGGTCCGCCAGCATGGAGATGACCATGATCCCCAAAAAGATGTAGCGGGTATAGTAGCGCACCTGCATATATTTTGCCGCCGCATTGCCCTTTAAGAAGGAAACCAGAATGTTGGACCCGTCCAGAGGGGGCAGGGGGATCAGATTGAACAGGGCAAGACCCACGTTCAACAGCATCATGATATACAGGGTGTAGGAAAGCACCGCCAGGGGGGAAACGGAATCGGAAAGACCTATTTCCCAAAACAACATCAAAGGATTGTACCCAAACCGATCCAGCGCACCCACGGCGATGCCGCAGACCAGGGCCAGACACAGGTTGATGGCAGGACCTGCCAAGGAAGTGATGGCAAGGCCTTTCTTGGGGTTTTTCATCCTGTAGATGTTCACAGGCACCGGTTTTGCCCAGCCGAAGCCCACCAAGAGCATCATGAGAAAGCCCACGGGGTCGATGTGTGCCAAGGGATTCAGGGTCAGTCTGCCCTGATCACGGGCGGTGGAGTCTCCCAGCTTGTCGGCGGCGTAGCCGTGGGCGAATTCGTGAACCGTAAGCGCCAAAACCACGCAGACCAACTGCAGGATCATCAGCCCGATGGTGATGTTCATGGGCAGACCGGAATACAAAAGATTAAAGATCATGGGAAAAACCTTTCTGGATGAGGGAAAACCGCAAACGGGGGAAAGATTACTTGACCTTGATCATGCTCTTTTCCCAGATCGCGGGCGCTTCGTAGCCCATCATGGTGACCACGGTGGCGGCTACGTTGGCAAGACCGTACTTGCCTTCGATGCACTCGTAATTATCGGAATAGAAATTGTCGTAAATATAGCAGGGAACGGGGTTGAGGGTGTGGGAGGTCTTTGCCTTGGGCACGCCGTTCTCACCCAGCTTTGCCTCGCCGGTCTTCTTGTTGATCTCGTACATTTCGTCGGCGTTACCGTGGTCTGCGGTAATGACGGCAACACCCTTCACCTCGTCAACGGCCTTCAGAATTCTTGCCAGACACAGGTCAAGAGCCTCCATGGAGATCTTGGTAGCGGCAAAGGAGCCGGTGTGGCCGACCATGTCGCCGTTGGGGAAGTTCACGCGGATGGCGTCAAACTCGCCGCTCTTCAGCTTTTCGATGAGCACGTCGGTGATCTCGGCGCACTTCATCCAGGGTCTCTGCTCAAAGGGAACCACGTCGGAGGGGATCTCGATATACTCCTCCAATTCCTCGGAGAACTTGCCGGAGCGGTTGCCGTTCCAGAAATAGGTCACGTGGCCGTACTTCTGTGTCTCGGAAAGGGCAAGCTGCTTCACGCCCTTATTTACCAGGAACTCACCCATGGTGCCGGAGATCTCGGGGGGAGAAACCAGATAGCGGGAGGGAATATGGGCATCGCCGTCGTATTCCAGCATACCTGCGTACAGCACGGAGGGAACACGAACGCGGTCAAACTTATCAAAATCAGCACCTGCTTCAAAGGCCTTGGAGATCTCGATGGAACGGTCCCCACGGAAGTTGAAGAAGATCACGGAGTCCCCGTCGTTGACGGTGCCAACGGGCTTGCCGTCCTTTGCGATGACGAAGGGGGGCAGATCCTGGTCGATGGCACCGGTCTCTGCACGCAGGGTGTCGATGGCTTCCTTGGCGGATGCAAACTGTCTGCCCTCGCCAAGAACGTGGGTGTGCCAGCCCTTTTCCACCATTGCCCAGTTGGCCTCGTATCTGTCCATGGTGATCTGCATTCTGCCGCCGCCGGAAGCGATGGCCACGTCGAAGGAATCGTCACGGAGATCGGCCAAGAATTCCTCGAAGGGGAGAACGTACTCCAAAGCGGAGGTCTCGCCCACGTCTCTGCCGTCCAAAAGGATGTGGATACGGACGGTGGCAACCCCCTCGGCCTTTGCCTGTGCAACCATTGCCTTCAGGTGGTCGATGTGGGAGTGCACGTTACCGTCGGAGAACAGACCCAGGAAGTGGAGGGTGGAGCCGTTGGCCTTCACGCCGCCTACCAGAGCCTGCCAGGAATCGGAAGTGTAGATCTTGCCGCTTTCAATGGCGTTGGAGACCAGCTTTGCACCCTGTGCAAATACCTGTCCTGCGCCCAGTGCGTTGTGGCCTACCTCGGAGTTACCCATGTCGTCGTCGGAGGGGAGACCTACCGCAGTACCGTGTGCCTGGAGGAGGAAACGGGGATATTTTTCGTTGAGCATGTCCAGAGTGGGGGTGTCTGCGGCGTACACGGCGTTGCCCGCGGTACGTTCGGTGTAGCCCACACCGTCCATGACGATGGTCAGAATAGGACGCTTTTCTGCGCCGAAAATAGATTTGCTCATATGCTTTTTCCTTTGATAAAGTGATTTTCGCCCATGAAGGCATTTTTATACAGAGTCAGTATACCACATTTCTTTTGGTATTGCAATGTTTTTTGGAAAAATTTTTATTGCGGTTCAAGTCGGCGCATAGCTTTCGTCTTATGCGTAGTATCGTTTCGCCGACGTCAAAAACAGCGGGGCTGTTTTTGGAACTGCGGTGCGAGGCCAAGTTGGCGCATAGCTTTTGGTTTATGCGTGGTTTTGTTACGCCGACATCAAAAACGGCTATGGCCGTTTTGGCGAGAGGAACCTCATCCACCACCACGAGAGAGTGCCAAGCAAACAGACGTGGGCATTTCCGTCTCGTGTTGGTCCCCCTTCCCCACGATGCGGGGAAGGTCGGATCGCTTCGCGATCGAAGAAAGGCTTTCTGCATTTTCTTGCCGTTGCCTATGTCTGCGCACAATTGAAACCTCTTTTCCGCGCGCCAACGGCAGCGCCTACCTTCCCCGCACGCGGGGAAGGGGGACCGTCGGCGGACGGAATCAAGCAAAAAAAGGGGAGCTTTACTCCTTTCCGCAGACGGTGGATGAGGTTCCTATTAACAAAAAAAGAGAACGAGGTGAAATACCCACCAAGTTCTCCGTTTGTTTTGTGAAGTTTTTACTGCCGCAAAAGTGAAGTTGCTGCGCAGTGAAGTTTGGGCTTTGCCCGAGTGAAGTAAAGTTTGCCCACTTCGCTACGTGCGAAACTTCACTGCCCGAAGGGCAACTTCACTTACACGGTAAACTTCACTTGCCCGAAGGGCAAACTTAGTTCTTGGAACTGTCCGACCTATTAACAAATAAAGAGAACGAGGTGAATTACCCACCAAGTTCTCTCTGTTTGTTTTGTGAAGTTTTTACTGTCGCAAAAGTGAAGTTGCTGCGCAGTGAAGTTTGGGCTTTGCCCGAGTGAAGTAAAGTTTGCCCACTTCGCGACGTGCGAAACTTCACTGTCCGAAGGGCAACTTCACTTACACGGTAAACTTCACTTGCCCGAAGGGCAAACTTAGTTCTTAGAGCCCTTTGCACCGCCGAAGCCGCCGCCCATGGCGAAGACGTTGGTGTCGAAGGAGTAGGTCAGCTCGCTCTGCTTTCTGGCACGTTTGACGGCCAGGGACAGGAGGCGATCCAACAGCACGGGGTATTTTACGCCCGCAGGCTCCCACAGATAGAAGGCCAAAGAGCCGGGGATGGTGTTGATCTCGTTGAGGTATACCTTATCTTCTGCCATGTCCAGCATGAAGTCGATGCGGACAAGTCCCGAGCAACCCATGGCAAGAAAGGCCTTCACAGCCAGATCCTTCACCTCTTCCGCCACGGAATCGGGGATCTCCGCGGGGATCTTGCGCTTCAAGGACGCCATGCCGGAGGACTTGCCGCCGTTCTTTCCGCCCTTGCCCCCGTCCATGTATTTGTCCTTATAGGAAAGGATCTTGTCCTGTGCGACGGGTTCTTCCAACACGGAAGCCTCCGCACCGTCCTCGTCCCCCACCACGGAGCAGTTGATCTCCTTCAGCTTCACCACGGCGCGCTCCAAAAGAACCACGTCGGCGAAGGTAAAGGCCAGATCCAAAGCGGCAAACAGCTCTTCTCTGTCCGATACCTTGGAAATACCCACGGAGGAGCCAAGGTTTACGGGCTTCACGATCAGAGGGTAGCCGATGGCCGCTTCCGCCTTCTCTGCGATCTCCTCCATGGGAACGGAGGCACGGAACCGCAATGCGGGTAACACGGGGATGCCCTCTGCCGCCAAGACGGATTTCATCACGTATTTATCCATGCCCACGGCGGAGGACAACACGTCACACCCCACGTAGGGCAGACCCAAGGTGCCAAGGAAGCCCTGCAAATTGCCGTCTTCCACGTTGGTGCCGTGAACGATGGGAAAGGCCACGTCGGGGATGGCGACGGTGTTGTTACCGAACTTCTTCCCCGGGGTGCGGACGATGGCGGTCCTGCCGTTTTGAGGCACGAAGGCCACCTTCACGCAGTCCCCAAGCAGGGAAGGAATGTCTCTGTAACGGTTGATCTCCCGCAGGGGGGCACCGGTGTAAAACTCCCCGGATTTGGTGATGTATACGGGGATGATATGGTATTTTTCGGTGGGAATGCTGTTCATGGCCTGCAAAGCGGAGATCACGGAGATCTCATGCTCCACGCTTTTGCCGCCGAACAAAACGGCAACCTGAATTTTCATGGTAAAATGACTCCTTTCGATGTGC
Source organism: Eubacteriales bacterium (assembly GCA_045544855.1). Taxonomy (GTDB): domain Bacteria; phylum Bacillota; class Clostridia; order Oscillospirales; family CAG-382; genus Coliplasma. The sequence continues at coordinate 5,287 of JAZPZV010000033.1, read as the reverse complement.
ACCGAAGGTGCGATGAAGTGGCTTCGCCAATGAAGTGCTTCGCAATGAACAAGTCGGCGTATAGCTGTATACCACCCTTAGCCGCATACCGCCGACGTCAAAAACGGCTATGGCCGTTTTTGGAACTGCTGTGCAAGGAAGTGGCTTCGCACAAATGAAGTTGCGACCAAAGGTCGCAAATGTTAAGTTGTTTTGAGAACGAAACGTTGCCGACACGTAACAACTGAACATTTGCGCGCTGTGCGGGCTACTTCATTGCCCCGCAGGGACACTTCCTTTGCCGCAGGCAACTTCATTTTGGCTCTGCCGAACTTCATTTGCCGCAGGCAACTTCATTTTTAATAATTATCCGGCAGGTCGTTTTCCAGCAGGACGACCTTTTTCTTTTCGCTGTAGAAGCTTCTCACATAGGCAAGCCCCTCCTGCAGGGTGTTCACCACGGCGATGCGCTCTTCGGGGTAGCCCTCTGCCAGCAAGCCCCGCTTGATGGGCTCTGCCTGGCGAAGACCCACCAGCACGCAAAGGTCGCAGACCCCTGCTGCCAATCTGCCGAACTGCTCGTTTTCGTAGTCCATGGCATCCCCCAATTCCACCATGCCGGGGGTGACCAGGATCTTGCAGGCATCAAACCTGTCCAAGGTCTCCAGAGCCGCCTTACAGCCTGCGGGGTTGGAGTTGTAAGCGTCGTCGATGTAGGTGATCTCACCGGGAAGCAATTGCATACGATGCTCCACGGGGGCAAGCTTCCGCACCGCCAAAGTGAGGGCGGAAAGGGAAATGCCAAAGGTATGGCACACCGCCAAAGCGCCCACCACGTTCAAAACGGAATGTCCGCCAATGAGCCGCATCCGCATGGAAGCGGTCTCTCCCGTGGGGGTGTGGAAGGTAAATTCCGTCCCCGCCAGGGACAGGGAAATATCCGTGGCACGGTAGTCACAGCCTTCGGTCAGACCGTAGGTGATATAGGGACGGGCGGGGGGAGCTTCACGAATGGCCTCGCAATCCCAATTCAAAAACAGCTTGCCGCCTTCGGGAAGGGCATCCGCCAATTCGTACTTGGTCTTGCGGATGTTTTCCGGGGTGTGAAAGGTCTCCAAATGCTGGTTGCCAACGGCGGTGATCAAGCCGTGACGGGGGTGAACAAGGTCGCAAAGCTCCTTGATGTCTCCCACGTGGCGTGCCCCCATTTCGCACACGAAGACTTCATGGGTGGCGCGAAGCTTTTCCCGCACGGTGCGGACCACACCCATGGGGGTGTTGTAGCTTTCGGGGGTGATGAGGGTGTCAAACCCTGCGTTCAACAGAGTGCCCAAGTAGCTCTTCACGCTGGTCTTGCCGTAAGAGCCGGTGACACCTAAAATGTTAAGCTCGGGACAGGATTCCAGAATCCGTTTTGCGTCGTTGATATACCAATTCCGTACCGCCTTTTCCCAAGGGGTATTGAGAAGATTCCCCAGCAATACCGCCAAGGGGGAAAGGAGAAGCATCCCCACGGGCAGGAAGGGCAGCCACCACCCCGCCACGGCCATCAGCACCAGCAAAAGGCCTGTGGTGGCAAGCAAACGCCATACACGGGTGGTGAACACCAAGGGCTTCTTGGCCTTTTTCGGCTTCAAGGTCAAACAGGAAAGGGCAAGGAATACCAAGGTGACGATCTGCGCCCAAACAAAGGGCAGGCAGGAGAACACCAGGGCGGGGAGCAGGGGCAGGAGACAGAACAGCTTCTCCGGGGTTTCCCTGAATCGCCGCAGCTGGGTCTTGTTTTTATAAGAATTCAATTGTAAGTTATGCACCCAGCGCAGGCAGGCAAATACCGCCGCCGTCAGGTACAGGACGTAAAACAGGATGGAAAGTACCGGATCCATATAGGATGCTCCTTGTTGTGTGATAGGAACCTCATCCACCGTCTTGGGGGATCACTTGGTTCGCTTTTCTGAATTCGTTCTCCCTGCGACGGTCCCCCTTCCCCGCAAGCGGGGAAGGCAAGAAACTCCCTTCGGGAGTTGAGAATGATCGTATGCCCCTTCGGGGCGGAATAGGACTTGCTTATTTTTCCGTCATTACCTATATCAGTGGAAACGGGACGCCGTGGACGTCGTCCCCTACGAACCCGAAATAAGAAAGGGGTAAATGCTGCCTCTCCCGGCCCGCATGGGGAACAGTGAAAATTTTTTACCTATCTTGTTGCGTGGGAGACGGTACGGTTTTAACCAATATTCCCTGCGTATTCGTAGGGGACGACGTCCACGGCGTCCCGCATACGTTGGAACACACAACGAATCCGCACGGTTCTTCTTGCGTGAAACCGGCGTTCTTCAAACCCTTAAATAAAATTCTTCAATGCGGCAACAGCGACCCCGGGCTGTTCCGCAAAGGCAAAGTGGCCTGCTCCTTGAATCACGAACAGACCTGCGTCCTGCATCTGCTTTTCCATGATCTTTGCCATGTAAAGGGGGGTGGCGGTGTCCTTCTCTCCCCACACCAAAAGCGTGGGAGCGGAGATCTTTGGCAGCAAGGGGGTGAGGTCGGTATTCACCGTTTTGGAAAGGATCTGCTTCATCATAGGGGAGGCGTTTCGGTAATCCGCACTGCCTTTCCCCGCTTGGTAGCGCTTTTTCATTTCCGGGAAGGGAGTCAAAAGAAGTTTACATAATTTGTAAGTATACACTTTGACGTAATAACTCAGTCCTCTTTTGGGCTTCAAACCCGCCGCGCTGAAGAAGATCATCTTTTCGATGGTAAAGGGGAGGTCTTTTCTTGCCCCCAAGGTCATGGCGATCCGCCCGCCGAAGGAGTGTACCACGAAGATCACCCTTTGGATGCCAAGGCTTTGCACCAATTCCACCGTATGGTTTGCGTATTCCTCCACGCCCCAAGGGGTTTTGGGCTCTTCGCTCCCCCCAAAGCCGGGAAGATCCGGGGCGACGGTGAAATATTTCTCTCCTGCGGCGGAAAGCAGTCTGCCAAAGGCGCTCCCCGTGGAGCCCCATCCGTGGAGAAACACCACGGCGGTGTCTTTCGTATGCTCTTCGCCGTAAAAAACGCAGTGTGTCTGCACCCCGCAAAGGGAAAGACGTTCCATAAAAGCAACCCTCCCTAAAAAATCGTTACAGTACAGTATAGCCCCGCTTGGGGAAATGGTTCAAAGCTTATTCCGGCAAGATCAGCCCGATGGCGTGATGGATCACCGTCAGGGTGGGGTTCTTCAGGGCGATGATCTCACCGTCCAGATTCATATCCAAAGGCTTATCTGCACGGAATTCCACCGTTTTCACGGTTTTGTGGAGCATGCGCCCCTTCAGCTTTTCAAAATATTCTCCCTTGCGGTAAGGACCAAGCAGCCCCGGGAACTGGGTACGGGGGATGGATTCGATCATCACCAGATTCAAAAGCCCGTCGGAAAGGGAGCTTTTGGGGGAGCAATGGTAGCCGCCGCCGTAATACCTGCCGTTGGCCACCACGGTAAAGAGATATTCGTCCTTATTGGGGGTCTTCATGGGCTTGCCGTCCCCAAAGACTTGGAACTTATGCCCCAAATGCCCCACGAACTGCCGTACCAGCGCCATGTTGTAGGCCACGGAGCCTCCCATCAGGGGGATACGGCGGAAGGTCTGCATTCTGCGGCACACCGCGGCGTCAAAACCTGCGCTGGCAACGTTTACGCAAACGTACTCCTCACCGCTTTCGTCGTTGACACGGATCAGGTCGATGGGAGTGACGGTGCCCTTCATCATGTGGCGCACCGAGCGGAAGCTGCTTTCGGGAATGGAAAAAGAACGGATAAAATCGTTCCCCGAGCCTGTGGGAATCACACCCAAGACCACGTTCTGCTTCCCGGAGGCGTAAATGCCCCGCACCACCTCGTTGAGGGTGCCGTCGCCGCCGCAGGCGTAAACACGCACGTCCTCCTCGGTCTCCTGCAAGAATTTGGTCAGGTACGCCGTGGCATCCCCGGGTCCCGTGGTACGGTAAAGGGAAACCTTCCCCTCCACAAGGCCTTGTTCCTTGTCGGCGTTTACCGCTTTTTCGATAGCTTCCGAACGGTCGGCTTTTCCTGCGGCGGGGTTGACGATAAAGAGATGATGGGTCATGTAAGGGGCACCTCCTGCATATTTACATAGTTATATGTAGAATACCACAAAGAAAGGGGAGTTGTCAAGAGAGGGGAGAAAGAAGTATTGAAAAAACAAGTCGGTATGAGATGATGTACGGTAAACGGCCGTCCGCCCCGCGCTTAGAACCCAAGGTTCTAAAAACAGCTTGCCGTTTTTGGAACTGCTGTGTCTGTTTGTCATCCTGAGCATACCAACCCTGCGGGTTGGCCGCGCGGAATCGAACAAAACCCAACAAAAACAGCTTGCTGTTTTTGACGTCGGCGTAGCAAAACCACGCATACATCAAAAGCTTTGCGCCGACTTGGTCACCTCTGAGCAACCCAGCCCGTTGGGCTTACCTCGCGCGGGTCGTAGCTGCTGTGTCTGTTTGTCACCCTGAGCAAGGCAGGGTGCACAGTACTTTCTAAAGGAACACACAGCAAAACCCCTGCCGCGTCGAACCTTGACGAGTGGCGTTAGCCCGAGGAAAGGGACAAAACTGCTTGCAGTTTTGGAGGGTATGGGATGCTTTTCGATACAGCCGTTTCCCTCGTTCCCTTTGTTACCAATAAACAGTTCTTTTCCCTCGGAAAGGAACATCAAACTCGTCTCATATCCCTCAACCTGCTATCGCAGGTCTCGGTTTTGCTCCGTTCGCTACGCTCACCTACGCAAAACTTCGACTCACGCTTCGCGTTCGCTCAGGATGACACGCTGACATTGGAACTGCTGTGTCTGTTTGTCACCTCTGAGCATACCACCCCTGCGGGTTGGCCGAGCAGGTCGTAGCCGCTGTGTCTGTTTGTCACCCTGAGCAAGGCAGGGTGCACAGTACTTTTTAAAGGAACACACAGCAAAACCCCTGCCGCGTCGAACCTTGACGAGTGGCGTTAGCCCGAGGAAAGGGACAAAACTGCTTGCAGTTTTGGAGGGTATAGGAATGTCTTTCGATACGGCTATTTTTCGTTCTGCTTGTTACCAATAAACAGTTCTTCACCCTCGGAAAGATTCATCAGACTCGTCTCATATCCCTCAACCTGCTATCGCAGGTCTCGGTTTTGCTCCGTTCGCTACGCTCACCTACGCAAAACTTCGACTCGCCCTTCGGGCTCCCTCAGGATGACACGCCGACGTCAAAAACGACAGAGCCGTTTTTTGGAACTGCAGTGCAAACCCAATTCGGCAAGCGTATG
>JAZPZV010000032.1:0-9195 GCA_045544855.1 Eubacteriales bacterium | reverse complement strand
TGCCGCTCAGCGCCGCATTGCACCAACCCAAGAAAAACAGCTTGCCTGTTTTTCATGTCGGCGGTATACCGTTATCTATGCACCATACGCAATGCGCCGACTTCGACTGCAAAAACTTCGACGTGCGCGGAGATGACTGTATTGCACAGCCACAACGACTACGTTCCGCGCGTGCTCAGGATGACACGCTGACGTTGGAAGCACTCCCGTCCGTCTGTCACCCTGAGCGGAGCAGGCGTGGGGCGATGATGTGTCTTGAACCGCAACAAGAAAAGCCTGCGGAGTCGAAGTTTTGCTTTTTGAAATTGCCCATTGTCTTTGGATATGCAGTTCCTTTTACAGCAATTTCGAAAAGCAAAACCGCAAGGGGTCTCCTCGAAGTCTGATCTACCCCTACACAGATAAACTTACATCCTTTGTGATAAAACAGTATACCGCCGACGTCCCGCAAAAACCGCAAAAGGCCCTTACGGAAAGAGCCTTTTGTCACACGTTTTTCTTTGTCAGCAGCTGAGCATGATCTTCAGGATCTCTTTATCCGTTTCCTTCATGCCGTCTCTTGCCAGAGCGGACACGTTCTCGATGGTTTTTTCCACGCCCTTGGTAACCAAGCCGTCCCCGCCGAAGAACTCACGGCCGTTTTTGTACATATACATCCCCAACAGCCCCGCCTCCACGGAGGAAGCGATCTTGGCGGCACAGCTTGCCTTGGCGCCGTCGCACACCACACCGGAGTTGATGGCGATGGCGTTGACCACGGTATGGGCCACGGCCTTGAAGTCCCCGCCGTACAGGTAGGTGACCCCCGCGCCCGCACCGCATCCTGCGGAGATGGCACCGCAATAAGCGGAAAGACAGCCGATCCCCGTTTTGAGATGGATGGTCACCAGGTTGGAAACCAGCAAGGCTCTGTACAGCTTCTCCTGGGAGACCTTCAGTTCTTTTGCGTAAGCAATAACGGGCAGGGAAGCGGTAAGCCCCTGGTTGCCACTGCCGGAATTGATCACCACGGGCAATTCGCAGCCGCTCATACGGGCATCCGACCCTGCGGCGGCCCATGCCTTGGCACGGGTGTGGACGTTGTCCCCGTAAGTGTCCAGAAGCACCTTCCCCACGGCGGCGCCGTATTTACCGGTAAGCCCCTCCATGGCGATGGCGGTGTTGCAAGCGATCTGACGGGAAAGAATGGGAGTGACCTCCTCCAGATCCGTCTCGTCGGCGAACTTCACGATGCCCTCCACCGTCATAAAACCGCGATCGGTACGCTCCGCCTCGGCAAAGACCTCCTCCTGGGCAAACAGCTCTTCTCCGTCCTTTTCAATGCGGGAGACCTGGGTGTGACCGTCGATGATCTCCACCCGCACGGTATGTCCGTTTCCGCGGGCGGTGACGATGATCTCAAACAACCTGCCGGAGCGGGATTGCTCCACGAGAATGAGATCCTTTTCCAAATAGGCGGCGATGTCTGCCACCTGCTCGTCCGTCACACGGGAAAGCACCTCCAGATGACGGGTCTCATCTCCCGCCACGAAGCCTGCGGCCACGGCGGCGGCAATGCCCCGAAGCCCCCCGGTATGGGGCACGATCACGCTTTTTACGTTCTTGATGATATTCCCGCTGACAGTGACCTCCGCCTGTTCGGGCAGACAGCCCAAGGTACAGCGTGTCACCGCGGCGGCGTAAGCCAGAGAGATGGGCTCGGTACACCCCATGGCGGGGACAAGCTCTTCTCTCAGAATGGCAATATACTTCTGATGCTCGGTAAGACGTTCCATAGAAACCTCCCGTAGGAAGATTGATATCACAGTATACCATAAAAACCGACAAAATGCAATAGGGGAACGATTGCCCCAAAAAAAGACCAAGTCCGTCTCGGAAAAGGGGGAGAAACCGAGACGGACCTGATCTAAAAGGGAAAATGAAATGAAAAGAAGATGTAGGCGTATAAAAATGCGGGAGTCAAATACCCAGACGGGCACGCACCTCTGCGGGGGTACAACCCAGCACGGCGGCAAACTCCTTGGAGATCTCGTCCACCACCGAAAGGGAGAACCGCTCGTCCATGGAGCCGGGCTTCTTCCCGCTTTTCCTGGCGTTTTCGATCTTTTGCTGTAAGGACTTGTAAAGGCAAAGCATCTCTCTGGGATCATGATTCGCCAGAATGCTGCGGTACTGATCCGCCATGGCCTTGGAATTGGTGCTCCCGAAGGTACGGGGCACAATGGAAGGATACTCCGCGATCACAGCCTCCGCCTCTTCGGGGGAGATCAAAGCACGCATAAACACCGTGCTGGTGACGGGAACGTAGGAGGTCAGCCCGGAATCCAAGCGGATCACGTATACCAAGGCAGGCTCTTCCGACAAAGCGGTCTCCCGCAGGACAATGTCCTCAATGCGGCAAACACCGTTCCCTCCGTATATGATCTGCTGTCCCTGCTGAAACATCCTGACCTCTCTTTCGACATGCTCCGTAACGTTTTGGATACAATTTGTTTACAGTTCGTCCTATAAATAACTGCAAAAACTTTACAATTGCATTGTAGCATTTTTTTAACGGATTGTCAAGTTCTTTTCGGAAAATTTGCGGAAAAATCTATGTATCACTACGTTTTTACCGCCCTTGACAACCCCGCCCGTTCATAGTATAATGGTAAAAAGACAAAAAGGAATGGTCATAACTATGAGTACGTTACACTTTTTGGGGGCGTCTATCGACGACTTCAGTTTTCAAAAAAACATCACCAAGGACACGGGAATGCGCCTGGAGGCCACGGTGAAGTTCGCCGTGCGGTACAACGAGGAGACCAAGCAGTTCGCAGGGGATGCCACCGTCACCGTACAGGATGCGGGGCACGAAGGGCTGTTCCGCTTGAAGTTCCACCACGTGGGGGTGTTCGCCTGCCCCGACGTGAACAGGGAGGACGAGACGGAAAAACGCCGCCTCCACATGGAGGCCGCAGGGATGCTCCAGCCCCTCTGGAACCAGACCATCACCCTGTTCTCCGCCATGGTGGGCATCCCGCCCATCAAGCTGCCTCCTTACCGTGTGGCAGATCCCAACATCCGCACCTCTTGAAATATTTTTGAAAAATCGTCGGAAACCTATTGACAATCACATGATTGTGTGGTATACTGTACTCGTCAGGTAGAGGAGTGCCTTTTATGGAATCTATTCGCATTGCCGTCATCGGAGGCGGCCCTGCAGGGCTGTTCGCCGCCATTTCCGCGGCGGAATACGGCGGGGAAGTCACCCTGTTGGAGCAAAACCCCTTTTGCGGGAAGAAATTGAATATCACCGGCAAGGGGAGATGCAACATCACCAACCTTTGCGACCTGGATACCTTTTTGCAAAACGTCCCGGTGAACCCCAGGTTTCTGTACCGTGCCCTTTCCCAGTTTCTGCCGGAGGATGCCGTGGCCTTCTTTGAATCCCACGGAGTCCCCACCAAGGTGGAGCGGGGGAGACGGGTGTTCCCCGTCAGCGACAAGGCAAGGGACGTGACGGACTGTCTGGTAAGAACCGCTAAGGAAGCGGGGGTACACATCCAAAAGGCCACCGTGAAGGAGCTGATCCTGGAGGACGACGCCGTGAAGGGCATCGTCACCGAGGGCGGCAAGAGACGGCTGTTTGACAAAGTCATCATCGCCACCGGGGGCGCTTCCTACCCCTTAACAGGCTCTACCGGGGACGGCTACCGCTTCGCCAAGCAGGCGGGGCATACCGTGGTGGAACCCAAGCCCTCCTTGGTGCCACTGGTTTCTCCCGACCCTTTTTGCAAGAATTGCATGGGGCTTTCCTTAAAAAACGTGGGGATCTCCTTTGTGAAGAACGGCAAGACCCTGTATACCGAGCAGGGAGAGATGATGCTCACCCATTTCGGTGTCACGGGCCCTGTGATCCTGTCCGCCTCGGCGCACCTGGGGCATCGGTACCCGGTGGAGCTTCACTTGGACATGAAGCCCGCTTTGGATCACAAGACCTTGGAAAACCGCCTGCTGCGGGAGTTCGGTGCGGCCACCAATAAGGATCTGCAAAACTGCATGGGAGCGTTGCTCCCCTCCTCCATGATCCCCCATTTTCTGGCAAAAGCGGGCATCGACGGCACACAAAAGGTGCATTCCGTCACCAAGGAGACCCGTAAAAAGCTTTGCGACGCCTTGAAGGACATCATCATCCCCATCACAGGCACCCGCCCCCTGGCGGAAGCCATCGTCACCAGCGGCGGGGTGAAGGTCACCGAGGTGGATCCCCGTTCCATGGAATCCAAGCTGGTCTCCGGGCTGTTCTTCGCCGGGGAGGTGCTGGACGTGGACGCCTATACCGGCGGGTATAACCTGCAGATCGCCTACGCCACGGGAAGACTGGCGGGAGTGAGTGCTTCGCAATGAACAAGTCGGCGTATAGCTGTATACCACCCTTAGCCGCATACCGCCGACGTCAAAAACGGCTATGGCCGTTTTTGGAACTGCTGTGCAAGGAACAAGTCGGCGTATAGCTGTATACCACCCTTAACCGCATACCGCCGACGTCAAAAACGGCTATGGCCGTTTTTGGAACTGCTGTGCAAGGAAGTGGCTTCGCACAAATGAAGTTGCGACCAAAGGTCGCAAATGTTATGTTGTTTCGCGAGCGAACCTGCCTCAACCGTCATCCTTGAGCTCAGGTTTGCAAGCAAACCGTCGAAGTTTCCGCAGTTGAGGCGTAGCCGAGCGGAGAAAATCAAGGGGTGCTTGCACCCCGAAGGGATCTCCTACGAGTTTGATCTACCCCTACATAGGTAAACTTACATTTCTTCAATAGGAACCTCATCCACCACTACGAGAAAGAACCAAGCAAGCTGACGCAAGAAGTTCCGTCTCGTAGCGGTCCCCCTTCCCCGCAAGCGGGGAAGGTCAGCACACCTGCGGTGTGCGCACAAACGATTTCAAGCGCTCGCTGAATCGGTAATGGTGGGAAAATAAGCAAAGCCTATTCCGCCCCGCAGGGGCATACGGTAATTTCCCGCTCCCGAAGGGAGCCTCGCCTTCCCCTCTGGGGAAGGTGGTGCTCGGCTTGCCGAGCGACGGATGAGGTTCCTCTTAACAAAAACGATTTATCGTTTTTGACGTCGGCGGTATACGGCAATGTGCGGACGAAAGCCATGCGCCCCGCACTTCCCACCGCAGTTCCAAAAACAGCTTGCTGTTTTTGACGTCGGCGATATACGGCAATGTGCGGACGAAAGCCTTCCGCCGACTTGGGATGAGGTTCCTTCTCAACCAAAAAATAAAAACAAAAACCACATATACCACAACACAGAAAGGAAACAAAAACTATGGCATTATTCGCACTTGGTTTGATCACAATCGTCGCCCTGTTCATTTTCTTCGGCTTCTCTATGGAGAAGTATTCCGAATTCGGCAAGGTGAAGCAAAAGCCCGTATGGAAGGTAAACCCCAAGCAGTTCATCGCTTTGGCAGGTCTGATCATCGTAGGTCTCTCCTGCGTCACCTCCGTCCCCACCGGGCACACCGGCATCGTCACCACCTTCGGTAAGGTAGAGGACTACACCTTCGAGGCAGGCGTTCACGTAAAAATGCCCTGGCAGGACGTTGTCAAGATGGACAACCGTAACCAGAAGGGATCTCTCACCATGACCTGCTTCTCCAGCGATATCCAGGAGGTCAGCGTGGTCTACTCCATCAACTATCAGATCCAGAAGACCAACGCCCAGGAGATCTACCGCTCCATCGGCACTTCCTACTACGAAACCGTTATGATCCCCCGTATCCAGGAGGCCGTGAAGAGCGTGGTGGCTCAGTACACCGCCGACGAGCTGGTGGAAAGCCGCAACGAGCTTTCCGTTAAGATCTTGGACATTCTGGTGAAGGATCTGGAGACCTACAACATCGAGGTTCTTTCCACCGCCGTGGAGGACATGGACTTTACCGACGCCTTCACCGCCGCCGTTGAGGCAAAGCAGGTTGCCGCCCAGAACAAGCTGCAGGCTGAGATCGCTCAGCAGCAGGCCATCATGGAGGCAGAAGCCGCCGCAGAACGTAAGGTCATCGAGGCCCAGGCCAAGGCAGAGACCGATAAGATCAACGCCGAGGCAGAGGCAGAGGTGAAGAAGATCGAGGCAGACGCCGCAGAATACGTGGGCGAAAAGGAAGCCGAGGTCAACAAAATGCTGGCAGAATCCCTCACCCCCGAGCTGTTGGAGTTCTACCTGCTGGAGGCGTGGGACGGTAAGCTCCCCGAAACCTTCGTGGGGGAAAACGGTAACGTCATGTCCATCCTGGATCTGGCAGAGCTGTTGAAGCAGCAGCAGGAAAATACCCAGCCCGCAGAATAACAACATAAAAAAGACCCCTTTTGGGGTCTTTTTGTGTTTTGCAAAAATTTTAAAATACGTCTGCGATCCGTTCTGCCAGCAAGTGCTTGGTGGGGGGATGGATCTGATCGGTCTCGCAAATATCCGCCGAAAGGACGGTGGTGACGTAGGGGATGGCTTCTCCCGCCTTGACCTGGGCTCTTTGAATAGATCTCCAGCCCTCATCGTTTCTGGGCAGATAGTCCGCAATGCACACCACCGCCACGGGAAGGCGGGGCTGACGGAAGTCTTTTCGCAGGGTCTGAATCAGCAATTCCAGTTCTTTTAAGTACACCCTTCCCTCTGCCTCCGAGGTATCGCTTTCTCCCTGATACCACACCACCCCGGTGAGGGGAAAGGGCGTGACTTGGGACAGGGCAAATTCATACAAAGTGCCTTCCTGCTTCCACAGTGCAAACTCATGGTAAAAATGGTCCCCGTGCAAGGCTTCGGGAGGCAGGGCAATGCCGTTTTCCGCCAAAAGTCCCTTGGGGAGCCAGCTTTCGATCACGGAAGCCCCCTGATAGCAGGGAATGATCCCCACGGCGATCTGCTTTTTTTGGGAGATCAAGTCCCCCGTCAGGTATCCCAGGGCGGACCAATCTCCCACGGTGTCCGCCCTTGCCGTCACCCAGCCGTCTGCGGGGGTGAAGCGGTCGCTTTTTTCCAGGCGGTCCGTGGAAAACATCCGCAGCAAGGGGTTTTCACGGTACAGCGCCTTGGGGGCGTTGGATTCCTTCAGCTTGAACTGCATATTGGATTGCCCCGCCATCAAATAGACCTCTCCCACGTAGAGATCCTCCAAAACCACTTCTCCCTCGGGGAATTTCATGGTCAATCGGTACGGCCCGCCGTAGGCCATGGGGGGAAATTCCGCCTCCCAAGCCCCTTCTTTTGCGGTGACGGTGCGGGTCTGCCCCGCAAAGCTGATCTCCGCCATCCCCTCTCCCGTACCGTACACACGGATGGGCTGCCCCGCGGCGAATACCATGCGGGAGGTAAAAATGGGGTTCGCTTGCATAAAGAATCCTCCTTTTTTGGTTTCTACACCTTCAGTGTAACACAAAGGAAGGAAAAAAACAATAGGAAAACAGGGGAAAAGAGGGGGGAGGGGAGAACGAAAGGGGAGTAGAAGGGGAGTAGAAAGGGGCGTTTCCAACGTCAGCGTGTCATCCTGAGGGAGCCCGAAGGGCGAGCCGAAGTTTCCGCAGTTGAGGCGCAGCCGAACAGCGGAAACCGAGGGGTGCTTGCACCCCGAAGGGATCTCCTACGAATTTGATCTACCCCTACAAAGGCAAACTTACATCCTTTGTGATAAAACAGTTCTTTGCCTTTGGCAGGGAACATCAGACTCTCAGTAGATCCCGCCTGCGGCGGTTTTTGCCGCTCAGCTTCGCTTCGACTGCAAAAACTTCGACGTGCGCGGAGATGACTGTATTGTACAGCCGTAACGACTACGACCCGCGCGTGCTCAGGATGACACACAGACATGACCGCATACCGCCGACGTCAAAAACGGCCGAAGCCGTTTCGGTGAGAGGAACCTCATCCACCACTACGAGAGATAACAAAGCAAGCTGACGCAAGAAGTTCCGTCTCGTACTGGTCCCCCTTCCCCGCAAGCGGGGAAGGTCAGCACACCTGCGGTGTGCGCAAAATGATTTCAATCGCGGGTAGCCAAAGCTATGGCGAAAAAATATAGAAAGCCTTTTTCCCGCTTGCGAAGCAAGCCTCGCCTTCCCCTCTGGGGAAGGTGGCGCTCGGCTTGCCGAATTGGGTTTGCAATGCAGTTCCAAAAAACGGCTCTGCCGTTTTTGACGTCGGCGTGTTGAGGCTGTTAATTCTTCCAAGGTCATGCGCCGACTTGGGATGAGGTTCCTCTTAACAAAACCGTCCATAGCCGTTTTCGGAACGGCGTCGCAACCTTTTTCCCATCCTCCGACTTTGCCGTATAAAGACAATTTTACCTTTTAAAAGCGTTTTACGTCTTGACAAACGAGCTCAAATGTATTATGATAAAAGAGAAAAAGAGGGAATTATGAAACTATACGGAGGTTTTTCGGCATGAACGAAAATTTTGAAGTTGACAACAACATCCCCAACCCCGAAAACACGCAGATCCCCTACGAGCCGCCGGTGATCCCCAAGGAAGAAAACGTCCTTGCAGGCACCGTGGGCGCATTCCTGTTCTCCTTGGCAGGGGGCATCGTTTGGTTTTTGCTTTATCAGATCGGTTTCCTTGCGGCAATCAGCGGCATCATCGGCGTGGTTTGCGCCATCAAGGGCTACGCTCTCTTCGGCAAGTGCGAAAGCGTCAAGGGCGTGGTGATCTCTGCCGTGATGGCATTCCTCTCCATCCTGATCGCATGGTATCTCTGCCTTTCCTACGACGTGTATCAGGCTTGCCAAGAATGGTTCGCCAACGGAGAGATCGAACGTCCGCTCGGCTTCTTTGAATGCATTTCCAACGCGTACCTCTTCTTCGAGGACGGAGAGATCGCCGCAGCATACCTGAAGGATCTGGGCATCGGTCTGCTCTTCTGCGTCATCGGCGCTTTTGGTTACGTCAAGGCCGCCATCGGCAAAGCAAAAAGATAATCTTTATAGCGTAGTGCCCTTAAGGACACTACGCAACTAAGTTTGCCATGGGGGCAAGTGAAGTTTACTTCGTAAGTGAAGTTATCCTGCGGATAGTGAAGTATTGCCTTCGGCAAAGTGGGCAAACTTAACTTCACTCGTGCGTAAAAGTTGCGGAGCAGCTTTGCACGAACTTCACTGCAAAGCAACTTCACTTTCGCGTAAGCGAAAATTTCACTAAATTTTGCATTTGTGTCTACAAATG
>JAZPZV010000031.1:0-2336 GCA_045544855.1 Eubacteriales bacterium | reverse complement strand
AGTTTACCCGTGTAGGGGTAGATCAGACTTTGAGGAGACCCCTTACGGTTTTGCTTTTTGGAAATTGCTGTAAAAGGAACTGCATATCCAAAGACAATGGGCAATTTCAAAAAGCAAAACTTCGACTCCGCAGGCTTTTCTCATTGCAGCCTAAGGTACAACATTATTCCACGCCTGCTTCGCTCAGGGTGACGACAAAACCCACCCCAACCGTCATCTCTGAGCATACCAACCCTGCGGGTTGGCCGCGCGGAACCGAATCGCTTTGGCTACTTGTCACCCTGAGCGAAGCAGGCGTGGAATAATGTTGTACCTTAGGGTGCAATGAGAAAAGCCTGCGGAGTCGAAGTTTTGCTTTTTGAAATTGCCCATTGTCTTTGGATATGCAGTTCCTTTTGCAGCAATTTCGAAAAGCAAAACCGTAAGGGGTCTCCTCAAAGTCTGATCTACCCCTACATAGGTAAAGTTACATCCTTGTTTCAATCGGAACCTCATCCCCCACTACGAGAGAGAACCATTCAAGCAGATACAACCTTTTCCGTCTCGTAGCGGTCCCCCTTCCCCGCAAGCGGGGAAGGCGAAGTCCGCCTTTGGCGGACGCTCAAAAGCGTTCAATCCTTCGTAGACACAGCCGTGGCGTGAAAATGTAGAAATCTTTTGCGCGCACACCGCAGGTGTGCTGACCTTCCCCGCAAGCGGGGAAGGGGGACCGTCTGCGGGCGGAACATCTACGAGCAAAGAACCTATATCCATCCCCGCATACGGTGGATGAGGTTCCGATTTTTTTGCGGTATACGGCAATGAGTAGACAGCATTGCAGCAATGGCCGCGCTTTACACGTTCCTCGCAAGACCTTTTTCCACAAAGATCCTGTTACTGCCGCCGTATCCGGCAAACAGCTCCGTCTCGCAACCGGTGAGCACCACCTGCTTCCCGGTGATCTTATCCAGGATATACTCCCGTCTGCCCATATCCAGCTCCGACAGGATATCATCCAAAAGAAACACCGGGTACTCTCCCGTCAGCCGTTTGGAAAGCTCACCCTCCGCCAGCTTCAAGGAAAGCACCGAGGACCGCTGCTGTCCCTGGGACCCGAACATCTTACAGTTCAGCCCGTTGAGGTACAGATCAAAATCATCCCTTTGAGGCCCGCACAACGAAAAACCCCGTCGGATCTCATCCTCCATTTTCTGTGCGAACAGCACTCTGTACCGTTCCTTCAAAACCTCCGCCGTATCCTCTTCCTTGGGCACGGCCTGGCTTTTGTATTTCAGCTTCAAGTCTTCCAGCCCCGAGGACATTTCCTTTTGAAATTCCCTTGCCGCAGACTCCAAATTTGCCAGATATTTCAGTCTGTTCACCGTGATGGTGCCGCTCAGCACCGCCATCCGCTCGTGGTAGACCTCCAAAAGCCCTCTGTCCGGGTTTTCTCCCCTTAGCAGAGCGTTCTTCTGCAACAGCAGTCTCCCGTATTCGTTCAGTGATGCGGCGTACCGGGGGAAGGACTGACAGATGGCCAGATCCAAAAACCGCCGTCTGTTTTCCGAGACCCCCTTCACCAGGTCCAGATGGTCCGGGGTAAAGATCACGGCGCGGAACAGCCCCAGGTACTCGGAAAGCCTCTGCACCTTCACACCGCCCACGGAAAGCTCTCTTTTCTTGCCCTTTTCCAAAGTCAGCGCCATCCGCTTTTCTATGCCATGGGCGGAAAACAGCAGCTCCGCTTTCGCCCTTGTCTCCCCCAATCGGATCAGCTCCCGCTCCTTGCCACCCCGGAAAGACTTCCCCGAGGCAAAATAGAACAGCGCTTCCAGCAGATTGGTCTTTCCCGAGGCGTTTTCTCCGTAGATCACGTTCACCCCCGGGTCAAAGGTCAAGGTCTCCTCCGCGGCGTTTTTGAAATTGTATAAATACAGCTTCTCAATTTTCATAAATCGTTATATTTAAGGGGCGCCGCCCCTTAAAAACCCCACTCAAGGGACCCGTCCCTTGAGAATCCCATATTGTGAGGAGGGAAGAATAATCAAGTGCACAAATCGCTATGCATAGCACAGCCGCTGTGTCTGTTTGTCACCCTGAGCAAGCGCGGAATAGAGCCGTTACGGCTGTGCAATACGGTACATCTCCGCGCGCGTCGAAGTTTTGCTTTTTGAAATTGCCCCGAAATCTTGGATGTGGTTCTGTCTTCCACAGCAATTTCTAAAAAGCAAAACCGTAAGGGGTCTCCTCAAAGTCTGATCTACCCCTACAAAGGCAAACTTACATCCTTTGTGATAAAACAGTTCTTTTATTTCAACAAGGAACATCAGACTCTTATGAGATCCCGCCTGCGGCGG
>JAZPZV010000030.1:0-22076 GCA_045544855.1 Eubacteriales bacterium | reverse complement strand
TTGCTCCGAACGGCTCATCGCGGCCAATACAGATCGAAAAGCGTAGAATATCTATGCCGCTATGCAAAACGGCGCTGCCGTTTTGGAGTCTTAGGAGCAAGAGCCTTTTCTTCTCCGCAAAACTTCGACGTGCGCGGAGATGACTGCAATGCGTAGCCACATCTACTACGACCCGCGCGTGCTCAGGATGACACGCTGACGTTGGAACTGCTGTGTCCGTTTGTCACCCTGAGCAAGGCAGGGTGCACAGTACTTTCTATCGGAACACACAGCAAAACCCCTGCCGCGTCGAACTTCCGTGAGTGGTGTAAACCCGAACGGAAGGCAAAAAATGCCTGCATTTTTTGAGGGTATGGGATGCTTTTCGATACGGCCGTTCTCCGTTCTGCCTGTTACCCATAAACAGTTCTTTAGCCTCGGAAGGGTACATCAGACTCTCAGTAGATCCCGCCTACGGCGGTTTTGCTCCATCCCTCGTCGCGTTGCGACGACTACTTCCGCAAAACTTCGACGTGCGCGGAGATGACTGCAATGCGTAGCCACAAGGGACACGACCCGCGCGTGCTCAGGATGACACGCTGACGCGGCCGCGTACCACCGACTTGCCCGCAGGTGCATATCATCACGCCACAGGCGTGTATATCATCACCGCAGGTGCACATCATCACGCCGCAGGCGTGTATATCATCAATCCGCAGGGTTGCATAAAAACCGGGGATTTTTCTCTTGCAATTTTCTTCCTCTTATGATATAATACCCCCGATCAAAACACAACGGGAGGCACTGTATGCTGATTTCCGCCATTCTTTCCGCCGTGCAAAACGGCAGCTTTGATAAAACCTTTGAATCCCTGTACCACGACACCGCCCGTCCCCGCGACCGCTACGGAAAGCTGCTTTCCGATTTTCTGGAGCGTTACGGCGACAGAGAGGGCCTTTTGTTCTCCGTCCCCGGCAGAACGGAGATCTCCGGCAACCACACCGACCACAACAACGGCTGTGTGCTGGCCGCCTCCGTGGACATTGACATCATCGCCGTGGCCGCCAAGACAGAGGGCATGACGGTGCGGATCAAAAGCGAGGGCTATCCCGAGGACACGGTGGACTGCACCGACCCCGACCCCAAGAAGGTCCGCAAGGGCTCTTCCTCCGCATTGGTCACCGGCATCTGCGACGCTTTTGCCAAAAAGGGCTATTCCTTTGGCGGGTTTGACGCCTGCACCTCCAGCGACGTGCTGACGGGGAGCGGTCTTTCCTCCTCCGCCGCCTTTGAGGTGATGTGCGCACGGATCATGTCCCAGCTTTACAACGAAGGAAAGGTCTCTCCCATGGAGCTTGCCATGGCAGGGCAGTACGCCGAGAACGTATACTTCGGCAAGCCCTGCGGTCTTATGGACCAGGCGGCCTGCGCCTGCGGCGGCTTTTTGTACATCGATTTTGAAGATCCCGCTTCTCCCAAGACTGAAAAGCTTGCCCTCGACCCGGAAAAGTCCGGCTACACCTTCTGCATCGTGAACACCGGGGGCAACCACGTGGATCTCACCGACGATTACGCCGCCGTTCCCAAGGAAATGCACGCCTGCGCCGCTTTGATGGGCAAAAAGGTGCTGAGAGAATGCGACGAAGCGGAGTTTATCTCCCGCATCGGCTATATGCGTGCCAACGTGGGAGACAGAGCCATTCTCCGCGCTTTGCACTACTTCGGGGAAAACAAGCGTGTAGAGGCTCAGCGTGCCGCTTTGAAGAGCGGGGATGCGGAGACCTTCTTCCATCTGGTCACGGAATCCGGCCGTTCCTCCTTTGAATTCCTACAGAACGTATACACCACCCGCAACGTGTCCGAGCAGGGGATCTCCCTGGCCTTGGCGTTGTCCGAACGGTTCGGAGCTGTTTGCCGTGTACACGGCGGCGGCTTTGCGGGCACGATCCAGGCCTACGTCCCCACCGCAAACGTGGAAGCTTACCGGGAAACCATCAACAATATCTTCGGCAAGAACGCCTGTATGCTGCTGCGCATCCGTCCCTACGGCGCTTCCGTGGTGGAGCAAAGCGGCGTGAAGGAATCCTGACCCCATGTCCGCAGAAGTCTACCAGTTATTCTCCTCCTCCAAGGGGAACTGCTGTCTTGTGAAGAACAAAAGCGATGTGTTTCTCATTGACGCAGGCGTCTCCGCCAAGCGCATCGAGACCGCCGTGAGGCAAGTGGGCATTGCCCCGGAGGAGCTCAAGGCCATCTTTGTCACCCACGAGCATTCCGACCACATCAAGGGGCTGGAGACCTTATCCCGCCGCTACGGCATGGATATTTACGCTCCCACGGGGTGCTTTGATGGCATCTTATCCGCCGCACCTGACGCATTCCCCCACTTAAAGCCCAACGATCACGGCAATCTCACCTGCTTGGAGGATACCCGCATCTACACCGTGCGCACCCCCCACGATGCCTGCGCTTCCGTGGGCTTCCGCATAGAGCTTGCGGGGGAGATCATGGCATACTTCACCGACATCGGCCATCTTTCCTCGGAGATCTTACGGGCCATGTCCGGCTGTAAGCGGGTGGTGATCGAATCCAACCACGACATCGAGCGTTTGAAAGCAGGGCCTTACCCCTATCCGTTAAAGAAACGGATCTTGGGTCCTTACGGCCACCTTTCCAACTTCGACTGTGCCGCGCTACTGCCCCATTTGGTGAACTACGGCACGGAGCGTGTGGTGCTTGCCCACCTTTCCGAGGAGAACAACACCCCCGAGATGGCTTACGAGGAATCCGCCCGCCGTTTGGAGGGCAAGGCGTCCCTGGACGTTGCAAAGCCCGACGAAACGGTGGAAGTGTAAAATTGAACAGGAACGATTTAAGGGTGTTTCTTTGGAAAAAGAAACACCCTTAAAAATCCCAAAGAAACCTGATTGCCCCAAACTGCCGTTTGGGGAATGTTTTTTGGGGAGCGGATAGGAAAACTGCCCCCGCAGGGGGGGATACGATGAATGCGTCGCTTGCCCGGATTCATTCCGGGCAAAAAGACACCTTTTACGGTTTTTCTCCAAGCGGTTAGCGCAGGAGAAAAATTTGCAACCGTGTTGCAAACCCCGTCAGGGGCTCGTGTCCCGCGGAAGGGACACGGAAATCGGAGGAATATCCGCAGGGATATTCCGACGGGAGCGTAGCGACAGAAAAAAGAGACCCGAAGGTCTCTTTTTATGTTTGGAAAAATTACTTGGATTCCTCGTCGGACTCCTCTACGGAAACGTCCTCGGAAGCTTCGGAGGTAGCGGAAGAAGTATCCACGGAGATGTTGGAAACGGTGGAAGAGGTTGCGGTGGAAGAAGTAGCGGCAGAGGAGTTGTTCTTGTTGTTTGCCTCAACGTTCTTGGAGATAGCGGTGATGGAGTACAGCGCGATCACCAGCACACCGAAAGCAACGGCGCAGACCACGGTCCACTTCTCAAACTTCTTGCCCTTCTTGGCAGCCTCGGTTCTGTTCAGATAAGAGTTGGAGGAGGTCTGGCCGGAAATAACGTTTTCCAGACCCTTTCTCTTGCCCTGCTGCTTACTTACCAGGACCACCAGCACAACTGCCAGTGCCAAAATCAAACCGCCAACGATATATTGCAAAATGCTCATACGATCAAATACCTTTCTATTTTACGATTTACGAAATTCGCAGACTACGGGATATATTACCACAACAAATCCCGCTTTGCAAGAGCGTTTTTCGTTTTTGTGAAAAATTCACATTTTGTTCATATTTTCCTTTTCGGGAGCTTCTTTGAGCTTTTTGGACTCTTTAGGATCCTTTTCGGCGTTCTTCTTGCTTTGCCATCTCACCAAGCGGATCACCATACGGATCAGCCACAGCAGAACGGCCAGGGCTACCCAGCCCAGAATGATGATCAGCACCCATTTCAGGATCACACCCATAGGGCCTTCAAACAGGAAGGAGAACAGCTGATTCTTGGCGGAAAGCAAAGTGTTCACGTCCACGCTCTTTTCCGCCACCATGTCCACGGAGCCGATCTCCACGCCGTTGAGGATGAAGATCGCCTTGCCCAGGACCTCCCCTTGCTTTACGGGGGCGTCCACGGTCATATAGGTCTTGCCGCCCTTTTCCGTCTCGTAGACCCGTTCGTCATACTCCAAAACGGTCTTGACCTCCGCACCCCCGGGGTTGGGAGCCATCAGCTCCAGCGTTTCTGCGGGAAGCAGACGTAAGATCCCCGCCTCTGCGCCGCCTCCCAGACGAAGGTCGGCAAGAAGGGTCACGTTTTTGGGGTCTTCTTTTCCAATGCAAAGACGGTAATAGGTGTTGGAGTTCAGGACGTAGGGCACCATGCCGTGCATATCGTCGTAGGCGTTGCCGGGGTCGAACCAACGGCTGCCGTCCGCCTCCTGACGCTCACGGCTGCCGCCCATCACCACGAAGACGAAGGGCTTGATAACGGTCTCTTTGCCCTCTTCCCCGTCATCCTTACCGGTTTCCTGCATAGGCTTCTTTTGGGAAGAAACGACCTCGTACTCGATCTCGGCGAAGGTGATCAGATGATACCCGCCCTGATTGGTGGAATGCCCCGCAATGAGACCTATGGCTTCTTCCATGAGATAGCCCTTCATCAGGTAGTCGCATTCCAGATAATTCTTGTTACGGATGGTGCTTCCCGGCCCGCGGTAAGCGTCCCGATCGGAAAGCTTCACCAGCTCATCATATAAATAGAAGGCTTTTGCCAGCTTCACCACGTCCCTCGCAGTGGTCTTGCCCTTGCCGCCGAAGCCGATGGCATCCACGTAGAGGGTGTCCCGCATTTCCAGCTCCGAGGCCTTTTGGTTCATTCTCTGAACAAACTCCTCGGTGGTGGTCATCATCAATTCGTCCACGCAATACCCCACCAAGGCGGCGCAGGCGTCGTTGGCGTTGGCCACCAAGGAGCAGGCAAACAGATATTCCAGAGTACACTCGTCCCCCTGGGTCAGCCCCAGGTAAGGGCTGCTTCGGTCACCGGGCACGTAGGAATCCCGCACCCAGTCCCCCTGAACCTTCACCTTCTCGGTAAGCTTGCGCCCGGTGTTTTCCACCAGATCGTAAGCCACCATCAGCGCCATCAGCTTGGTGGTGACGCCGGGGGCGTGCTCTATATCCGCATTGTTTTCATAAAGGACCTGCTCGGTGTCGATGCAGTACGCCACGGCGGAATTATTGGCCGCAAAGACGTCATCGGCGTCCGTGGGCTCTGCCGCCGTCCCAAAGGTCAGGACGGGGAGAAGCAGCACCAGCGCCATCACAGCGCAAAGCAGTTTCTTTCTCATTTCTGCAATTCCTTTCGTACCGCGGCGATGTCACGGCTGATCTGCTCCTTCAGCTCCTCCACGGTATTGAAGCAGCGCTCCTTCCGCAGGAAGGCATGGAGGGTGACCTTCACCGTCACGCCGTAAAGATCCCCGTCAAAATCCAGAAGATGGGTCTCCAACACGGGCTTGGATTCCGAAGACACCGTGGGCTTGATCCCCACGTTGGTCACCCCGTGGAAGCACAGCTTTTCCCCATCCTTCGTAAACTCCGCCGTGGAAAGGTACGCCCCGAAGCGGGGAAGCATACGGTCCTCCTCCGGGATCTGGTTGATGGTGGGGCAACCGATGGTTCTGCCCAGACGGCGGCCTTCTCTTACGGGAAGGATCACGGAGTAGGGTCTGCCCAGAAGCTCTTCCACCATGGGAAGCTTCCCTTCTCCCAAAAGACGGCGGATGTAGGTGGAGGAGACCTTCTTCCCCTCACGCTCCACGGCGGGGAGGATCACACAGCTGCCTCCGCTTTTCTCCATCAGCTCCTTCATGGTGTTGGGGTCGCCCATACGGCCCTTGCCGAAGCGGAAATCACTGCCCACGACGGCACAGACGCAGTGAAGCTTTTCCACCAAAAAGTCCCGCACGAACTCCTCGCAGGAAAAATCGTGCAGGTAGGCGTAATCCCCGCGGTAGATCGCCTCCACGCCCACGGACGCCAACGCCTCAAGGCGCTCCGCATCCCCGCAGAGATACTTCGCCCCAAAGTAAAGCACCTTGGGATTTTCCGTAAAGGTAAACACCAAGGGGGTGGCGTTTCTTGCCTTGCCTTCCTCCGCGAGACGCTTCAGAAGCGCGTGATGCCCGATGTGGACCCCGTCAAAGTTGCCGATGGCGATCACCGTCTCCCCCGCAAAGGGAAGATCCTTCCGCTCCAATACCCGGGGCGGGTTGTTGAGTGTGTAATCCGAATACATAAAAGACCTCTCAGTCTGCAAAACGGCATATAAATAAAAGCAGTGTTCTTATAAACGTATTCTATCCCATTTTTGCCCCCTTGTCAAGACGGAAAAAGAAAATTCACAAAAGGAAAAGAAGGGGGTTCGGGGAGGCTTCCGTGAGGCTGCTCTGCCCCTGCATGGACGAAGGTGCTTTTTTCTTTCATAGGAACCTCATCCCAAGTCGGCGCATGACTTTCGTCTTATGCGTAGTTTTGTTTCGCCGACATCAAAAACGGCAGAGCCGTTTTTGGAACTGCGGTGCGAGTCCAAGTGGGCGCATGACTTTCGTCTTATGCGTAGTTTTGTTTCGCCGACATCAAAAACGGCAGAGCCGTTTTTTGGAACTGCGGTGCGATCCCAAGTCGGTGATTTGACTTTCGCTTATGCGTAGTTTTGCTTCGCCGACGTTGAAAACGATCAATCGTTTTTGTTAAGAGGAACCTCATCCGCCACTCGGCAAGCCGAGCGCCACCTTCCCCAAAGGGGGAAGGCGAGGCACGCCGTTGGCGTGCGCACAAAAGCGTTCAATCGTTCGTAGCCAAAGCTATGACGAGAACGTATAGAAGCAAGGATGACACGCAGCCGTAACGGCCATGCAGCACGATACATCTCCGCGAACGTCGAAGTTTTTCCAGCGAAGCCGCAAGCAATACCGTCATCCTGAGCGAACGCGAAGCGTGAGTCGAAGTTTTGCGGAGAAGGAAAGGCTCTTGCTCCTAAGACTCCAAAACGGCAGCGCCGTTTTGCATAGCGGCATAGATATTCTACGCTTTTCGATCTGTATTGGCCGCGATGAGCCGTTCGGAGCAAAACCGAACCCTGCTTGCAGGGTGAGGGATCTCCTACGAGTCTGATCTACCCCTACACGGGTAAAGTTACATCCTTTTGTGATAAAACAGTTCTTTGCGCCCAAAAGGGAACATCAGACTCTTATGAGATCCCGCCTGCGGCGCTTTTTGATGCTCAGCGCTACGCGCTTCGACTACAAAAAGTTCGACGTGCGCGGAGATTACTGTAATACGTAGCCACATCTACTACAACCCGCGCGTGCTCAGGATGACACGTAGCCGTTACATTTCCAAAAACAGCTTGCCCTTTTCAACGTCGGCGAAACGATACTACGCATAAATCTAAAGCCATGCGCCGACTTGACCTCGCACCGCAGTTCCAAAAACGGCTCTGCCGTTTTTGACGTCGGCAAAATAAAACCACGGATAAGCCAAAAGCTTTGTGCCGACTTGGGCTTAGATCCCAAGGTTCCAAAACGACGCCCTCGCGGCGGCGTTTTGCGTAGGGCGGAACCGACAACACGTTTATTGACAAGGTAATGCGCCCGATGGGCTTGACAAAACCCACCCGCTTTGCTACAATAAGGGATGTAGAATTGTAACTTGGGGGAAAATGCCTTGAAATTCTTATCTTTGGATCCGCGAACCCACCGCACGCCGCAGGAAAGCAAGAAGAGTCTGCTGGAATGCACCGCCTTCTGCCTGCTTTTGATGCTGGCGGCCTGCCTTGCCCTGGGCTTCTGGGGCGCAGGAATCGTAGAGGACAACATGGCTCTGAAAGCAGAGGACGAGGAGTACTGGGGCAGTATCTTCAAGTATCTCTTGCTTCTTACGGTATTCGTCTGCTGTGCCTTCGTGATGTACTGCCGTCAGATGGGCACCCTCTCCGAGGGGAAGCTTATCGCCATTTTGTTCCTGCTGGCGCTGATCGCACGGTTGGTGTATACCTTGGATATCGGCATCACCACCAACCAGCACGACACCTCCAACTTCGGCAAGCTGAACAATTACGGACACACCGGCTACATTCGGTATATTATGGATAACGGCATTCCCGACTTTGACGTGATCGGGAAGAGCCAGTTCTACCATCCCCCGCTGCATCACATCATCTGCGCATGGTTCTTGCAGTTCCAGGTGGATATCGGCATAGAGTTCACCACTGCGGCGGAAAACTTGCAGATCCTGACCCTGTTCTATTCCATGGTCACCCTGTACGCCGCTTATCGGATCTTGAAGATCTTTGAGTTCAAGGGCCTTGCCCTGTTCCTGCCCTTGACGGTTTTGGCCTTCCACCCCACCTTCTTCCTGCTTTCGGGAAGCATCAACAACGACTGTCTCAGCGTGATGTTCGCCTTCCTGGCGGTATGGGTGGCGCTGGAATGGCACAAAAAGCCTTCCTTCTTGACCATTTCCCTGCTGGCGCTCTGCATAGGCTGTGCCATGTTTGCCAAGCTGGCAACGGGGGTGGTAGCCCCTGCGGTGGCCTTCCTGTTCCTGCATAAGCTGATCACGGAAAAGGATTGGAGCGGCAGAGGGAAGCTCATCGCCCAGTTTGCCTTGTTCGGGGTGATCTGTATCCCCCTTGGCATCGGCTGGCAGGTGCGGAACTTCCTGGCCTACGATACCCCCTTGACCTACGTCCCCCGTCTTTCCGACAAGGCGGATCAGTACCTGGGCGGCTACTCCGTGGCGGAACGCTTCTTCGATTGGGATTCCCTTTCGGATTTCGGGGTCTACCCCATGCGGGCAGGGACCCAGGGTGCGGAGTATTTTGAGCATTGCATCCCCTTGGCGGTGCTGAAGATGTCCCTGTTCGGGGAGTATTCCCGCTGGAAGAACCATCTCATCTTCGACGGCGCTTCCACCTTGCTGTTCTGGATGAACGTGATCATCGTGATCGCCACCCTCATCGGCGCAGGCTACTGCCTGTGGCATCTGCTTCGCAAGAACACGGAGGAAGAGTTCAAGTCTGCCGTGGGCTTTGGCAGGATCCCCTGTGCCTTTGTCCTGTTCTATTGGGTAACCATGCTGGTCACCTATATCCCCTTCTGCTTCTCCTACCCCCATTTCTGCTCCATGGACTACCGTTATCTGGTACCCACCCTGCTGACGGGGGCCATCTTCCTGGCAGTCCTGCTGAGAAAGATGGAAACGGCGGACAAAACCACCGTGAAGGGCAAGCTTCTCGTAGGCGGCAAAGCGATCCTCATCGCCGCCGTAGCCCTCTTTGCGGTGTGCGCCACCTTGATCTACGCCATGTATCCCGCTTTGATCTATACGTATAATTGACACCATGAACTTTCTTCAAACCGCCGTACAGGTGCTTTCCATGATGGCCTACGCCATTCCCGGCTTCCTGTTTGTCAAGACCAAAACCTTATCTCCCTCCCAGATCGCCCCCTTTTCCAAGGTGCTGGTATACCTTTGCCAGCCCTGCTTGGAGGTCCACGCCTTTCTTTCCGCAGATTGCACCCCGGAATTGCTGACCTCCATGGGCCTGTTCTTCCTGCTTTGCACCGGGGTACAGGTGTTGGTGCTGGGTCTTTCCTGCCTGCTGTTGCGGGACCGCAAGTCCGTCTGTAACCGTGTTGCGGGGGCGGCCTCCACCTTCGGGAACGTGGGCTTTATCGGCATCCCCTTGTTGGAGGCCTTGTTGCCCGTCGAAGTAGCCTCGGAAGCAGTGGCCTTGTCTGCGGTGTTTGCCCTCTCCATGAACCTGTTGGCATGGACGGCGGGGCTGTTCTTGATCACCGGGGAGAAAAAGCATATCCGCATCAAGAGCTTGCTGTTAAACCCCGCCATGCTGGCCTTTTACGTGGCCTTCCCCCTGTTCCTGGTTGGCTTTAAGCTCCCGGGAGCCTTGGAGACCACCGTCTCCTTGGCGGGAAAAATGTCCACACCCCTTTGTATGATCGCCTTGGGTATGCGGCTGGCGGCCACCCCCTTTGCCCGCATCGTCAAGGATAAATACGCCTGGATCGCCTGCGCGGGGAAGCTGGTGGTGATGCCCCTGCTGGCACTTGTATGCATCAAGCTCCTGCCCTTCCCCTGGTACTTCGGCGCAACCTTGTTCTTGCTGTCCTGCTGTCCCACGGCGGCGGCAGTGCAGAACTTCTCGGAGATCTACCTCCCCCCGGAGGAGACCGCAGGGAAGCATACCGCCGCAGACGCCATTTTGCTGTCTAATTTGCTTTGTATGCTGACAATACCTTTGTTGGTGACGTTACTGTAAGCGAAATGGGACGCTGATACGCGCCAAGTATCTGCAAAACAAAAACCCACGTAAATAGTTTTTCCATCAGATTCGTCTCATCCCTTCCCCCATCCTTCTTCAAAGGAGAATGATTCACTTATGCGCATCGGCATTTTCGATTCCGGTCTGGGAGGTCTCACCGGCTACCGCGCGTTGCGGGAGCTGTTGCCCGCCCACGACCTAATATACTTCGGTGACAACGCCCGTGTGCCCTACGGCACGAAATCCGGGGAGGTCATCTGCCGTTTTGCCCTGCAGGACGTGCGGTTTCTCCTTTCCCAAAAGGTAGAGGCGGTGCTGGTTGCCTGCGGCACGGTGTCCTCCAACGCCCTGTCCCTGCTGGAAGCCACCTTCCCCCTGCCCTTCGTGGGGGTGGTGGAGCCCGCCGCAAGGCGTGCTTTGGAGATCGCTTCCGCAGGAAACGGCAAGATTCTGGTGCTGGGCACTGCCGCCACGGTGGGCTCGGGAGCTTACGAAAAAGCGATCCGTCAATTGGATCCCTCCCTGCAGGTGGAATCCGTTGCCTGCCCCATGTTCGTGCCCTTGGCGGAAAACGGCTTTACCCAAAAGGGTGACATCGCCGCCACGGAGATCGCAAAGCGGTACTTACAGCCCTACGAAGCCTTTGCTCCCGATGCGGTGATCCTGGGCTGTACCCACTTCCCGCTGCTTGCGGACATTCTTGCCGACGTGCTTCCCCACCCCGTGCAGGTCTCTGCGGGAGAAGAGGCCGCCAAGGCCATGGCCAAGGCCGCCCTTTCCCTTTCCCCCGCTGTGGGAACGGGGAAGGATCTGTTCTTTACCTCCGACGATCCGGAGGCTTTCCGTAAAAACGCCGCCACCTTCCTGGGGCGTCCCATCACCGGGTCCATTGCCCGCATAGAAATCGAGAAATTCTGAATATGAACGTTTCCATTGAGATCACCAACTACCGTTACGACACCTCCGATGGAGAGCCGGAGACCATCAGCTATCGGGTGGACGGCACCTGCCGCAATTCCCGTGACGGAGTCAAAGTAGAATATACCGAGCCCGAGCTGACGGGGATGGACAACACCGTCACCACCCTCACCGCCATGAAAAACGGCATCGTCTCCGTAAACCGTGTGGGGCAGATCAACACCCACATGATCTTCGAGGAGGGGAAGCTCCACGCCTGTATTTACAACACGGGCTATTTTCCCATGCAGATCACCATTCTCACCACCCGCTTGGAAAACAGCCTCACCCCCAAGGGCGGCTGTCTGGACGTGGAGTTTTCCATGGAGATCGGCGGTCAGCATTCCGCCAAAAACCGTATGCGCCTGACGGTGACCCCCGTGGGCATCCTCTCTTAAAAAGGTAGTAAGACCATGAAGATCAAAACTCCCTCCGACAATTTTATGCTCCTGCCCATGGAGGTGCTTCCCAAGGTGAAGAACGCCTCCGCCACGGAATTGAAGGTGCTTCTCTTCCTTTTCGGCAAAAAAGAAGCCACTCCTGCGGAGATGGCACAGCAATTGGGCATCACCCCCGCAGATGCAGAGGCGGCCTTTGCCTTCTGGCGGGGCGCGGGGATCTTTGAGGAGGACACCTCCACCCCCAAAAAGGCGGTTGCTCCCTCCACCTCCCTGTACAAATCCTACGACAGCCACACCATCGCCTCCTATCTGGACGAGGATGCCGCTTTCCGCTCCTGTGCGGATCTGGTGTCCGAGACCTTCGGGGCGAAGATACTCAACAAAAACGAGCTTTCCTCCCTGCTGTACCTCTACAACTACGTGGGGCTTCCCGCCGAGGTGATCAGCGGCATTGCGGGATATTGCAAGTCCAAGGGCAAGACCTCCATGCAGTACATGATGTCCACCGCCCTTTCCATGTACGAGAAGGAAGGCATCGACACCTACGAAAAGTTTGAGCAACACATGATCCTCTTGGAAAAACGGAACGCCGATTCCACCCGCTTGCGCACCATGCTGGGCTTCGGGGAGCGTGCCCTTTCCACCAAGGAAAAGGAGTTCTTCACCCGTTGGCTGGAGGAATGGGCCTTGCCCTTCGATCTCATCTCCCTTGCCTACGAAAAAACGGTGGACAACCTCCACAAGGTGAACCTTTCCTACATGAACGCCATGCTGAAGCGCTGGTACGAAAACGGCTTTACCACCGCAGAGGACGTGGAGATCGGGGACAGTAAGGCCAAGGCCGAAAAAGCCTCCGATGCCTCCTACGGCGACAGCGATGCCTTCTTTGAAGCCGCCCTCAAGGCGGGTTTTGAAGGCTAAAACCCGATCGAAAAACTTCGTTTTTCAATCGATTCCCGCGCGGCGGGGTACGCGCGCTTATCGCCGCCTGCCAAAATCTTTGATTTCATCAGGCTCCCCTCGGCGCGCGGACTCGCTTTGCTCGTCTCAGCGGTGTTTTTTCGACGGCAAAGCCGCCAAAAAAAACGAAAATTATCATAGTTTACAATCGGTTTCGAAGGCTAAATCAAACTGAAGGAGTTTGTTATGACCATCACACAGGCATTACATATCAAAGACAAACAGCGCTCCGAGGCGGAAGCCAAGGCGGAAGCCCGCACCATCGCCCTTTGCAAGGAGATCCCCGCCCTTTCGGAGATCGACCGTGAGCTGGCGGCCTACGGCCCTGCTTTGGTGGGCTTTGCCATTGCGGGGGACACGGAAGGGCTTGCCCGTCTGGAGCAGGACAACCTTGCCCTGCAGGAGCGGAGAAAGCAGCTGCTCCTGTCCTACGGCTACAAGGCAAACGAGGATTCTCCCGTTTACGTTTGCGCCAAATGCTCCGACAGCGGATATATCAAAGGCACTCTCTGCACCTGCGTGAAGCAACAGGTGGCACTCTCCGCCTACGCCTCCGCAGGGCTGGGAAAAGGGCTCATCGGCAAAACCTTTGAGAATTTCTCCATGAAATACTACACAGGCGACGACCTTGCCCGCATGGAAAAGGTGCTTTCCATCTGCCGTGACTACGTAAAAAGCTTCACCCCCACCTCTCAGCCCCTTCTGTTCATGGGCAAGACGGGGCTTGGCAAGACCCACCTTTCCGCCGCCATCGCGGGAGGCGTAGCCGCCAAGGGGTATAACGTGATCTACGAGACCTCCCAGAAGCTGTTCGACACCTACGAAGCCGCCCGCTTCGCACGGGACAATTCGCCCGACACGGAAAAGTACGAGGAATGCGATCTGCTGCTCATTGACGACTTGGGTGCGGAGTGCGGCTCCCAGTACACCGCCGCCACCTTCTTTAACCTGCTGAACACCCGTCTCATGCACGGCAAGCCCACGGTGATCAACACCAATCTGAACCGCCCCCAGCTGGAAAAGACCTACGGCGAGCGTGTCCTTTCCCGCCTGCTGGGTGAGTTCCGCGTGCTGCTCTTTACCGGCAGCGACGTGCGGATGCAGAAGTTATCGGAGAAGTGAGGAGCGCTTAAGAGGCTCTGCCTCTTAAGAATCTCCGCTCAAGGGACCCGTCCCTTGAGAATCCCACATTGTGAGGAAAAAGAATAGGGCCTGCTTTTCGAAGCGGCCGTAACAATAAAAACCTTGTTGCGTTTCCCTATGTTCGTATCACACAATGCGCGTATTCGTTGTCCCGTGAACAAGAAATCCGCATGCGGCGACGGCTTCCCGCCTTCCCGAACGTGACCACCCCCCGAAAACGACAGTTTTCGGCAATAAAAGCTTTTTGGAGATTCTTAAGAACCTTTTTCACGAAAAAGGTTCTTAAGGCCATATACCTATGAAACAAATCGAACTCTACACAGACGGCGCCTGTAGCGGCAACCCCGGCCCGGGTGGCTACGGCGCGGTGCTGAAATACGGCAAAACCGAAAAAGAGCTCTCCGGCGGGGAGAAGGAAACCACCAACAACCGCATGGAGCTGATGGCCGCCATCGTGGGCTTAGAGGCCCTGAAAGAGCCCTGCGCAGTGATCTTAACCAGCGACTCCAAGTATCTGGTGGACGCCATCCAAAAGAAATGGCTGGAAAATTGGCAAAAACGAAACTGGCGCAAGGCCGACGGTTCTCCCGCCCTGAACCGCGATCTTTGGGAGCGACTGCAAAAACAGCTGGACAGGCACCAAGTCACCTTCCGCTGGATCAAGGGCCACGCAGGCCACCCCTACAACGAGCGTTGCGACCGCTTAGCGGTGGAAGCCATCGAAAAATTTCGGTAAATTCTCGGCTGATCGAACATCGTATGTTTGATTAGCCGGAATTTTTCTTTACAAAAGGGTTGATTTTCCTGATTTTTTCGGCTATAATAATATCAGATATTTGATCAGCCGAAAGGAGAGTGCCTTTTTGTATCTCAAAAGACACGCGGAAGCCACGGTAAAAAACCTTGCCGAAATGTTTGGTGCCGTCCTGGTAGCAGGACCCCGGCAGGTCGGGAAGACCACCATGCTTCAAAACATCACTCAAAACGCAGGGTACGTTTCCTTGGACGACCCCATCCTGCGGGCAAGTGCCGCAGAGGAAAGCGGCACCTTTTTCAAGGACAATCCTCCCCCCATCTTCGTGGACGAAATACAGAAAGCCCCTGCGCTGTTTGAGCAGATCAAGCTCCATCTGGACAGAAGTCGTCAAAAAGGGCAGTTTTATCTTTGCGGCTCTCAGCAGTTCCGCATGATGAAGGGTGTCAGCGAGTCCCTGGCAGGGCGCATCGGATTGGTGACTCTGTTGGGCTTTTCCTTGCGGGAGACCTGCGAGGTATCCTGCGATCTTCCTTTTTTGCCTACGCAAGAGTATCTTTCCCTGCGGAAAAAGGAACAAAATCAAATCACCTACGACGAGGTCTGGAAGCGGATCCATCGCGGCTCCATGCCCGAGCTGGTGAGCAATCCCGCCTTCGATTGGCAGTTGTTTTACAGTGCATACGTACGCACCTATATCGAGCGGGACGTGCGGGAGCTTTCCGAGATCGGCGATACGGTCACCTTTACAAAATTTATGGTGGCCGCGGCGGCCTCCGTGGGCCAGCTGGTAAATCTTGCCTCCTTGGCGCGGGACGTAGGGATCAGCCCGCCCACAGCGGAACGATGGCTGTCCATCCTGGTAGCTTCCAACGTGGTATATCTGTTACAGCCCTATTCCAACAACATTACCAAGCGGGCAGTTAAAACCCCAAAGCTGTATTTCCTGGATACGGGGCTGGCGGCGTATCTTACCCGTTGGAGCTCCCCCGAGGTTTTGAAGAACGGTGCCATGGCAGGAGCGTTTTTCGAAAACTTCGTCATCGCCGAAGTGATCAAAAGCTACTACAACAAAGGGATCACGGATCCTCCCTTGTATTTCTACCGTGACAAGGACATGAACGAGATCGACCTGCTCATCGAAAAGGACGGCGTTCTCCATCCCGTGGAGATGAAGAAGCACGCAGATCCTCATAAAAAAGACGTTGCGGCCTTTGATCTGCTGGATCGGATCCCCGGTATCACCCGGGGCTCGGGAGGCGTGGTATGCCTGTACGACAGCTTGGTGACTCTGCAAGGGAACGACAAAGTGATTCCCGTGCAGTATTTATAAGAGAAAGGAGCCGAAACCCTTATGAAGACCGTTCTTATCACAGGCGCCTCCGGAGGCATCGGCAAGGCGGCGGCGAGAGCCTTCCACAGGGAGGGCTACCGCGTGATCCTCCACTACAACAAAAACGAAGACGGGGCAAAAGCTTTGGCGGCAGAGCTGGAAAACGCCGTCCTTTACAGGGCGGATCTGGCAGACCCCGCCCAGGTCAAGACCCTTGCGGAGACCTTCCCGGAAACCGACGTGCTGGTGAACAACGCGGCGGTGGATCTGTTTGCGCTGTTTGATCTGGTGTCCGAGGAGCAAGCAAAGGAGCTTTACGAGGTGAACCTGTTCGCCCCCCTCGCCCTCTCCCGTATGCTGGTGAAGGGGATGCTTTCCCGGGGGGAAGGTTGCATCCTCAACGTGTCCTCCATGTTCGGGGAGACGGGAGGAAGCTGTGAGGTGGATTATTCCGTCACCAAAGCGGCTCTCATCGGGTTGACCAAGGCCTTGGCAAAAGAGGTAGGCCCCGCAGGTGTGCGGGTGAACTGCGTCTGCCCCGGGGTGATCCAAACTCCCATGAACGACCGCTTGACCGTGGAGGAAGCGGAGGACCTCATGACCTCCATCCCCCTGGACCGCTTCGGCACCCCCGAGGAGGTTGCGGAAGCCTTGGTGTTCTTGGCATCAAGTAAAGCGTCCTATATCACCGGCGCGGTGCTGGACGTCAACGGCGGGATATGAAAGAGAACTAAGTTTGCCCTTCGGGCAAGTGAAGTTGCCTGCGACAGTGAAGTTCACTGCGTGAGTGAAGTTTCGCCGACGTCAAAAACGGCTACGGCCGTTTTTGGAACTACGGAACCTCGTCCCCCACTACGAGAAAGAACCAAGCAGGCAGACATCGGCATTTCCGTCTCGTAGTGGTCCCCCTTCCCCGCAAGCGGGGAAGGTCAGCCCCTTGCGGGGCGGGAAAAGGCTTTCTATATTCTCACGCCATGGCTTTGGCTACCCGCGATTGA
Source organism: Eubacteriales bacterium (assembly GCA_045544855.1). GTDB lineage: Bacteria > Bacillota > Clostridia > Oscillospirales > CAG-382 > Coliplasma. The sequence continues at coordinate 5,232 of JAZPZV010000030.1, read as the reverse complement.
AATCATTTTTTTCCACGCAAAAAGCACTTACGGACGTTTCGCCGTAAGTGCTTATTTGCTATTACTTCTTTTTACAAATCAACCAAGTGATCCCTGCGGCAACTCCTGCGCAGAGGGTGCCTACCAAGAACACCGTCCAGAGAGGGACGCCTTGGGTAGGCGCTTCCTCGGGAATGCTTTCCTCACTCACCGCAGAAACGGGATCTTTTGACGGAACGGAAGATTCCTCTTCCGAAGCCTCCTCGGATTCTTCTTCGGAAACTTCTTCCGAAACTTCCTCCGAGACCTCCTCGGAGCTTTCTGCTTCCGAGCTTTCCTCGATTCTTTCCACCACGGGAATGGCTTCCGTCTTCAGTATCTCCCCGCAGAGAGTACAGCTTTGCTGCTTTTCCCCCTCCTCGGTCTCCGTGGGCTCCTTGACCGTTTCCCACCAGCCGGAGGTATGCTTTACGCCGTTTTCCTTCTCGGCGCCGCACTTGGTGCAACGGGAAACCCTATGGCAAGGATTCTCGGGATCCTCTTCCTTCGCCCATTCATGGGGGCAATTCACGTACAGCACGTAGTTATCCACCGTTTCCGTTGGGGTATAGACCTCCAGAAACCCCTCGTCGGGGGTAGCATACGTAGAAACGTACACCTTGGAAACCCCGTCCAGCCAGGAATACTCCACTTTTTTCATATCCAGCATGGAGGATTCGCTGACGTAAATTTCCACGGACGGACAATTATAGAACACTCTGCTTTCCAGAGCATCCGCTCTGAACCGCACCTCCGTCAGGCTTTCGCATCCCGCAAACGCCCCTGCGCCAACGCGGGAAAAATAGATCGTCCTTGCGCTTGGAAGTGAAACCAGGCTCTTACACCCGGAAAAAGCGTATCTGTCGATGATAGCGCCGTATGCACGCGTTGCCGCCACCTCTCGCAAATTTTCGCACCCTGCAAAGGCGGATTTGCCGATATACTGCACCTCGCCCAAAAATTCCACCCGGGTGAGATCCTTGCAGTTTTCGAACATGGCGTGAGAAACGGCGATCACGTCCTCGGGGAAGACCACCTCGGTTACCGGCTCTCCGTTGAGCAGCAGCCGCCCGGAATAATACACCGGGGAGGCGGCGGCAAAGGTAAACCCGGCCTCGCTGTCAAAGAGCTCCTCAAAGGTAATACGGCAGTAAGCGTCCAGATCGGAAATATGTACCTCGCTGATCTTTTCACAGCTGTCGAAGGCACCGCCGCCGCAGAACTTCAAGGTAGAGGGCAGGGTGACCCGTTCTATTTTTTTCGACCCTTCAAAAGCACCCATGCCCACGTACTCCAGCCCCTCGTTCAGGTCTGCCGCCGTCAAACCGCTGTGGGCAAAGGCACAAGTGCCGATCTTCCGAAGGCTCTTCGGGAAGCGCAACTTGGCAAGAGAGCAATCGCTAAACGCACCGTTGCCGATTTCGGTAACGCCCTCGTGGAGAATCACCTCGGTAATGCCCCTTACGTTCATAAAGGTACAACCGTTCACCTTGGTCAGCTCCTTGGGGAACTCCACCACACCCTCCAAACGGACGCCGCCTACGTACAGCTTGCTCACCACGGGAGAGGTCATATAGGAACACATCACGTCCATACAACCGTGGGTCGCTTCGAAATCGATCTCGCACCAATCCAGCAGGGTGGGAATGTGCACCTCCACGTCGGGGAAATCTCCCCAGCCGTAGAAGAAGGCGCCGTTGCCAACGAATTCCAGGGTGGAGGGGAACAGGATCTTCTTCAGATTGTTGTGGGGCTCGTCATTCTCATCGTAGGTGACGTACCGATCGTATCCGGCAAAGACGTCCTCGGCAATGTGAGTGATGCCTTCCCCGATGCGGATCTCACAAATATCGGGGATCCAATGCGCCCATCCCTCACGGCTGTCAATAGCCCCCGTACCTACGAAGGACAGGATGCCGTCCTCGGAAAAGCTCCAGGAAACGGTATCGGAAAGCTTCCCCTCTCTCGGATGCTCCTCAGCCGCAAAAACAGAAAAAGGCAAGAACAGCATCACCCCGCAAAGAAGCAACGAAAGCATGGCGAAAAGCCGTTTGGCGGTTAAAGTTTTCTTCATTTTTGCTTGCATAAACGCATCCTCCCAAAAAAGTTTTTCTGCATTTTCATCCTACCATAGGTTTATGAACATATCGTGAACATTTACAAAAAAACGATGAAATTTCAAGAAAAATTGACAATTTCGACAGTTCACACAGGGAGGTCGTCCCACGCAACAAGCCCGTACGGATCCGCCGCGTATTTTGACGCAAAGGGTAAGGGATGAAATTCACGGTTCGCACCACGTGCCTTGCGGGGGATAGGATCTGCTTTTCATCCTTTTATCCCAAGGTTCCAAAAACGATTTACCCTCTTCCGAAAACGACAGTTTTCGGCATTGAATTTCTTTGGAGATTCTTAAGAACCTTTCTTGCAAGAAAGGTTCTTAAGCGCTCGCCCCATCAAAAAGAGCCCCTTTTCGGAGCTCTTTCTTTTATCCCAACAACGTATACACCCAGAACACCACGGGGATGGTGGCCGCGGACAGCAAATGGGAGATCAGCGCCATCCCTGCGGCGGCGGAGGTATCCAGCCCGTACGCCCCGGGGATCACCACGGGACTCAGCCCCAAGGGCATGGCCACGGCGCAGAGGATGCACAAGGAAAGATCCTCCGGCAGGGGCAGCAGCCACAGCAGAACCAAAAACACGGCGGGGAACAAAACCAAACGGAAGAAGGAGGCCAGATACACCGACTTATTGGTGAAGGTCTTCTTCAGATCCAGGGAAGATACCGTCATACCCGTCAACAGCATGGCCACGGGGGACATACAGCCTCCCAGGGAATCCAGCCCCGATGCCAGAAAAGCGGGCAGGGGCACGGCAAAAAGCCCCAAAACCATCCCAACCAGCATGGCGGCGAACATGGGGTTCACCAACCGCTTCAGGGAAGATCTCAGAGAATTCTTTTCCCCCTCTTTCCGGGGGATCAGCAAGGCGGGCACGCCCCACAGATAGATCAAAACCCAAAGGGGCAAAACGAACACCAGATAATCCCCAAATACTGCGGGGAACAGGGCCAGCACCACTGCGTTGCCCATGAACCCAAAGTTGGAAAAGGACAAGCCGTAGGTGTAGATCTTGCGGGTGTAATCGTCCTTTGCGCAGAACCTCGCCAGCAAAAGGGCGGCGGGAATGGAGAGGGCAAGCACCCCGAAGCCTCCCGCCACGAAGATCCAGGCGCTCCCCAGACTTTCTACGGTAAAACCCTTCCAGAAGGTGGAAAGCACCAATGCGGGGATGAACACGTTGTTTTCCATTTTGGAAAGCACCGCCGCCCCCGAGGCGGGAACGGCCCCCAGGCGGGAGATGATATATCCGATGAGGATCAGCCCCATCAGCACGCTCATTTGTTGCAAAGTAGAGATCAAAACGTCCATAAAAGCTCCTTATTTGGGAGAAATTTCTCCCCCGCCCAGAACCGCGTCCCCGTCGTAGGCCACGGCGGATTGCCCCGGGGCGGCCACGGCGGCGGGCGTATCAAAGCGGATCTCCACCCCGTGATCCTTTGGGATCAGGGTGGCGGGCATTTCCTTTTGGTGATAGCGGGTGCGTACCGTGGCACGGACGGGTTCGGTATGAAGCTCCCCGTCCATCCAATGGAATTCTTTTACGAACAACGCCTCCACCGGCAATTCCTTGGCGGTACAAAGCACCACCCGATTGTTTTTGGCATCCTTTTCGCAAACGTAGTAAGGCTCCGGCAGGGCAAGTCCCAAGCCCTTTCTCTGCCCCACGGTGTAGTGGATGATGCCCTTGTGCCTGCCCATCACCTCGCCCGCACGGTTCACGAAGTCCCCCGCGGGGAATACGGCTTCTACACGGGAGCGGATAAAGGCGGCGTGGTCACCGTCGGGGATGAAGCAAATGTCCTGGCTGTCCCCGCTTTTTGCGCTGACAAAGCCCTGCGCTTCCGCGATCGCACGCACCTCCTGCTTGGTGTAGTCCCCCAAGGGGAATTTCACCCGGGAAAGCTGCTCCCGCGTGAGGTTGTACAGCACGTAGCTTTGATCCTTGGCGGGATCTTTGGCTTTTTTTAACCGATTATCTTCAATGCGGGCGTAATGTCCCGTGGCAAGGTAGGGAATGCCCATGGCCTCTGCCGCATCCCACAGCGCACCGAACTTTAAGTGGCGGTTACAAAGAATGCAGGGGTTGGGGGTGTTGCCCGCCATATAAGTCTCCACAAAGGGGTCCACCACCTGCTTCAAAAAAGCATCGCGGCAATCCAATTCCACGAAAGGGATCCCCAGAGAATCGCAGACCGCCTTGGCATCGCCCACACGCTCGTTGCCCCAAAGCCGCATGGTGGCGCCGATGCAATCAAAGCCCTGCTTTTTCAGCAAAAACGCCGTGACGGCACTGTCCACCCCGCCGCTCATGGCGATCAGGATCTTTTTGTTTTCCATGGGTTTTCCCTCCCTGTGGGTTTTCTCGTTAGGAGTATACCCGTTTTGTGTGGGATTGTCAAGAAGGAAACGGGAAATTCAAGAGAAGGGGGATCGATCAAAAGCCGTCCGCCCACGCTTCGATCCCAAGGTTCCAAAAACAGCTTGCTGTTTTTAACGTCGGCGAGACGATACCACGCATAAACCGAAGGCTGAGCGCCGACTTGGTCATCCTGAGCGAACGCGAAGCGTGAGTCGAAATTTTCGTAGTCGAGGCGTAGCCGAGCGGAGAAAATCAAGGGGTGCTTGCACCCCGCAGGGATCTCCTCAAAGTCTGATCTACCCCTACATAGGTAAACTTACATCCTTTGTAATAAAACAGTTCTTTGCCTTTGGAAAGGAACATCAGACTCTCAGTAGATCCCGCCTGCGGCGGTTTTGCTCCGAACGGCGTAAACGCCTTTTCTTCTCCGCAAAACTTCGACGTGCGCGGAGATGACTGCAATACGTAGCCACATCTACTACGACCCGCGCGTGCTCAGGATGACGGTTGGGGTCGGTATGCTCAGGGTGACAAAAAGCCAAAGCGTTTCCAACGTCAGCGTGTCATCCTGAGGGAGCCCGAAGGGCGAGTCGAAGTTTCCGCAGTTGAGGCGTAGCCGAACAGCGGAAACCGAGGGGTGCTTGCACCCCGAAGGGATATGAGACGAGTCTGATGTTCCTTTTTGAAGGTGAAAGAACTGTTTATTGGTAACAGGCAGAACGGAGAACGG
>JAZPZV010000029.1:0-37494 GCA_045544855.1 Eubacteriales bacterium | reverse complement strand
TACAGCGGCATAAAAGCAGTTTGCTTTTTGATCTGCATCGGCCGCGATGCACCGTTCGGAGCAAAACCGCCGATAGGCGGGATCTACTGAGAGTCTGATGTTCCCTGCCAAAGGCAAAGAACTGTTTTATCACAAAGGATGCAACTTTACCCGTGTAGGGGTAGATCAGACTTCGAGGAGATCCCTGCGGGGTGCAAGCACCCCTTGATTTTCTCCGCTCGGCTACGCCTCGACTACGAAAATTTCGACTCACGCTTCGCGTTCCCTCAGGATGACCAAGTCGGCGTTCAGCCTTCGGTTTATGTGTGGTATCGTCTCGCCGACGTCAAAAACGGCAAACCGTTTTTGGAACCTTGGGTTCGACGCGTGGGGCGCATGGCTTTTGACGTATGCGTGGTATTGCTTCGTCGACTATCTCAACAATCCCGTCTTTTTCTCCCACGTCCGCACGTCGTCGGGGATGGGGTGGGTGGAAAAGCCGTCGAACACCGAGCCGGAGAGGGTGATGGTGAAGGAATCCTCCGTTTCCTCACAGCCGTACCTTAACACCGCCCCGCAAGGGGGCGTACCCGGCGGATTGGACTTGGCTTTTTTGTGAAGCTCATTTCCCGCAAAGGCACGGAACCCCTCTGCCGCCTTACGGTAAAAACGGCAAAAGGGCTTGCACAGGGCGGTTTTGTCCTTCTTTTTTACAAGGGAGGGGAAGGACAGGTTGACGATCACCGTAACGGCGCCGTTTTCATCCTGCAAGGTCTCCCGCAGGGTCTCTTGCTGTAAGGTCATGGGGAAGATCAGTCCTTTCGGGGGCGTTTTTTCTTTGGTAAAGTGTATGCCGCCCCGGCGCAAACCATGCAAAGCTCTGCCGCCGCAACCAAGGGGGAAAGGAGGGCAAGGAACAGCCCCCGCCCAAGCCCCATGGGGAACAGGGCAAGCAGGACTCCCAGCCCTATCCCGCAGTAGGTTTGGAGCAGACTGTTTGAACGTGGAAGCACCAGCATTCCCGAAAGGGAGCAAAGCAGAACTCCCGAAAGATCGGACTCCTTGAAAGAAAGCTCTATTCCCCCGAGGGTAAAGAGGCAAAGCACCGTCACGAGCAGGGAAAAAGGCACCGCAGACCGCTTTAAGAGACGGGAAGGGGGCGCCTCTTTTTTGTTTGCCGCCAGCAAAAAGATGACAAGCCACGCCAAAAGGAACAAAATCGCCCCTCGTACATCCCCCAGTTCCCCCGTGAAGAAACCCCACAAAGGGAACGTCCGCAAAAAGCAGGACACCAACAGCAAAGGGGCAAGCCAAACCGAGGGTCGCCCGCCGAAAAACCGCGCCCAAAAGCCGAACAGCAAGCACACCGCGCCTCCCGCCAAGCGGGCAAGGGCGCTTTCACCCACCAAAAGGGAGGAAAAAACCACCAGAAATCCCACGAAAAAATCCATGCTCAAAGCTCCTCTCTCCGCCCTAAGGTCTTTTTGGGCAGGGTCAACAGCAGATCCTGCAAGCCCTTGGGATTTACGGGGGACAAGGGGGAAAGGTAGGGCACACCGAAGCTTTCCAGGCGGGAGACAGAGGCCAAGAGGAAGCAAAGCCCTACGCAGATCCCCGGTAACCCGAAAAAGCCCGCCAGAAACAGAAAGGAAAACCTGAGCAGTACCGTGGCGTACATCATGGCGGGGACAATGAAGGCGCACACCGCAGACAGAGCCACCGCCATGATCACCAAGGTGGAGGCAAGCTCCGCCTCCACCGCCGCATCTCCCAAGATGATGGAGGCCACCAGCCCCACGGCGTCCCCTACGGTACGGGGCATCCGCACCCCCACCTCCCGCACCAGTTCAAATACCAACAGGGAAAAGAAGCATTCCCAGAACAAAGGGAAGGGCAGCCCTTCCCGGGAAGACCCCAGGGTGTCCAGAATGGCCTTCGGCAACAGCTCCGGGTGAAACTCCCCCAAGGCCACGAACAAGGCGGGGAGAAAGATGGAAACCACCAAGGAAAGCAGCCGCAGACAGCGGATGGCGGTGGCGTAGTAGGGGGTGCGCAGGTAATCCTCGGCGGATTGCAGACTTTCTCCAAACACGTAGGGGGCGGTCAACACAAAGGGAGAGCCGTCCACCAACAGCGCCACCCGTCCCGCCAACAGCTTGGAGGCGGCCTTGTCCACCTTCTCCGTGCTTCCCATCAAGGGGAAGATCCCGCCTGCAGACCGTTTCCCCTGCAACAGCAGCTCCAAGTACCCGGAATCCATCACCACCGAGGCTTCCAGGGAGGCAATGCGCTTTTTCAGCTCCTCCACCAAAGCAAGGTCTGCACGGCTTTCCAGGTAAGCGATGGAGATGCGGGTGTGGGTCACGTCTCCAAGGTAAAGGGAGACGAACTTCAAGTCCCCCGTGCGCAAGAATTGCCGCAAAAGCACCATGTTTTTGTCCGCATCCTCCACAAAGCCCAGCCGCGGCCCTCGCAAGGTCACGTCCGTCTCCGGCTGGGTGACGGCACGGGAGACCCCCGCAAACACCGGGGCAAGGCAGAGGAATACCCCTTTTTGGTTTTCCACCGCCAAGAAGGCGTCTCCCCGCAGGAGGGCAAGGGAGATCTCCCCGTAGTCCCGGGGGAACGTCAGGCTTCCGTTGCGCAACACCTCTCCGAAGTTGCCCCCAAAGACTTTTTGCCGCAAACAGGCCTGCATGGGGCGCAACACCGTCTCGGAAACCGCCGTGCGGTCGCAAAGCCCCCGAAAATAGGCCAGCAGGAAGCGGTTTTCCCCTGCGCGGATCTCCCCAAGTTGAAAATCCGCGCAATCCTTGAACTCCTTTTGCAATGCGCTTTGCAGATTTTGATAGGTCAGTTCCATGGCTTTCATCCTTTCTGCAGATAGTATGGACGGAAAAAGCCGCAGATAGATATTTCCCCTTGACAAATGACAAAAAAGTGCATATAATAAGGTAAATATACCTTCCTTACAGAAAGGCGTTTTTCTTATGAGATCCATTGCAATTCTTGGCTTCGGCGTGGTTGGCGGCGGCGTGTACGAGGTGCTGTGCAACCATCCCGAGGTGGATATCAAATATATTCTGGACCTGCGCAAGTTCCCGGGACACCCCTTGGAGGATCGTGTCACCACCGATCTGGAGAGGATCCTGGCAGACCCCGCCGTTGAGGTGGTGGTGGAGACCCTGGGTGGCGTGGACATCGCCTTCAAGTTCAGCAAGGCGGCTCTGCTTGCAGGCAAGAGCGTGGTCACCTCCAACAAGGCGGTGGTGGACGCCCACGGCAAGGAGCTGGAGGAGATCGCCCTGGCGCAGGGTGTTTCCTACCTGTACGAGGCCAGCGTTGGCGGGGGCATCCCCATCATCCGTCCTCTGCGGGAGTGCTTCACCGCGGATAAGATCACCAAGATCTGCGGTATTTTGAACGGTACCACCAACTACATCCTCACCCGCATGGGAGAGACGGGATGCACCATGGAGGCGGCTCTGAAGGAGGCGCAGGCTTTGGGCTACGCGGAGCAGGACCCCACCGCAGACGTGGAGGGCTACGACACCGCCCGTAAGATCTGCATTCTGGCAGGCCTTGCCTTCGGCAAGCACATCCCCTACACCGCCATTCCCCATTTGGAGGGCATTACCTCCGTTACCGATCGGGATATCAAGGAAGCAAAAGAGCAAGGCTATACCATCAAGCTGTTGGGCTCTGCGGAGCTTTTGGAAGATCAAGTCCGCATTGTGGTAGCGCCCCATCTGGTGCCTGCGGGGAACCTCCTTTCCGCTGTCAGTGCCGTGTTCAACGCCGTTTCCGTCACGGGAGACGCCGTTGGCGAGACGGTGTTCTACGGTCAGGGTGCAGGCTCTTTGCCCACCGCATCCGCCGTGGCTTGCGATATCTTGGAAGCCCTTTCCAAAAAACCCCTGCCCATCCTGCGTCCTTCTGCTGAGGAAGGCTTTGTTCTGCAGGAGATCGGCGGCAAGACTGTTACCCTCCCCTCCGGGAAGACCTTTTTCGCGCTTTAAAGCATACAAAAAAGCCGGCACGGTGTGTCGGCTTTGTTTCGTTTGGGGTGAGGCGGGCATAGGCGGCAGAAGGGGGAGAACGCCCTTCCCACTTCGATGCGTCTTCCTTAAGCAAGTTGCCGTGGCTACTTGTCACCTCTGAGCAACCCAGCCCGTTGGGCTGGCTCGCGCGGGTCGTAGCTGTATTGTCTGTTTGTCACCCTGAGCGAGGAGGGCGCAATATGCTACGAATAAGCCACCGCAGAATGACCCCCGACGAGTCGAACTTCCGTGAGTGGTGTAAACCCGAACGGAAGGCAAAAAATGCCCCGCATTTTTTGAGGGTATGGGAATGTCTTTCGATACGGCTGTATCCCGTTCTGCCTGTTACCAATAAACAGTTCTTCACCCTCGGAAAGGTACATCAAACTCGTCTCATATCCCTCAATCTGCTGTCGCAGGTCTCGGTTTTGCTCCGAACGGTGCATCGCGGCCGATGCAGATCAAAAAGCAAACTGCTTTTATGCCGCTGTATGCACCTTGCTTTCTCCGCAAAACTTCGACGGTTTGCTTGCAAACCTGAGCTCAAGGATGACACGCAGACTGAGTTTGCTCGCAAAGCTTCGGCTCCGCAGTGGTTTGGTTCCACAACAAAAGACCCCTGCCGTTATGGCAGGGGTAGGATTCGTCATTCCTCCCTTACTCCTCCCCGATGCCCACGTTTTTCAAGGCTTCGGCCTGGAGGGTATAGAGCTTGTAATACACGCCCTTTTGTTCCATCAGCTCCGAGGCGGTGCCGGATTCCATCAGCTTGCCGTCCTCAATGGCGATGAGAGAATCCGCATCCCGCAAGGTGGAAAGGCGGTGAGCGATCATCACCGTGGTGCGGGAACGGGAAAGGGCTGTCAAGGCGTGCTGGATGTCCCGCTCCGTCTGGGTATCCATGGCAGAGGTCGCCTCGTCCAGGATGAGGATCTTGGGGTCCTTCAAAAGGGCTCTGGCGATGGAGACACGCTGGCGTTCCCCGCCGGAAAGCTGTCTCGCTCCCAGCCCGATGAGGGTGTTGTACCCGTCGGGGAATTTGATGATAAAATCGTGGGCGTGGGCCGCCTTGGAAGCCGCCAACACCTCCTCGTAGGTGGCGTCGGGTCTGGCGTAGCGGATGTTATCGATGATCGAACCGTTGAACAGATAGGTCTCCTGGGAGACGATGGCGATGTTTTTCCGCAGGCAGGCAAAGGAAAGCTCCTTGACGTCGTAGCCGTCGATGGTCACCATCCCCTCGTCGGGGTCGTAAAGACGGGTGATCAGGTTGGCAAGGGTGGATTTGCCCGCCCCCGTCTGCCCCACGATGCCCAAAGTCTTCCCCGCGGGCACGTCGAAGGACACGTTTTTGATCACCTTACGGTTTTCCACGTAGGAGAAGGACACGTTCTGAAAGGAAAGGGCGCCCTTGATCTCGGGATCCTTGGGCTCTGCCGCCTCCTCCACCTCTACCTTGGCGTCCTTGATGTCGAACAAACGCTTGAGGGCGTTGAGACAGTCGCTCCACCAGTTGGTGATGTCGGAAAGCATTTCGATGGGGGCGTATACCAAGGCAAAATAGGCCGAGAAGGTCATTAAGGTCTCAAAGGGCATATCCCCGCCCATGACACGGAAGCCGCCGACGATCCACACCACGTAGGAGCCGATCTTCAAAGCGAACTGCAAAAAGGGATAAATGCGGGAGGAGGTGTATTCCAGCTCCCTGTCCGCATCCGCCGCCGCGTTACTGCGGGCGGCAAAGCGATCCTTTTCCGCTTCTTCTCTGGAGAATGCCTTCACCACGCGGATGCCGTTGATCACGTCGGAGATCAGGGAGTTATAGGAAGCACGGCGGGACCATGCTCTTGCATACAGCTTTTCAAACAGCCGTCCGATCACACGGAAGCTGACAAAGAACAGGGGAATGGTGATGAAGGTATACAGGGTCAGCTCCACGTTCAGGGTGAACATCACCACCAGCAGTACCAGGAGCTGGATCACCTGAGAGCACAGGGAAGGGAACCCGTCGCAGAAGAACCAATAAATGGTGGTGGAGTCGGAGTTGATCTGGGTCATGAGAGAACCCGTCTGACGGTTGGTAAAGAAGGAAAGGGAAAGCCTGCCCAGGGAGGAGAAGATATCCTTCTTCAAGTCGCAGGTGACCTCCGCCGCAACCTTGGTGTTGATCACACCGGTGACCAGATTCACCAAAAGGGAAAGCAGGCGCACCGCCGCCAATACCAAAACCAAAGCGCCGATCTTGCCGAACAGCTTCCCTCCCTCCGTCAGCACGTCGCCGTAGAGCACGGTGTTGCTGATATAGGGGGTGATGAGAGCCAACGCCACGTTCAGCCCCAAGGTCAAAAGGATCATCAGCATGAACCATTTGTATTTGAGGAACATCTTTCCCAAACGGAAGGCCAAGCCCGCCGTTTCCAAACAGGCGGGGCAGTACCGTCTCCCCTGATCGGGAAACCGTCTGCCGCATTTGGGGCAGATCTTGTACTCTTCGCTTTCTTCCTTCAAAAGCCTTGCGGAGATATAGCCGTTTTCCTGCAATTCCGTCACGGCACGGCAGAATACGGAGGCATCGTGCTTGTAGGTGGAGGAAAAGCCGAACAGGGGATAGTCCTCCCCCTCCAACTTACAAACCGCCCGCCCTGTGGAAAGCATAAGCTCCACCTTGGGGTCTACCACACGGGGAAGGTCAAACCTTCGGGGGGCGGGAGCGTCGTAACATTCCACACGCTTGCGGGAATCCTGCTCCCGGGTAAAGGTCAGTGCCCCCTCTGCCACCAAAAGGGAATCCTTTGTCAGCAGAATGAAGGCATCCAAATAAGTGCCGTCCGGGGAAAGATCGCTGCGCATGGCCAGCAGAACGTCCTTTTGTTCCACGCCGTGCAAAGCAAAATACGCCCATACCGCTTGGGGGATCTTCCCCATAAACGTGGGCTTTGCCCGTTCTTCCGTTTTGCTCGTTTGGGTTGCCATATCGGGAGTGCGCCTTCTTTCGGGTCTGTCTATCCGAAAGTATATCACATTTTGACCGCTTCTGTCAATAGAATTGAAAAAACCTATTGACAAGAACATGGGGTTGTGATATAATTTTTACATTATCGAGCGAAAACTTTTTACTGATTTTTGAGGTTATCATGACGATTGTTGACGTGCTTGCGAGAAACGCAAAAGAATACACCAACGACGTTGCTTTGGTGGAACTGAACCCGGAGCAACAGGAAAACCGCCGCCTCACCTGGCGGGAATACGATCTGGTTGAGCCCACCCACAAGCCCCGCTGTTACCGCAGGGAGATCACTTGGGGGGTGTTTGACGAAAAGGCCAACCGTTTTGCCAACGCCTTGGTGTCCCGCGGGATCCAGAAGGGGGACAAGGTGGCCATTCTGATGATGAACTGTCTGGAATGGCTGCCCATCTACTTCGGCATTCTTAAGACGGGCGCTTTGGCTGTGCCCCTGAACTTCCGTTACTCCTCCGATGAGATCAAGTATTGCTTGGATCTGGCAGAGGTGGACGCCTTGGTGTTCGGCCCTGAGTTCATCGGCCGTATGGAGGAGATCGCAGAGGAGGTCTCCCTGGGCAGACTGCTGATCTATTGCGGCGCCAATTGCCCCACCTTCGCAGACGATTACAACGATCTGGCTCAAAACTGTGCCAGCACCTTTGCAAGCGTGGGGTTGACGGAGGAGGATGATGCCGCCATCTACTTCTCTTCGGGAACCACGGGCTTCCCCAAGGCCATCCTGCACAAGCACCGCAGTCTTATGCATTCCTGCATCGTGGAGCAAAAGCACCACGGGCAGACCAAGGAGGACGTGTTCCTGTGCATCCCGCCCTTGTACCATACGGGTGCGAAGATGCATTGGTTCGGCTCTTTCCTTTCCGGCTCCAAGGCGGTGATCCTGAAAGGCACCAAGCCCAAGTTCGTGTTGGATGCGGTCAGCGGTGAAAAATGCACCATCGTCTGGCTGTTGGTGCCCTGGGCACAGGATATTCTGGCGGCTCTGGACAGCGGAGAGCTGAAAAAAGAGGATTTTGCGCTTTCCCAGTGGCGGCTTATGCACATCGGTGCACAGCCCGTTCCCCAAAGCCTGATCAAGCGGTGGAAGGAATACTTCCCCGACCACGAGTACGATACCAACTACGGCCTTTCCGAGTCCATCGGACCGGGCGCTGTCCACTTGGGTGTGGAAAACATCCATAAGGTGGGTGCCATCGGCGTGCCCGGCTACGGCTGGAAGGTGAAGATCGCAAATCCCGACGGCAGCGAGGTCAAGCAAGGGGACGTGGGCGAGCTGTGTCTGCAGGGCCCCGGCGTGATGGTGTGCTACTACCGCGACGAAAAGGCCACGGCGGACACCATCAAGGACGGCTGGCTGTTCACGGGTGATATGGCCATGCAGGACGAGGACGGCTTTATCTATCTGGTAGACCGTAAGAAGGACGTGATCATCACCGGCGGCGAAAACCTGTACCCGGTGCAGATCGAGGACTACCTGGCGGCCTACCCCAAGATCAAGGACGTTGCCGTCATCGGTCTTCCCGATCCCCGTTTGGGGGAGATCGCCGCGGCCATCGTGGAGCTTTTGCCCGGTGTGGAATGCACCGAAGCAGAGATCGAGGAGTTCTGCAAGGGAATGCCCCGTTACAAGCGCCCCCGCAAGATCATTTTTGCCGACGTACCCCGCAACGCCACGGGCAAGATCGAAAAGCCCGCCCTGCGTAAGAAGTACGGCGCAGAGGGTCTGGTTGCAGAGCAGATGATATAAGGAGAAAAAGATAGTATGAAGAAACTACTCATCGGCAACGAAGCGGTTGCCAGAGGCCTTTACGAGGGCGGTGCGGATCTGGTATCCAGCTATCCCGGCACTCCCTCCACGGAAATTACGGAATTTCTTGCCAAATACGACGACAGCGAGGTAAAAAGCGAATGGGCACCCAACGAGAAGGTGGCTTTGGAGGTTGCCTTCGGTGCATCCCTGGCGGGAGGCAGAGCGGTGTGCTGTATGAAGCACGTGGGCTTGAACGTGGCGGCAGACCCCCTGTTTACCCTGTCCTACACCGGTGTCAGCGGCGGCTTGGTGATCTGCGTGGCAGACGACCCCGCCATGCATTCCTCCCAGAACGAGCAGGACAGCCGTCATTACGCCATCGCGGCAAAGCTGCCCATGTTAGAACCTGCGGATTCCATGGAATCCTTGCAGTTTGCCAAGGCGGCCTTTGATCTGTCCGAACAGTTCGACACCCCCGTTCTGCTCCGTATGTGTACCCGTATCGCCCATTCCCAGTCCATCGCAGAGGTGGGGGAGAGGGTGCAAAGAGAAAAGAAGCCCTACGTGAAGCAGGCGGAAAAATACGTGATGATGCCCGGCAACGCCAAGAAGCGCCACCCCGTGGTGGAAGCACGCATGGAAGCCCTGGCGGAATACGCCGAGACCTGCCCCTTCAACCGTGCGGAATACACCGGGGACGGGAAGATCGGTATCATCACCTCCGGCACCTGCTATCAGTACGTAAGAGAAGCTCTGGGAGATACCGTTTCCGTATTGAAGATCGGTATGCCCAACCCTCTGCCCAAGAAGCTGATCGCAGAGTTCGCCTCCAAGGTGGAGACTCTGTACGTGATCGAGGAGCTGGATCCCGTTATCGAGACGGCGGTGAAGGCCATGGGCATTCCCGTGATCGGCAAGGAGAAGTTCTCTTGTCTCGGAGAATTCTCCCAGACCACTGTTGCAAAAGCCTTCGGCAAGGAAACTTCCGTGGGGGTTACTGCGGACAGCGCCATTCCGCCCCGTCCGCCTATGATGTGTGCAGGCTGTCCCCACAGAGGGATGTATTACACCCTGGCCAAGAACAAGGTCACCGTTTTGGGTGATATCGGCTGTTATACCTTAGGTGCGGTGGCGCCCCTTTGCGCAGTGGATACCACTCTGTGTATGGGTGCTTCCGTCTCCGGCGTTCACGGCTTCAACCGTGTATTGGAGGGAGAGTCCGAAGGAAAGACCGTGGCGGTGATCGGTGACTCCACCTTTATGCATTCCGGGGTGACGGGTCTGATCAACGTGGCCTACAACGGCTCCAACTCCACCGTGATCATTCTGGATAACTCCATCACCGGTATGACCGGCCACCAGCAGAACCCCACCACGGGGTACAACATCAAGGGCGATCCCGCCTTGAAGGTGGATCTGGAGGCGCTGTGCCGTTCTATCGGTATAGGCCGCGTGCAGGTGGTGGATCCCTACGACCTGAAGGCCTGCGATGCGGTGCTGAAGGAAGAGCTGGCGGCTGACGAACCCTCCGTGATCATCTCCCGCAGACCCTGCGTGCTGTTGAAGACGGTGAAGGCAAAGCCCGCTTTGGCGGTGGATCCCGAAAAATGCCGTTCCTGCCGCCGCTGTATGACCTTGGGCTGTCCCGCCATCAGCTTTAAGGGCGGGAAAGCGGTGGTGGATTCCACCCTTTGCGTGGGTTGCGGCGTTTGCAAACAGCTCTGCGCGTTCGGCGCATTCGTTGGAGGAGGTCAAGAATGAGTAACACGACAAGCATTATGATCGTCGGCGTGGGCGGACAGGGAAGCCTTTTGGCCTCCAAGCTTTTGGGGAAACTGCTCACCGACGAAGGATACGACGTGAAGGTTTCCGAGGTACACGGCATGAGCCAGCGCGGGGGAAGCGTGGTCACCTACGTGAGATACGGTGACAAGGTATATTCTCCCGTTATCGGGGAAGGGGAAGCGGATTTCATCGTTTCCTTCGAGAAGCTGGAGGCGGCACGCCATGCGGCCTGTCTGAAGGAGGGCGGCGTGATCATCGCCAACACCCAGCAGATCGACCCCATGCCCGTCATCACGGGAGCGGCGGAATATCCCGAGACGGTTTTGGAGGAATTGACTGCCAAAGGGGTAAAGGTCATCGGGCTGGACGCTTTGACACCCGCCAAGGAAGCGGGGAGTGCTAAGGCGGTGAACATCGTTCTCATGGGCGTGCTGGCAAAGCAATTGCCCATTCCCGCGGAGAAATGGCTGGCGGCCATTGAAAGCACGGTGGCTCCCAAGTTTGTGGAAATGAACAAAATCGCCTTCGGGAAAGGACTGGAACAATAACCATGGCAGAAAAGCGCTACTATCAGGAAGAGATCGAAACAATGCCCCTTGAACAGCTTCGGGCATTGCAGAAGGAGAAGCTGCTCAAGCAGGTACGCCACGTTTACGACAACGTGCCCTATTACCGCGCTAAAATGGAAGAAAAGGGGGTCACCCCCGAGGATATCAAGGAATTGGAGGACATCGCAAAGCTGCCCTTCCTTTCCAAGGCGGATCTCCGGGATGCATACCCCTACGGCTTGCTGGCCAAGCCCCTTTCCGATTGCGTCCGTATTCAATCCACCTCCGGCACCACCGGCAAGCGTGTGGTGGCCTTCTACACCCAGAAGGATATCGACCTTTGGGAGGATTGCTGTGCCAGAGCCATCGTGGCGGTGGGCGGCACCAAGGAGGACGTTTGCCAGGTGTGCTACGGCTACGGCCTGTTCACCGGCGGCCCGGGCTTGAACGGCGGCTCTCACAGAGTGGGCTGTCTCACCCTGCCCATGTCCTCCGGTAATACCGAGCGTCAGATCCAGTTTATGATGGATCTGAAGGCCACCATCCTTTGCTGTACTCCCTCCTACGCCGCTTACATCGGGGAATCTCTGAAGGAAGCGGGCTACAAGCCCGAGGATAACTGCCTGAAGGCGGGCATCTTCGGTGCAGAGCCCTGGACGGAGGAAATGCGGAGAGATATCGAAAAATCCCTGGGCATCAAGGCCTACGATATTTACGGCCTCACGGAGACCTCCGGCCCCGGCGTTTCCTTTGAGTGCGAGGAGCAGTCGGGTATGCACATCAACGAGGACCACTTCTTAGCGGAGATCATCGACCCCGAGACGGGAGAGGTGCTTCCCGAGGGCAGTAAGGGCGAGTTGGTGTTCACCGCGCTGGATAAAGAGGCCTTCCCCCTGCTCCGTTACCGCACCAGAGATATCTGCGTGCTGTCCCGCAAGAAATGCTCCTGCGGCAGAACCCACGTGAAGATGTCCAAGCCCATGGGCAGAAGCGACGACATGATGATCATCCGCGGCGTCAACGTGTTCCCCAGCCAGATCGAGGCGGTGCTTTTGAAGGAGGGCTATCCCCCCAACTACCGCATCGAGGTGGACCGTGTGAACAATTCCGACACCCTGGACGTATACGTAGAGCTGACCGCCGAGCAGTTTGAGGATACCGTCGGCAAGTTCTCCGCAAGAGAGAATTCTCTGGCAGAGGCCATCAAGACCATGGTTGGCGTCAAACCCAAGGTACATCTGGTGAACCCCAAGTCCATTGCCCGATCCGAGGGCAAGGCCGTCCGCGTTGTGGACAAGAGAAAACTGCACGATTAACAGGAGGATATGAGATGTCTATCAGACAGTTGACCGTTTTTGTAGAAAACAGACAGGGCGCAATGGCAGAGGTCACCCGTGAGCTTGCCGAGCATAACGTGGATCTCCGTGCCCTTTCCATGGCAGATACCCAGGAATTCGGCGTGTTGCGCTTGATCGTCAAGGACGTGGACAGCGCGTTGACAATCCTCCGTGAAAGCGGACACATCGTCAACGTGACCCCCGTCACCGCCGTGAAGATCTCCGACGCCCCCGGCAGATTGTCCCAGGCCCTTTCCGTGCTGGATCGGGCGGGGATCAACATCGAATACCTGTACGCATTCCTCACCCGCACCGAAAAGCACGCCTACGTGGTGCTTCGTGTGGAGGATAACGACGGCGCAAAGAACGCCCTGTCGGAAGCAGGCTTCAAATTGGTACAGGAATCGGATATTCAGAAATTGTAACTTTCCCTTGGAGGAATTCCCATGATCCTCAAAATTGCACTATTGGTTATATTTTTCGCCGTTACCGTGGGGGTGGGCATTTACTGCCGCAAGAAGGCCACGGACGTAAACGGCTTCGTATTGGGCGGACGTGCCGTGGGCCCCTGGCTGACGGCCTTCGCCTTCGGCACCAGCTATTTCTCTGCGGTGATTTTCGTGGGTTACGCAGGGCAGTTCGGCTGGAACTTCGGCGTGGCCTCCACCTGGATCGGGTTGGGCAACGCCTTCATCGGCTCTTTGATGGCCTGGGTGGTATTGGGCAGACGTACCCGTCTTATGACCCAAAAACTGGATTCCCGCACCATGCCGGACTTCTTTGAGCTGCGCTACAAGAGCAAGGGACTGAAGCTGTTGGCTTCCGTCATCGTGTTCGTCTTCCTCATCCCCTACACCGCCTCCCTGTTCAACGGCCTTTCCCGTCTCTTCGAGATGGCCTTCCCCGGGGTGGATTATGCGGTGTGCGTCATCGTCATGGCGGTGCTGACGGGTATTTACGTCATCGTAGGCGGCTATATGGCCACGGCGGTGAACGATTTTATCCAGGGCATCATCATGCTGGGGGGCATCGTGGCCGTGATCGCCGCGGTGCTTTCCAAAAACGGCGGTCTCACCTCTTCCTTGGTCGCTCTGGCGGAAAAGGAAGCTACCACTCCCGCAGGGGAAAGCTTTGTTGGAGGATTTGCCTCCTTCTTGGGACCCGACCCCTTCTTCCTGCTGGTGGTGGTTCTGCTGACCTCTCTCGGCACTTGGGGCTTGCCTCAGATGGTGGGTAAATTCTACGCCATCAAGGACGAGGCGGCGGTACGGAAGGGTACCATCATCTCCACCGTGTTTGCCATCGTCGTGGCAGGGGGCTGTTACTTCATCGGCGGCTTCGGACGGCTCTTCACCACCCCCGCGTTCGTGGCGGAAAACGGCTTTGATGCCATCATCCCCACCATGTTGGAGGGGATGCCCGACGTTCTCATCGCCATCGTTCTGGTGCTGGTGCTGTCCGCTTCCATGTCCACCTTGTCCTCCCTGGTGCTCACCAGCGGCTCTACCATCACCCTTGACCTCATCGGACCTGCCATGAAGGGCAAGATGACGGAAAAGAAGAAAATGCTTGTCATGCGTGTGATGATCGCCATCTTCATCGTGATCTCCGCGGTCATTGCCATCGTACAGGCCAAATCCAAGGTGGTCTTCATTGCACAGCTCATGGGCGTTTCCTGGGGTGCGTTGGCAGGCGCTTTCCTTGCCCCCTTCCTGTACGGTCTGTTCCACAAGAAGGTGACCCGTGCCTCCGTGTACGTCAGCTTTGTATGCGGCGTTGCCATCAGCCTGGTACAGCTGGTGAAGTCTCTTACCGGCGTTGCCTTCGGCGTGGAGTTCTTGGACGGCGTGTTGTTTAAGACCTCTCTCCATTCCGGGGTGTTCGCCATGCTGCTGGGCTTGGTTTTGGTGCCCTTGGTGAGTCTGCTCACCCGCAAGTCCTGCCCCGACGGCGTGGAGGAGATGTTCTCCTGCTACGACGAAAAGGTGGTTTCCAGCGCTAAAAAGTCTTTAGGTGAATAATATGTTAAGAACCTTTCTTTCGAAAAAGAAAGGTTCTTAACAATCTCCAAAGAAACTTATTTTGCCGAAAACTGTCGTTTTCGGGGATTGGATTGATTTATGAACATCGTATTTCTGGAACGCACCACCGTGACGGTGGGAGACATGGATCTCACCCCCTTTGACGCATTGGGGGAGGTGACCTACTGCGAATCCTACGACAAAACGGAAATGCGCGCCGCCGCAAAGGATGCGGAGGTGCTGATCATCAACAAGATGGTGGTGGACAAGGCTTTTTTTGACGCCTGCCCCAAGCTGAAGTGCATTTGCCTCCTTGCCACGGGGTACAACAACGTGGATCTGGTCACCGCAAGGGAGCGGGGCGTGGCAGTGTGCAACGTGCCGGGCTACTCCACCGATGCGGTGGCACAGCTGGTGTTCGGCTTCTTTTTGCAGTTCGCCGCCTCTCTGCCGCAGTATCAATCCTCCGTGCGGGATGGGGTTTGGTGCGCCTCCACCCGTTCTAACTACCTTTCCTGGCCCATTCACGAGCTGGCGGGGAAGACCCTTGGCATTGTGGGCTACGGCGGCATCGGACAGAAGGTGGGGCAGATCGGCAACGCCTTCGGTATGAAGATCCTAGTGCATACCCGCACCCCCAAAGAGGACGGTATAGCGGAATTTGCACCGCTTTCGGAAGTCCTTCGCCGCTGTGACTTCCTGACCCTCCATTGTCCCCTGACGGAGCAGACCAAAGGCCTCATCGGCAGGGAAGAGCTGGCCATGATGAAGCCCACCGCCTACCTGGTGAACACCTCCCGTGGCGCCGTGGTGGAGGAGCAGGCTCTTGCAGAGGCGCTGAATAACGGCGTCATCGCAGGGGCGGGCATCGACGTGTTGGACACCGAGCCCATGGCCATCTCCTGTCCCTACCGCACCGCCAAGAATTGCTTGGTCACCCCCCATATCGGCTGGGCGGCAGAAGAGGCCCGCGCCAGACTCCTTTTGGAGGTGGCGGAAAATATCCGTGCCTTCTACGCAGGTGAAAGACGGAACAGAGTGGATTGAAAATGAAAAGCAACGCCCGTAGGAATGACGTTTTTCCTACGGGCGTTATTCTGTCGGGAGTGAAAAATTGTTTGCTGCAGATTCACGCCATAGCTGCGGCTACACAGGATTGAAATCATTTGCGTGCACGCCGAAGGTAGGCGCTGCCGTTGGCGCGCGGAAAAGAGGTTTCAATTGTGCGCAGACATAGGCAACGGCAAGAAAATGCAGAAAGTATTTTTTCGATCGCGAAGCGATCTGACCTTCCCCGCAAGGCGGGGAAGGGGGACCATTCGCTTGCGAATGGTGGATGAGGTTCCGAAACTAAACGTGTGTATCCCAAAACCGTGGAGATCAAGCTCCTGCTTCCTCAAGGACGTGTAGCCCATCTCCCGCCGACTCCTTCAGCCTTGCTTGCAAGGCTGAGCTCACCTCCCGGAGGGACCCCAATAAAAAACTCCCCGAAGGAGCTGTTATGCTTCCCTCGGGGAGATCATTTTTTTATCCTACGAATTCGTCCTCAAACCAAGTGCCGCTTTCCACGGTGCCGTCGGGGTAGGTCATGGTGCCCTGCCCGTGGAAGAGATTGCTTTTGAACTGCCCCACGTACACAGAGCCGTCCGCATCGGTATAGGTGCCTTGTCCGTGGAACCGTCCGTTTTTGAACTGCCCCACGTAGGTACTGCCGTCGGCATAGGTGAAGGTCCCTTGTCCATGGTAGTTCCCTTCCTTGAACTCGCCCACGTAGGAATCCCCGCTGGGATAGACCAAAGAGCCCTGCCCGTGATACTCGCCGCTTTGGAACTCTCCCTCGTAGGTCTCTCCGTCGTCGAAGGTCAAGAACCCTTTGCCCTGAAACAGGTCGTAAACGAACTCTCCTTCGTAGCGGTAGCCCAATTCCACGTCCGTCCAAACGCCGTAGCCGTGGAAATAACCGTCTTCAAAATCCCCCTCGTAGGTGGAGCCGTCGGGGAAAGTGTACTTGCCTTTCCCTTGGGGCACGCCGAACTCCAATTCCCCTGTGTACACGCCGCCGCCATCGTACTCGATGGTGCCTACCCCGGTGATCTGATCCTCCACTCTGGCGTTTTCCAGATCGGAATAGGTCAGGCTTGCGGTAGCCTCCAAAAATTTCACGGCCTGAGGCGTGAGAGTATCCAGCCAGCCGATACAGTAGGCGGTGAGATCGTCCGTGGCACTGCCGTCGTTCATAATGCTCCATGGAAGATACAACGCCGCACTGCTTTCCGTATCCGGGTGGAAGTAATAATCCTCCGCGCCGTAAAGATGGAACAGCTCGTGACGGAAGGCATCCAATTCAAACAGCACGGCATACTCCTCGTCTCCCGGGAAGGTGCCGGACATGGCGTAGGAGCGGCCGGGATAATCGAACAGGAACACGACGGGGGAGGAGGTCTCCTGAAAGAGGGAATCCTGCTGTTCCTGCAGCTCCGCCAAGGAGTCGTAGCCCTGCTCGTTGGCATATTGGGTCAGCCAAGGAAGAGTGTAATAGTGATCGGCGGCAGCCTTCAGCTGTAAAGTGTGGTATTGAGGTTCTATTTCCAGCTCTGTGTCGAATTTTTCCGCTTCTTTTTCCAAATCGTTGACCTCGGCGGTCAAAAACTCCGTGGCTTGGGCTTTTTCCTCTGCCGTCCACTGACTTTCTGGGTCGTTTACAAACACGAAGAACAGCTCTACCTGCCCCACCAGATTCTTGCAGATCCCTCCGTTACGGGAG
Organism: Eubacteriales bacterium; assembly: GCA_045544855.1. Lineage (GTDB taxonomy): Bacteria > Bacillota > Clostridia > Oscillospirales > CAG-382 > Coliplasma. The sequence goes on along the minus strand of JAZPZV010000029.1, from coordinate 20,248 downwards.
CTGACGAATAAATGATTGCTCCAATACCCTTCCGGGGAACGGGAGGTTTCCCGAGAGGTGAGCTTTTCCGCCACATCCAAGATCCTGCTTGGCTCGCAGGCGCACAGCAGGACGGTAAGCAGAAGCAAGATGCACAGGGAGGCGGTTGCCTTGCGGCGATGCTTTTTGGGATGGGGGGTCATAGAGATCCTCCTTTCTTAAAAGGGGGGATTACTTTCCGATCATTTTCTTGTAATAGTTACAGTAAGCCTCTCTGGTGCAGGTGGAGGCGGTGGCGAAGAGAATAATATCGTCCACGCCCTTTTCCTTTACGATCTTTCTCGCGTCCAACATCACGTGGCGGGGATCGATGACGATGATATTGCCGTAATGCTCCGTCAAGAAGGGCACGAAGGCGTTGGCGGAGGACTCCTTGATCACCAGAACGGTTTTATCCTGATCGTTTTCGGGAACGTTGATCTCGATATAGGCCTGATCCCCGGTGAGATAGCAGGAATAGGTCTTGATAGAGGTCTGAATGCTGTTTTTGTACGTGCGGTACAGGCTCATGTCGGAAAGATACACCGCCATGGTGTGCTCTTTGCGGGGCCAATACACGTGAATGGTATCGTAGAAGGAGTTGATGCGGGGGTCGTTGGCGTAGGTGTTGGTGAGACCGATGAAGGTCTCGGTGGTGACCTCCGTCTCAAAATCGGAAAGGGGCGTGGGAGTCAGCCCTACGGACTTTGCAAACTCTTGATAGGCGTAGTAAGCCCCCAGCTGTGTCCAGTGGAAATCGCTCTTGAAGAAGAGATACTCCCCGCGGTGAGCCAAAAAGGTCTCTTTCAGGTTCACAAAGTTCACGTCGCCGTGGATGCGAGACTCGTTTTGATCCAGCACCGTTCCCTGGTCGTTCACCATCTCCTGCACGAAGGGGTTTTCGATGTTGATCGCAGAGGCGGGCATATTGATCACGTGGATCCCCACCCCGGGGAAGGTCTTGGCGTATTCGGCGTAAACGTCCGCATACTTTCCGGCGGTTTCATGGTTGTAATGGGTTTGAGAGTAGGCCGCGCCGTTGTAAAGCAGGTAGCCGCTGGGGATGAATTCTGCGTCGCCCTTGTCGGTATACATAGGCTCTTCCTCGCTATCTTCCGAGACTTCTTCGGAAACTTCTTCGGAAACTTCTTCACTGCTTTCTGCGGGACTTTCGTCCTCTTCGGGCAGAGAGATCTCCTCTGTGGAGGATTCTTCTTCGGGCAGAGAGATTTCGCTCGGTGCGGAGCTTTCCGCCCGGCTGATCATGATGGGCAAGGAGCTTTCTTCCTTTTTGGATTCTTCCGCGGAGGATTCGTTTGCCCCGCCGTCTGCACACCCGCAGATCAGCGCAAAACTCAAAAGAAACAACAACGCCAACAATGCTTTTTTCATAAATGGTCTCCAATACGGGAGTTCTTTTTGTCAGTTTACCATAAAAGGCGGTTTCTGTCAAGAAAAAATGAGAAAGGAACGGAAGGGAGAAAAAAGAACGGGCGAACCCGTTCTTTTGAGGTGGATCAAAGACCCAAAATCTGTCTTTCCTCTTCGTCAAACTCTACCGTCTCGACAAGATCGCTATCGAGGGCAACAAAATCTTCGTCGCCGCAAGAGCTGGTTGTGGGCTCCTCTTGGACACCCGCTTTCGTTTGCCGTGCAAGGACAAGGTTCATTAACATTTGGTGAATTTCGTCTCTATTTTTAATAAACCAAAGCGTGATTCTGCCCGAAGGCGTAGAGATAGAAATTCCCTTGAACAAACCGATTGCAATGGCTGTAATAGAATCCAAAGGCAAATCAACTCGTTTACCCAGCTTTACGTTGGCGTAAACGCGCTTGTTCGTAACTGTCAGGGAATGGCTTTTTTGCCACAGCCATACCAATAGAGAAAGAAGATTTAATGTTAAAGGCGCAACCAAGGGGATGATGAGTTCATCACTCAGCGCTTCTATGTAAACGTTTGTATCGTCCTGCCAATTGAGATCCAAACCGATGCAGCTTGCATAACTTTCAAACGTGGGATGTGCACTGTAAAATCCTGCACCGTCGTTATCGTAATAATCATCTAAAGAAAAGTGCTTGCAGGCATTGTATGCAACAGCTTCGTAATCGGATTTTGCACCTTCGATTGCTTTTTTGTGTTGTTCGTTTCTTCGCTCAACATTCTGCTCTGCACGATTGATGTCGTGGATATACTTTTTTGCAAAACCAGCTGTGCTTGCCATTACGGTCAATAAAAAAAAGATGAGGAATACCGTTGCTAATGAATAATGTTGGCTTTTGATAAGTATCTTTTCGTTCATATTGAGTCTCCCATTGCTCACTCTTCGGTGACAAGACATAGCTTGCCGTGCGGACAGCTTGTTTTTACAATATTATAGACCATCTTTACCTAAATGTCAATAGAAGGCGTTTGCCTATGGTAAAGTATTATTGGTGATGAAAATGAAACTGACCTTTGGAGAAAAACTCCGGAATCTGCGAGAAGAAAAAGAACTCAATCAGACCGAGCTGGGGAAGCGGCTTGGGATCACTCAACGTAAGCTTTCCTACCTGGAGTGCGGCAGATGCGAGCCCAGCATTGCGGACATCAAAGCCATCTGTATGTTTTTCGATGTTTCCGCAGACTATCTGTTGGGGCTGCCGGATGGATTGAATTATATGAAACAACCCCGATTTGACCGTCGCTGTACCGTCAAATTGGGGCTTTTTGATGCAGTTGTTGACACTTTGTAGGATTTTGCTCTCTGTGCAAAGCGTTCAATCGGTGAATAAATCACAGCGTTACCGCAGGGGAAGCCTCTTGACAGACTGGCAAAAGTAAGGTATACTGTAATAAATAAGAGGCTGTCTTTGAAAACAAAGCGGCCTGCGAAAGGAATGTGAATCGTTATGTTGCTTGGTATTATCTTTTTTGCGGTGCTTTTTGGAATCATGTACGTCGTGCTTTTGCTGGTGGCATCCCTTACCGTGGGTAGACGGTATAGCGAGTGGGTGACCTCGCAAGCGACGAAGATCTTTGAGGGCGCTTTTAACATTGGGTTAGGCGCGTATATGCTGAACGATACCGGGCGTCAAGAGCTGGTTGAATGGCTTGCAGATCTGCTGGATATGAAATATTCTTCCGCTGAAACTTTGTACAAGGCGTTCGTATTTGTCGGCGCTTTGGCGTTGGCGGTGGGCATTACCTCAATTTGTTGGGCGCTTATTGAGGTGATCTTGAAGAACTCTGCTGCGCCGGATTCGGCTCCTGCTTCTGTTCCCAAGGGCACTTCTGCTCCTAAGTCCGATATTCCCAAAGCAACGGTAACCAAAACCGCTACTTCGGATTCTGATGTTTTCTGTCCTCGTTGCGGCGCAAGGGTCAGCAAGAATTGTGTCATTTGTCCCGGTTGCGGACAGATGATCTCGAAGCAGAAGACTGCCGAGGCTCCTGCGGCGCAGACAAACAAGGAAAAGAAAGCAGAACCCGCTCCCGAAGCTAATGCGGCGCCCCGAAAGAAGGGTGTTTTCTGCACCGATTGCGGCAAGGAGCTGAAGCCCGGCCAGACGATTTGCCCGAACTGCAATAGTTGGAATTTGGATAATATCTGATCCTTTATCAACCCATCCCCCCGATTTGACCGTCGCTGTACCGTAAAATCGGGGCTTTTTGATGCAGTTGTTGACCTTTTGTTGACCCGTTGCGCTCCGTAAGCGGAAAAGGAAAACAAAAAACCGTGAAAACCCTTGTGGTTTCACGGCTTTTTCCGGTGTGGATGAAAGGGTGTGAACCAACGACCCCTTGTATGTCAACCCCGATAAGCGGCGTGAAAACCTCGGTTTTGCTTTTCGCTGTGCACGAAGTTCTTTTTGTTTCTTGTTGAATTGAAGCAGTTTTGTTTGACGTCTCTTGCATTTTTCAGACCAAGGGCGTGGAACGAGGGGATTTATTTTAAAATGTTATTCCGATTCGTAGAATTCTTGTTTGACAAAAAAATATATCGTGGTATAATAGTGGTATAGTATAGGATAGTTTGATTCATTAGGAGGAAGAGTATGAAAAGAACAGTTTCTTTGCCGGTGGCTATGCTATTGCTGTTGGCCGTTCTTTTGGCGGCAGGGTGCGCCCCTTCCCGACCCCAAGGCGGGGAAAGCGTTTCAAGCACGGAAAGCCTTCCCGGCCGGCCCGACGAGAGTTCCGCCGAGGAATCCTCCGAGACCTCCGAGGAGTACGTTCCCGTGATGGGGGACTATGCCGTCTCTTTGGGCAAGCCCTATACCGTCAGTGTGGAGGCGGCGGAGCAGTATTCCGATGCTTATCATGCCGAGCTGACCAACGGAACCTCCGGGGAGGTACATTCCTACAGCAATTCCGAGCTGGTTGGCTTTGCTACGAGAAAGCTGGAGGTCGTTATTGACCTGAAGAAGCTTCAAAGCGGGATCCATACCTTTTCCGCCAGCTACTATCTGGCAAACAGCGCGGGGATCAGCTCTTCTCTTGGCTTTACCGTGGCTTGCTCCTCCGATAACTCCGCGTGGACGGAACTTGGACAGCTGACCTCCGTCAACGAAAGCCTGATGAACTCCCTCAGCTATGCAGAGCTGAAGCTTGAGGAAGAGATCTCCGCCCGCTACGTCCGCTTTACGGTGACCGGGAATGCCGCCTGGATCTTCTTGGAAGAACTGACCGCTGTCGCCTTTACCGAGTTGGAGGAAGCGGTGCAGTACGGAGAGGCCGTGGAAGAAGCATACCGACAATTGGGAACGGTTGCCCCCATCAAGGGAGAGGGCGTTATCAATACCGATCTGCCAAAGGTTTGTATTTCCAAGGGCGCAAGCTACACCATTGACGGTGCCGTCAGCGCCAAATATCCCGACACGGATGGGAAGCTGCTGACCGACGGCACTTTTCAGACCCTTTTGGAGCATGGTTGTTGGGTGGGCTTTGACGGAGGCAATGACGTTACCGTCAAGCTGGATCTGAGGGAACACGCAGGCGATCTCTCTTCCATCGAAATCGTATCTCTGGCAAAAAAGAGCATGGGGATCTACCATCCCGTGGCTTTTGATTTTGCGGCAGTGGATGAGAAGGGGAAGAAAACCGATTTGGGAAGAATTTACGGCGCACCTCGGTATGAAGAGGGGTACAAGAGCTTTATCTTCTCGGTGGGTAAGACCTTCAGCGCTCGCTATTTGGAGATTACCCTCCACACCGTGGAGGATGCGTTGCATTTCCTGGGGGAGATCTCGGTGTACGCCCACAGAAAAGAGGCGGCGGCGAGCGTTTATCCTCCTGTCAAGCTGGAGACGGGTGCCACGCCTTGGAAGACTCCCTCGGAGGAATCTGTGAACCTTGTTGCAGGAAAGACCTGCCAGATCGCTGTGTCCGGCTCGGTTTCTGCGGAATGCTATGCCGACAACACTCCCATTACCTCCAAGGTGATGACCGACGGCGTGTTCTCTTACGACCATAACATTCACAACGGATTGTTCTTCAAATTCTGCCAGGGAGACGGGCGTAGGATCATTTTCGATCTGGAGCATCTTTCCGCGGTGGAAAAGCTGACCATCAGCTTCTGCGATATAGCGGATTGGGCGGTACACGCGCCCCCCTCCGTGAGCGTAGTCCTCTCGGAGGACGGTGTCCATTGGCATCGCATAGGGGAGATTCCCGTCTCGGCCGCAGAAAAGCCAAACATCAGCCGCGGCGAATTGAATCTGAAAAATGCCGTCAAGGCGCGCTACGTGGCGTTTTCCTTCCCTGTCACGATTTGGGCGGGGGTGGATGAGCTTCAGGTGTTTGGCAGACGAAGCGACAAGAACGCCGTTTCTTCCTCCTCCTACCCCTCCGTCTACGAGGAATCCACCGCAAATAAGCGTAAGGAGCCCTCGGAGGATCTGCTGGGCGGTGCGGAGCATCTTTGCCTGATGTACCATTCCAAGGATTGTGCGCCCTATACCGTAGCAGACCTATTGCCCTACGTGGCGTATTTGGATAAAGGAATGGCGATTAAGGATACCATGTTCGACAGCTTCCTGTTCCTGTATACCACGGGGCAGATGCCCAGCGGCGGCTCTGCCTTTGGGAACTCCACCAAAAGCGACTGGGACTGGTGCATTGAGGATCTGTTCCGCGACGGCGTGAATTTAGACGCCTTGGAGGTTGCCGCAGGGCAGGTGAAGCAGACCCTTGGCCTGGGGGCGGATTTCAAGTACAACGTGACCATGACCATCTACTATCCCGGAAAAGACATGAAGAACTTTGGCGACGTGGACGGGGACGGCATCTCCGACGATTTTACCGTGTACGAAAATCGTATGAAGGCTATTCGGCAGTATGTAGAGGAGATCGAGGCCCGTTTTGCGGCAGAGAACTACCAAAATATCCGTCTGGTGGGCTACTATTGGTGGCACGAAGCCATCGAGCAAAACGAGGATGATCTCAAGAGAATGCTGAACGAAATTTCGGAGTATCTCCACGCCAGAGACAGAGATTTCTTCTGGATTCCTTACCATTGTGCATCCGGATTCAGCGCATGGAGATCCTACGGCTTCGATATTGCTTGTATGCAGCCCAACTACGTGTTCAAAGCCGAAACGCCCTATACCAACTTAGCGAACAACGAAAAATATACCAAGCTCTACGGCATGGGCGTGGAAATGGAGATCGACAACGCCTGCCTGAGCGATCGGCTGTTCTATAAGAAATACATGGAATACATCGCCTTGGGCGCAGAGACGGGCTATATGACCGATACCGTCAATATGTATTATCAGAGCATCGGCATCTTCGGCGAGGCGGCAAGATCTGCCTCCTACATGGCGCGGTCTGTTTATGACGTTACCTATCATTACATCAAAGGGGATCTGAAAAACGTTCCCGATACGTTGGAGCCCCACACCTTCGAAGCCGAAAAGAACAAGATCTTTAAGGGTGAGCTTGGGCTCGACGGCCGGGCCTTGCGGGAATTTAAGATCTCCGCCCTTCCCGAGCATGGAACGGTGGCCTTCTGCGACGACGGAAGCTTCTACTATTTCCCCGAAAAGGACTTCACAGGAGAGGTGACCTTCACCTTCGTCTATAACGAGTACCTGTCCTGGTCCGAGGAATGCAAGATCACCATTCAAGTAAAATAAAAACAAAAAACCGTGAAGATTATCTTCACGGTTTTTTCTGGTGTGGATGAATGGACTTGAACCAACGACCCCTTGCATGTCAAGCAAGTGCTCTAACCAACTGAGCTACACCCACGAACGTAGGGTATTATACACGACTTTGCGCCAAATGTCAATAGCTAAACGGAAAAAAGTCAAAACAATTCGCCCCGGAGAAGGGGGTACTTCCTCGGGGCGCTGGTTTCAATAATTCACGATCAGCACTTCGTCGGTTTTAAAGGATCTGTCCTTGATCTGGTAATTGGAGTTGGAATAGCTATGGTCCAAGTAGATGACACGGTATTTACCCAGGTTCTCGTTCAGCCATTCCAGCAGGACTTTGTTCTGCTTGCCCTTGGTCTGCAGGACGTTGGACAGGGCGAAGCGGATGCCCCGACGGTGCAGGTCGTCCAGATAGGCGTGAAGCTCCCGTTCCAGACCCTCGTTCCAGCCGTCCTGCTCGTTGTAGGTGGCGCAGGCGATGAGGTAGGGCGGGTCTGCGTACACGAAGGTCTTTTCGTCCCAGGTGTGGTTTTCCAGCATACGGAAATCCTTGCTTTCAAAGGTGTAGTCCCCGCTCTTTAAGCGGTCGATGAACACCGAAAGCTTCTCCCGCATTTTCTTGTTGAAATCCCGCTTGCCCACGGGGAGATTGAACTCGCCCTTTCTGTTGAAGCGGATCTGGTTATTGAAGGCGTAGACGATGAGCACGTACAGCATGATATAGGGATCGTATTCCCCAAAATGCTTGCGGTTGTAATCCTGCCGCAGGCGGAGGTACCCCGGGCTGTTGTACTTGGCCAGGCCGTCGGAGCTGTGGCACTTGTAATACTCGTAGCCGTGGGTCTCGGAATCGGAAAGGCTGTAATCCTCTATGATCCTGCCGATCATCTCGAAGGTGGTGTGCTTTTCCAGCGTTTGGAAGCGGGTGAACATCCTGCGCAGCAGATCGTTGTTGTCGTTGAAGATCACTCGGTTGCAGGGCACGTTGATCCCCACGTTGGCGCCGCCGCAGAACAGATCCACGAACAAGGTCACGTCGGTGGGGAAGTGGGGCAGGATCTGGGGCAACAGCTTGAACTTGCCGCCCATATAGTTCAGAGGGGACTGCACAGGCTCTTTATAGCTGTGATCGTAGCATTCGCAGAGGAACAGACGCTCCTTGTTGTCCTCGATGTTGGATTTTCCTGCGGAAAAGGCCTTGTGGCTTTCGGAGAACACCGTGACCTTGCCCTTGCGGGAGAGGATGCGCAGAATGTCCTCGTCGCTGATCTTGGCGTTGGAGCGCTGGTTGCCCTTGCTTGCCATGTTGTTGTAGGAAAGGAGGATGTACTTGGCCTTGAGCTTTTCCACCAGATCCTCAAAGCTTTTTGCGGCGTTCACCGTGCAGTAATCGCTTTTCAGGTGGGATCTGTCCATCTTCCGCGCCACCCCCGTGACGGCAGGCTGTTCCCATTTCGCCACGTTTTCCGGCAGATGGTAAGCGTCGCAGTATTGGCGGGAGTTGTAGGGCGGGTCGATGTACACAAGATCTGCCTCGATGCGCTCTGCCAGACGGTTGGAATCCTCGCAATAGCAACGGTTGTTCTTGTTGTTTTTGTTGCTCACCTGAGGGAAGCACAGCTCCAAATGCTTTTCGAACTTGCCGTTTTGAATGTATGCGTCGTAATGGCCGCAGGTGTTGGCGATCTTATCCATGGCGTACAGCAGGGAGGCGATGAGGATCGCCCGTTCTCTGCCGTTCAGCTTCCCCTCCCCGAAGAGGGTCTCGATATGCTGACGGACGAAACCGATCTTGCGGCAGTCCTCGGTGGAAAAGAAGGTGTCCCCGAAGGTGAGGGACATATAGTTGTCCTCCGTGGGGATCACGGCGTTGTAGTAAAGCAAAAGGTTTTCCAGCTTCGCTTCGTCGTAGGTTTCCGCCCCGAACCACGCCAGATTGCAGATATAGTTGGAATACAGGAAATCGTTGGTGATCAGCTTCTTGTGGGTGAAGGCGGAGGCCACCGACCCTGTGCCGGCAAAAATGTCCACCACGGTGTTGATATCCTTGCATTCCCGCTCCACCGTGCCGGAAATGAACTCCAACAGCTTGAACTTGTTGCCCAGGTAACGGCGGTTGTTGATGTGGATCTTCTTGACCTTGGGCGCTTCCTCAAGGGAGGAAAGATCCTCCGGGAAAGGTTCTTCGCTACCCTCCAATTCGATCATTTTATGCTCTGCCAGATACCAGGCCGCACGGGATACGGGCCGCAGCTCCGGGGGAAGTCGATAGTAATACAAAGGGGTTTCCATAGAAGGCTCCTTGTGCAACTGATTTTTCTTGATATTGGACATTATAGCACGTTTTCCGCTGTTTTTCAAGAGGAAAACGGCCGAAAACCACGTTTTTTTGGATGCACCTTGCAAAGTGCATCCGTTTCCTTGAACAAAAAGAAAATGCGTTATGCAACGCTTTTTCTTAGAATCGGGGTTGCTTTTTCGTCAAAAAAGGAGTACAGTAGAGAAAGAAAAAAGCAAAGAGAGGGATTGCCTTATGGGGGCACCATCTGCCGCGGGACGCCGCACGGCCGACCTTTGCACAGGGCCGTTTTTTAAGAAAATAGTGCTTTACACCCTGCCCATCATTGCCACGGGTCTTTTGCAGCTGTTGTTCAACGCCGCCGACCTGGTGGTGGTAGGACGCTTTGAGGGCAAGGAAGCCGTGGCGGCGGTAGGTGCTACCGGTGCATTGATCAACCTGATCGTGAACCTGTTCATGGGGCTTTCCGTGGGCTCGGGCGTCTTGGTCGCCCAGGGCATCGGTGCGGGGGACGACGATATGGTTCACCGCACGGTGCATACCTCCTTCCCTGCGGCCTTCTTCGGCGGGATCTTGTTGACCTTCGTGGGGGTGGGCTTTGCCCCGTCCTTGCTTCATTTGATGGACACCCCCGACGACGTGATCGATCTTTCCGCTCTGTATATGCGGATCTACTTTGCGGGGATCATCCCCATGCTGCTTTACAACTTCGGCGCCTCCATCCTCCGTGCGGCAGGGGACACCAAAAGCCCGTTGATCTTCCTTTCTGTCGCGGGGGTTACCAACGTGCTGATGAACCTGGTGTTCGTCACCCAGCTCCACATGGGCGTGGCGGGTGTTGCCCTGGCCACTTCGCTTTCCCAATTGCTTTCCTGCGTGCTGGTGCTGATCAAGCTGACCCGTCGTCAGGATGCCTGCCGTCTGGTGTGGAACAAGCTGAAGATCTACCCTGCGGCCCTTTGGAAGATCGCCCGCATCGGCTTGCCTGCGGGGATCCAGGGCTCTCTGTTCTCCATCTCCAACGTGATCATCCAGTCCTCCATCAACGGCTTCGGGTCGGTTGCCATGTCCGGCAACGCTTCTGCGGGGAACATCGAGGGCTTCGTCTACGTTTCCATGAACGCCTTCCACCAGACCGCCATGAACTTCATGGGGCAGAACACGGGGGCGCGGAAATACGAAAACTTCGGGAAGATCCTGCGGATCTGCCTGCTTTCCGTGGGAACGGTGGGCATCGTCCTCGGGGGCGGCTGCTATCTGTTTGCGGAACAGCTCCTTTCCATCTATTTGGGAACGGAGGTGGACGCCATCGCCTACGGCATTATCCGTATGAGCTACGTGTGCTTGACCTATTTCCTGTGTGGATTGATGGACGTGATGTCCGGTATGCTCCGCGGGATGGGAGCCTCTCTGGTGCCCATGCTGGTGACCGTGCTGGGTGTTTGCGGGATACGACTGGGCTGGATCTTCACCATCTTCCAAATGGAAGGCTACCACACTCTGTCTTGCCTGTATATCTCCTACCCCATTTCCTGGATCGTCACCTTCGCCGCCTTGCTGATCTGCTTCCTGGTGTTGAAGCGCAGGCTGGCAAAACGGGTGGCAGTCGCGGCGCAGGCCGTGTAATGTAAAAAAGAACGTCGCCGATTTGGCGGCGTTTTTTGCGGGAGGGAGAGAAACCTGACAAAACCACGTGAAGAACAAAGCAAGCCGCACGCAGGTAGCGCACTGTAAAATCGTTTCATCGTTCAACGCAAATGGGACGCCGTGGACGTCGTCCCCTACAAGCACGCAGGAGGCGTTGACGATAACGATACTGCGTTTCTACGCAACGAGGTGGGTATAAACCGGCTTTTTGCCGTCCCCTCTGCGGGAGAAAAGGTTGTGTTTTCTCCTTTTCTTGGTTCGGGTTCGTAGGGGTTGACGTCCACGGCAACCCGTTTGCGGTGTATGACAAAACAAATCTGCATTGTGCACTTGCGGGAGTATTGCCGCAGATTGCCGGACACTTCGTGGCGCAACTGTCCCCTGCAAGTACAACTTGACAAAAGCAAGCCGTTGGTGCTTGCTTTTTTCGCTGCTATCGTGTATACTGAAACCACGAAAGGAGGGGTGACCCATGACGGTTGGTCAACGCATTCAGGAGCAAAGAAAGAAAAACGGGCTTTCTCAGGAGGAATTGGGACAGCGGCTTTTGGTGAGCCGCCAGACGGTAAGCCTTTGGGAAACGGATCAGACCCTGCCCACGGTGGATAACTTGCTTTTGTTGAAGGAGATCTTTGGCATCTCCGTAGACGAGCTTTTGGGGGTGGAGGGAAAGCAGGAAGACGACCCACCGTTGGAGGTATATACCTTCACTTACGAAAAAGAGCCGCTGAAGGACTACTTCAAACGGCAGTGCAGAGTGGCGGCGGTGTGTCTGGCCGTTCTGCTGGTAGCGGCGGTGGGCATTTGCGTGGAAGAATACGCTCTTCTGCCGGGAATTTTGTGCGGGATCCTGCTGTCTTTGGCGTTCGTTGTGGGGCGGTCGCTGTCCCGCTTGAAAAGCACGGGGAAGCGGCTTGTGGAGGAGTATCCCGAAACCACCGTCACAGCCTCTTTGTATGAAGAAAAGCTGGTCCTCCGCTCCGTTTGCCGCGGGGTGCTGCTGTGGGAGAAGCACATGACCTTTGATAAGATCGAAAAGGTCACTAAGGATACCACCTATTACCAGCTGTATTACGGCGGAAAGACCCACTTGATCCCGCTTGCACTGTTCCAAAAGGGAGAACATACCCCCGAAACAGGGCTGGAAGCTCTTTTGAAAAAGCACGAGGAGCAAAGCAAGCGGAAAAAGGCCACGGGACTTTTGGGTGTAGTTGCCGGAATCCTTTGCGGGTTGTCTTTTCTGATTTGCGTTGGCATGATCGGTGCAACCGTCTGGATCCTGATGGCAGAGGATCCTCGCACCGCTTTGGTTTGGACGATGGTTCCTTCGGTGGCGATCTCTGCAGGCTCTTTGGGGCTGGGTATTTACCTGCTTGGCAAAAACAAAAAAGGGTGGCACAACGTGATCGCAGGCGCTATTGCGTTGTATATTGCCTTGGAGCTTTGCGCTACGTTGCCCGATACCATCCGGTGGCGCGAAAAACAGCAAGCGGCGAAGGAGGAAGAGATCGCAGATCTTGGGATAGCATTGCCTCCCATCGATACCGTGATTCAAACCTACGAGGGAAGCGGCTTTATAGACGGCGTTGCCCATTTTTCCACCCAAGAGGTGTTTTTCAAGGAGGAATCTTGCAAGGCGTTTGAAAAGGATCTTGCCGAGGATCCCGCCTGGATGACGCAGCTCCCCGCCGAGCTGATTCCCATTTCCGTGGGCACCATGGAGTTTCACTATCTTTCTATCTATAACATCACCACGGGAGAGTTTAACAAATTGCCGGAAGAAAGCGGGACGTATCAGTTCTTGCGGGTGGCATATCTCCGTGGAGGGTTTGCCGTGATGGATCGGTACGCCATTGAGTACGAGGCAGAGCCTTGGGAATAACGAAAAAAGGCTGAGGTTTTCTCAGCCTTTTGCTTTGGGTTTTATCCCTCCGTCACCCGAATCACCACGATTTCGGAGATACAACCGGTCTTGAAGGGCATTGCCCAGCCGGAGATGCCGGAGAAAGGCTCCCCCTGGAAGGCGGGAGCTGTCAAGGTGCTTGCACCGTGACTGAGGGGGTTGACCCATATGGATTGATTCTTTTTTTGAAAAGAAAGTAAGATTTGCCTGTGGGACAATCCCTTCTTCCCCTATGCTAAGGGGAGGCTGCCGGCTTATGCAAAAAGATCAGCAATATCAAGTAACCCTAAGTCGGCAGCAGAAAGGCTGCCCCTGGAATGGGGGAATAGCCGGCTTTGCCGACCGAGGGGTTGAGCCATGCGGAAAGATTCTTTCGAAGGAACCTCGCAGCACACTCCTATTCATCCTGTGGAATAAACTGTCGCAAAACATCATCCAAATAATCGCATACACCACGGAAATCTCGCCAGATCAAGCCGTTGGGGATCCTGATGACGCTTAGCCCCATCTCTTCAAGGAAAGCTGTACGGATCGCATCGTGCTTCAGTCCGGCTTCGGTAGCGTGCCCTGAGCCGTCCAACTCGATCACCAACTGTGCTCGCGCGGAATAAAAATCCGCAATGTATTTTCCCAACACCTTCTGTCTCGTGAAACGCGCGGGATGGCGTCTGAGGTAGTCGTACCAAAGGTGCTTTTCTTCTTTTGTCATTGTTTTCCGAAGCATTTTCGCAGTAGAGATGATGGATTTGTTGTATTTTCGTTCCATAAATGTTCTCCTGCTAAAATGGGTTAGTGGCGCGGGAAGAAAGTTTTGCATATGGGACAATCCCCTCCACCACCTGCGGCGGTCCCCCTCCCCTTGCTAAGGGGAGGCTACCTGCTTGGTCAAAAGAAAAAACTATATTGAGTCGTTCAAAGTCGGTTGCATTACAGACTTTCCCGAAAGGTTTCCTCAAGATTTTCACCGCAGCAGATAGGCTCCCCCTGGAAGGCGGGAGCTGTCAAGGTGCTTGCACCGTGACTGAGGGGGTTGACCCATATGGATTGATTCTTTTTTGAAAAGAAAGTAAGATTTGCCTGTGGGACAATCCCTTCTTCCCCTATGCTAAGGGGAGGCTTTTTGCCTCGTCGAAATGCCAACGGTGGCAAAAATCATTCGCTTTTTTATCCCTCCGTCACACGGATCACCACGATTTCGGAGATACAACCGGTCTTGAAGGGCATTGCCCAGCCGGAGATGCCGGAGGAGACGATAAAGGTGGAGCTTTCCCGCACCTCCTTGCCGTAACACAGGTCGTTGCCGCCGAACCACACCCCCACCAGCCCGGTGGGGAAGATGTGCCCGCCGTGGGTATGGCCGGAAAGCACCAGGTCTGCCTTTGCCTCTGTCTGGGCTTCAAAATCCGTGGGCTGATGATCCAGCACCAGGGTATACTTTGCAGGGTCGAGATCCCCTGTCAGCTCCTCCATGGTAAGCCGCCCCCTTGCGGAACGGTCTTTTCTGCCGACGAGGTAGAAACGGTTATCAATCAGCACCGTCTCGTCCTCTAAGATCACCACGCCGTTGTCGGTCAAAGCCTTCCGCAGCTCTGCGGGGGTGAAGGTGCCTTTGCGGAAGTAGCCGTCGTCGTGGTTGCCGTAGATAAAATACACCCCGTAGGTGGTCTTCAGCTCTCCCAAGGCCTCGCAGGCGGCAAGCATATCCTCTTTTGAGGAATCGTCATCCACAAAATCCCCGGTGATCACCACCACGTCGGGGTTTTGGGATTGCACCTTCTCCATCTCACGGGCGAAATCTTCACCGCTTAAGGTGACCCCCAAGTGGGAATCGGTGATCTGCACGATGCAAAGCTGGTCAACCTCTTTTTTCGTGGTGAGGGCATAATCGGTGACAAACACGTGGTGGGCAAAGAACCACCCTGCACCCATATAGACTACCGTCAAGGCAATGGCGGCTATCCCCGCATAGTAACGGCGGGGCTTCTTTTTTCGGATCTTTTCTGCGATCCACCAGCCCAGATCGCAAAGCAACCAGAACACTACCAAGTGAAGGAGCAAAAGCACCACGTTGAAGGTGGACATCCCCAAGAGCAAGGTCACCAAATAGGCCACCAAAGGGAACACGGGGAAGGAAAGCAGGCGGATCGCCCAGTGCTTCCCCCGAAAGGGAGGATACTTTTGCAACCGAAGGCCTAAATAGAGGATTCCGGCACCCCCCAGCAGAAACACCAAGGGAAAGACGATGGCAAAAAAGTTCATGGGCACTCCTTTTTATAGTAAATTCTTCATGGCTTGGTACAGCGCCTCCGCCCAAAGGGAACAGCCCTGTTGGTTGGGGTGGCCGCCGTAGAGAGGCGTTTTTCCGTCCTTTGTGAGGA
This sequence comes from Eubacteriales bacterium, assembly GCA_045544855.1. Taxonomy (GTDB): domain Bacteria; phylum Bacillota; class Clostridia; order Oscillospirales; family CAG-382; genus Coliplasma. The sequence continues at coordinate 4,866 of JAZPZV010000029.1, read as the reverse complement.
AGGGGGCAGGGTCAAAGAACAGGTCTGCCTTGGGGGCGAGACGTTCTTTCACGAACTCATTCACCCGCTCCCAGGCCGCCATGGGGTCTGACCAATACTCAAAGGGAGGCACTGCCTGCAGAATCAGGGTCTTTCCCGCGGCTTTGATGGTGTCAACGATCTCGGTCAGGTCGTTTTTGATCTGCTCTTCCGGATAGCATTGGAGCAGGTCGTTTGCCCCGATGCACAGAACGATCACGTCGCTTTGCAGAGCTCTTTCCAACCAATACCCGTGGGAAGCGATGTCGTGGGCTCTTGCGTAGCCGATGCCCAAATTGTAATGGGCGTAGTCCTTCCCGATCTTTTCCGCAAGCAAAGCGTTCCAATGGGTGTAGGAATCCATGGGGGTGCCGATGCCCTGGGTGATGGAATCCCCCAGGTAGCAGATACGGCCTTTTACCTCCCGCTTGACCCCCACCATCAAGGGCAGGGGCATTTTCTTGGTGGGTTGCCAGCCGCTTGCCCTTCTTTCCAGAATGGGAAGCAGAGTCTCCTCATGGTAAGGGAGCTTTGTCCCCGAGAAGGTCATTTCAACACAGAGGTAGTGTTCCACCGTCAAGTCCACAGGCGGGGTGGAATAGGTCTGCTTTGCGGAAATCTCCGCGTTCTCCGCCAAGGTGACAAAGGGCAAGTCCTCTTCCGTGACCCCGTGGCAGGGGGCAACCTTCAGGGAGTGGATCACCCATGGCAGGCATTCCATATTGGCCTTTCCCGTCTTGCCGTCTCCGTAGGTGCTGTCCAAAGTATTCCCGAACAGCAGGGAATAGGCAAAGCTTCCCCCAACGGTGACCCGATAGAACACACGGCAGGTGTGGACGTCTTTAGGCTCTGCCAAAAAGAAGAACTGATTGGCGGAGGAAGCGGTGGTATTGGAAATAAACTCTTCAAAATAACTCATTGTTCTCTTTCGATCTTTTCAATAGAATCCTGCTTTAGCATCTCCCGCAGCTCCTTCGTCCAGGGAGAGAAGGCGCAGTTGGCCTCCCCGTACACCAGATTTTCCGTGTATTCCAGGGGGATCCAGGTGGAGAGGGCGGCTTCGTTGTGGGAGATCACCGCCTCCAAGTTGTCCAAGGCCTTCCAAAGCTTGGCTTCCTCCGTCTCTCTGGCGTCCATTTCCGCAAACAGGGCGGCAAATTCTTCCTTTTGGGGAGAGGGAAGCCCTTCCAACAGGGCATCGATGGCACGGGATTCCTCCGCCTCGTGATCCTTGGTCTTGTAGAAGGAGGGAATGTCCCCCGTCACCGCCTCCCCAAGGTCGTGGACGATGCACATTCTGATCACCTTGTTCATGTCCAGATGAGGGTATTCCTCGGCGCACAGCATGGCCATCAAGGCCAGCCGCCAGGAATGCTCCGCCACGGACTCCTTACGCCCCGAGGTGGTATAGGAATGGCGGGTGTTGCATTTTAATTTTTCCGCAAGGGCTAAGAATTCAAGAAACTTACGCTGTTCCACGTCAGCCCTCCCAAACCTTGTCGATGGCTTCTCTTGCCACCTTCACCCATTCCCCAAAGCGCTCGGGCTGTTTCTTGCAGGTATGGGTGTCCCGCAATACCAGCTCGATGATGCCCCCCTTGGCCTTGGTCAGCCCTTCCTCCAGCTCGTGGCGGACGATCTCACGGTCGAAGGTCTCCGCCGCCAAAGGCATGGGCTTGGGCTTCCAGGTCATGATATAGTTCTTCCCCAGAACGGGGGTGAATTTTGCGATGTCCGCCCAGGGGCAGACTGCCACACGGCGAAGGTTGTTGATCTTCAAAACCCCGTCCAGCTTGGCGGAAAGGTCGTCACAGCAGCCGTAGCCGTTAAGGCCGAAGGGCTCCAAGATCTCCCGCACGTAGGGAAGCACGAACTCCTCGTGCATTTCCGGGGAGACCTGGGCGAACTCCTGGTCCTCCGCCGCACCCCAAAGGTCGCACAGCCGCACGCGGTTGGGGTCAAAACCCTCCTTGGGAAGCTCGTTGTTGTATCCCACGCCCCCGGTGTAGTGGAACACGTGGTTATTGTTCAAAGACAGCAGGTTCTGCTCCTCGTACTGCTTCAGCATACTCTTGACACCGTCGGTGAAGAAGCGCATCACCTCGTGGATCATCTCCGGCTCGTCGTAAAGGTCGTACAGCAGGTTGTCCAGTCCGCGGTAATCGCAATACCAATGCATGAGATGGAAGCTGAAGTTGGTAATGCCCACCTGCTCCACCTGCAAAATATCCCCGATGGCGTCCCCGATGTACTCCATGCGGAAGGCGGATTTTTCCGGCACGTGGGTGACCACGGGCATGGAAAGCTGCTTCCAATCGGAGGGATCTTCAATGATGGGGACGATCTTGTTGGCGCCCCGCGCCGCGGTGCGTACCGTCTTGGGAGCTACCCCCCACATGGTGTTCTCCACGTACTTGGGCACGTGGACCACGGGGGTGATGGGAACGTCGTCCTTGATGTATTTGTGGCGGAACAACTGCTTCCGCAGGTCGTATTCCACACATTTGGCGATCCATTCATCGCACTCCATGGAGTCAAAGGGCAACAGCTCCGCCCACGCCCCGTCGGGGTGGACGAACACGGGCGGCTTTTCCCCCTGCAAGGCGGTGTGCCGTGTCCAGAAGGCAACCTTTTCCTCGTAATTCTTGGGATCGGATGCAATCTCCTTCACCTGCAAGGCCAGGGAGCGTAAAATTTGTTGATCCTTGTTCATATAGGGGTCTCCAATCGGTATTTTTTGGTGTTGTAGGCTCCTAAAATGAAGCCGTCCTTTTCACGAACCACCAGATAGAAGCTGTCCCCGTCAAAATCCCCGTCGTGGGTGGAGATATAGCGGGAGGTGGCTTTGCCGCTCTTTTCAAAGTGGTACACCGTCACGATGCGGCGCTGTGCACGGCCGTAGCGGCGGACTCTGATCCATCGCTTGAAGGAGAAGAAGGGGAGACGCTCCCGTTGTTCCTCCTCCACCCGCTCCAGAGTATCCGTTACCAGGCGGTATTTTTTGCCCCAAGCACAGGAGATGGCGGTTGCCGTCTCTGCAAGCTGATACACACAGAAGCAGGCGGCAAAACAGCAGAGCAGGATCATGGGCAGGGAAACGATCCAGGGGGAGATAGGGGCGTTTTCCGCTCCGTGGAAGGCGGAGATCTCAAGCACCGTCAAAAACACCATGAGAAGCAGGGTTGCCAGCGCCCCCACGCCCCAAAGGATCTCCTTGGAGGCGGCGATCTTTTGATGTTCAAAGATCTTTTCCGGGCTTAGAAGTTCACGTTCGTCTTCTTTTTTACGATAAGCGTTGTACATAGTATCCTCCCGTATTTGAAGTGATTTTATTGTAGCATATCCTTTTCCGTTTTGCAATGGGGGAGGAGGAAAAAGATAATAGGAACCTCATCCCCCATTTGCGAGGCAAATGGTTCCCCTTCCCCGCCCGCGGGGAAGGTAGGATCGCTTCGCGATTGGAAAATACCGTATGCCCCTTCGGGGCGGGAATAATGCTTACATATCTTCCCGCCCTATCTTTCGGCTACGAAGGATTGAAAGCCTTTGCCCGCCCCGCAGGGGCTGACCTTCCCCCGCGGGGCGGGGAAGGGGGACCGCTACGAGACGGGAAACCTTGTGTCCGTCGTCTCTGTCGATTCTCGTAGTGGGGGATGAGGTTCCTATTACGTAAAACCGCAAAAAAGAAGCGGCAAAAACCGCTTCTTCTCATGACATGGTGATATTTTCCGCCTTTAAGATCTCCTGCAGGGCGGGGAGGGGCTTTTTCGGATCGTAGGGGACGATGCGGTAGGTATCAAAGGATAACACGGCACCCTCGGGAACCTCCTCTCTATCCACCAAAAGGTACACAAAGTGGCACCCTTCTCCTCCGGGGAGGGAATTGCACTCCTCCAGATAAGCTTCCCATAAAGGGCGGGGTGCAGAGGGTTCTCCCTCTTCGTCCTCTTGCGTCGTTACCCAGCTTTCCGTTTTTTCGTCGTATTCCGGCTCGTAGCCGAAGGTCACGGCGGCGTTGCCCAAGATCCAATAGCCGTAACCCGTGAGAGGGACTTCCTTTGCCCGCAGGTAGGTCATGGGAAGGCCGTTTTTCTTGATGACGTTGTACAAGCGGACGTAATCGGTAAGTCCCCACAGCTTGCATTTCTCTCCCGTATCCTTGTAATACGGGGAGCGGCGGTAGCGGAAAAACGTGATGGGGAATGTGAGAAGGTAACAGGCGAAAACCAACAAAAGCAAGGGCAAGAGCAAAACCAACAGGATCACGTCCCGCACAGAGCGCAATGCGTTTTTCATGGGGGCTCCTTTCTTACGGGGTGGTTGTGTGCCCAGTATAGCAAAGAGGGGTGGTCTTGTCAAGAGGAACCTCATCCCAAGTCGGCGCATGGCTTTTGATCTATGCGTGGTATCGTTTCGCCGACATCAAAAACGGCAAAAGCCGTTTTTGGAACTGTAACGGCTACGTGTCATCTCTGAGCATACCAACCCTGCGGGTTGGCCGCGCGGAATGTAGTCGTTGTGGCTGTTCGTCATCCTTCTCAGTTCAGGACGTCATCCTGAGCACGCGCGGGTCGTAGTAGATGTGGCTACGTATTGCAGTCATCTCCGCGCACGTCGAAGTTTTTGCAGTCGAAGTCGGCGCATTGCGTATGGTGCATACATAACGGTATACCGCCGACATGAAAAACAGGCAAGCTGGTTTTCTTCGGTTGGTGCAATGCGGCGCTGAGCGGCAAAAACCGCCGATAGGCGGGATCTACTGAGAGTCCGATGTACCTTACCGAGGGTAAAGAATTGTTTATTGGCAACAGGCAGAACGGAGAACGGCCGTAAAAAATGCAAGCATTT
>JAZPZV010000028.1:0-26600 GCA_045544855.1 Eubacteriales bacterium | reverse complement strand
TGGGATGCTTTTCGATACGGCCGTTCTCCGTTCTGCCTGTTACCAATCAACAGTTCTTTACCCTCGGAAAGGTACATCAGACTCGTCTCATATCCCTCAACCTGCTATCGCAGGTCTCGGTTTTGCTCCGAACGGCGTAAACGCCTTTTCTTCTCCGCAAAACTTCGACTCGCCCTTCGGGCTCCCTCAGGATGACCAAGTCGGCGTATGGCTTCTGATTTCTGCGTAGTTTTGCTACGACGACGTCAAAAACAGCAAGCTGTTTTTGGAACTGCTGTGTCTACTTGTCACCCTGAGCAAGCGCGGGTCGTAGTAGTTACGGCTATGCAATACGGTATATCTCCGCGCGCGTCGAACTTCCGTGAGTGGTGTAAACCCGAACGGAAGGCAAAAAATGCCTGCATTTTTTGAGGGTATAGGAATGTCTTTCGATACGGCCGTTCTCCGTTCTGCCTGTTACCAATAAACAGTTCTTTGCTTTCAAAAAGGAACATCAGACTCTCAGTAGATCCCGCCTATCGGCGGTTTTGCTCCGAACGGCGTAAACGCCTCTCCTTCTCCGCAAAACTTCGACTCGCCCTTCGGGCTCCCTCAGGATGACCAAGTCGGCGTATGGCTTCTGATTTCTGCGTAGTTTTGCTACGACGACGTCAAAAACAGCAAGCTGTTTTTGGAACTGCTGTGTCTGTTTGTCACCCTGAGCAAGCGCGGAACATAGTCGTCACGGCTGTGTAATACAATACGTCTCCGCGCGCGTCGAAGTTTTGCTTTTTGAAATTGCCCATTGTCTTTGGATATGCAGTTCCTTTTACAGCAATTTCTAAAAAGCAAAACCGCAAGGGGTCTCCTCAAAGTCTGATCTACCCCTACACGGGTAAAGCTATATCCTTTCCTCTTCACCTCCCCCCTCTAAAAAAATCCCTTCTCCACCAAAGAAAATTCTCTATTTCCCTTGATTTTTTTATTAATATATTATATAATACTATATCTAAGCATCTAACCAAGACCCAAGGAAAAGGAGTGTACTCATGGACCAGTTTGCAGAGTTGAAAAACATCATACTTGAGGAGCTGAGAAAGCAGTACGCCTCCACCATCATCACGTTGTGGTTTGATAAGATGGAGATCACGGAGATCTCCGGGTCGGAGGTGACCTTGTCCTTCCCCGCCTCCCGCAAGCTGTTCGTGGAGGCCAACTACAATGCCGTTCTGACCCAGACCTTTTCTTCCGTGTTGGGAGTAAACGTAACGGTGAAGTTTATCACCCCCGAGGAGATCAAGGAAGAGCCCGCCCCTCAGCCGGAGCCGGAAAAGCAGGTCAACGCTTATCACACCCGCTTCAATCCGGATTACACCTTTGAGACCTTTATCGTAGGCAAGTCCAACCAGCTTGCCCAGAACGCCGCCATGGCGGTGGCAAAGAACCCTTTCCACCTGAATAACCCCTTGTATCTTTACGGGCCCTCCGGCTTGGGTAAGACCCATTTGCTGTACGCCATCATGGCAAAGCTCCGTGAGGATCATCCGGAATACTCCATCCTTTACGTCACCGGTGAAGAGTTCACCATCGACATGATCGAGTCCCTTGCCCAGCGCAACCCCGCCGCCATGCGGGATAAGTACCGCAGCGTGGACGTGCTGTTGGTGGACGATATCCAGTTTATCTCCGGTAAGATCGGTGTACAGGAGGAATTCTTCCACACCTTCGAGACCTTGTTCCGTCAGAACAAGCAGTTGATCATCGCCTCCGACGTAGCGCCCGAGCAGATCGACAACTTAGAAGACCGCCTTCGCGGCAGGTTCTCCATGGGCTTGGTGGCGGACATTCAGCCCCCGGATCTGGAGCTGCGCACCGCCATCTTCCGCAGAAAAGCCCTTGATTTCGGCTTTGATCTGGATTTCTCGGTGCTCACTTATCTTGCGGAAAACATCACCCGCAACATCCGTCAGATCGAAGGGGCTATCAAAAAGCTCCGCGCACACTGCTTCCTGACCGGGGACAAATGCACCGTGAAGATCGCAGAGCTGGTGCTGGGTGAGTTTTTAAAGACGAAAGCCACCGCGGACTCCATGTTCGAGAAGGTTTTGGAATACGCTTCCAAGAAATACATGGTCTCCGTAGAGGACATTCTTGGGAACAAGCGCACCGCCAACATCGTGTCGGCAAGGCATTTCGCCGTGTACATGGTGCGCAAGACCACCAACTACTCCCAGAAGCAGATCGCAGAGCTGTTCAAGCGCAAGGATCACACCACCATTATGAACTCGGTGAACGTCATGGAGCAGAAAGTAATGACCGACCCCATCTTCGCCCGTGAGATCGCCCATACCATTGACGAGATCATGCAAGGGTGAGAAACGATTTTTTAACTTTTTAACTTAAGAAACTTTCTTTAAAAAGAAAGTTTCTTAAGAATCTTCAAAGAAATTCCCTCCCGAAAACTGACGTTTTCGGAAAAAAAGATCCTTCTTCCAAAAACGACAGTTTTTGGCAATGAAAGCTTTTTTGAGATTCTTAAGAACTTTTTTCACGAAAAAAGTTCTTAAGCGTCCCCTTAAGCGTACCCCTCGCTCCCCCGTCGAAAAATGTGGATAACTTGTGGAGAAATGTGTACAACCTACGGGGTTGTCCACCTCGGTTTTAAGCACTTTTCCACCGGCAAGATCTAATAACCACGCCGCTTTTCCCCACTTTTCCACCGAAAACATCTTCCTCTACTACTACTACTACATTCATGTACCTTATAGGTAGGATGGGTGCTAGGGTACGCGTACGCGTAAAGCTTCCCCGAAGGGGGAGCGTACTTCCACTTAAAAATCACTTGTTTCCGAAAGGACGAAGTAACATATGGCAATCAAATTCTTATCCGACAAAAAGACACTTTTGAACCTGATCCAGCCTGCCCTTTCCGCCACCTCCTCCAAGAGCACCCTTCCCGCATTGGAGGGTCTGTTGTTCCGCTTGGAAGAGAACGTACTGACGGTATGCGGCTACGACCTGGAGAAGGGTGTCCGCACCAGAGGTGTGGTGATCCCCAAGGAAGAGGGTGCGGTGATCCTGAACGCTCAGAAGGTTGCCGCCATCGTGAAGAATTTCCCCGATTGCGACATCAGCTTTGAGGCTGACGATAAGAATATGGTGCATATCACCGGCGGAATGAGTGACTTTACCATCCACGGGCTGACGGCGGAGGCATTCCCCAATATGCCCACCCTGGGCGGTGACAACGCCTTCTGCATCAGCCAGAGCCTGATGAAGGAGATCATCGCCTCCACCTGCTTTGCGGTGTCCCAGGTAGATGCAAGACCCATCCTGACGGGTGAGTTCTTCCACATCGAGAACCGTTCCATCACTGCGGTGGCCCTGGATAACTACCGTCTGGCGCTCCGTGAGGAGAAGGAGTGCATTTTTGATAACGAAAACGACTTCTCCTTTGTAGTACCCGGAAAATCGCTTCTGGAGCTTTCCAGACTGCTCAGAGATACCGACGATATGCTCCGCGTGGAGTTCACCGCCAAGTACGTCATCTTTAAATTGGACGATATCGTGCTGTTCTCCAGACTGCTGGAGGGTGAGTTCTTAGATTACAAGCGTGCCATCCCCGCCCAGAGCAAGATCTTCGTGACCTTGGACAGAAGAGCCTTTGAGGATTCCGTTTCCCGTGCCTCTCTGTTGGTGGACGAGAAGCTGAAGACCCCCCTGCGCTGCCGCTTTGAGGGGGATATCCTCCACGTCACCTGCTCCACCCAGTACGGAAAGGTGAACGACCACCTTCGCATCGAGAAGGAGGGTGACGACCTGGAGATCGGGTTCAACAACAGATACCTGCTGGACGCTCTGCGGGCCTGCAAGGACGACACTCTGAAGGTGTCTTTGTCCACCGCCTTTATGTCCATGGTGATCCAGCCCAAGAACCCCTCCGAGTCCGGCACCTACCTGTATCTGGTTCTGCCCGTGAAGCTGAAGGATTAAGGGAAACGTTTTTACGTGGGGCCCGCCCCACGCCTCCCGGCTATGTCTACGTGTCATCCTGAGCACGCGCGGGTCGTAGTAGATGTGGCTACGTATTGCAGTCATCTCCGCGCACGTCGAAGTTTTTGCAGTCGAAGTCGGCGCATTGCGTATGGTGCATAGATAACGGTATACCGCCGACATGAAAAACAGGCAAGCTGTTTTTCTTGGGTTGGTGCAATGCGGCGCTGAGCGGCAAAAAACCGCCGTAGGCGGGATCTACTGAGAGTCTGATGTTCCTTTTTGGGGGCAAAGAACTGTTTTATCACAAAGGATGTAACTTTACCTTTCAAGGGGTAGATCAGACTTTGAGGAGACCCCTTACGGTTTTGCTTTTTAGAAATTGCTGCGGAAGACAGAACCACATCCAAGATTTCGGGGCAATTTCAAAAAGCAAAACTTCGACGCGCGCGGAGATATACCGTATTGCATAGCCGTAACGGCTCTATTCCGCGCTTGCTCAGGGTGACAAACAGCCACAGCGGCTCCGTTCCGCGCGAGCCAGCCCAACGGGCTGGGTTGCTCAGGATGACCAAGTCGGCAAAATGCTTTTGTCTTATGCGTGGTATTGCCTCGCCGACATCAAAAACGACAAGTCGTTTTTGGAACAATCGGAACCTCATCCACCGTATGCGGGGATAGATATAGGTTCTTTGCTCATAGATGTTCCGCCCGCAGACGGTCCCCCTTCCCCGCAGACGGGGAAGGTCAGCACACCTGCGGTGTGCGCACAAAAGATTTCTACATTTTCACGCCACGGCTGTGTCTACGAAGGATTGAACGCTTTTGAGCGTCCGCCAAAGGCGGACTCCGCCTTCCCCGCTTGCGGGGAAGGGGGACCGCTACGAGACGGAAAAGGTTGTATCTGTTTGAATGGTTCTCTCTCGTAGTGGGGGATGAGGTTCCGATTGAAACAAGAATGCAAGTTTGCCTTTGTAGGGGTAGATCAGACTTTGAGGAGACCCCTTGCGGTTTTGCTTTTCGAAATTGCTGTAAAAAGAACTGCATATCCAAAGACAACGGGCAATTTCAAAAAGCAAAACTTCGACTCCGCAGGCTTTTCTCATTGCAACCTAAGGTACAACATTATTCCACGCCTGCTTCGCTCAGGGTGACAAAAAGCCGTGACCAAGTCGGCGGACGGCTTCCGGCTTATGCGTAGGTTTGCCTCGCCGACGTCAAAAACGATAAATCGTTTTTGGAACTGCGGTGCGAAGCCAAGTCGGCGTTCAGCCTTTGGCTTATGCGTAGGTTTGCCTCGCCGACGTCAAAAACGGCAAAGCCGTTTTTGGAACTGCAGTACGCTACCAAGGCGGCGGAGGGCTTTCGTCCGTACATTACCGTATACCGCCGACTTGGACTTTTGGGATGAGGTTCCTATCCGCCCCATGATTTCCTACACCAAAAAAGGAGCCTTCCTTTTCGGAAAGCTCCCGTGTTTTTTATTCTACCGTGATCTCCACGGTGCAGGTCTCGGATTCACCCATGTAGTTGTTGTAAGTATACGTAAAGGAATCCTTACCGGTAAAGCCCTTGTCGGGGAAGTAGCGGAAGCTTCCGTCGCTTGCCAGGGTGACGTAGCCGTGGGCGGCGGAGGAGGTAAGGGTGTAGAGATACAGTCCGTCTTCCGTGTTCAGGCTTCCCTCCAGCATGGAGCTCTTGCTTCCCTTGAAGGTGAGGGTCTCCACCTTATCGGGGTTGGGCTTCAAGGTGCCCTGCATGAACCGATAGGTGGCATCGTACTGCAACCGTGCCAAGGGCTCGTCGCTGTATGCCAGCCGGACGAAGTTGGTGACGTCGGCGTAGTAGATGTGGGTGGCCTCGTCCATGTATCCCGTAACGGCGCCGTAGTAAAGATAAAGCATATAATTCCGCACGAACAGAGGGTCGGAAAGTGCCTGGTAGGAATGCTCGATCTCCACGCAGAGATGCTGACGCTTGGTGCGGGAGGCGGTGACGTCAAAGCGGTAAAGAGGCTGTTCCAGATCGAACATATAGTTGGGCTGCATACAAACGAGGTCAAAGCCCAATTCGTAGCTCTGATAGTAGCGGTTGGCGGTGTAGTAGGGGATCCACAGCAGATTGGTGTTTTTTGCGTGGATATACTCGGAAACCTCGGTGATGATGTGGCTGTTGTCCTCGCACACGGGAGTGGCGGGGTTGTCCCAGTTGATGGATTCTCCCTGCCAGTAGAAGCCGTCCAGCACCAAATGCTCGTAGCCTCGGGAAGCAAATTCCTCCATACACATACCCACGTACCAATCCACAACCTTCTTGCGGTCCTCCGCCTTGGAAAGGTTTTCGGAAACACCGTCTCCGTCCACGTCGCCGAAATCGGTAACGCTTTCGCAGATACAGTACATGGTGACGTATACGTAGACCTTGTGATCCGGGCGGTTCAGCTCCTTCTTCACCTCGCCCACGGTCTCGTTCAGCAGATCAAAACCGCCGACACCGTTAAAGATGGCATCAAACTGCTCCTCCCAGTCGGATTTTACGTTGTAAAGATGGGTCTGGTTGTTGGTCTTCACGGGGAGTCCGTGCATGCCGTACAGGAAACCGTCGAAGTAGAGATCCTTGGCGTTCCCTTCCTCGTCCAGGTAAGCCACCAGCCCCTTCATGCCCTCGCCGTATTCCACGTTGCCGAAGGCAAGGTAGATGTCGTTTGCCTTCACGGAGGTGTTTTCGCTGTTTGCGTACTGCTCCCTTGCGGGGTTGGTGTAGTACACCACGGGACGTATGCCGCTGTTTTCAAGGCGTGCCGTATCCGCCTTTACTTCCTTGGTACCGAAGGCGCGAAGCTCGTCGATGAAGGTGGCGGCCCCGTCGATGCGGAACCGTACGAATCTTGCGGCGTAGGGAGTCTCCAATTCACAGGTGAAGGTGAGACGGGTGGCGTTTTTGTTCATCTTCACGTTGTTGTCCCGGAGGTAATCGTATACCTCGTACCAGTCCTCCCCGTTTTCGGAAAGGAACATGGAGATGGACTTGGGTCTGGAAATGCCCCAATCCGTCTGCTCCAACAGGCTGATCTCCAAGGTATCAACGGTGGAAAGCTTGCCCAGATCGTAGAAGAACTCGTAGGCGTTGCCACCGGTGACGAAGAACCATTCTCCGCTGTAACAGTACATATTCTGACTGTTCCCCAATTTGCCGTCGGTGAGGATAGGGGAGTCGGGATCGGTGCGCTTCTGTGCATTGGGCTGGAGCTCATGAGAGGGCTCGTAGCCGGAGCAGGCCACCTGCTGGATCAAGCCCAACAGCAGATTCTGTCTCTCCGTGTAATCCGTCTCGGAGGCATCCCAATAGAGATCCTCCTCCACGATGGGGAAGTTCAAGGGGGGATACAGCTCCGTCTCGGGGGCTTCGGAAACGCCGCCCAGCACGCGGATCTCCTCCACCCAACAGGTCTGCTCCTTGGGGAAGGTGACACGGATATACCTTGCCTTCACGTATTCCGGCAACAGCAGGGTGTAGGTGTGATGGTTGCCCTTGCCGGGGGAATAGACCCTGCCCAGCAGAGTGAAGCTCTTGCCGTCGGCAGAGCCGTAAACGTCCAGATAATCGGGAAGCTCCACGCCGAGGCCCGCCCCCAGGGCAAAGACCTGTACGGCGTAAACGTTTTCGTGAGCCTTCCCCAGGTCAACCTTCACACTGCCGCCTTGAAGCCCCACCCAAACGGGCTGGCCGAACAGTCTCCCCGTGCGGGCATCGTCGGTGAGAAGCTTGTCGTTTTTGGGAGCGCGTTGGTCAAAAGTACAGCTTTCAAAGGCGTAGCTCTTGTAAAGGGCAAGATTTTCGCTGTAGCTGGGCTTTGCCGTCTTGCCCGTGGAAAGGGCCGCCCATGCTCCGCGGTCGATGTCCTCGGCGGTGTAGATCACTTCTGCGCCGTCTCCCTTTTCCTCGGGGGCATCCACGTCGGCGTATACCTCCAATTCATCCAAGAAGATAAAGCCGCCGGTACGGGTGATGCGGAAGCGGATGTAGCGGTAATCGTACAGCTCTTCAAAGTCTATGGCGGCGGTGCTCACCGTCATATCTCCCGTGGAGACAAAGGTCTGCCTGCCGATGGTGGTCCATTTTTTGCCGTCGTTGGAGCCTGCTACCCGCAGGGTGTGGGGAAGCTTGACCCCGTCCTTGTTCATGTCAATGCCCCGCGCGGAAGCGCCGGAAAGACGTTTGCCGTCCTCTCCCAGGTCCACCACCACGATCAGATCGCCGGTGTAACCCACCATGCGCACGTCGGTGTAATGCGCACCGATGTCAAAAGCCTTTTGCCCGTCTGTGAGCTGGCTGTCAAACAGGTCGGGGTAATTGGGGGAGGGTGTGGTAGAGCCGTAGGTGTAGCTCTTGCCCACGCTGACCAAGGTCTTGCGGAAAGGGCCGCTTTCTGCCTCGGAGCTTTCCCCTGCACTTTCGGAACTGCTTTCGGAGGTGCTCTCCCCGCCGCTTGTCTCTGCGGGAGGATTTTCACCGCAGGAGGCCAAAAGCAGCATACAAGTCAATAAAAGAAAGGCGATGATTCTTTTCATATCTGTAGTCTCCTCGTCTCGTTTTTTTCAGTATAACACAGTTTGCGAAAAAAAGCAAGCGGGACGCAATACTCTGCGTCCCGCCGGTTCTGTTTATTTTTCCGAAAACGGAAGTTTTCGGCACCCAAAGCTTTTTGGGGATTCTTAAACCACTTTTTCTCGAAAAAGGGGTTTAAGGGCTCTCTCCTTTTACTTTCTCTTCTTCAGGAACGCAACCACGCCGCCGCAGACCAGCATGACGCCGATGCAGATCACGCCGATGACAACCCCGTTGCTTCCGTCTTCTTTCTCTGCGGGAGTGCTCTCCGTTTCGGAAACGGCGTCAGATCCCTCCTCGCTCGTCTCGGCGCTTTCTTCCTTGCTTTCCTCCTCGGGAACGTCCAGCTCGCTGCGCAGGGAATAGGTGACGGTCATATCCTGTTCCGCGGTGACCTTCTGCAGCTCGCCTTCCGCTTCCTTTGGCATGGGAACGTACATGGTAGCACCCTTTGCCATGATCCAACTTCCCGCTTCCAGCGTCTTGTTTTCTCCCTTTGCTGTGACGGAAACGTTCACGGCGTTCTTTCCGTCGTAAACAGCCAAGAGATGCTCGGAAACGTACTTCGCCCAAAGCTTGTGTCCCTCGGGGGATTGGTGAATACCGTCTCCCGCCGCCAAGAACTTGGTCATGTCCTCCAATTCCGCCTCGGCGTAGATGTCGATGAACCCGCAGCCGTATTCCACAGCCAGTTCACGGACAACGTTACAGAAATCCTTCATGTTGCCGTAGGCGTAATCCAGCCCGTAGCCGCCGGGGGTGTAGTAGCCCTTGCCGCTGTAAGCGTCGTGGGGGGCAATGAGGATCACGTCCGTGCCGATGGCCTGCAGCTCCTCGATGATATGGACCATGTTCTCTCTGTATTTGGTCAAGGCCACATTGGGAGCGTTTTTGCTTTCCGATTGTGCCTGGTCGTTCATACCGAAGCAGACCAAGGCCACGTCGGGCTTCTTGGAAAGCACGTCCCGCTCCAATCTGCCCACGGCGTTGATGGTGGAGTCACCGCCAACACCCGCGTTGATCACGTCGGTGCCGATGTAGCCGCTCAGCATAGACACCCAGCCGCTTCTTGCGGTGAGAGAGTCACCAAAGGCAAGCACGGTCTTGTGGGAAAGACTGCACTCCAGCGCCTCTGCAGAGAAGCAATACAGCTTTGCGGAGGCGGAAACGGAGTTGTCCGCGGAGACCGTTACGGTATAGGAGCTGCCGATCTCCAATTTCCCCTTCGGGATGGTGTAAGAGGTGCCCGTTACCTTGGTGGGGGTCACCAGAAGGGTGCAGAGATTGTTGGAGGTGGAGTTGTTCACGGAGACGGTGTAGGATCTCGCCCCTTCCACGGCTTCCCATTCCACGGTAAAGCCCTCGGGAGTGCATTTTTCCTTGGCCGCCATCTTCAAAACGGGGGCGGAGACAATGCTTTCCTTGTTCTCGGGGGCAAGGGCGGTCTTCCCCTCCATGGGTTGGTTCAGACAGATGGTGTACTTGCCGTTTTCCTTGTAGAAATAGGCCTTGTTCCCCACGGAAGCCGCCTGCACGCTGTTCTGAGAGGGGGAGGCGCAGTCCAGGATGACGAAGCCGTTCTTGGGGATCACGGGAGCTTTGCTCAAGCCGCTTCCCACGTTGGTATCGGTTGCGATGACACGGTAGCATCCCTCTGCGGGATCCCAATCGAAGATCAGGCATCTCCACCAGGAGTAGTCGTAGGTATTCTTCACGTAGCCGCCGAAGGAGCTGTCAAACAAAATGCAGTCCTGCTCGGCGTAATGGGTGGAGTTTGCGTAGTTGGGGGAGATCACCAATTGGGGCAGATCGTTACGGTTGGCAATGGGATCGTAAGCCTTTTTGCCCTCGTCGGGAGTGCCGATCTTTACGTAGGACTGGCTGACAAAGTCATCTGCGTACCAGTTCTTGCCGTTGGTCTTGATGCTGCCCGCCGCAAGGGAGGTCTCGTAGAGGTAGGCCTTGGTGCCCACCTTCAAGGACTTGGCGTATTCGTTGCTTTGCTTGATACGGTCGGTGATGTAGTTGATGCCACCGGTGGAGGAGTAGTCGTTCCCCACGCAGATGCAGTAGGCAAAGCCGTTTTCCGGGATCTCCATCTGGGATTTATCCACGTTGTTGGAGTTGGTGTTGCTTTCCGTCAGAACGAAACAGCCCTCTTCTGCATCCCAGTCGAAGACGAGAACCGTCCACCAGGCGAAGGTGCCCTTTTCCCCCAGCTTCTGCACCGCAGAGCCGGAAAGAATAATGGCAGAGCCCTCCGTGGAAGGAGAGGTGTTGATGTGGGTGATGAGCAGGGTGCTGTCGCCGCTTCCGTAGGCAAACACCGTCATGGGAAGCAAGGTGGCCGTCACCAGCAGAATGGCAAGGAGACGAAGAAGTTTCATGGCGCAGGTATTCCTTTCCCTTTGATTTTGGTAACATTTTATCATATTGAGGGCGGGATTGCAATGTTTTCGTGAAAAAAAGGATTGATTTTTTTAGTCGGATGGTATATAATATGTGAATGATATTCTAAGATGCCTGTTTATACCTATCGGAAGGAGGGAAAGACCGTGACGGAGTTTGCAAAGCGATTCAACCAAAAAAAGCGGGAGCTGTTTGCCCGCTATTACGGCTTTCTCAACCCTCCCCAGCAGGAAGCGGTGGCCGCCGTCAACGGCCCTCTGCTGGTGCTGGCAGGTGCAGGCTCGGGGAAGACCACCGTGCTGGTCAACCGCATCGGCAACATCATCCTCTTCGGCAACGCATGGCAGAGCGAGGAGCTTCCCTACGATGCGGAACAGCTCTACCCTCAAATGCTGGAGGCGGAGCACGGCCCCCGTGCGGGGATCCGCAGCGTGCTGGAGCAGATGGCGGTAGACCCCGCCCGTCCCTGGCGTGTGCTGTGTATTACCTTCACCAACAAGGCGGCGGGCGAGTTCAAGGAGCGTCTGCAGACCCTTCTGGGAGAGCGTGCAAGAGATATCTGGGCAGGCACCTTCCATTCCGTCTGCGTGCGGATCCTGCGCCGCCATATCGGGCTGTTGGGCTACCCCACCAATTTTACCATCTACGATACCGACGACGTGAAAAAGGTGGTCACCGCCATTATGAAGCGCCGTCACATGGACGAAAAGATCCTTTCCCCCAAGGCGGTGATAGGATTGATCTCCCGCTACAAGGATAAGAGCTACACCCCCGAGGAAATGATGATGGACGCAGGGAAGGATACCCGCATCCTCAAATCTGCCGAGGTATACGCCGAGTATCAACGGGAGTTAAAGCAATCCGGTGCGCTGGATTTCGACGATATCATTATGCTCACCGAGACCCTGTTCCGTGAGCATCCCGCGGTGCTGGAGCAGTACCGCAACCAATTCGATTACATTTTAGTGGACGAGTTCCAGGATACCAACCCTTCTCAGAACCGCTTGGTGGCCATGCTTGGCGGCGGTAAGGAGAACGTTTGCGTGGTGGGAGACGACGATCAGTCCATCTACAGCTTCCGCGGGGCTACCGTGGAAAATATCCTGCAGTTCGACCACACCTTCCCCAAGGCCAAGATCATCCGCCTGGAGCAGAACTCCCGCTCCACGGGGCATATTCTCAATGCGGCCAACGCGGTGATCAAGCACAACAAGGGCAGAAAAGGCAAGACTCTCTGGACCAAGGCAGGGGAGGGGGAGCGCATCCACGTCCACCGTCCCATGAACCAAGGGGAAGAGGCCTTGGCCATCATCGGTGAGATCCGTAAGCAGGTGAATGCAGGCAAGCGGCAGTACGGAGATTTTGCCGTGCTGTACCGTATGACCGCCCTTTCCAACAACATCGAGCAGATGTTTGTCAAGCACCGCATCCCTTACCGCATTTGCGGGGGCTTGCGGTTCAACGAACGCCGAGAGATCAAGGACGTTCTGTCCTACCTTGCCGTGGTGAACAACCCCGCCGACAACGTGCGGCTGCGCCGTATCATCAACGTGCCCAAGCGTGCCATCGGGGATACCACCCTGTTAAAGCTGGAGACCATCGCCGGCAGAGAGGGCAAGAGTTTATTTGATATTGCAGAGCATGCCGACTGTTACCCCGAGATGGGGAAGGCGGCCGCCAAGCTCAAGGAGTTTGCAAGGCTAATCGACTCCATGCGGGAGTTTGGGGAGACCCATTCCCTTACCGCTACCGTGGAATACGTTCTCAGCTCCTCCGGGTATATGCGCTTCCTTGCAGAGGAGGCCAATGCCGACGGGGACACGGAGCACGAAAGAGAACAGAACGTCAAAGAATTCCTTTCCACCGTGAAGATGTTCGAAGAAACGGCAGAGGAGCCCACCCTTGCTTCCTTCTTGGAGGAAATGGCTCTTGTCTCCGACCTGGACGAACTGGAGGAAGGGCAGGATGCCGTCACCATGATGACCGTCCATTCCGCCAAGGGGCTGGAGTTCCCCGTGGTGTTCCTTGTGGGCTTTGAGGACGGACTGTTCCCCGGCCTGCAGGCGCTTATGGAGGGCGGCGAGGAGGAAGAACGCCGCCTGGCCTACGTTGCCATCACCCGCGCCAAGGAGGCGCTGTACATCTACCATTGCGAATCCCGTATGCTGTACGGCAGAACGGATCTCCGCAGTGCGTCCCGCTTCCTTTCGGAGATCCCCGAGGAGGATTGCGAGAAATCCTACAAGAACGCTTCCCGCAGAAGCGAGTATTCCCGTGAAGCGGTGACCTTTTCCCGCCCTGCATCCCCTGCAGGGGGGCAGAGCGTGTTTGAAGTCGGGGATCGGATCAAGCACCCCTTCTTCGGCACGGGAGAGATCCTTTCCGCACAGAACATGGGCGGGGATATGCTCTATGAGATCGCCTTCGAAGGCGGCTCCACCAAGCGCATCATGGGCAGCTTCGCCAAACTCACCAAAGAATAAAGGAATGATACCATGGCCGTGATCAAACCCATCCGCGCTTTGCGGTATACGGCAAAGGCAGGGGAGCTTTCCACCTGCGTGTGCCCTCCCTACGACATCGTAGACAATCAAGAATACAATGCTCTTTGTGAGCAGAACCCCCACAACCTCATCCGCTTGGAGCTGCCCTTGGGCGGGGAAGAACGGTACGAGGAGGCAGGGAAGCTGTTTCGCAAGTGGCTGGAGGACGGCATCCTCACCCGTGACGAAAAAGAGGGGATCTACCTCTACAAGGAGACCTTCACCTTAGAGGGAACCACCTACTCCTTCCGCGGCCTTGTGTGCCGTGTGGGGCTTGTTCCCTTCTCGGAGCGTGTGGTGCTTCCCCACGAGGAGACCTTATCCAAGGCAAAAACCGACCGCTTCAACCTGATGTGCGCCACCGGGTGCAATTTCTCCTCCGTGTACTCCTTGTACAGGGACAGGGAAGGCACCGTCCGCACCCTTTTGGCAGGCTGTGAGGCTTTGCCTGTCCTCGGGGAGTTTACCGACGGAGAGGGCGTCACCCACACCCTGCAAAAGATCGAAGATCCCACCCTCATCGCCCGTCTCGTGGAAGCCTTTGCGGATAAACAGCTTTTCATCGCAGACGGCCACCACCGCTACGAAACGGGGCTGAACTTTAAAAAGCATTTGGAAGAAAAGGGCGATTCCGAATATCCGGATGCCGATTCCATTCTCATGACCTTGGTGGACTTGGAGGACGACGGTCTGGTGGTTCTGCCCACCCACCGCCTGATCCGTGATCTGCCTGTGGAGAAGGAAGCCTTTTTGCAAAAAGCAAGGGAATACTTCACCGCAAGCGAATACCCCGACGTGAGGGAGGCAACGGCAGTGCTGAAAGCGCATAAGGACCGCCACGCCTTCGGCCTTTACACCGGGGGAGAGGGGTTCACCCTGCTTGTGGGCAACGAGAAGGCGGATTCCCTCACCGTGGAGGGCCGTTCTGCCGCCTACGCAGATCTGGATGTCACCGTGCTCCACACCCTGCTGTTGGAGGGAGTGCTGGGCATCGATTTTGAGAACATGGCAAAGCAGATCAACCTCCGCTACACCCGTGACGAAGAGGAAGCCGTGTTATCTGTCCGCAGGGGCGAGTCCACCGCCGCCTTCCTGCTGAACGCCACCACCGTGGAGGAGATCCGTGCCGTGGCGGAGGCAGGGGACAAAATGCCCCAAAAGAGCACCTATTTCTATCCCAAGCTGAAGACGGGCTTGGTGATGAACTCATTACAACGATAAAGAACCCTATAAAAGAGGATGAATATATGGCAAGACAACTGGAAAAAACCTACAATCCCGCCGAATTTGAGGATCGGCTCTACGCCGAATGGAGCGGGAAGGGCTACTTCAAGCCCGCTAAGCCCGGCGCAGAGCCCTTTACCATCGTGATGCCCCCTCCCAATATCACGGGTCAGCTTCACATGGGTCACGCTTTGGACAACACCCTGCAGGACATTCTGGTGCGCTACAAGAGAATGTGCGGCTATAACACCCTGTGGGTACCCGGCACCGACCACGCCTCCATCGCCACCGAGGCAAAGATCGTAGAGGCCATGAAGAAGGACGGCGTCACCAAGGAAGACATCGGCAGAGAAGCCTTCTTGGAGCGTGCTTGGGAATGGAACCGCGTTTACGGCGGCAGAATTACCGAGCAGCTGAAGAAGATCGGCACCTCCTGCGATTGGAGCAGACAGCGCTTCACCCTGGACGAGGGCTGTTCCAAGGCGGTGCAGGACGTGTTCGTCAACCTGTACGATAAGGGTCTGATCTACCGTGGCAACCGCATCATCAACTGGTGCCCCCACTGTCTCACCTCCATCTCCGATGCGGAGGTAGAATACGAGGATCAGGCAGGCCATTTCTGGCATCTCCGCTATCCCGTCAAGGATAGCGACGAGTATATCTACCTGGCTACCACCCGTCCCGAGACTCTGCTGGGCGATACCGCCGTGGCAGTGAACCCCAAGGACGAGCGTTACGCACACCTGGTGGGCAAGATGGTCATTCTGCCTCTGGTGGGCAGAGAGATCCCCGTGGTGGCAGACGACTACGTAGAGATGGACTTCGGTACGGGCGTGGTAAAGATCACCCCCGCCCACGACCCCAACGACTTCGAGGTAGGTCTGCGCCATAACCTCCCCGTCATCAACGTAATGACCCCCGATGCCAAGATCACCGAGGATTACCCCGCTTACGCAGGTATGGATCGCTTCGAGGCCAGAAAGGCCATGGTAAAGGATCTGGAGGAGCAGGGATACCTGGTGAAGATCGAGGATTACTCCCACAACGTAGGCACCTGCTACCGTTGCGGCACCACCATCGAGCCCCGCGTGTCTCTCCAGTGGTTCGTGAAGATGGAGGAGCTGGCAAAGCCCGCCATCGACGTGGTGAAGAGCGGCGAACTGAGATTCGTGCCCGACCGCTTCTCCAAGAACTACCTCCATTGGATGGAAAACATCCGTGACTGGTGCATCTCCCGTCAGCTTTGGTGGGGTCACCGTATTCCCGCCTTCTATTGCGACGATTGCGGCGAGCTGATCGTTTCCAAGGAAAAGGAAGTGACCTGCCCCAAGTGTGGCAAGGCTATGCGCCAGGATCCCGACACGTTGGATACTTGGTTCTCTTCCGCCCTCTGGCCCTTCTCTACCCTGGGCTGGCCGGAGCAGACGGAGGATCTGGACACCTTCTATCCCACCACCACCCTGGTCACCCGCTACGATATCATCACCTTCTGGGTCTCCCGTATGATCTTCTCCGGCCTGGAGCATACCGGCAAGAAGCCCTTCACCGACGTGTACGTTCACGGTCTGGTGCGCGACGCATTGGGCAGAAAGATGTCCAAATCCCTGGGCAACGGCATCGATCCTCTGGAGATCATCAAAAAGTACGGCTGTGACGCACTCCGCTTCACCCTGGTCAACGGCAACAGCCCCGGCAACGATATGCGTGTTTCCGACGAGCGCTTCGAGGCCTCCCGTAACTTTGCCAACAAGATCTGGAACGCCGCCCGCTTCGTGCTGATGAATCTGGACGAGGACTGCACCGCCGAATCCCCCGCCTTTGACCGTCTCCCCGACGAGGACAAGTGGATCCTGTCCCGCTTCAACGATCTCACCAAGGAAGTCCGCGACAACCTGGATCGCTACGAGCTGGGCATCGCCCTTTCCAAGCTGTACGACTTTATCTGGGATATCTTCTGCGACTGGTACATCGAGCTGGTAAAATCCCGCCTGAACGACAAGGGCACTCAGAGCAACAAGGACGCTCAGAGCGTTCTGGTCTACGTGCTTTCCGGCGTGATGAAGCTGTTGCATCCCTTCATGCCCTTCATCACCGAGGAAATCTGGCAGACCCTGCCCCACAACGGCGAGTCCATCATGATCGCAGACTACCCCGCATACACCGAAAGCCTGCACTTCCCCGCAGAGGAAGCCGCTATGGCCAAGGTCATCGACGCCATCCGTGCGGTACGTAACATCCGCAGTGAGATGAACGTACCCAATTCCCGTAAGGCCCACCTGTTCATCGTCACCTCCGAAGGCACCACCTTCGCAGGGAAGGATGCCTTCTTCACCCGTCTGGCTTCCGCCTCCGGTGTGGAGATCGTCTCCGAAAAGGCAGACGATAAGGGCTGTGTCCGCGTGATCACCGATGCCTGCGAGATCCTCATTCCCATCGCCGACATGATCGACAAGGAAGAGGAGATGGCACGTCTCACCAAGGAGCTGGCGAATGCCGAGAACGAGATCGCCCGTGCCACCAAGAAGCTGGAAAACGCCGACTTCGTGGCAAAGGCACCCGCCAAGCTGGTTGAGGGTGAACGCAGCAAGATCGAAACCTTCACCGCCAAGTGCGAGAAGCTCCGCGCCGCCATTGAGAATCTGAAGAGTATTTAAGAGAACGACGGTTTTGGAACCTTCTTTTCGAAAAAGAAGGTTCCAAGCCTCCAAGAAAACCTATTGCCAAAACGAATATGCATTCGTTTTGGAGGGAAAAGTTTTTGAAAGGTGAAGGAAAACTTTTTTCAAAAAGTTTTCCTTCATAATAAGCAGAAAGGAAAAACATCATGTCCGAGTGTAACCACGACTGCTCCAACTGCAGTGCCAACTGCGGGGAACGCCAGGCGGAAAGCCTGCTGGCAAAGCCCCACGAGCTGTCTCAGATCAAAAAAGTCATCGGCGTGGTCAGCGGCAAGGGCGGCGTAGGCAAATCCTCCGTCACCTCACTCCTTGCCGTTTTGGCAAACCGTGCCGGCTACTCCACCGCCGTATTGGATGCCGATATCACAGGCCCTTCCATCCCCAAAGCCTTCGGCATCCACGAAAAAGCCCTTGCATCCGAAGAGGGCATTTACCCCGTCTTCTCCAAGACGGGCATCGCCACCATGTCCGTCAACCTCCTGTTGGAAAACGAATCCGACCCCGTTGTTTGGCGCGGCCCTGTCATCGCAGGCTGTGTCAAGCAGTTCTGGACGGACGTGATCTGGAACAAGGTTGACCTCATGTTCATCGATATGCCTCCCGGAACGGGGGACGTGCCCCTCACCGTCTTCCAGTCCATCCCCCTGGATGGCATCATCATCGTTACCTCTCCCCAGGAGCTGGTGACCATGATCGTGGAAAAGGCCGTGAAGATGGCAAAGCTGATGAACGTTCCCGTTTTGGGTCTGGTGGAGAACTTCTCCTACTTTGAATGCCCCGATTGCGGCAAGAAGCACTACCCCTACGGGGAAAGCAACATCGAAAAAACCGCAGAGGCCTTCGGCATCCCCGCCACCGCAAAGCTTCCCATCAACCGCAAGCTGGCCGCCGCCTGCGACGAAGGGATGATCGAGCTCTTCGAGGGCGATTGGCTTGACGAGCTGTTTTCCAAGATCTGCTGAAAAAGAAACGCAAGGAACGCAAGGGGGCACTTTTTCAAAAAGGCGCCCCCTTGAACCCCCACAAAAAGCAATGCCGAAGACTGCCGTCTTCGGTGTTTTTTTTGTGCCGCAAAAGGAGCGCGCATAGGAGAAGGCCTAAAATCCGTTTTCACACCACCTGTCCCTGCGTGGAATTCGGCATGCTTTTTCGCAACCGTTATTGCGTATTCGTAGGGGTCGACGCCCACGGCGACCCGCCCCGCGTGCACCGATACGACGAAATTCCACCACCCTCCCTGCGTGGAATTCGGCATGCTTTTTCGCAACCGTTGTTGCGTATTCGTAGGGGTCGACGCCCACGGCGACCCGCCCTGCGCGAGGCGGCGCAACGGATGCTCGCACCACCTGTCCCTGCGTGGAATTCGGCATGCTTTTTCGCAACCGTTGTTGCGTATTCGTAGGGGTCGACGCCCACGGCGACCCGCCTTGCGTGCACCGACGCAACTGATTCGCACCACCCTCCCTGCGTGGAATCCGGCATGCTTTTTCGCAACCGTTGTTGCGTATTCGTAGGGGTCGACGCCCACTGCGACCCGCCCTGCGTGCACCGACACGACGGATTCACACCACCCTCCCTGCGTGGAATTCGGCATGCTTTTTCGCAACCGTTGTTGCGTATTCGTAGGGGTCGACGTCCACGGCGACCCGCCCTGCGTGTACCGACACGACGAAATTGCACGGCCTTATTGCGTGAAACCTTCCCCCCCGTCCCCGAACGCAAAAAACCTCTCCCGAAAAGGAGAGGTTTTGTTGTCTGTCTTTTATTCAAACACGAAATAGGTCATCACCGTTTCCAAACCCGGTGCGGCGGTCTCGTAGGTCCCCTCGGGAGCGGTCAGGGTGATCATGTAAGCCACGCCGTAGCGCACGCAAATGATCTGCTCAAAGTCGTAGGTCATATCGGAAAGCTTGATGGAATACCTGGCTCTTGCGGCGACGTTGTCCGCCAGCTTGGTCTCTTGCTTCTCCACCTCAATGGAAAGCTTATCTCCGTAGAGATCCTCCAGGTCAGCCTTGTGAGTGTCCCAGAAATTCCCTGCGGACATGGTGGAATCCTCCATGGTATAGGCCTGCACGGAAATGCTGGCGTATGCCAGAGTGCCGCCCTTGCCCACGTTGGTCTTGATAGAGATCATTCCGTCGTTGCGGTCGATCACCCAGGTATTGGGATAGCAGAAATTGAAATCCGTTGCGTCGTTTTCCGCACGGAGACAGCCCTCGGGCAGGGTATCGTCGGCAGCTTCCTTGTTACAGCCCACGGTAAGCAGGGTACAGAAGCACAACAGCAGGATCAGTAAGGTCTTTTTCATTTATTTCTTTCCTCCGTTTTCGGAAATGGTGTAAAGGGTGGATTTTCCGCAGACCACCTTGGTGTACCCCTTGGGGATCTCAACGGTGAAGGTGGCGGATTGCTCCCCGGATCTCTGCGCCTTGGCAGGCTGCTTGCCCCCGCGGAAGGTCAGCTCATACTCGCCCTTTTCGTTGGGCGCACCGATGACACGGTAGAGATATTCTCCCTCAAGGGACGATTCAACGGTAACGGTGAGCACACCGTTTTCATAGCTTGTCTCACCGATCTCCAGATCCTCGTAGTCCACTTCATAAGAGTGGTGGTAGATCACCAGATAGGATGCCATCACCAGGCAAAGGGTCAACAGCAGGGAAATGGCAATGATTACAGGCAGCCGATTCACGGGTAGCCTCCTTTCAAAATGACGAAATCTTCTCCCTTTTATTATACTCTCTTTTTTCAAAAAAGCAAGGTCTAAACGGCGAAAAATACGATTCTTCTCGCCAAAACACCGTATATACAAGATGTGGACAACTTGTGCATGAATGTGCACAACATATGGGGTTATCCACGGCGGGTTTTGAGACTTATCCACATTTTCCAAATCGACAGAACATCCGTTCTTTGTTGAATAGAACGCTTGTTCGGATGCCTTTTGTGCCGCCAAATCCTGTCGAAAAGTGTCGAAAAAAGTTATCCACCAAAAATCTGCCTCCTCTACTACTACAACTACATTCATGTACCTATTAAGAAAGGGTAGGTGGTAGGATGCGCGTGCGAGCACACAAGTCGGCGTATAAAGTGGTATCGTTTCGCAGACGTCAAAAACGGCAGAGCCGTTTTCGGAACTGCGGTGCAGCATCGGCGG
Source organism: Eubacteriales bacterium (assembly GCA_045544855.1). Lineage (GTDB taxonomy): Bacteria > Bacillota > Clostridia > Oscillospirales > CAG-382 > Coliplasma. The sequence goes on along the minus strand of JAZPZV010000028.1, from coordinate 6,006 downwards.
AGGCGTTTCCAACGTCAGCGTGTCATCCTGAGGGAGCCGCGAATGCGGCGAGTGTTTATTGGTAACAAAGAGAACGGGAAACGGCCGTATCGAAAGACATTCCCATACCCTCAAAAAATGCAGGCATTTTTTGCCTGACAATTGAGCTAACGCCACAATTGTCAGTTCGACTCGTCGGGTGTCATTCTGCGGTGGCTTGTTCGTAGCATATTGCGCCCTCCTCGCTCAGGGTGACAAACAGACACAGCAGTTCCAACGTCAGCGTGTCATCCTGAGGGAGCCGCGAATGCGGCGAGTCGAAGTTTTGCGGAGAAGAAAAGGCGTTTACGCCGTTCGGAGCAAAACCGAGACCTGCGATAGCAGGTTGAGGGATATGAGACGAGTCTGATGTTCCTTTTTGGGAGTAAAGAACTGTTGATTGGTAACAGGCAGAACGGAGAACGGCCGTATCGAAAAGCATCCCATACCCTCAAAAAATGCAGGCATTTTTTGCCTTCCGTTCGGGTTTACACCACTCACGGAAGTTCGACGCGCGCGGAGATATACCGTATTGCATAGCCGTAACTACTACGACCCGCGCTTGCTCAGGGTGACAAGTAGACATGGCGGCTACGACCCGCGCGAGCCAGCCCAACGGGCTGGGTTGCTCAGAGGTGACCAAGTAGCCGTGACCAAGTCGGCGTTCATCCTTTGGTTTATGCGTGGTATCGTTTCGCCGACGTCAAAAACGGCAGTTTTTGGCAAGTAGGTTTTCTTTTTTTGCTCTACTTTTTTTCTTTCCAAAAAGAAAAAAAGTAGATTCTCTCCCGTCCCTCCCCATTGACTTTTTTTTCAATCAATGCTATACTGACTACGATTGACACAACAGAAAGGATTCTTACGGTATGACCAGACGGGAATCGAGAGAAAAAGCAGTTTGTTACTTGTACGAATACGCCTGCCAGCCTGAGCTGAGTGCGGACACCATCGTCCAGACGGCGGTGGATGAGCGCGGCGAGACCACCAGCGGATTTGCCAGAATGCTGTTCGAGACGGTGATCGACAACTTGGAAGAGGTTGACGCAAGAATCTCCGACGCTTCCGACAATTGGAGCTTCCATCGGATCAACAAGGTCAGCCTTGCCATTCTGCGCCTTGCCACGGCGGAGCTTTGCTGTCTGCCCGAGCCCACTCCCGACGAGATCGCGGTAAACGAGGCTTTGGAGCTGGCAAGACTGCTGGACAGTGAGAAGGCCGTGCCCTTTATCAACGGCGTGCTGGCAAAGGTGATCCAGATCAGAGGTTGATTTTCGTTTGAGGTTTTTATGGAACAGGCAGTGAAAGCGGTCACGGTGGAACAACTGAATACCTATATCCGCGACTACCTGTCCGGCGCTCCCTACCTCTCCCACGTGACGGTGAAGGGGGAGCTTTCCAACGTGCGGGTGTACGGTTCCAGCGGACACATCTACTTCACCTTGAAGGACGAAAAGTCCACCATTCCCGCCACCATGTTCGGCGGCATCGGCAAGCTGAATTTCCAGCCCGAGGCAGGGATGAAGGTGGTCTGCACCGGCAGAGTTTCCGTGTTCGTGCGGGACGGTCAGTACCGTCTCTACGCCGATTCCATGGAGCCCGACGGAATAGGTGCTCTTGCCATTGCCTTTGAGCAATTGAAAAGAAAGCTGGACGCAGAGGGGCTTTTCTCCCCTATGCACAAAAAGAAAATACCCAAAATTCCCTTCCGTGTGGGGATCATTACCGCCGCCGGCGGTGCGGCACTGCGGGACATGATCAACGTCACTCGCCGCCGTTTCCCTGCGGCAAAGCTGCTCATCGCCCCCGCCACGGTGCAAGGACCCAACGCTCCTCCCGAGCTGATTCGGGCTTTGCATCTGCTGGACGACAACAACCTTTGCGACGTGATCATCATTGGCCGAGGGGGCGGCTCCATGGAGGACCTGTGGTGCTTCAACGACGAGGGTCTGGCAAGGGAGATCTACGCCTGTAAGACCCCCATCATCTCCGCCGTGGGCCATGAGATCGACTTCACCATTTCCGACTTTGTGGCGGATCTCCGCGCTCCCACCCCTTCTGCGGCGGCGGAGCTGGCGGTGCCCGACATGGTGGAATTGGGGCGGAAGTTCGGCAACGTACAGGAAAAAATGAAGAATTCTCTGCAGACCAGAGTCAGCGTGCTGTCTCAGCGTTTGCAGTTCTTGGCCACCCGCCCGGTGCTGGCCTCTCCCCAGGCGTATTTTGACGACAGAAAACAGCAGATCCTGTCCCTGGAGGAGCGTTTGGCAAGGGCTTTGGTGGTATCGGAGGAGCGGAAGAAGCAAAAGCTGCAATTGCAAGCGGAAAAGCTTTCTTCCCTCAACCCCTTGGCCATTTTGGAGCGTGGCTTCTCCGTGGCCTTAAAGGAGGACGGCAGCATCCTCCGCACCCCCTTGGACGTTCAGGCGGGGGAGGTCTTTACCCTGCGGATGAGCAAGGGAGAGATGAAAGCTGTCAAAACAGAGGAGATCTAAGTATATATGGCAAAAATCATCCGTGCAATGACACAGGACGGCTCTGCCAGAGCCTTTATCATCGAAGGACGGGACATTGTGAACCGTGCCATCGAAATTCATCACACCGCACCCACCGCCACCGCGGCTCTTGGGCGCGTGCTGTTGGCCACCTCCCTGATGGGAAGCATGATGGGAGAAAAGGAAGACGCCTTGACCTTACGCTTCCAAGGTGACGGGGAAGGGGGTACCGTGCTGGCTTCCTCCGATTACAGCGGCAACGTGCGGGGTCTGATCGGCAACCCGGAGTGCGATCTGCCCTTGCGGGAAAGCGATGGTAAGCTGGACGTGGGCAAGTGCATCGGCAACGGTTACCTTACCGTGATCCGCGACGCCGGGGGCAAAGAGCCCTGGCAGGGGACTTGTGAGATCCAAAACGGCGAGGTGGCCCAGGACATCGCATACTATTACGCCTTTTCCGAGCAGGTGCCCACCCTTTGCGCCTTGGGGGTGCTGGTGGATACGGACTATTCCTGCAAGGAGGCAGGGGGGATCATCGTACAGCTGTTGCCCTTTGCCGACGAGGCCGTGGCGGAAAAATTGGAGGAAAACGCAAAGAAAATGCCTCCCATCACCACCGCCTTGCAGGTGGCTTCTTTGGAGGACATTCTGGCAGGGTATCTGGACGGCATTCCCTTCGATATTTTTGATGAGTTTGATTGCGGCTACCGTTGCGACTGCTCCCGTGACCGCACCGACCGTGCGCTGATCTCCCTGGGCAAGAAGCAGCTCCGGGAGCTGATCGACGACGAGGAAGAAACCGTAGAGATGACCTGCCGGTTCTGCGATAATATTTACAAGTACTCCAAGGACGATTTGAGAGCGCTTTTGGAGAGTTTATAAGGACGCGTACGTAAAGGGGGGCTTTCTTTGGAAAAAGAAAGTCCCCCTTTCACCCCCAAAGAAACCCTATTGCCGAAAACTGTCGTTTTCGGGAGGGGAAGAATTTTTTGATGTAGCCGTTACGGCGAGGAAAAATTGTTTGATTCGCTCCGGGACGCCGTGGACGCCGTCCCCTACGAACCCGAAAAGAGAAAAGATTCAATATACACCTTTTCTCCCGCAACAAATACGGTAAAAAAACGATTTTTTACTCGTCTTATTGCGTACATCTTTGTTCGCCAAACCATGTGCGTATTCGTAGGGGACGACGTCCACGGCGTCCCGTTATGCTACGAATGAATGTAGGGGCGATTCACGAATCGCCCGCCTTACAGCGGTTTCCATCAACATAAAAAAGACCCGGACGGGTCTTTTTTTAGTCGTTCGTTTCGTCAAAATAAGGTTTATCAAAGAATTCCCGCAGAGTGATCCCCGCCCCTTCGCAAAACCTTTTTACGGTAATAACTTTAGGACATTTGGTACGTCCCTTCGTCAGGTCGTAAATGGCGGAAGGAGACATCCCGCCTTTCAGACAGGTGTCACAGATATTGATCTTCTTTTCGTCACAAAGCTCGTAGATCCGTTTCAGGATCGCTTCGTTCATCGTCATCGGTCAATGGCTCCTTTTCTCGGAATTCCATGATAATTATAGACGATATTAAAAAAATTCTCTCGTGGAGTTCCACGATATTGACAGTTTTAGAAAAGTATGATACTATAAATATCGGAGTTCCACGATTTTGGAGATGAATATGATTATTACCTTTGTTGGACACGGGTCACTTTGTTACGGGGAAGAAATCTTTCAAAAAGTGATAGACACAGTAAAAGCAAACCTTCCGTCAAATGAAAAGGTTTCCTTTTATTGCGGCGGATACGGAAATTTTGATCATTTGTGTATGAGAGCCTGCCGAAAACTGATGGCAGAAGGCGTTTTTGCAGAGTTGGTTTTCGTTACTCCGTATTTGAATGCTTCATCGGAAGAGAGCAAGCTGTACAATGAGATTCTTTACCCGCCTTTGGAGACAGTGCCTCCGCGGTACGCTATTTCAAAGCGAAATCAATGGATGGTTTTGCAGGCGGATCTTATCGTTGCATACGTTATAAATTCCTTTGGAGGAGCGTATAAAACTTTGGAGTTTGCTGTCAAAAAGAAGAAAAATATCATCAATTTGGCAAAATAAAAGACCTCTTTCGAGATCTTTTTTCACTTCGAAGCTTCGCCCCTTCACATTTGCGAAGCAAATATTTCACATGCGAAGCGTATTTCACGCACGAAGTGCATTTCACAAATCCCGCAAGGGATTTATTTCACTGAAAAAAGCCATCCGCTTATGCGAATGGCTTTTTTCTGGTGGAGCATAGGGGACTTGAACCCCTGACCCCAACACTGCCAGTGTTGTGCGCTCCCAACTGCGCTAATGCCCCGTGCGAGGTGTAGTATACCACACCTTGTACTTGTTTGTCAAGAGAAAATTTGGGTGATTTCAGCGATATTTTTCCGCCATGTACTCAATGGCCATGCGGTAGCTGTCAAATCCGTGCCCCTGGAAGGTCTTGACACAGCAGGGGGTGATGAAATTCACCTTGCGGTAGTCCTCACGGGAGGTCGTGTCCGTCAAATGCACCTCCGCGGTGGGGATGGCCACAGCCAACAGCGCATCGTGGATGGCGACGCTGGTATGGGTGTAGGCGGCGGGGTTGAAGACGATGGCGTCAAACTCTCCCAAAGCCCCTTGGATCTTATCTACCAAGGCACCCTCATGGTTGGACTGATAGCATTCAAAATCCACTCCCAGCCCCTCACAGACCTCCTGAACAAAGGATAAAAGGGCTTTGTAGCTTTGTTTGCCGTAAATTTCCGGCTCGCGAACCCCCAGCATATTGATGTTGGGGCCGTTTAAGATGAGGAGCTTCATACCTGTTTTTTCTCTTTGGGAAGGACGATCTTCCGCTTCTCCTTCTCGGAAGCCTGGCGGTACAGGGAGATCTTTCTGCCGATGGTCTGCACCGCCTCGCAGGACAGGGCGATGCAAAGAGCGTCGGAAACCTCTCTGGGAGTCATGGGGCAAGCCTCCAAAACGGTGAGCTTGATGATCTCATGGGCTTCCAGAGAATCGGAAAGGGTCTTTACCAGATTGTCGGTGATGCCGTTCTTGCCCACCTGCATGATGGGGGTGAGCTGTGCGGCAATGGAGCGGAGATACGCCCGCTGTTTGGTTGTGATCATGTAGAATTCCTTTCGGGAACAAAGATCAAAGCGGAAACTGCCCGCCCAGATCCTCCCAATTTGGATTTTTGGATTGAATCAAAAGGTTTTTCTTTTCCCGCGTCCAGCGTTTTAACTGCTTTTCCCGGGAGATGGCGTTTTCCACCCCTGCAAAGGGTTCAAAATACACCAATTTGCGGGTGTTGTACCGTGCGGAGAAGTGATTTTCCCCGCTTTCTTGATGTTGTGCCAGCCGCCGTGATAAATCGTTGGTGACACCGATGTATAAAACGCTGTTGGTCTTGTTGGTCAGTATGTAAACGTAATAATCGTGAACGACCATACAATCCCTTTCTTACAAAAAAT
>JAZPZV010000027.1:0-6576 GCA_045544855.1 Eubacteriales bacterium | reverse complement strand
CATCTGATTGCGTGGGAACACGGTGCGATTTTGTGGCCGATCCATACGTATTCGTAGGGGACGACGTCCACGGCGTCCCGTTGCGAAAACCTAAGTATACTTAGACTTTTTATAAAAAATACTCAAAAATCCTCTGCCCCGTGGGTCTTTAACGCGGCAAGCTCTTGTTTCACGTGAAACATTTTCACATATTACCGGAGTTGGTTTTCGCTGTGGTTAGGGATTTCGATAGCATTCGATGAATTACCCCACATTCCTGAAGGAGATCCTTGGCAGTGGTTTGGGATATAGAGTTTGCGCCTTCAAGTATTTCGATCCAATATTCTGTTTCAATACATTCCTTAAGTGCGATATGTAATTTGTTGATGAAATCGGCACGGCTGGTGGCGTAATTTGCCTCATGTGCATTGGCGCCAATAGAAGTTGCGCTTCTGACAATTTGGTTTACAAGAACGCCGCGCCCTTTTCTGGTGTCAATATCGTCGCAAACAGATATGACGTGAAGAGCGAATGCTTTTGATTTGCTTCTGATTTCCGAATCTCTCATTCGTATACTCCTTGTGAAGTTTTTGCTTCGCAAAAGTGAAGTTGCTCGCTACGTTCGCAGTGAAGTTTTCCTCGCTTCGCTCGTTCAGTGAAGTTAAGTTCGCCCAAAAGTTGCTTCTCGCTTGCGCCGCTCGCGGCGCAAACTTCACTTCGGCGACAGCCGAAACTTCACTGCGAGGCAACTTCACTCGCCAAGGGCGAACTTAGTTGTCGAATCGTCGTGTCAAACACACGATCGATTCGACGTGCCCCGTTCTCGGGAACATATTGAATGGAGTCACTTCCCCGATTTCGTAAGTATAGCTCAATTTTTCGCAATTTGCGGCAAGGGTTGCGGGGTTACAGGAGATGTAGATAATCTTCTTGGGCGCAACATCCAACAGCGTTTTAATAACTTCATCCGACAAGCCTTTTCTGGGCGGGTCAACTACGATGACGTCGGGGTCGCCGAAGGCTTTTTTGCAGGCTTCCACCCCCAAAGAGGCGTCTCCGCAGAGGAAAAGGGTGTTATTCTCCCCTCTTTGGTTGGCTTTTGCGTTGATTTTGGCGTTTTCCACCGCTTCCGGGATGATCTCCACCCCGCAAAGCTTGTTGGAATCCTTCACCATGGAAAGCCCGATGGTGCCTGCGCCGCAATACAGATCCAAAAGCACCCCGTTTGCGGGAAGGTCTGCCAATTCTGCGGCTTTTTGGTACAACGCCTCGGTGCATTCCGGGTTGACCTGATAGAAAGCCGTAGGCGAAACGGAGAAGGTTTTCCCGCAGAGCGTGTCTTGCAGGGTGGTTTCTCCTGTCAAATGCAAAGTTTCTTCCCCAAAGATCACGTTATCTCCCTTGGGATTGATGTTCAATGCCACGCCGATGACCTGTGGGAAGGCTTCCATCAGCTCTTCTGCCAGCATTTTTGCCTTGGGAAATGTTTTTGAAGCGGTAAAACAAACGAAATATTCGCCTTTTCTGTTCTTTCGCATGGCAATATGGCGCAAAACGCCCTTTCCCGTCTGCTCGTTCCACACGGGAATATGGTGTTTCTCCGATTGTTTCACGTGAAACATTGCGATCCGAGAAAACAGATCCTCCTGCAAGGGGCAGGTCTCATGCTCCACGATGGCGTGGGTATGGCGGGCGTAGTACCCGAAGGTCACGTCGCCGTTGTTGTTCCGCCCCAGGGGGTAAACCACCTTGTTGCGGTAATGGGAGAAACTAAAGGACACGGTTTCCGCCACGGTGACCTCAAGATGACCGATCCGCTTGAAGGCATTTTCCACCGTCTGCTTTTTGATCTGCAATTCCGCTTCCTCCGATAGGTGGCGGTATACACAGCCGCCGCATCGGTGGTATGCGGGGCAGTCCGGCTCTACACGCAATGGGGAAGGGGAGACAAGCTCTTCAAGCCGCCCCACGAAGTAGTTCTTGGCGCACTTGATGATCTTCACCTTTGTCACGTCTCCGGGGGCGGTGAGGGGCACGAATACAACTTCGCCACCTTCGGCTCTGCCCACACCGTTGCCGTCGGGGTTGATGTCGGTGATGGATAGGGTGATCAGGTCATTCTTGTTCATTGGGCGCTTCCTCGTTGGGGGTGGGATCCGTTTCTTCTTCAGGAAGAACATTTGTTTGGGTCTCGGGTTCTTCCACCACGGGTTCCTCGGCAGGGGAGGGGAGAGGCTTGCCGTCTGTAAAGACGATGTCCTTCTTCCGCAGGCGGTAATAGTCGGCTTGTTGGGTCAGCGCCTCCAGAGCGGGGGTCAACAGCCCACAGCAGATCACGGCGTACAGCACGCCGTCTGCACCCAAATAGGTGCGGAACAGGTAGGTTGCCACCGCCGCCAGAATGCCAAAGAAGGCCTTGCCCATCTTGGTTCTGGGGGTGACGGAGGGATCGTTCAGCGGGAACACCGCACCCAAGGCTACGCCGCCGCAAAGGAGGTACAGAAAGCCGTACTCCGTCATTTCCATTTCTGCGGGACAGAAGGCCATGCCCAATACCAAAAGGGTGACGAGATAGCTTCCCGTGGCGTGCCAGGTGACCACCTTGCGGTACAACAGCCAGCCGAAGCCAAAGAGGATGCAGAGAATGCCCACCGTACCGATGGCACCGGAGGCAAATCCGTACAGCTGCGCAAAGGCACCGTCGGAATACATAGAGCCTCCCATAAGCACGTCAAAAGGGGTCTTCACTTGATAAGCGGAGACCAATTCGGGGTTTATTTCCCATTCAAATGGGTTAAAATACGCAAACGGCTTGGTAAACCGTGTCATTTCGTAAGGGTATAGCAACCCAACGGTTGCGGCGGCAATTGCCGAGGGACACACGATCCTGTGGCCGAACCAAACGTACAAGGATCTGGCAAGCACAAGGATGCCTGCGGCGATCATAGGGTAATACAGCGGCACGGTAACGGGAAACCAAAGGGCTGTCAGCACCCCCGCAAGCAGGGGAAAGGGGGAGACGGCTTCCCGAAAACTTCTGCGGAAGATCAGCTTTTGCACCAGCAGATCCGGCAGAAAGGCACACACACCGCAGATCCCCATAAGGACGGCGGCACGGGCACCGTACAGGAAGATTGCCCAAAGGACCACGGGAACCATGGCGATGAACAGATCCAACGCCAGGGCGTTTTTTGTTTTGGGGGAGGAAACGAATTTCATAAGAAAGATCCTTTCTGCCCGTTACTTGGAGGTTTTATGCCGCATGATATGCTCCCGCAGGGGGATGTCGGCAGGGCAGATATATTCACAGCAGCCGCAGCCAATGCAAACGGCGGCAAGGCGCTTGGCGGAAAGATAGCTCCGCTGGGTAAGACTCTTGTAGGGCATGAGGCGCATGGGACAGACCTCTGCGCAACGTCCGCAGGAGATACAATGGGTGGGGGTGCGGTCCAAGGGCATGGAAGCGAACACCGCCTCCGCCTTGCCGTCGATGGCGCCCTCTGCCTGCTTGCCGCAAAGAGGGGAGTTCACCATGGTACGGTACGCACCGCCCTTGAAGCGAGCCGCCTCCAGCACCGTCTTCCAGGGAGTGCCCCGGGGAAGGTCGATCACGGCGCTCTTACCAAAGCCGTCTCCGCAGGCGGTAAGGGTGTGGGTCAGCGAAGGGATGCCCGTGAGCAGGGAGATATACAGCTGTGCCGCCGTCTGTGCCTTGATAAACAGCACCCCTTCCTCCTCGGCGGTAGAGCCTCTTTTCAGATGGCGGACGTAGAGGGCTTCAAACAGCGTCTCTTCTCTGTGGGGGTATTTGACGTCCTCCTCCGCCATGACCAGCAGGGAAGGGTCGTTGATCATGGTGGCAAAGGCTTCCTTTACCTTGGTCTTGGTTTTATCCACCAACAAGATGGCTTTGGAAGCGCCCAGCAGGTGCAACAACACCTTGGCGCCCCCCAAGATCTCGCCGGGGTGACGGAGGGAACAGCGGTATTCCGTGAAAGACCAGCCGGAATCGTCGGTGGTATCCACCACCACACGGCGGATCTTACCTACCAAGGGCGCAAGCCTGCGCCACAGCCAATCCCCGCTCCAAAGGTCGTGAACGCCCAGGGTCTTGATGGATTCCAAAAGCTCTTTGGGGGTGATCTCCTCCAGCCGTTTGCTTTCCGGCTCTCTGGCAGGGACGGGGGTGAGGTCTGCTTCCTCCTCTTTCCGCTCCACGGAAAGGTAGTGGAGGCCGTTTTTCTCAAAAACGCCGGTGACAACCCCGGGAATGGAGCTGTAAATAGGCGTGCCGTCCCCAAGTCTGGCCACAAGACCGCCTACGGGAACACGTTCATTCTCGCACACCGTGAGGGTATACGCCTCTTCTGCGTCCCCCAAGGGGAGCATCACCTGAGGAACCTCCTTCAGGACGAGGCTGTTTTTCAAAGCATCGGTTCTCGTGGGGAGGGTGACCCCGCCCGCAAAGGTTAAAACCATAAGCTCCTCCGAAAATAACTACATGAATTCATTATGATTATACCATAAAACGGAAAGATTTCAATATAAAAATGTAAATAAAAAACAGGTGTGCTTGGATTTGGCGGTAAAAACCACTTGCAAAAGGGAGAAAAATGTTTTATAATGTAAAATTGACGGGGTATCCCCCCCGAAAGAGAGGACATTGTTATGGATGAAAAAGCGATCCGCACCCAAGCGAAGATCTTCATATTATATATTTTAGGTAACGTGGAAGAGGCCGTGGAGTTTACCGTGCTCAACGACATGATCCAACAGGACGGGCTGGTGACCTATTTCGACTTTGCCGCCGCATTCTCGGAGCTGGTGCTTCACGAGCAGATCGCCGCTGTGGGAGAAGGGGAGGACGGAGAGGTCCTCTACACCGTGACGGAGGAGGGGAGAGCCGTTCTGGATATGTACGGTCACGAGCTTCCCACCGACGTGCGGGACAGAGTGCTTCGCCACGCCCAGAGAGTGCTGGTCTCCAAGCGCCGCGGGGTGAAGTATCACAGCACCGTGACCCCTACGGGAACGGGCTGGACGGTGACCTGTACCATCAGCGACAGAAGCAAAACGCTGTTTTCCACCTCCGTTTACGCCGCTACCCACGAGTATGCGGAAAAGCTGCGGGAGGCCTTTGAGGACCGCTCGGATATCATCTACCGCGGCGTGATGACCCTGTTCTCCGGGGACGTGAATTTTATTTTTGAGTGACCAAGTCGGCGGACGGCTTTTGTCTTATGCGTGGTATCGTTTCGCCGACGTCAAAAACGGCTAAAGCTGTTTTTGGAACCTTGGGATCGAGATAAGAGGCGGGGGCGTTTCCAACGTCAGCATGTCATCCTGAGGGAGCCCGAAGGGCGAGTCGAAGTTTTGCGGAGAAGGAGAGGCGTTTACGCCGTTCGGAGCAAAGCCGCCGATAGGCGGGATCTACTGAGAGTCTGATGTTCCTTTTTGAAAGCAAAGAACTGTTTATTGGTAACAGGCAGAACGGAGGACGGCCGTATCGAAAGACATTCCTATACCCTCAAAAAATGCAGGCATTTTTTGCCTTCCGTTCGGGTTTACACCACTCACGGAAGTTCGACGCGCGCGGAGATATACCGTATTGCATAGCCGTAACGGCTCTATTCCGCGCTTGCTCAGGGTGACCAAGTCGGCGTATGGCTTCTGATTTCTGCGTAGTTTTGTTACGCCGACGTCAAAAACGGCAAGCCGTTTTTGGAACCGTAACGGCTACGTGTCATCTCTGAGCATACCAACCCTGCGGGTTGGCCGCGCGGAATGTAGTCGTAGCAGCTGTTCGTCACCCTGCCTTGCTCAGAGGTGACGACAAAACCCACCCCAACCGTCATCCTGAGCAAGTGCGGAATGTAGTTGTTATGGCGACAATGGAGACCTTTTTCCGCACGCGTCGAAGTTTTTGCAGTCGAAGCGAAGCTGAGCGGCAAAAACCGCCGCAGGCGGGATCTACTGAGAGTCTGATATACCTTTACCAAAGGCAAAGAACTGTTTTATCACAAAAGATGTAAGTTTACCTGTGTAAGGGTAAATCAGACCTCGAGGAGATCCCTGCGGGGTGCAAGCACCCCTTGATTTTCTCCGTTCGGCGATGCCTCACTACGAAAATTTCGACTCACGCTTCGCGTTCGCTCAGGATGACACGCAGACGCGGCCGTATACCGCCGACGTCAAAAACGGCAAGCCGTTTTTGGAACCGTAACGGCTACGTGTCATCCTGAGCACGCGCGGGTCGTAGTTGTTATGGCTACGCATTACAGTCATCTCCGCGCACGTCGAAGTTTTGCGGAGAAGAAAAGGCGTTTACGCCGTTCGGAGCAAAACCGCCGCAGGCGGGATCTACTGAGAGTCTGATGTACCTTGTTGAAATAAAAGAACTGTTTTATCACAAAGGATGTAAGTTTACCCGTGTAGGGGTAGATCAGACTTCGAGGAGATCCCTTCGGGGTGCAAGCACCCCTCGGTTTCCGCTGTTCGGCTACGCCTCAACTGCGGAAACTTCGACGGTTTGCTTGCAAACCTGAGCTCAAGGATGACCAAGTCGGCGTATGGCTTCTGATTTCTGCGTAGTTTTGT
>JAZPZV010000026.1:0-75649 GCA_045544855.1 Eubacteriales bacterium | reverse complement strand
TGGACACCATAAGAGCGGCCAAAAGAAAAGAGAGGGTCACTGCAGAGCTGCAACTCCACAGTGACCAAGGCTTTCAATATACCTCACACGGATATTTTAAGCTAACACAAGCATACCACATTACGCCGTCAATGTCAAGTAGGGGAAATCCTTATGACAACGCAATGGCGGAAAATTTCTTCTCCATCCTCAAAACAGAATGCATTTATCGCGCGAAGCTGAAAAACTATGAGGAGGCTCGCCTCCTCATAGGTGAGTACATTCGCTTCTACAACAACGATCGCATCCAAACCAAAACAAAACTGACCCCGCTTGAAAAACGAAGTCAGTTTGTCGCTTAAATTCTAATATTGCCTACCATAGGGGTGTTTTTGTGCTGTCCGTACAATTTGGGGCACAACACGAGGGAGCGGTTTTTCGTTGGTGACCCGTACAGGGAATATGCATATCCCGTCGTTCGTCAATCAAGGCGAAGCCTTGTATATCATCAATTCCGCAGGAATTGTATATCATCAACACGCAGTGTTGTATATCATCAAGCCGAAGGAAAATACACGCTGATGCGTGATGATATACAGCCCAAAGGGCTGATAATATACACCGCGCTTTGCACGGTGATGATATACCAAGCCTTCGGCTTGGATGAAAAAAGGACTTTCCTATGAAAGTCCTTTTTTCTGGTGACCCGTACGGGATATCGAAATCCGAGCTTCGCTCGGCGCAAATTGCTCGTTGTATCCCCAATGCAAAGCTGCCCTTCAGCGCAATTTGCGGGCTTCTCACGCCGAAACGAAATACCAACGAAAAAACCGCCCCACGAGGGAGCGGTTTTTCGTTGGTGACCCGTACGGGAATCGAACCCATGTTACTGCCGTGAAAGGGCGGTGTCTTAACCTCTTGACCAACGGGCCTTATGGTAGCGGAAGGTGGACTCGAACCGCCGACCGACCGGGTATGAACCGATTGCTCTAGCCAACTGAGCTATTCCGCCATGTTTTGTATCCGCGGAAAATAGCTTTCAGCAGACAGCTTTGCTATTATAGCAAATGAAAATGCATTTGTCAATAGGGAAATCGAATTTTTTAGAAAAAAGTTTTCCCGGAAAAGCCCTTGACTTTCGCCCCAAAATGTGATATCATTTTGATATCAAGAAGAAACAAGGAGGTTTCTATTATGAACGAACCTATCAAAGAAAAAGTCTTATCCGGCAAGAAGATCGGTATGCCAGTGCTGTTCTTTACCGTGCTGTTGTACCTTGCGGCCATCGGGCTGACCATCTACGGCGGGATCCTGCTGGAAAACGGCGGTTCTCCCCTGCTTATGGCGATCGGTGTCGTGTGGTTGTGCATCGGCTGGCTCCCCGCCCCCGGCTTGAAGGTGCTGAAGCCCCAGGAGGCTTTGGTTTTGACCCTGTTCGGCAAGTACGTGGGCACCCTCAAGGGAGAGGGCTTCTACTTCGTGAACCCCTTCTGCACCGCGGTAAACCCTGCGGCCAAGACCCATTTGAACCAGAGCGGCGACGTGAAGGCGGTTTCCTCCCCCATCAAGACGGAAAACGGTACCCCCGCTATGGCTCTGGCAGACAAAAAGATCTCCTTGAAGATCATGACCCTGAACAACAACCGCCAGAAGGTGAACGATTGCCTGGGCAACCCCGTGGAGATCGGTATCGCCGTGATGTGGCGTGTGGTGGATACCGCCAAGGCGGTGTTCCACGTGGATAATTATAAGGAATACCTGTCTTTGCAGTGCGATTCCGCTTTGCGTAACATCGTGCGGATCTACCCCTACGACGTAGCCCCCGGGGTGGATACCACCGGTGACGGTGTGGCAGACGAGGGCAGTCTCCGCGGCTCCAGCGACGTGGTGGCTTCCCGTATTCGGGACGAGATCCAGGCCCGCGTTGGGGATGCGGGCATTGAGATCATCGAAGCACGGATCACCTACCTGGCCTACGCCACCGAGATCGCAGCCGTGATGCTTCAGCGTCAGCAAGCCTCCGCCATCATCGACGCACGGAAGATGATCGTGGACGGTGCCGTTGGCATGGTGGAGATGGCTTTGGAGCGCTTGAAGGAAAGCGGCGTGGTGGAGCTGGACGAGGAACGGAAGGCGGCCATGGTCTCCAACCTGCTGGTGGTCCTTTGCGGCAACCGTGACGCTCAGCCCGTGGTGAACTCCGGCTCTTTGTATTGATCCATGAACGAAGGGCAGAAGAAGCAGGTTCCTCTGCGCCTTTCCCCCAAGCTGTACGCGGCGCTGTCCGCCTGGGCTGAGGAGGAGTTCCGCTCTGTAAACGGGCAGATCGAGTACCTGCTCACCCAATGCGTTCGCAAGCGGGAAAAGGGCAAGGACGTGGACGAGGAAGAATAATCGTGGCAAAGGGAGCTTCTGCGGAGGCTCCTTTTTTGGGGAATCGGAGATGCCGACTTGGCTTCGCAACGCAGTTCCAAAAACGACTTATCGTTTTTGACGTCGGCGGAATAAGGTGATACACAGACCCAACCCGCTCCTGTTGTCACCTCTGAGCGAGGAGGGCGCAATATGCTACGAACAAGCCACCGCAGAATGACCCCCGACGAGTCGAACTGACAATTGTGGCGTTAGCTCAATTGTCAGGCAAAAAATGCCTGCATTTTTTGAGGGTATGGGAATCTCTTTCGATACGGCCGTTTCCCCCGTTCTCTTTGTTACCAATAAACAGTGCTTTCGTTTCGAAAAGGTACATCAGACTCGTCTCATACCCCTCACCCTGCCGGCAGGGTTCGGTTTTGCTCCATTCGCTGCGCTCATCTACGCAAAACTTCGACGCGCCGCATTCGCGGCTTGCTCAGGGTGACAGGTAGCCGTTACAGTTCCAAAAACGAATTGTCGTTTTTCGCGTCGGCATAGAAAAACCACGCTTAAATCCAAAGCAATGTGCCGACTTGACAATCCCCCTGCTTTTATGGTATACTAAAAGAAAAAGGGGCGTTTTTCATGACCTTCAAAACGGAAAAGGGACAATTGGCATATCAATTCCTGACGGGCATTACCGTCTGCCTGTGGGTATGGTACTTCCTGCTCACCGTGGCGGCAGCTTTTTTGCCAAGCACGGATACAGGCGGCGGGTTCCTGTACTTTTCCCCTCCTCAGGTAGCTTTTTTGATGGCGTTGTTTCTCGCCCCCGCACTTGTGGCGTTGCTGGCTATAATCCGTTTGATCCGTCGGGTGGTGCGTTTGAAGCGGAGCGGCACGGAACACAGAACCCGTTCCGTGGTGCTGTTGTGCCTGGAATCCGTGGCGTTGTTCTGTTCCCTTTGGGCGTTCCTGCAGTTTTACTTCGACGGCTTGGACGAGCCGGGACTGATGTTTGGCTGTCTCGGGGTGCTGATCCTGTTGGGGATCGCCGTATTCCATCGCTTTGTCAAGGAAGAAAAACCTGTTTACGCCGTAAAGCTTTACAAAAAGAAGTGGGCAGTGATCCTCCTTGTATTGCTGGCCCTGTTCCCTGTCTTTCTCCCTGTGAATACCGAGCCTCACGTTTTTTACAACGGGCTTGCCCACAACGGGAAGGTATACCACGCCATTGCCTACTCCGTGGCGGTACGCACCGTGGAGGATGAGGTGGTGGATTGGAATATTGCCGTCTTCCCCTTCAATTACGACGAAGAAACCTACAAAAAGCTGGATAATTTTGAATAACAAAAAGACCTCAAAACGAGGTCTTTTTTTCTTGCTTTTATTCCCCGAAGGTCACGGTTTCCGCCCAGGCGAAGATCTGCTCCCGCATGGACACCGCATCGGAGAAGTGGACGGCGAACTGGACGATCCAAACACCCTTTTCCGTTACCATCGGGAAGAAATAGCCGTGGAACTCCGTTCCCGCAATCTTGTTGGGTGCTTCAAAATACACCAGATCCCCTTGGGTCTTCACGTAGACCTCGTCTTGGAAGCCGTAGCCTTCGATCAATTGGGCGGCCAGCTCCTTGAGCGGAATGCCGTTGGGATCCACGCCCGCTTCAAAGGGCAAAAATTCCACACAGCAAAGCGCATTTGCAGACACGGCGTAAAGCTCAAAGCCCTTCTCCCGCTCTTCGGTAAAATCCTCCGTGAGGGTGATGGTCATCTCCCCTGCGGTGAAGTCCTTCTTGGTGATCAGGAGGTTGCACGCCACCGTGACGATCAGCGCCAGCACCACCAAAAGCACCAAGGATCTGATCCAAAAATGCAGCTTCTGCCCTTTGCGCAGGTTGTTCCGTTCCTCTGCGGCGTAACCCTCCAGCTCTCCGTGGAAACGGAAGGACGGGTCGCCGAAGCTATGTCCCCCGCTGACGGAAACCGAATCATTGCCGCTGGGAAGCTCGCAATAATCGTAAGCCTTTTTTACCTTCCCCACGAACACCCGGGAAAGCTTCTCTCCGATGGAGAAGGTCACCGTCTCTCCGTTGCCGATCTCCCCCAGCTTGCGGCAGGGAGTGGTGCCGAAGGTGACGTCGCCGCCTTCCCAATCCTCGATGTAGACGGTATCCTTTTTGCCCCTCCCCCAGAAGCAGGCTTCTCTTTTAACGGTCAGTTCCCTCATGTACCCATTCCTTTCTGCCCTTTTTCTTGATTATACCATAAGGGCGCCTTCATTGCAATAGCTCCGAAAAAAACGTCTGCTTTTATTCCTTCATGGCCTTGTGGTCGATCTTCCCCACCTTGGTTTTGGGGAAGGATTCCAAGAAGATCACCTTCTCGGGAATGCAATACTTGGTCATGCGGCGGGTGATAGTCTCCATGACCAAATCACGGATCTCCTCCTCACTGCGGGTGGAGTTTTTGTTGCGAATCAAAAACAAGGTCAGGTGGGGCTTGGGGCTTTCAAACAGCTCCAAGGCGGCGTCGTGAACGTCCTCGGTGAGGTCGGTGGCGATCTTCTCCACCTCGGCGGGGTACACGTTGATCCCCGCGATCTTATACACCCGCTTGATCCTACCTTTCAAGAAGAGGTAGCCCTCTTCGTCCAGGTAGCCCAGGTCTCCGGAACGTACCCAATCCTTGCCGTCCATGTGCAGGATGGTCTTTTCCGTGGCGGAAATATCCTTGTAATAGCCGTTCATCAGGGTGTCCCCCGAGATATACACCTCCCCCACCGTTCCCGGAGGAAGAAGGGCTTGATGTTCGTCCCGCACGGTGATGTCGATGCCCTGCAAAGCCTTGCCCACCGAGCCTGTGCGGAAGGCCTTGTGGGTGTTCACGGCGCAGACGGTGACCGTCTCCGTCAGTCCGTAGCCCTCCAGCATTCTGCCCACGGAGCCTTCCCGCTCCATCAAGGCATTGAAGCTTTCGATCAAGCTTGGGGGCACGTTGTCCCCGCCTACGAAGGCACATTCGATATGGGTAAGATCCCCTTCTGCGAAATTGGGATGCTTCATCAGCTTTTGGTACAAAAGAGGCACGCCCAAGATCACGTTCACCTTGCCGGAATGGATCCATTTCAACGTTTTTGCCACGTCAAACTTGGGCATTAAGGCGGAGGTAGCCCCCCAATACAGGGGTGCGTGGATGCCCATCCCCAGGCCAAAGCCGTGGAAGGCGGGCAGTACCGCAAGAATGCTCTTCCCCGCAATGCCGTAGGGCAGCAGATCGTCGGAGCGGGCAACCAGGTTGTTCAAGGCGTTGGCGGAAAGCTCAATGATCTTGGAAGCCCCCGTGGTGCCTCCCGAATGGAGGTAGATACAGGGCAGGGCGGGATCTCTGCGGGAATAGGTGTGATCCTCCTGCTCTTTTTTGTAGCCCTCCAAGTCGTAAAGACCGCCCTTCCCCTTGGGCTTGCCGTATTTGAAGTAGCAAAGGGTCTTCATCCAAAAGGACACGTCCGCCATGGGGTTGACGAACACCGTGGAGATGCCGCTTTGGGAGAAGGCCGCTCCGTGCTCCTTGCACAGGGTGGAAAGCACCACAATGGCAACGCTTTCCGTCTCCTTGGCGGTACGGATGATCTCCTCTGCGGGAGAGAGGGGGTGGACGATGTTCAACACCGCACCCATGGCGTTTAAGGCGTAGAGAGAATAGATCCCTCCCGGCACGTTGGGCAGAGCCAAGGTCACCACGTCCCCTTCCTTCACCCCCAGACGGCGGAAGAAGGAGACCGTTTTGCGGATGTTCGTCAGCAGGGTCTTGTAGGAGATCTCCCTGTTTTCAAAACGGATGGCGGTGGTGGTTTTATTCTCGTGTTTTAAAAGACTTCTGTACATAACTCTCTCTTTTACAATCCCCTCAGTCAACGGCGTATACGCCGTGACAGCTCCCCTTGCTAAGGGGAGCCTCGGGAGAAAGCATACGGTCAAACATATTTTGAAAGGCAGGCTTCTTTACAATGCCAATTCATAACCCAGGCACAGGAACACCAGCACGGCGATCACGGGGAACAGCACCTGATGGGCAAAATACACGATCAGGCTGTGCCGCCCCACGAAGGCCAGGGGATTGTCGTGATAGGACTTAAAGACCAAGGATCTCCGCTCCCCGTAGAACTGCTTGCCAAGGAAAACGCCGATGAAGATCTGCCCTGCGGTGGTGGGCAGGTCAAAGCTGTCCGACCCGCATTCCGCCAGACCCAACACAGTCTTCCCCACCAATGCAAATACGTTTTCCGCATTCTTGTAGGAGACAAGCCCCACGTTGTACTGTGCGATCCAGATCCCAAGCCCCACAAGCAAAACGCCTGCGGCAAGATAGACCCATTTGTTGGTACGGAGCTTTTCCAGGATCCCCACCAGAATGAGGCTGACGGCGATGGCGTGAAGCACCCCGAAGGCGATGGTCATGTTTGGGTTGCCCGTCACAAGGCCCGCTCCCCAGGTGGCGGCGGTGAGCACCATAGCCACGGCGAAAAGCTTGGTCCCTCTTCCCAAATTACTGCGGGAGAAAGAGCTGCAGATCCCCGTGAGGGCGAAGAACAGGAAGATCACGCAAATGCGTACCACTCTCCGCACGTCCCAATACCAATAATCCAACCCCAACAGGCGCATCTCCAAGGGATAGTCCTTGATGAAGGAAGGCAACAGCCCCCAAAAATCGTACATCAGATGGTCGAACATCATCAGCACCACCGCAAAGCCGCGGATCAGATCCAGCTCAAGGGCGCGGTTTTTCAGTTTTTCTTTCATGGGTCGCCTCCCGGTTTTCATGAAGATGGAGACAGTATAGCATACTCTGTGCCGTTTGTCAATTTTCACAGGCAAATTTATGGCTTTCTCTTGACAAACAGGGTGTAAAAAGGTACAATGTCCTTAGAGTTTCCAACATTTTACGGAGGTTATTACAATGGACAGAAAAATTCGCGTTGGTATCATCGGTTGCGGCGGTATTGCCGGCGCTCACATCGGCGGTTACAAGACTCTCACCGACATTGCAGAGGTAGTTGCCTGCTGTGATATCGACGGCGCAAAGGCCGAGAGATACGCAAACGCTCACGGCATTCCCGCACATTACGTAGATTACAAGGAAATGTTTGAGAAGGAGAATCTGGACGCCGTTTCCGTTTGCACCTGGAACGCCGCTCACGCTCCCGCCACCATCGACGCTTTGAACGCAGGCATCAACGTGCTTTGCGAAAAGCCCATGGCCATGAATACAAAGCAGGCTCTGGCTATGAAGGAAGCTGCCGAGAAAAACGGCAAGCTGTTGATGATCGGCTTCGTTCGCCGCTTCGGCAACGACGCAGACATTCTCAAGAAGTTCATTGACGAAGGCACCATGGGCGACGTTTACTACGCCAAGGCCACCTACCTCCGCCGTAACGGCTTCCCCGGCGGCTGGTTCGGCGACAAGGAATACTCCGGCGGCGGCCCCCTCATCGATCTGGGCGTTCACGTGATTGACCTTTGCCGCTATCTGGCAGGCGGCCCCAAGCCCGTTTCCGTCTTCGGCGTGACCTACGGCAATCTGGGTCCCAACCGTGCCGTCTCCGCAGGCAAACAGCAGTGGTCCGTTTCCAAGAACGCTTTGGGCATCGACTTCAAGTACACCGTTGAGGACTTCGCTACCGCTCTCATCCGCTTTGACAACGGCATGACCATCAGCGTAGAGGCTTCCTTCAACCTGAACATCAAGCAAGATATCGGCAACATTGAGATCTTCGGTACCAAGGGCGGCGCCCGCGTTGACCCCCAGATCGAGCTGTTCACCGACATGAACGGTATGTTCGTGGACGTTCGTCCCTCCGGCAACACCGCGCTGAACTTCGACGGCCTGTTTGCCCGTGAGGTTCGCCACTTCGTGGAATGCGTTCGCGGCGAGAAGGAGTGCATCTCCACCGCCGACGACGGCGTGACCCTTATGCGCATTCTGGATGCCATCTACAAGTCTGCTGAGACCGGCGAGGACGTTAAGATCGAGTATTGATTTACAGAAAGAAAGGAGCACTTCTCGTGCTCCTTTTTTACCAAGAAAAGGCGGTACTGTTATGGCGCAAAAGAAAACAAGCATCGTTTTCACCGGAGATATCGGATTTGATCGGTACATGGCGGGCAAATGGGAGGACGAGGGGTTGCTTTCTCCCCGTCTGTTGGCGTTCTTACAAAGCGGCGACCACCTCTGCATCAACGTGGAGGGTGCGTTGATCGACGCGGCAGACGACGGCTCCCGCGGGGTGTTCTTTCACAGCATGAACCCAAAAGCCGCCCCTTTCTTTGGAAAATTGGGAGCAGACATCTGGAGCATCGGCAACAACCACACCATGGACGCAGGGGCGGCAGGCATTGTCAACACCAAAAAGTGCGCCACGGAAAACGGCGCTGTGACCTTCGGTGCGGGACTAAACGAACAAGAGGCCTCCGAGCCGGTGTATGTAGAGGGTGCGGGAGGCATTGGCATCTTTGGGGTGAGTTACCTTGCGGAGTGCATTCCCGCCACGGAAACTTCGCCGGGGATCTTCCGCTGGAACGATATGGCGTACATCAAAAAGCGGATCGACGAGATCAAATCCAAATGCCGCTGGTGCGTGCTGGTTGCCCACGGCGGGGAGGAATTTGCCCCCCTGCCCAATCCCTATACCAGACAGCGGTATTTGCAGTTCTTGGAGCTGGGAGCGGACGTGGTGGTGGGTCACCATCCCCACGTGCCGGAAAACTACGAGATCACCCCGGAGGGGAAGCCTATCTTCTATTCCTTGGGCAATTTTATCTTCGACACCGATTACCAGCGGGTGCATCCCTACACCGACGGCGGCGTGGTGCTGAAGCTGGAGTTCACGGAGGATGCCCTGACCTTCTCCGCCGCAGGCACAAGGATCGACAGACAGACGGAGACCATTGACCTGGCCGATCTTCCGGATATCTTCACCAACGTAGAGGCAAAAGAATACGCCCTGCTGTCTCCCCTTTCCGCCAAGGCGTTCCTCCACGCAGATATGAAGAAAATGCAGTTCTTAGAGCCTGCACGGTTTTTGAATGCGGATCAAACCGTTTGGGACGGCTATTTCTTCAGCACCGAGCCCGACGGGTACTTTGAAGGTGCCCACATGGATCTCAGCCTGATCGTTCCCTTGGCCGCCAAGGCAGAGGAAGGGCAGTGGCAGAAGAGCAAGCTGGAAAAGGTGAAGCAGTATATTTTAAAGCAGCTTAACAAATAAAGACAGAGCCTCATCGCCTGTGTTCGGGTGACGAGGCTCTTTTTTGCGCTTTACTGCTCCCGATTCTCCGCCAACAATCTTACCACCGCCCGGAAGCGGGGAGGCTCTCTTAAGAAGTCGTAGCTCTGCCAGGTCATGCGGGAAAGTCGGACATTGCAGGCGTTGCCCTTGTAGTTCTTGGTGTTGTCGCTTTTCTTGTTTTTCAGCCTGTTCACGGCGGGGGCGGTATATTCCATATCCCCCGTTTTGGCGGCGATCACGGCAAGGAGGAGTGCATTTCCACTGCCGACGACGGCGTGACCCTGATGCGCATTCCGGATGCCATCTACGAGTCCGCAGAGACCGGCAAGGAAGTTTCCATTCAGTATTAAGCTACAGCGATCAAAAAACGACCCGAAATGGGTCGTTTTTTTGTGTTGCACGGAACCTCATCCACCGTCTGCGGAGGCAAGTACATTTCTTTTCTCCTTGTTTGGTTCCGTCCGCATTCGGTCCCCCTTCCCCGTGAAACGGGGAAGGTAGGCCCCCTTCGGGGGCGGGAAAAAGCTTTCTGGTTTTCACGCCATGAGTTGTGGCAGCGAACGATTGAAATCTCTTCTCCGCACACCGCAGGTAGTGCAAACCTTCCCCGTGAAACGGGGAAGGGGGACCGACACGAGACGGAGAAGCTCGTGTCCGTTTGCTTTGCAAATTCTCGTGGCGGGGGATGAGGTTCCTATTGAGGTTCCTATTCTTTATCTCGCATACTGCTTCAGCTTTTCCACGACCGAAAGGAAACGGGGCTCTTTACGAATACAGTCATAGCGGCCGTGCTGCAAGCGATCCAGCATATGATAGCAATCGGTATGCTCCGTCAGCTCGTGAAAATCCTTGCTTGGTTCGGGATAGATCAACTTATCGGTCAGGATCGACGTGTAAAACTTACCGTGATCGTTGCTATACGCTTGATCGTATTCCACCGCGTGATAACACATTTTTTCAAGAGAGGCAAGGGCTTCCTCCTTTTTCCCTTGAGATATTTGGTACGTGGAGATCAACCAATGATTTCGGGAAAGGCGGACATGATAAAACATCAGGTTATCCCCGTATATCATCCGATAAAGACGATTGGAGATGGTAAGCATTTCAATTTTCCTGTCCCACGTGGAGGGATCATTGGGAAGATCCTCTTCCAGCGTATAGTTTGAAATAGCAATCCCCAAGCAATCGGTCAATTTGTCGATCTCGTCTTGTATGTAAAATTCCATATTGCCATCACCGATCCCAGATGATTTTGCAAATTCACGGCAGTACTTCATTGGCGAGAGCAGATTGACCGCTTGCAAAGCCTTCTCCACCTGCCCGGTGTCGCCGTAAATGTTGATCAAAACGTTGATCGCATCGTATCGGGTATCTTCATCTTTGCAATCTGCCACCACGGAAGAGCAAAGGGTTTCGATCTCCTCTATGAGGTCGTTATTCTTCGTATCCCACCACAGATGATACAGGCAAACAGCGAGATTTACTTTGATCTCAAAATCTGCGGGGTAGCGGAAATTCGCATTTCTTGCAAAAGCGATTCGTTCTTCCACAGAACCCACCTCCGCAAGGCGATGCATCTCTTTTTTGACGTCGGCAAGCTCTTGTTCCCGTTCCGACAATTTATACCCCAGCAGTTCATCCGTGCTCACCGAAAAGAAATCAGCCAAAGCAGGAAGAAGCTCAATATCGGGATACCCGCCCTCGGACTCCCAGCGGGAGATGGCTTGGGGCGTTACACCGATAGCCGTGGCAAGTCTGTCTTGGGTAATATTGTGTTCCGCACGAAGCTTTTTGATGATCGCGCCGATTTTAACGTTCATGTCGTACCTCCAAAATGTATTTTGCAAGCTTACGATTTTATTATAGCATGGTTTTCCGCTTTTTCAATGATCAATTCGTTGTGAAGCAGGTAAAGCGGTGGTTTACCTGCACAGCTACAGCGATCAAAAAAACGACCCGAAAGGGTCGTTTTTTTCGTGGTACGTTAGTTTTCAAAGCCGTAATAGGCGGCCAGGGCTTTGATGTCCTCGGCGTCAAAGGCGCCGTCGAAGAGCATGAATTCATCCACGGTGGCGGACAGGCCGACGGAATAGTTCCCCGTGCCGTCCTGGCCGATGAACAGAGAGGTAAAGGCATCCAAGGAATCCTCCCGCAACGTCTCGGGAATGGAGGCGGTGATCACCTCGCCGAAATCGTAGCACATACGGATCTCCCCTGCGGTGCGGTCCACCGTCACAAGGAAATGCACCCAGCCGGTACGGAAATCGGCGGGCAAAACGGCGTTGGCGTCCATACGGTTGCTTCCGTCCCCCATGTTAAAGCGGATATCCCCCGTATCCCGCAGGGAAAGAACGTAGCCGCGGTTGTAGCCGTTGACCCAATTCTTGTTGGAGAACAGCACCGGGTCGGAAATGACCCCTTCGGTACGGAACCAAACAGAAGCGGTGAAGCTGTCCTTGCCGGGGGCATAGTCCTGCAGGGCCACGCAACCGTCGTCCAGGGAGACACCCTGCCCGAAGTAGCCGTCTACGAAGTAAAGCTTGCCCTGCTGTCGGGTCTTGCCGCCGCAAACGTCGGTAATATCCCCGTCAAAGGGGAGGTATGCGGAAAGGGTATGGTTCTTGATAAAGGAGGTGATATATCCCGCGGAGTCCTTTGCGGGAGTGGGAACAGGCTCGTGATAGCGGGGAGATTCGGGATCGGTGTACACAGGGCGCTCCTGACCGCTGACACCCTCAAATAAGCCGTCGGGCACGCGGGAGGTCCAGGTCTCGGGGACTTGGTAGCCCAGGGCGTGAAGAACGATGGCGGGAATGTCACGCACCTCGGCATCCCCCACGGTGCCCTGGGTGACGGTCTTTCCCGTAGCGGCAAACATCACGTATTTCTCCCCATCCGTCCAGCCGCCGTGGCTCGTGCCGTTGCCGCCGTGGTCTGCGGTGACGATGAACAAGGTCTCCTCCAGAATGCCCTTTTGGGCGTAGAGGTCGTAGATCCTGCCGATGTAGCCGTCAATGCGGGCAATGGTTTGGAGCTGGGTCTCCGTTCCGTAGCCTGCGGAATGTCCCGCACCGTCGGCCTCGTCAAACTGAATAAACAGAGCGGCGGGGTCGTGACTTTGGAGGTATTTGCAGATCTCCTCGGTCAAAGCGGCGTCTCCAATGCCTCCCACCTTATGGACACCGATGCCATCCTCCACGATCCCGATGTTGATGGGGTTCCAATTGCAGAAGGAAGCAAGCTCTGCTTGGGGGTCGTTTTCACGGATCACACGGAAGAAGCTGGGATACTTGGAATCTACAGGGTAGGGAGAGGCGGCAACGATGGCGTTGGTAAGCCCGTGAACCCCTGCGGTAACGCCGTGGAGCATAGAACCCCAGCATTGGGCGCTGATGGTGGGCTTGGAGGTGAGCATATCGTAGGTAACGGCTCCCTCTGCAAAAATGCGGTCAATATTGGGGGTCTCGGCCTGACGGAAAAAACGTCCCGCTCCGTCCACGCCGATGACGATCACGTGCTTGTAAGGGTTTTGCATAGGTTCCTCCTGCTCTTCCTGGGAAGAGGTATCCTCCGAGGAAGCGTCAAGGGACGCTTGGGAAGAGGCCTCCGATTCGATACTGCTTTCCGCCTGTGAGATCTCTCCGTTCCCGCCGCAAGCGGTGAGAAGCAACAGGGTCAACAGCAGGCACAAAGCCTTTAAAATACAACGTTTTCCGTGACTTGACATACCATCCCTCCAAAACTCTTTTTCTTAAGTATAGCACAGCAAAGCAGAAAATACAAGGCTTTGAAAAAGAAAAGAGCGATGTAAATCGCCCTTCTCCGGCAGCTTATAAAGCCGTAAACACCGCACTGACGGCGGAAATGCACACCAAAGCGATGGCGGAGCCGCCAAGAAGCTGTCCCGGGGTATGCTCCTTGGTCTTCACGCTGGAGGCAAACACCAGCACCGCAAGGAAGCAACCCACCAAGGCGGGGATCCACAGGTGAAAATGGATACACATGGCAAACACGGGCCCCATGATGCCGCAGGCGTGACCGCTGGCCTTGAGGCGGAACAGCTTGTTGAAGATCAGCATGCCGATCCCGCAGGAAAGGTAGCAAAAATACACCATCAAAAGCCCCATGGGTGCTTGGGTGGCAAGTCCCCACAACGTGCCCAGCAGATACCCGCCGAAGCAGAACAGCATGGCAAGGCTTCTCTGCCCTTCCCTGCCCTTATCCTTGAAGGGCGGGATGAACCGCTGTAAGGGATACCCCAGAATGGGCAACACCCCCAAGGCGAAGATGCCGAAGGCCAACTGCCATGGGGGGCCGATATAGGCGGGATCGGCGACGAAAAGGATCACCAAAAATGCCGCGGCGAAGATGGGGGGACGAGCCGCCTTGCGGAAGATGGCGGCGGCTTTTTCCATGGTGGTTTGTGTTTTCATGTGCTTTTTCTCCGTTTTTTGCTGAAAAAAGGTGCAAGAAAAACACCGTGCGAAAAAATGGGAATGCAAGGTGCCAAAACGGCTTTGCCGTTTTGTATAGGGCGTAACCGATAGTTTGCTTAACGATACAGCCTTGCGCCCGATTTTCGCGGTGTGTTTCTTTTGTTGTGGGTGTGAAAAATTATTCGGACTTGCCGCTGAGACACAGCCCTGCGATCAATTGTGCCAAGGCAATGACCACGGCACCTGCAATGCACAGCACTCCCGTGGCGGTGTTGCCGTTTTGAAGCAGATCTACGCCGAAATAGAAGAGACACAGAAGCCCCAAGGCCACCACGGCGATCAGACAAGATGCGAGGATCTTCACGCCTTTGCCTTTTCCCTTACCGGGGATGGCCAATGCCGCCAGCTCACAGTAGAAGTCAAAAAGGAATTCAAAAAAGATCTCCATGGGACGCTCCTTTCAAAACAGTTCTTGCGTTACAGAAGGGGTAGATCAGACTTGTCTTATACCCTCCCTCACCGCGAGGCGATTCGGGACTTCTGCTCGGACTTACGTCACTCACAGAAGTTCGACGTGCGCGGAGGTGCATTCTCGTATGTAGCCACGGCGGTTCGTTTCCGCGCGTGCTCAGGGTGACACGTTGGAGTGAGTTTGGTATGCGCCTTAGCAAAGGTCGGCATATCTCCGTACTCAATCCGCCCATTTTAGTAGGGGCGATTCACGAATCGCCCGCCCTTTTCGGCGTAGAAGCTGCAAAGCCCGTCGGTGGCATACAATCAATATTGCGTCGCTTGCCCGAATTCACTTCGGGCAAAAAGACACCGATAACGGTTTTTCTCGCCGTGGCTAACGAGCGAGAAAAATTCACGGCTTGCCGTGAACCCCGCAAGGGGCTCACGTCCCGCGGAAGGGACGTGTAACCACTGCGAAGCCGTTTGCTTCGCAGTGAGAGCGGAGCTTGGTACGGGGCTTGCAAAAAAGGCGTTCAATCCTTCTTTAAGTAAAACGCAACGATCACCTGCGCCACAGCAATCAACACGGCAATGCCGATGCACAGCGTCCCGCCAAATTCGTTTCCGGAATCCAGCAAATACTGCCCGAAAAAGCCCACGGCAAGAATGGCAATGAAGATCCCAAAAGCGATCCCTTCCGCAAGGCGGCGTGCGGTCTTGCTTCCTTTGCGGACGGGAAGGGCTTTTTCTACCAGCAAAAGATACGCTTCCAAAAGAAAATCCATCATCGTTTTCCCGTCCTTTCCGCCCCGCAGGGCATACAATCAATATCGCGTCGCTTGCCCGAATTCATTTCGGGAAAAAGGACACCTTGAAGTGCTCCTTTCAAAACAGTTCTTGCGTTA
Organism: Eubacteriales bacterium; assembly: GCA_045544855.1. Lineage (GTDB taxonomy): Bacteria > Bacillota > Clostridia > Oscillospirales > CAG-382 > Coliplasma. The sequence goes on along the minus strand of JAZPZV010000026.1, from coordinate 60,233 downwards.
CAGAAGGGGTAGATCAGACTTGTAGGAGATCCCTCGCCCTGCAAGCAGGGCGAGGTTTCTGATGCTCAGCGCTATGCGCTTCGACTACAGAAACTTCGACGCGCCAACCCGCAGGGTTGGCTTGCTCAGGATGACACTCTCCCCGCAGGGCATACAATCAATATCGCGTCGCTTGCCCGAATTCACTTCGGGCAAAAATGCGTTGCGTTCGAGGCACATTGAACCCAAAACTATGAAAATTCCTCTCGAAAATGACCTGCTTTGCAGGGCTTTTTCGAAGGGATTTTCGACGTGGCACCACCGAAACTGCATAGGAGATCCTATGGTTTTGGTGCCACTTGAGAGGGCGTCAGCCCTTTTCGAACCCGATCATCAGCCCGCCCTTTTCGGCGTAGAAGCTGCAAAGCCCGCCGGTAGCGTACACGGTGACCCGTGCTTCGGGAAGCTCCTTGTTCAACAGCGCCTTCAATCCGTTGGCGGCGGATTCGTTGAGACAATGGGCGATATACACTTTGCCGTCCTTCAGACCCAGCTCCTTCAAGGTCTCCACGGTGGTCTCCAGCATCTTCTTTTCCCCTCTGGCCTTATGAAGCTGCTCTAAGTCTCCCCTGTCGCTGGCCTTGCCGATGACGCGAATGCCCAACAGCCCCGCCATCTTTGCCACCAAGGGAGAAACTCTGCCGTTGTTTGCCAGGTTCTTCATGGATTCCAGCACGAACAACAGCCCCGTGCGGGAGGCGTACTGCTCTGCTTCCTTGCAGACGGTGTCGAAGTCCTTGCCTTCCAGGATCAGATCTCTCACCTTGTGGATGATGAGCCCGATCTCAGCCCCTGCGGAAAGGGAGTTCATCACGTACACCTTTCTGTCGGGATACATCTCCTCGTAATGGGACTTTGCCTGCATGGCGGCGTTGTAGCTGCCGGAAAGGGTTGCGGTGATGGTGACGCAGAACACGTACTGCGCATCCCCGAAAGCGGAAAGCCAGTCGCCCACGTTGGGGCAGGAGGTGGAGGACTTGCCGTGGTAAGCAAGAAGGGTGTTCACCATGTCCGCCACGTCAAGGGAAACGTCGTCGGTGTACTCCTTGTCTGCGGTGATGATCTTTAAGGGTGCCGCCTCGAAGGGCACACCCTCCAGGGAAGTAAAATCGGCGGAGGAATCTGCTACGATCTTAAAACGGTTCATGTGTAAAATTCCTTTTTCGTTAGATTTGCAAATCGTCCGCAGAAAAGCTCTGCGGCAAGGAAACGCGTCCGTTTCCCCGACGGATACAGTATAGCCCCGCAGTACGCAAATTGCAACCTACCGCTCCTTTTTCGCTCTCGCCCCTCCGTTCCGTTCCCGTAGAGGCAAAATTCGTCATTCTACTCTCCGTTCGGAGGGCAAAAAAAGACTCTACCAACGGTAGAGTCATAGGCATTTCAGTTCATTTTTGGATCTTATTCTTAATCACGGGCTTGATACGGGACCAAAGGAGGATCACAAGCTGAGTGGGGATGCCCAGAAGGTAGATCTTCCAGATATTGTTCCCAAACACCCAAAAGGTGATGTGCAACGCCGCCAGAGCAGACCACACCAACCCGGAAATGATGAGGAAATTGGTGCGGGGGTTGAACCACACGGAATTGAACACCAGCCACAGAAGCAGCGTTGCGGGGACGGCGTACACAAAGGCCAGCCAGTGAAGCTCCACCTGGATGGGGAGAAGATCCACGGTGACGAAGGCCAGCAGTGCCACGAACCACACCAGCACGGCGCACATACAGGTGACCAAAGAGCGGTTGCGGAAACGGTACTTACGCTCCGGAGCAACCTCTTTTTTCTCCTCGGGGGAGTGTTCGGTCACCAAGTGATCCAAGGTCACGCCGAAGAGATCGGCAATGGCCTTCAGGGTGGCGATCTCCGGCACGGATTCTCCACGCTCCCACTTGGAAACGGCTTTATCGGAATAATGCAATTGTTCCGCCAGCTCCAATTGGGTCATACCCTTGGCCAATCGGAGGTCGGCGATATTCTTCGCAATGATGGATTTGATATCGTTCATAAGGACAACTCCTGTTCATGCCCTTATTATACAGGAAAATTTTCTGCTTGTCAACTTTTTTGTGTAAAGAAACTTCCGAGGAGGGCCTCAAAGCATCCCTCCACACCGTTTTCCGTGCTCCACACCTCGTCTGCGTATACCGCGGAGGGAGCAACGTACTCCTCGTGGCGGTAGCGCACCAGGGCGAGGTAGACTTCGGAGATCTCCTCAAAGGAAAGCCCCCACCCCAAATTCCGCTTCACCCTGCGGAGAATGCGGATGTCGGCGGGGCAATCCAGAAAGATCTTCACGTCACATCGTTCCCGCAGGCAGGGCAACGTCAGGACGAACAACCCCTCTAAGATCACGTCTCCCGGGATGCTTTTCAAGTCCTCCAAAAGCTTTTCCGTGTAGAAAGCCTCGGGACAGTTGTAATCCTTGTAGAGCTTCCCGTCCTTCCCCACCGCTTCGGGAAGCTCCTCGTAGGGCTTGTAATAGCTGTCCATGGAAAGCACCGCCGCCCCCGTTGCCTCTGCAAGCTTTTTCGCCAACTTGCTTTTCCCGGAGGCACTGCCTCCCGCAATTCCTAAGATCATCCTTGTTCCTCCGTGTAATACTGTGCCTGGGCGTGCCAGAGCTTGTAATACTGCCCGTTTTCGTCGGCAACTAAGTCGTCGTGACTGCCCATCTGCACCAATGCGCCCCCGTCGAACACCGCCACCACGTCGCAGAAGCGGCAGGAGGAGAGACGGTGGGAAATGTAGATGGCGGTCTTGTCGCCCACGATCTTGTCGAAGCTTTGGTACACCTCCGCCTCCGCCACGGGATCAAGAGCCGCGGTAGGCTCGTCAAGAATGATGAAGGGCGCGTTTTTGTAAAGAGCCCTTGCAAGGGCAAGCTTTTGCTTTTCCCCGCCGGAAAGATCAATGCCTCCCGTCTCGTAATCCTTCCCCAGGAAGGTGTCCAAGCCCTGCTCCAGGGAGTCCAGACGGTCTCCCAGCCCGCTGTCACGGATGCAAGATTCCGCCAATGCACGGTGGTAATCCACCTTCCCCGCCACGTTTTCCCCTACGGGCAGGGAGAACAGGCGGAAATCCTGGAACACCACGGAGAAGACCCCCATGTAGTCCTTGTAATCGTACTTGCGGATGTCGATGCCGTTCAACAGGATCTCCCCCTCCGTGGGGTCGTAGAGGCGGCAGAGAAGCTTGATGAAGGTGGTCTTGCCGCTGCCATTCCTGCCCACCACCGCCATACGCTGTCCTACCTTGAATTTCAAAGACACGTTTTTGAGAGCATAGACGTCCGCCCCGGGGTATTTGAAGGAAACGTTTTTGAACTCGATCTCGTAGTCCCGATCCCGCCGCTTTTCCACGGTGAGGGAGCCTTGATACATCCCGTTGGGGATGTCTAAAAACTTAAACACCAGCTTCAGGAAATAGGCGTTGTTCTTCATGTCGGAAAGCTCGGAAAGAATGTTGCGGAAGCTCCCCGCAAACAGCATGGTCACCGCCCCCACGTACTGGGTAACGGCACCCACGCCGAAGGCTCCTGCCCACCCCTTGACGCAGACGTACAGGTATACCAGCCCGGTGAACAGCACGGAGGCCGCGGCGGACAGGGTGGAAAGGAACCCCAATTTCCCTCGGTTCAGCTTGGCGAAATACCCCTTGGAGGAAAAGAGATTGGTCTTGTCGAAGTTGTACTTATCGCAGAATCTCCCCAGGTCGTAGATACGGGCGTCCACGGCGGTCTCCTCTCTGTCCCCGTACCGTCCGTAGTAGCTGAACAGGCGGTTGGACAGGTTGTGCCGGGTCACTACCTTCGCCCGCTGTCTGTCGCAGACGGCGGTCATGGCGGGCACCGCCAGGGATACGGCGATAAACAGCAGGATGACGCCCGCCGTCACCCAGGGGGAATTCAAAAATGCAAGGCCGCTTCCCTCCGGAACGGGGGTGGTGAACAGAGTCACCGTCAGGGCCACGCCGCCCCCCAGAGAGAACAGGGAAGACCACAGGTTGTTCAGATTGTGGGTCACGTGGTGCAAGCCCCAGCCCCCGCCCTGGCGGCTTTGGTTGATGACGGACAGGAGCTTGTGGGTCTCCGTGTCCTCCACGTCCGCGTAGTCCATGGAGGCCATCTTCCCACTCATAATATGGTCGATGTGGATGTACATCCCCGCCTGCTCCCCGTCGTGCCAGCGGTCCAACAGGGATTGGATCAGGGTGATCCCCGCGGCGGAGCCGATGATCCACAGCACCAGCGCGGTCAGTACCTTGGGGTCTCTCGCCCCCGCCAGCTCGTCCAGCAGTAAGGCGGAAAGGCGGATCCCCACGTAGGGGGTCAGGGCGGCAAAGGCGAATTTGGTCAGCCGCAAAGCCAGCACCTTTTTGCGGGTGGCGTAGATGGTTCGGATAGCGCGGAGGTTCAGCTTGACCGCTTCCTTTGCGGAAACGGATTCATGCTTGTTGCTCATGGGAATCCTCCTCTCGGTAATACTTGCTTTGGATGGCGAAGAGATCGGCGTAGATCCCGCCCTTTGTCATCAGCTCCCTGTGGGAGCCCTCCTCGGCGATGACGCCCTCCTGCAACAGCAGAATACGGTTGCAGAAGCGGGTGGAGGCCAGACGGTGGGAGATGAACACCGCGCTTTTCCCTGCGGTCATTTCGTTGTATGCCTCATAGATCTCCGATTCCGCAATGGGGTCAAGTGCCGCCGTGGGCTCGTCCAGCATAAGGAAGGGGGCGTCCTTGTACAACGCCCGCGCCAGCATCAGCCGTTGGGTCTCACCGCCGGAAAGCTCCGTGGCCTCCTCGTAGACGTGACGGTTCAGCTTGGCGTGGATCCCCTCGGGCAGGGAGGCGATCTTCTCCGAAAGCCCCGCTTTCCAAAGGCAATCCTTCACCCTTTCCTCGTCGATCTTTTCATTGTCTTGGGCGACGTTTTCCGCCACGGAGGCGGGCAGGAGGGAGAAATGCTGGAACACCGCGGAAAACAGCTTGTAATAGTCCCTGCGGTCGTAGTCTCGGATATCCACGCCGTTTATGGTCACTCTGCCCTCCGTGGGATCCAAAAGCCCCGTCATCACCTTCACTAAGGTGGTCTTGCCCGCGCCGTTGAGCCCCACCACCGCTAATTTTTCCCCGGGGCGGAAGGCGAGGGAGATATTTTTCAGCACGTCCCGATCCGTGCCGGGATAGCGGAAGGAGACGTTTTCCAGCTTCAGCTCGTAGGTCTGTCCCTCCGCGTGGGTCAGGGGACGGCCGTCTTCAAATTTGAAGGGCTCGGGATATTCCAGGGCTTCTCGGATGGTGGAGATCCCCAGGCTTTGGGTACGCAGATAGCCTGCGGTGTTCAGAATGTCCGTGATCCACCAGGTAGCGGATCCCACGGTGTTGAAATACAAAAGGAACTCTGCCGCAGAGAGCCCGCCCTCCAGCACTCCGTGGATGAGATAGGCGTAGGCAAAGCCGTTGCGGAAGAAGGTCAACAGCAGATTGATCACGTTGGCCAGCAGGTACACCTTCTGGGACTTGATCTTAAAGGCGCGGAAGGCGGACAGGGCGTTTTGATACAGCTCCTCCAGCCAGTTCCCCAGCCCGAAGATGCGGATATCCTTTGCCGCGTCCCCGCTTGCCGCTCCCTGGACGTACCAAAGCTTGCGTTCAATGGCCGCAAGCTCCTCCCTGTGGCGGTATTCGTAGGCGTTGAGATAGCGGTTGGTAAAAAAGCTCACCAGCGCCGTGGCCACGATCACCAGCAGGATGGGCAAGCTCACCGAGGCCAGGATGGCGGCGTAGGCGGCGATGCCCAGCAAATACTGCAGGAATACGGTCAAGGTGTCCCAGATGGCTTCGGAGGCACCGGAGTTGCTCCCCACGTAGGAGCCTGCGTTTTGCTTCAGATCCATGTATTTCTTGTCGAAGCGGTTGACGTAGGAGGTGTCGCACCCCTTGCGGTTCAACAGCCCCGCGATGAACATCCGCAGCGTGATGCGGTGGTACCTTATAAAGCCGTTCAGATAGGTGCTGACCGTCCGCAGCAGCAACAAAAGCAGGGTGAACCCGCCGATGGTCAGGAAAAGCCGTGGCAGGGGCACGTGGCGCTCCACCGCGGAAAGCACCGTGGGGGCGATGTACAGCTCCGTTAATTGCTGTCCCACGAACAGCAAGGCCATGAGCAGACAATGGAAGGGAATGGCTCGTTCGTATTTCCGGGCCAGCTTACACATATACACCGTGCACTGCAGCGTATTGTATTTGGGCTTTTGTTTGGTTTGCTTCATAAAATGTCACCTCGGGTATACCATACCACAAAAAAACGATCCGTGCATGTTTCGGGGACGAATTGCACGGATCGGGGGATGAACGGTTATTGGGGGAGCAGGATCTCGGTGGTGAAGGCGCCGTCCTCGCTGTTACGGCTGATGTAGCCCTCCATGCGCTCCACGATGCCGTCGATACGCACCAGCCCGAAGCCGTGGCCTTCTCCCTTGGAGGAGCGGAACAGCGTTCCCACCTTGGGAAGCTTTTTCCCTGCGGTGAAATTGGTGAAGGAGATATAAAGCTGGGTGCCCTTCATGTCCATGTAAACCCGGATCATCCGCCGTTCGGGAGGCAGGGCAAGGCTTGCCTCGATGGCGTTGTCAAACAGATTGCCGATGATGACGCAGAGATCCAATTCCGAGATCTTCAGCGCCACGGGGATGTGGGCGTCTGCCTTCACGGGGATGTCCTTGGCGCGGGCTAAGGAGATCTTGCTGTTGAGAATGGCGTCCGTCATGGGGTTGCCTGTCTTGATCACCGTGTCCACGGTGTTCAGATCCTGATCCAGCAGATCCAGGTAGCGGCTTACCGCCTCCAGATCCCCTTTGGCGGCGTAGGCCTTCATGGTCTGGATGTGGTTGCGGTAGTCGTGACGCCAGCCCCGCATTTGGCGGTACATGTTTTCCACCTCGGCGTAATGGGTGTCCAAAAGCTCTCTTTGGTAGAGGGCAAGCTGTTTTTCGGCTTTTCTGCCAAGCTTCACGGCGGTTCACTCCTTTCAGGTGCTGTGGATCAATGCACGGTTGATGGATTCGTACAGCCCGCGGGAAAGGGGGATCTGCTCTCCCGTGGCCAGATACACGTCGGTTTTGGTGACCTTCCGCACGTAGTGGAGGTTCACTAAGAAGGAACGCCCCGTGCGGAAGAACCGTTCGTCCAACAGCGCCCGCGCCTCCACCAAGGGCATCTTCACCTTGTAGGCCTGCTTGCCGTGGAAGGTGACGTAGTTCCCCTGCACCTCGATGTAACGGAGGTCGCGGAGAGGGAGCATCACCAATTCCCCACCCAGCTCCAGGGGCAGCAGCTTGCCGTTTTTGTCCAGGGTCTTCACCGCCTTTCCCAAAACGGAAAACAGCTTGGACTTGTCCACGGGCTTCATGAGATAATGGAGAGCGGACACGTCGTAGCCCTCCGCGATGTATTCGGCGTAGCCGGTGATGAACACGATCACCGCCGTCTCGTTGCGTTCCCGCACCCCGCGGGCAAGGGTGATGCCGTCCATGCCGGGCATTTCGATATCCAGCAAAAGAATGGAAAACTGCCCCAGATCCCGCGCCAAAAAAGCCTCTCCCGAGGGAAAGAGGGCAAGCCTGACGTCCAACCCCGCCTCCGCCGCCCAGGCGGAAACCAGATCGGCTAAGTATTCTCTCTGTACGGCGTCGTCGTCACAAAGGGCGATGTGATAGGTCATGCTCTGCCTCCGTGGGTCTTTTCGGAGGTAGTATAGCACAGCTTTTTCGAAAAAGCAAGATGGAAGGAACCAAATCTCCTCCACACAAAAACGCCACCGACGAGGGTGGCGTTTTGATCGCTTTAGCTTCCGCTCTTGATCTTATCCCACAATTTTTCGTAGTAGGAAATCACTGCGGGGTCCAGGTTGGTGTAGTAGGTGGACTTCACTTCCGTTTTGGGGTAGAGGTATTCGTTGCCCATCAGGGAGTATTCCTCGTTTTCCGTCACGGCGGTGTTGGGGCAGGTGTAGCAGATGTATTCCGCATTCTGCAGTGCCACGTAGGGCTCCATGAGGAAGTCCAGATACAGGAGGGCCGCCTCGTAGTTCTGAGCGTCCTTGGTGATGCAAGCCGCATCCATGAAGATGTTGGTGCCCTCGGTGGGCAGGTAGAAGGACAGATGATCACCGATGCCGCCGGCTTCCTCCATGTTGTCCACCATGGTCATATAGTCCCCGGCGTAGTAGGCGGCGATGGCGGCGTTTTCACCCTCCATCTTGGCAAAGATCTGGTCCATGACCCAGGTCTGGAGCAAGGGGACCTGCTTCATCAGGTAGTCAGCAGCCTTGTCCCAATCCTTGGGATCGGTGGTGTTGATGTCAATGCCCTGGGCGAACATGGCAGTGGCGAAGGCATCGCGGGCGTTGTCCATATTCAGGATCTGCCCTTTGTACTTTTCGTTCCACATGAGAGACCAGGTGCCGTCGATATCCGCGGGATCCACCATGGTGTTGTTGTAGATCACACCCAGATAGCCACCCGCATAGGGAATGGAGTATTCCCCGGTGGGGTCGTATTCCGGGCAGAGGTACTGCTCGTCGATATAGTGATAGTTCTGCAGCTTGGAGAAATCGATGGTCTGCAGATACCCTTCCTGCAACAGACGGGACACCATGTAGTCGGAGGGGATGAGAACGTCGTAGGTGACGCCGCCGCCCGCCAGCTTGGAGTACATGGCCTCGTTGCTGTCGAAGGTGTCGTAGACCACCTTGATGCCCGTGATGGCCTCGAAGGCAAGGTTCACGTCCAGAGAACCGTCCTCCCCGTCGGAGATATATTCACCCCAGTTGTAAACGTACAACGTGGTACCCGCCAGGTCGGTGGGGTACTCTCTGTCCAGCTTGTCCGCCAATTGGTCGCGGATGTCCTGCAGGGTGTTCTGCTTGCCGCCGCCTGCAAAGAGGGCAACGGAAACCACCATCACCACCGCCACCAGAAGGGCCACGGTCTTTACCATCTTGCCACCGCTTGCCTGCTTCTTTTCGGAACGGATCTGCAACAGATTCACCGTAAGCATCAGCACTAAGATGGCAAGGAAGATGAGGGTATACAGGGCGTAGTAGGTGGGACGGATGGGCTTCTTCACCGCGGTGTACAGGTTGGTGGCCAGGATGGAGAAGTGTCCGTTGGTGTAATAGGAGATGATAAAATCGTCCAGAGACAGGGTAAAGGCCATGATGAAGCCGGAAAGGATCCCGGGGACGATGCCGGGGAAGGTCACCTTACGGAAGGCCTTGAAGGGGGTACAGCCCAGGTCCAGCGCCGCCTCGTACTGACTGCGGTCGGACTGGTACAGCTTGGGAAGCACGTTTAAGATCACGTAAGGCAGGTTGAAGGTGATGTGTGCCAACAGCAAAGTCCAGAAGCCCAGAATATCGCTTCTGCCCAGCCACATGGCCACGAAGGTGAACAACAGCATCAGGGATACACCGGTGATGATGTCGGGGTTGGTCAGAGGAATGTTGGTGACGGTGTTCACCGCGTTTTTCAAGGCCTTGGACTTCATACGGTAAATGCCGTAGGCGGCGATGACACCCAGCACGGTGGCAATGGAGGCCGCCGTCACGGAGATCATCAGGGTGTTGCCCAACACCTCCATAAGGGTGAAATCGGAGAACAGGTTCTCATACCAACGCAGGGAAAAGCCTGTGAAAATGGTGGTACTGTCGGAGGAGTTGAAGGAAAACAGCACCATCACCGCCAAAGGGGCGTACAGCACCGTGTAGACCAGACCAACGAAGATCTTGCCAAGTGTCTTCATACCAGCATGCTCCCCCCTTCGTTATCGTCGGAGAAGCGGTTCAGCACGAACATGCTTGCCAGGATCACCACCATCAGCAAAAGGGAGATGGCGGCGGCCACGGACAGGTCGTTCTGCACCCGGATCTGACGCTCGATCAAGTCGCCGATCATGGAGTTTTCCGTACCGCCCATCTTGCTGGAGATGTAGAAGGTGGAAACGGAGGGAATAAACACCATGATGATGCCGGAGATCACCCCGGGCATGGAAAGGGGCAGGACCACCCGGCGCAATCTCTGCATGGGACTGCACCCCAGGTCCTCCGCCGCCTCCATGAGGGAGTTGTCCATACGGGACATGACGTTGAAGATGGGCAGGATCATATAGGGCAGGTAGTTATACACCATGCCGAAGATCACGGCGCCGGTATTGTTCAAAAGGGGAAGCCGCCCGAAGCCCACGAAGGCAAGGAACTGGTTGATGAGACCGTTGTTGTCCATGAGCGTGGTGAGACAGTAGGTCTTGATCAACAGATTGATCCACATGGGCAGGGTGACGAACATATTGGTGAGCTTTTTGGAAGTGGGGCCGAACTTGCATACCACGTATACGAAGGGGTAGGCCACCACCAGACAGATCGCCGTTGCAATGATGGAATACCAGAAGGAGCGGACGATCACGTCGGTGTAATTGCCCAATTCCTTCAGATTATTGAGGGTAAAGTTCCCGTCACCGTCAATGAGTGCGTAATACAGCACCAAAAACAGGGGGATGATGATGAACAGCGCCGCCCACAGCAGGTAGGGGGCGTTCAACAGCACCGTTCCGGGAGACCGACGGACGGCCTTGCCGGGTGCGCTCATTCTTCTTCCTCGGGTGCGGGCTCGTCCATCTCGTCGGAGAAGGAGCTGTAGTCCCCGTACAGGCCGGAATACTCGGATTTGTGCATAACGTGGATGGAATCGGGATCCAGTGCGATGCCGATGACCTGACCTTCCTCGTAAGCGTCGGTGGTCTGCACCATCCACTTGAAGCCCTTGACCTCTACGATCAATTCGTAGTAATCCCCCTTGAAGGTGGCCTGGGTGATCTTACCGGTGATCATGCCGTCGCCCACGGGAACCACGTCCACGTCCTCGGGACGGATGACCACGTCCACAGGCTCGTTGTGGGCAAAGCCCTCGTCCACGCAGGTAAAGGTATGCCCTGCAAAGGTAACGGTATCGTCACAGTTCATAATGCCGTCGATGATGTTGGATTCCCCGATGAAATCCGCCACGAAGGCATTTTCCGGCTCGTTGTAGATATCCACGGGAGAGCCGATCTGCTGGATCTTACCGTCGTTCATCACCACGATCACGTCGGACATGGAGAGTGCCTCCTCCTGGTCGTGGGTGACGAAGATGAAGGTGATCCCCGTCTCTCTCTGGATGCGGCGAAGCTCCACCTGCATATCCTTGCGGAGCTTGGCGTCCAAAGCGGAAAGGGGCTCATCCAGAAGCAGGACGGAGGGACGGTTGATGAGAGCGCGGGCGATGGCAACACGCTGCTGCTGACCGCCGGAAAGGTTGGTGACCTTCCGCTTTTCGTAGCCCTCAAGGTTCACCAGCTTCAGCATCTCCTGCACCTTTTCGGCGATCTCCTCCTTGGAGGCGCCCTTCACCTTCAGGCCGAAGGCAACGTTTTCAAACACGTTGAGATGGGGGAACAATGCGTAGCGCTGGAAAATGGTGTTCACGTTGCGGCGGTAGGGCGGAACGTCGTTGATCCGCTTGCCGTCAAAAAAAACATCTCCCGCATCCGGCTGTAAAAACCCTGCGATGATTCGCAGCGTGGTGGTTTTACCGCAACCGGAACGACCCAGGAAGGTGACAAAAGCGCCGTCTTGAATCTCCAGATTCAAACGGTCCAGGATCACTTCCCCGTCAAAAGCAACGGTGATGTCTTTCAGTTCAATAATGTTTTGTTTTCTCATTTTGCATCCACCCTTTGCGGCACCTGACCGCGTATAGCTTTGTCTTTCACAAAACTCTGCGCAGACCCACGACAGACTAACCATAGCGCCCCGCAAAGAGTTTTTACAAATCAGAGCCTCGTTTTAAGCCCCTATTGCAGCTACGGTTGCTCAAACGACGCCCTTCTTTGAAGAACGCCGTAACGGTTCCTGTTCGGAACTGCCTGTCGAGCACATTTATTTTATTTTTGAAGGCAGGATGCATACCTGCCCACGGGAGTCCTTGGTTTTACTCCCTCTGTGCGCCCGATTTGCGCAAAAAAATTCACGCTGACGAACGTGGTAGCACAGATGCAAAAAAACTGATTTTATTATATACTTTTTTACGCCGTTGTCAATAGGTTTGTACAATATTTTTCGACCTTTCTCCCCAAGCAAGTCGGCGGTATGAGGTGATGCACGGTATACAGCCATACGCCGACTTGGACTTCGCACCCAAAGTTCCAAAAGCGATTTATCGTTTTTCGCGTCGGCGGTATGAGGTGATGCACGGTATATGGCTTTGCGCCGACTTGGCCTTCGCACCGCAGTTCCAAAAACGATTTATCGTTTTTCACGTCGGCGTAACAAAACTACGCAGAAATCAGAAGCATTGTGCCGACTTGGTCACCCTGAGCGGAGCAGGCGTGGGGCGATGATGTGTCTTGAACCGCAACAAGAAAAGCCTGCGGAGTCGAAGTTTTGTTTTTTGAAATTGCCCATTGTCTTTGGATATGCAGTTCCTTTTACAGCAATTTCGAAAAGCAAAACCGCAAGGGGTCTCCTCGAAGTCTGATCTACCCCTTGAAAAGTAAACTTACATCCTTTGTGATAAAACAGTTCTTTGCCTTTGGCAGGGAACATCAGACTCTTATGAGATCCCGCCTATCGGCGGTTTTGCTTCGTTCGCTACGCTCACCTACGCAAAACTTCGACGTGCGCGGAGATGACTGCAATACATAGCCACATCTACTACGACCCGCGCGTGCTCAGGATGACACGCTGACGTTGGAAACGCTTTGGCTTCTTGTCACCCTGAGCGAGGAGGGCGCAATATGCTACGAACAAGCCACCGCAGAATGACCCCCGACGAGTCGAACTGACAATTGTGGCGTTAGCTCAATTGTCAGGCAAAAAATGCCTGCATTTTTTGAGGGTATGGGAATGTCTTTCGATACGGCCGTTCCCCCGTTCTGCCTGTTACCAATAAACAGTTCTTTACACCCAAAAAGGAACATCAGACTCGTCTCATATCCCTGCTAATCCCCTTACGGGGGTGCAAGCACCCCTTGATTTTCTCCGCTCGGCTACGCCTCGACTACGAAAACTTCGACGGTTTGCCTGCAAACCTGAGCTCAAGGATGACACGTAGCCATAGCCATGCGCCCCACGCCTAGATCCCAAGGTTCCAAAAACGGCCGAAGCTGTTTTTCACGTCGGCAAAACGATACCACGCATAAGCCGAAAGCCATACGCCGACTTGGGTATTTTTGAACGAATTGTAAATTAACCGCCTTTTCGGTTTACAAATCCATGCGACTTTGTTATAATACTCCGTTGAGAGAACATTTTCTCTTATTTCACACGGTTTCAAAGGACGGTCATCCCGTATGGCAGTTTCCAGACTTCCCAAGCAATTGAAATACTTCTCCCTGTTGTTCCTGCTCCTGCTGGCGGCTGTACCCGTGGCGGTACGGTTTTTGGTGGGGGACAGCAGATCCGGGGAGCTTTTGTTCGGCATTGCCACAGCCTTCTGCTGTGGAGCGGGGGGGATCATCGCCTTCCTGCTGGGGCGCCACCTTGCCCCTGCCCTGCCGGTTGGATTGCCCACGGTGACCTTCAGCGCCGCCGTTTGCGGCTTTACCGTGATCACGTTGGTGATCGTTACCGCTTACTATACCTATTTTGCCCCCGCAGGGGACCGTCTCACCGACGTGAACCCTACCGTGGCCTTGCTGGTGAAGCTGTTCGCCCTGGGCTGTGCGGTGTATTTCCTGCTGCTGGCGGCTTGGATGCCCTTGGGTGAGAAAAAGGCGTTGGCCTTGTTCCTGTCCCTGTTCCCCGTTCTGTTCTGCGCCTTCCGCATTCTGAACGATTTCATCGATCACAGCACCATGCCTTTGGCAGGTCACGGCGGTTACCGTATCCTTGCCGTCATCGCCACCATGCTGTTCTTCCTACAGGAAGCAAAGTTCCGTGCGGGAAAGGGCGGTGCGGCGTGGTATTTCATCATCGGCCACCTGGCGGTGATCCTGCTGGCGGCCTACAACGTGCCGCTGCTTTGGGAGTTCGTACGGGGAGAGACCACCCTTACCGAGGTGCTTTACGCCATGCTTTCCGTGGCGTTTATCATCTATATCTTTACCCGCTTGTACTCCATGGAGGTTAAGCGCCCGCCGGAGGAAGAGCCCCTTCTTCCCGAGGAAGAGGTATAACCTGCCGCAAAACCGAATACAATAAAGCAGACAAGTGACATGGAAAGGACGTGCCCTCCCCGTGAAGAACTATCTGCTTTGTTTTTTTATTCTGGCCGCCGCCATGCTTCTGTTGCCCCGCGCCGCCGCCCTGCTCCCAAAGGAAGAGGAGACCCCCTTTCTCACGGTGCTGGATGCCCAAAGCGGGGAGACCTTTCCCCTGCCCTTGGAGGATTACGTCATTGGGGTGATGGGGACCCTTTCCCTACCCCCGGAGATAGAGGCCCGCAAGGCCGTTGCCGTGGCTGTCCGCAGTCGGGCGCTGTACTGCAAGGAACACACCCCCGTACACAAAAACGCCGCCCTTTGTAACGATCCCGCTTGCTGTCTGGGCTTTGAAGAAACGGACTTTTCCTCCGAAAACGTTACCGCCGCGGCGGAAACGGCGGGACAATACCTTGCCTACCAAGGGAAGCCCGCCGCCGCTCTGTTCCACGAAAGCTCGGGGAAATACACCGCCTCCGCCTTCAGCGTTTACGGGGTGGAGGTGCCTTACCTCCAAGGGGTGAAGAACGTGGAGGAGGGCGTCACGCAGGGCTTTTCCTTCCCTACGGAAAGATTTCTTTCCCTGTTGAAGATCCCCGCACAGATCGCCCCTGAGGATCTGTTCTGGGGATACGACCGCTTCGGGCGGGTACAGGTCTTAGAGTGGGAGGGCGGGTCTCTCGCCGGGAAACAGGTGCAGGAGCTGCTTGAGCTCCCCTCTGCCTGCTTCACCCTTTCCTTTGGGGTGGAAAAGGTACATATCCTCTGCCACGGCAGAGGGGATGGGGTGGGGCTGAGCCTGAACGGCGCTTCCATTCTGGCAAGGGAGGGAAAGGGCTACACGGAGATCCTTTCCTTTTACTTTCCAAAGCTATTGCTTGAAACTTGAATAAAGACCTTCTGTTTGGGCAAACTAAGAACGCGAAACCAAACAGGAGGTTTTTTATGTTTGATCCCAAAGAAACCCAAGAAAAAGCAACCGGTCCCTTCGGAGGCCGCTTTTCCCGCTACGCCGCGTATCTGTATCTGGCCATGGCGCTGATGATCGTGGGGGTGGCCACCGCAAGTATTTTTGCCTTAAGCCGCAGTACCGATCAGCTGCCGTCCTACAGCACCCCGGAGTTTTCCTTCGGTGAGATCTCCGTTCCCACCCCTTCCCGCCCCGAGCTGAACCTGCCCGATCCTCCCGAGGAAAGCGAAGAACAGCCCGTATTCGGGGAAAACAGCGGTGTAGAGGAGGACACCTCTTCCGACTCTCCCGTGATCAAGGAAGAGCCTGCCTACGTGCTTCCCATTGAAGGAGGCGAGGTACAGAAGAGCTGTGCTCTGGACAAGCTGGTGTTCTCCCAGACCATGCAGGACTACCGCACCCATGCAGGCATTGACATCGTCGCAGAGCTTGGCGACCCTGTGCTTTGCTACGCCCCCGGGGTGGTGGAGACCGTAAAAGAAGATCCCCTTTTGGGGGTCACCGTCACGGTGAAGCACGAGTACGGTCTGGTAACGGTGTACGCCAACTTAGATCCTCAGCTTGCACAGGGCATCACCCCGGGCAAACCCCTTGCCGTGGGGCAGGTGCTGGGCTACGTGGGGAAAACCGCCCTTTCGGAAAAGGCGGAGCATCCCCATCTCCATTTTGAAATGATCTTAAACGGCGCTCACATCGACCCGGAAAACGAGCTGTATTGAGAATGGAAGGGATCCTTTCTTTCGGGAAAGAAAGGGTCCCTTTAACCCTCCAAAGAAACCGATTGCCGGAAACTGCCGTTTTCGGAAAGGGAAAACGAAAAGACCTTGCGGGGTGCAAGGTCTTTTTGTCATTAAGAGCGATCGTATGCGTAAAAGAGCGCACCGTCCGGGAACAGGTAGTCACCGTATCCCTTAGATTCCTCGGCGTTATAGATATACACGCCGTCCCATATCGGTTTGAACACAAGAAACATCGACCTGTGTTCATAAAGCTCGTCCGTGTACTGCACGTACAACGCTCCCTTGTTTTTGAACTCGTAGCTCACGGGAAGCACCCGATTTTCGTCCGTGATCCCCTTCAGACAGCCCTTCCCGTCCTCGCCCAGCACCAAATAGGGTATGGTATCCGTTTGCCACGCCACCAAAACGTCTCCTATCATAGACTCCACCGGCGGGGATGGCAATAGATGTTCGTATTTCGGCAAGGTTGTACTGTTCAGTTCTAAAACAAACTCCCATGGCAGGCAGGGGCGGAAGGAAAGGTTTTCGTAGGTGTCATAAGTTCTCAGTCTCGTCTCCACAATGCATCCAAGGAAATTTTCTCCCCGGTAGGTTGCCAAGGGCGGATACAGCAACGAAGTCCCGTTGCCCAGCTCCACCTCCAGGAGATAGCCTCCCGCTTCTTCTACGGTATAGGACTCCGCGGCAGTCTTGTATCGTTCGACGATCCCGTCGGTATCTCCCAGCCATTTCTGCAAAGAAGCCTTTTCTTCCGAGGAAAGGGCTTGCAGTTGGGTAGAATACTTGCCACCGTTCCGCCATAAGTAGAGATCCGCAGGCTCTTCCTCGTCAAATGCCAGATAACTTCCCTTCAGCTCCCAAGCGAGCATTTTTTCGGGGAACAGAAGGCCGCCCAAATTCACTTGATGGGAATACGCCTTATCAAAAAAAATCGAGAGCGTCTGCCAACTCCGATCCTGCCATCCGTCAAGAACCTCGTATTCTCCCCAACGCAAGGCGAAGATGCCGGCTTCGATGTATGAAACCGATGACTTCCAGCTGTAAATTCCCGTGTGAAAAGCCAAGGTAGTGTAATCCGCGCTGTGCCGGCAACTACCTCCCCAGGAAAACCCGTGAGAAATCTGTCCGGCGAGAGCGTTGCGGTATGCCTCCTCGGATTCCCACTCCACGTCATCGGAAATCATCATCCAGATACTCCAGCAACCCGTATAAGAATAAGGAGCTTGCTCCACCTCATCCGCAAAGCACAGGGTTGTCCAAACAGCGAATACGCCGGAAGCTTCGCCGGCCACCACCCATCCCTTCCGCATACGGGAATCCAGCATGGCAACGCGGTAAGCAGCAATGGCAGTCACGTCCCGGCTGTATTTTTCGTAAGCGCTTCTCTCTTCCGTATAGGTCAGCCCCGTCAGATCCCCCTTGTTGCTGAGGATGCATTCGCCCGTCAAGGAAGATTCCGAAAGCTCGGAGATTTCGTAGGCGTAGGAGTTGGTCAGCACGATCTCGTCGTAGGTCTCGTAAAGCCGTTGAGAATCGTTGATGAGAAATAAAATCTCGTCGTAAGTAAGACGGAACTCTTCCCCGCTTTGGCGTTTCATCCACTGCTCTTCCGCCTGTTCTTCGGAAAACAGAGTGAGGATCTTTTTGCCGTTTTCTTCCGTGACGTGGTTGTAGACGGAGAATTTTTGTTCCATTTGATCCTGTGCCGTGGGGGTGTCCTCGGGAGGTGTCACGGTGATCTCGCTTCCCATGTCGTAGGGCTTGGAGATGTCCTTGTTCTCCCCGATGGCGTACATACACACCCCGAGGGTGATCAAGGCCACCAGCAGAAGACAAACCGCGATCAATATGAATTTTTTCATGTAAGTCCTCCTTCAGCGCCCAGCGCCTTCTCGACGTGGGGCTTTGCGATCCGACGCATCAGGTCTGCAAACGCCTTGGGGATGCAAAGGAACAGATCGGATCCGTCATGCTCACCCGCGGTCTCCACCACAGCCGCGGCGGCAAGGGCCTCTCCATCCCGCTCCCCCGAAAGAGGGATCAAAAGGGACGTTCCGTTCCCCATATCCACCCTGTAATACGGGATTCCCTCCGACAGCGTTCCCACAGGTTCTCCTTCCGAAACGGCGGAAATCACAGCCTCGGGGTCTCCCAACGTCTCCCAAAGGGCTTCCTCTTCCTCATCCCACAGGCCGGTCATATTCCGAGGTCCCCAATAGCCGTCGTTGAGGCACAGCCAAATACGGGGACGCGCATCGGAAACAAAACTTGTCAGCCCGGAAGGTTGATACGCTTTCAGGTAGCTTGCTTTCAGTTCCCAGTTGGGAAGCCATTCCTCCACTTCAACAAAAAATGTCTCCAAGGAATCAGAAAAAGGCATGGAGAAAGGCGAAAGCTCTGTGCGTACACATTCCCCCGTCCGCTGATCCGTGAGCCGCACGTGCCCGCCGCGGATCACCAAAACGGAAGATGTGACCTCAAAGCCCTCCAATGCCTCGGCATAGCCGGAGGCGGCACAGAACAAGTGGTTAACCAACGCTTCACGGTATACCGCCCCGATGTCGGAGGTGTTTTCCGGCAACAGCGCCCAAAGGGCGAGTTCCACCGGAGGATACCACTCGCTCGTCATATAAATGAGTTCCAAAAGCGCTTGTTCCCCGCTCACCGGCACCGTCAAGGTTTTGGTCACGTCGTCCAGTGTCACGGTCGCTTGGGTGGCAGGAACCGATTCTCCATTCGGTGAAACACTCTTGTGGATATTGGGATCGTACTTAAGCTCCACCCGGCGCATTCCGGAATCCAGCATAAAGAGACGGTAACGGATCAGTTCTGCCAAAGCCTGCTCCCGCAGGTAATACATTTCGCGCTCACCGTCGTAGGTCAACCCCGTTCTTTGCAAATGATCCGTCACAACAAGCTCCTCGTGCTCCGTGGAAGCAACGCCGTATTCCGAAGCATTTGTCAAAATAATCTCGTCGTAGGTCTCGTAAAGCCTTGCGGAATCGTTGATGAGGAACAGGATTTCATCGTAAGTGAGACGAAAGTTTTCCCCGTTTTGGCGTTTCGTCCATTGCTCCTCCGCTTGCTCTTCAGAGAAAAGGGTGAGAATCTTTTTGCCGCTTATCGTTTCGGAAACGTGGTTGTAGACGGAAAATTTCTTTTCCATTTGTTCCTGCGCGGTAGGCGTGTCCTCGGGAGGTGTCACGGTGATCTCGCTTCCCATGTCGTAGGGCTTGGAGATGTCCTTATTTTCCCCGATGGCGTACATACACACCCCGAGGGTGATCAAGGCCACCAGCAGAAGACAAACTGCGATCAATATGAATTTTTTCATGGGATAGGACTCCTTTCGGGAAAGATTTTGAAGGGAGGGGGTGGTCTTCCACAGCGGGACGTCTTACGGGCAAGCCCTAAAGCCGTCCCCTACGAATACGGAGGGCGCCCGAACGGGCGATTCGTGAATCGCCCCTACAATTATGCATGATGCATGGACAAAAATCAAGCCATACTTCCACGCGAGGTTGGCATAAAGTGTTTTTTCACCGTACCCTGTGCGGGAGAGATGGTCGCATTTGTGCCCTTCCTCGGTTCGTCTCCGTAGGGGCGATTCACGAATCGCCCGCAAAGCGTTACGCTACGAAACGACTTTCCGCCATCCGACCTGCGTGCTCCCTTTCCCCTTTTTCACCTTCACTTTATCACCCGTTTGTTGCCAACCCGTCGCCGGGTTGTTGCCAAGTTGTAAAAGTGAGAGAAATTTCCGTCCCTTCTCCGGGCTTGGAGGAAATGTTCATCTCCGCTCCGTGGAGATCGACAATTTGCTTGCACAATGCCAAGCCCAAGCCTGCCCCGCCTTCTGCGCGGGAGCGGGATTTATCCGTACGGTAGAAGGGCTCCGTGACGTGGACGATCTGCTCCTCCGTCATGCCCTTGCCGTTGTCTCTGACGGCGGCTCGGCCGTCCTTACAGGAAAGCACCACCTCGCCCCCTTGACTGCAAGCCTTCACGGCGTTTTCCGCCAGGTTGAAAAACAGCATGGAAAGCAAGGTCTCGTTGCCATGAATGACGGTCTGTTCCCCTTCTGCCCGCAGGGTCACGCCCCTTCCTTCCCCGAAAAAGGCAAGCTGTGCCGCCACATGGGAAAGAAGGGTGTGCAGAGCCACCTCCCCCATCTCGGGAGGGTTGCCCCGGATATAGGCGCTGTCTAAAAGCAATTCGGAGATCTTCTGCAATCTCCCCGCCTGGGACATGATGTATTGCGCCGCCGTCACCCGCTTTTCCTCGGTGACGGGAGCCTTTTCCAGATATTCCGCGTAGCCGTAGATGCTGGTGAGGGGAGTCCTCAGCTCGTGGGCCATGTTGTCCACCAGCATTTGCTTTTTCTCCGCATCCGAGGCGAGATCCGCCATCTGGCTGTTGATCTTTGCAAGCATGGCGTTGAAGCTTTGTGCCAGCAGAGTGAACTCGTCGTTGCCCATCTCTTTGGCGGTGACGGAGAAATCCCCCGCCCCGATGGCCGCGGTGGTCTCCCGCAGGGAATCCAAGGGCTTGGAAAGCTTGCGCAACACGAAATACAAGCACACCGCCAGGAACAAGGACACCGCCAGCGCCGTCAGCAGATACAGCACCATGAGACTGCGGAACTCCACGTCCAGAGAGTCCACGTTCTTGGCGATGACGATCCGATACGCCCCCTCACACACCGAGGAGGAAATGAGAATATGCCGCTTCCCCTCCACGTCCAGATGGGTGAGGGTATCGTTTTCCATCTCGTAGGGGAAGGAAATGGTGGAATACAAGGTCTCCTCCCCCTGCAAAAAGGCGATGGAAAGCCCCTTGTCGCGGTAATGGGCCCCAAACCCCTCCATCAGCAGGGCAACGGAGCCTCCGTTGCTTTCCAGGTATTCCATGTCCCGCTCAAAGGACATGGCCACGTAATATTGCTGTGCCTTCACCGCCTCCTCGGCGGCCCGGACGTTCTTTCCGTGGGTATACACCGTCAAAGACAGAATGCCTGCGTTGATGCAGATCAGAAACAGCGCCAGGGTGAGAAGATAGGCTTTTTGCCAGAATTTTAGTTTCATACCTGTAGTCTGTATCCCGTTTTATACACCGTTTGCAGGCGGTGGGCGATGCCCAGCTTGCTCCGCAAGCGCTGAACGTGAACGTCCACGGTACGGGAATCTCCTTCGTAGTCAAAGTTCCACACCAATTCAATGAGCTTTTCTCTGGAAAGCGCCAAATTGCGGTTGTGGATGAGGGTCTCAAGAAGGTCGAACTCCTTGGGCTTCAAGGGGATCTCCACACCGCCCTTGTAGACGCGGCGGTTGGTGAGCTCTACACGGATATCGTCGAAGGAGAACTCCTTCATCTCCCCCTTGGTGCGGCGCAGCACCGCCTTCACCCGCTCCACCAGCTCTAAGATCTCAAAGGGCTTGGTGATGTAATCGTCCGCCCCCAATTGCAAGCCCTTCAGCCTGTCCTGCACCCCCGCCTTGGCGGTGACGAAGATCACGGGCAGGCCCTTCAGATAGGGCATGATCTCAAAGCCGGAAAGGGCGGGCATCATCACGTCCAGGATCAGCAGGTCAAAGCCTCCCGTCCCTGCGGCCTCCAGGGCGGCTCTGCCGTCGAACACCTGATGGCAGGTATGCCCCACCAGCTCCAGATTCCATTTGATCAAATCGTTGATCGCAAGCTCATCCTCTGCGATGAGAATATTTGCCATAGATCACGCCTCCTTTCCCGAAGATAGATTACATCGGGTTTGTTGCCGAGTTGTTGCCAAAAAAGCAAAAGGACAGAGAATAGGTGATCCTCTGCCCTTTTCGGGTACGGTTTATGCAAATGCTCCCATGCGCATTCCCTTAAGCTTCAGCACTGCGCCCAGCAGACACAGGGGCAGGGCAATCCAAAGAAGCAGGGAGGTATCCCCCGTGGGAGGCAGAGGGGCGGGAAGGCTGTTTACCAGCGCCGCAACCGTTTCTCCCAGCAGGGCGTGACCTTTTGCGTTGGGGTGGAAGTCCAATTTGGGGGCAAAGAGATCGGTGGCGTCGGCGTTGCACAGATTCTCCTCTTCTGCGGCAAAGGCCCCGTACACCTCGGCCACGTGGAACTCCCCTTCTTCGCTTAAAGCGGTGATCTTGGCGTTCAGCTTGGCAACCCCCGCCTCAAAGCCGTCGTAGACCATCTGATAGAAGGTCTCACGGAAGGCTCCGTAGGGATTGTACTGGTTGCACACCACGATGTGACAATGGGGGTTCAGGGTGCGGAGATAGGCCAGGATGGCAAGAAGATTTTCGGCAAAGGACTCCAAAGCGGTGTCAAAGGTCTCCGATTCCGCAAAGCCCTCCAGCACCGTGGAAGCACAGTTCAACAAGGTCACGAGATCCAATTCCGGACCTGTCCCTGCCAGGGAATTTTGAATGTCTTCGGGGGTGACGGTCTGCTTTGTAGCCTCGCCGTAAGCCGCCGCAACCTCCCCGTAGAACACGTTCATCAGGTCGTTGCCCCCCACGGTGAGGGTGATGAGGGTAGCTTCCCCGATCATCTCGTCCAATTCTCCCGTGGAAAGCCGGGTCAGAACGTCTGCGGTGGTATAGCCGGAAACGGCGTGGTTTGCCGCCTGCATTCCCAAAGCGTTTGCCGTGTGGGAAACGAAGCCCTCGGCTTGCGGGTCTGCAAGGCCGTACCCTGCGGAAATGCTGTCTCCCAGCGCCAGATATAGGGGCTGTTCCTCCGCAAAGACTGCGCACCCCAGCAGGGGGCAGAGCAGACAGAGGGTGAGGATCCACGTAATTGTTCTTTTCATAGTTATGACTATTCCTTTCGTAGCCCGCCGGGGCGGGCGGCCGCAAAAGATCTTGTGAGTAAAGCTACAAAATCATGTTTGAAAAAGGATCCCTTTTTCAAACCTTCTCCTTATTGGAAAGGGTGTTGTATACCTTACTTCCCGCGGGGACGGAGTGGGTCAGCCACACGTTACCGCCGATAACGCTGTCGTCGCCGATGCGGGTATTGCCTCCCAGAATGGTGGCGCCTGCGTAGATCACCACGCGGTCACCGATGTCGGGGTGGCGCTTGATCCCCTTGACGGGGTTGCCGTTTTCGTCCATCTCGAAGCTTTTTGCGCCCAGGGTCACACCCTGATACAGCTTCACTTCCCTGCCGATGGTGCAGGTCTCGCCAATGACCACCCCCGTGCCGTGGTCGATGAAGAAGCTCTCTCCCACCGTGGCCCCGGGATGGATGTCGATTCCCGTCTTCTGATGGGCGTATTCCGTCATCATACGGGGGATGAGAGGCACTCCCAGCACGTGGAGGCTGTGTGCCAGACGGAAGATGCTCACCGCCTCAAAGGAGGGATATGCCAGCATGATCTCCGTTTTGCCCCTTGCGGCGGGGTCCCCCAGGTAAGCGGCTCTGATATCCGTATTCAAAAGACGGATCACCTCGGGCAGAGTATCCATAAAGGCACACACCGCCTTGTCCGCCTTCTCCTCGCAGTCCCCGCAGGTCACCCCCACGGGAGAATCACCGCCGCAGGTGTAGCAGTACACCTCGCTGATCACCCCGTAAAGGAGCATGGCCGCCTTCTGCAGATTATCGGTAACGAAAGCGGGCAAAAAGGCCTCGGGAATGACCTGATCGGAAAAAATATTGGGGAACATGGCGGCACGCAGCAGCTCCGTGGCGCGGTAGACCCTGTCCTTCACGCCGAAGCCCGCCACGGCGGCATCCGATTCGTTCTCGCGGTTGCGGGCGATGAGCTGCTCCGCCACCTCGCTTGCGTTTTTGCCAAGCCATTCTTTGATCATTGCCTGTATTCCCCCTTGGAGTTTCGTTGGTTTCAGTATACAACATTTCTTTTGTTTTTGCAATATACTTTTGGGGTGAGATTTGTGAATAAACTGCAAAAAAACCATATCTTTTTCGCCCTTGACAAACCGCGGGGAAAGGAGTATACTGAATTCGTACACGTAAACGAAAAAGGAGTGACCCGTATGAAACGTTTTTTCAAAGTCCGCCTTCTTCCCATCTGCCTGCTTCTGGTGATGCTGTTACAGACTCTGCCCGTTCTGGCGCAGAGAGAAACTGTGTATCATCTGGGTATGCGCCATGCTGCGGAAAGCAAGACCTACGGTACCGTTACCCCGGATTTTTCCGTGTCGTATCTGTACTACGATCAGCTGGAAACGGATGCGCAGAGAACCATTTACAACGCCTTGGCGGAGGCCAAGCCCGGGGATAATATCATTGCCCTTGAGGTGACGGACATCCCCACCTTCATCGTTCCTTCCCAGGGTGCTACTGCGGCATTCCAGGCGGAGATCATGGCCTACGTGGAAAGCCAGGTGCTTCCCGCTTACGCCGCCGCTACTCTGGACAACCCTTTGATGTTCTGGGCAAGCGGCGTTCAGTACGGTGCCAACCTTTCCGTTATGGGGAACACCGTCAGCTCCATCACCATCCAATGCCTCCCCGATGCCTCCGGCAATTACAACCGCGCAGGCTACGAGGCGGCGGTGGACGCCCTTTGGGACGTTTACTACGGTCTTTCCATCCCCGAGGAGAACACCTATCTGCAGTTGAAATACTTCCACGACTACCTTTGCGAGACGGTTGTCTACGTGGAAAGCAAAAACTCCCACAACGTCACCGGCCCTCTGCTGGAGGGAAAGTCCGTTTGCGAGGGGTACGCAAAGTCCCTTAAGCTGTTCTGCCAGGTCATGGACATCCCCTGTGTGACCATCACCGGCGTGGGCTACGGCTCCAACGGCTTCGAGGCGCACGCATGGAACGCCGTGCGCATGGAGGACGGCAAGTGGTACGGAGTGGACGTTACCTGGGACGACCAGACCAGCGGTATCTTCTACGACTTTTTCCTGGTAGGCGGGGATAGCGTTCCCGAATACTTCGAGAAAATCCCCTTTAATCAGTCCCACGTTGCCATGGGCGACTTCTACGGTACGGGTCAGGTGGTTATGGAGCTTCCCGCTCTGAATCCCACCGCCTACGTGCCTCCCGCTGTCCATAACCACGAATACGTTGCCGAAGTCACCCCCGCCACCTGCACGAAATACGGCTTTACCACCTATACCTGCTCCTGCGGCGACAGCTACGTGGGGGATTACACCGCCTTGGCGGAGCATGCTTATACGGAGACGATCCACCTCCCCACCTGTGAGGAGGAGGGCTACACCGCATACCTTTGCACGGAGTGCGGCCATACCTCCATCGACGACGTGACCCCCGCTTTGGGACATCAGTACGACGGCGGCGTGGTAATCGTCGAACCTACGGAGGAGACCGAAGGCGAGGTACTGTATACCTGCTCGGCCTGCGGCGATACCTACGTGGAGATCCTGCCCATATTGGAGCATACGCACAAGTATATCACGGAGATCATTCTCCCCTCCTGCACCGAGGAAGGCTATACCATCTACACCTGTAAGTGCGGGGAAAGCTACAAGGATCATTACGTGGAGGCTCTTGGTCACAGCTATGATAACGGTGTCACCACCGCAGAGCCCACCGAAGAGACCGAGGGCGAGATCCGTTACACCTGCGAAAGCTGCGGCGATTTCTACGTTGAGGCTCTGCCCAAGCTTGAGCATACCCACAAGTATACCGCAGAGGTCACTCCTCCCACCTGTATCGAGGAAGGCTATACCACCTACACCTGCAAGTGCGGAGACAGCTATAAGGATCACTATACCAAAACCGTAGACCACGATTACACCGATTGGGTGGTCGAAGTGCCCGCTACCTGCCACGGCTCCGGCATCCTGGCCAGAAAATGCCGTGTATGCGGTTTGGAGGACAAAATCTTCTCCACCCCCGGCGAGGCGGTCTACGAAGCGGTGGTTACTCCCCCCACCTGCGAAAAGGGCGGCTACACCACCTACTACTGCACCACCTGTGACGAGTATTACGTGGATGACTACACAGATCCCACCGGTCACAGCTACGACGCAGAGGTCACTCCTCCCACCTGCCTCGAAGACGGATACACCACATACACCTGCGCAAGCTGCGGGGACAGCTATACGGGAGACGTGGTCCTTTCCGCCGGACATAGCTTTGAGGAAGCGGTGACGCCTCCCACCTGCACCGAGGAAGGATATATCACCTACACCTGCGCAAGCTGCGGGGAAAGCTATACCGACAACTACGTAGAGCCCACGGGGCACGCCTGGGATAACGGTGTGGTCACCGTAGAGCCCACGGAAGAGACCGAGGGTAAGCAGATCTTCACCTGCAAGGTCTGCGGCGAGACCAACACCGTGATCCTCCCCACCCTGGCGCACACCCACAAGCACGAAGCAATCGTGACTCCTCCCACCTGCGAAAAGGAAGGCTTTACCACCTACACCTGTAAGTGCGGAGACAGCTTCATAGGAGAAACCGTTCCCGCTTTGGGTCACAGCTTTGAAGAAAGCACCATCCCTCCCACCTGTACCGAGGAAGGAGCCCTGCTGTTCACCTGTAAAAACTGCGGCCGGGTGGATTCCAAAGTTCTTCCTCCCACGGGACACAGCTACGAGGTAGCATACACCGAGCCCACCTGTACCGAAAAAGGCTACGCCACCTACACCTGTGAAAACTGCGGGGATCGCTATACCGACAACTACGTAGATCCCACGGGGCACGCCTTTGCCCTTACCTCTGCGGTGGATCCCACCTGCCAGCAGGGCGGCGTTTACACCTTTGAATGCTCCGGTTGCGGCCTTACCTACACGGAGACCCTGCCTCCCAACGGACATTTCTACACGGAAAAGGTCACTCCTCCCACCTGTGAAGAAGAAGGCTACACCACCTGCACCTGTGAAAACTGCGGGGAAAGCTATACCGACGATCCCGTTCCCGCTTTGGGTCACAGCTTCGGGGATTGGAAAGAAGTAGTCCCCGGTAAGGAAGCCCACACCTGCAGCACCTGCGGCAAGACGGAGGAACGGGACATGACCCCCGTCTACGATATCAACGGCGACGGCCGTGTTACCAGCCACGACGTAGCCACTCTCCTTTCCTGCCTCACCGGCCGTATGGAGTCCGACACCCTCTCCGACCTGGACTTCGATGGCAAGCTTACCATCTACGACTGCGTGCTTCTCATGCAGCAGGTCAATAGCTGACCCCCGCAATTTGCCCAAAAAACGAATCCTGTTTTCAGCGCCCTGCACAAAAGCGGGGCGCTTTTTTTGCACAAAAATCCTCCGCAAGGTTGCATTTTCAATTGCTTGGTGATATAATATAGGAACTCTCGCAATCAATTCTCCCCAAAAGGAGCCATGCATATGAAACGTACACTCTCATTCCTGCTGACCCTGCTCATGCTGGTCACTTCCCTGCCTATGAACGCTCTTGTGGCGTTGGCAGAGGGGATTGTGGCGGAAGAGGCCGCAGAGGTAGAAATACCCTTGGGCAATTTTGCAATCGGCGGCGTTGGGCAAAGTGCCTTGACAGCCTCCGAGGTTTTGCTGTCGCAAAAAACTCTCATCACCGTTCCTTATACAGGGGCAACTCTGCTTTTGAAAGTGAACGACGGCTATCAAGTGCGTGTTCACAGCGGGAACAACTACGGGCGCATCGACCAAGTTTCCGATTGGTTTGGTTCCGACGGCTTAGACGCACCCTACGAGTACCAACTTCCCGCGTCCTCCATCTATATGCGGGTAAGTCTCCAAAGAGCTGACGGCGGAAAAATCACAGCAGAGGAGCTGACCGCGGCAGGTCTTTCCGTTTCGTACAGAACATCTGCAGATATTTTGAAGGACAATGCGGAAACCGCCCGTATTTTGCAGAATACCGATCTCCCCGTTTTGATCCACCTTTCGGATATTCACGGCGACGTGATCCGCGCAGAGAGAGCGGCAACCTTTGCCGAGCACGTGAAGGCAGATGCCATGTTGGTCTCCGGCGACTTGACGGCTTATCGGCCCGCAGACTGGGGAACCGCTTTGTTGGAAGCCTTTCATAAACATCCGGGCGTCAACGTGCTGTACGGCACCGGAAATCACGATTCCAGCGGAATTAACGCAGCTTCTTACGAGGAATCTGTTTTTAATGCATATTATAAGGATTCTTCGCTGAACACCGACGGAAAAACCTATTATTTCCGCGATCTTTCCACGGAAAAGCTTCGTATCATCTCCGTGAATCAGCAGGAAGGAGCAACCACAACCACCAGCGGCGGCACTCGTTACAGCCAAGCCCAGGTGGATTGGCTGATCGAAACCCTGCAATCCACTCCTGCAGGCTACGGCGTGGTTTTGATGTACCATTCTCCGGAAACTACCATTGCTTCTGCCGCAGAAGCTTCATATCCCGAATTCTTCCAAGTGGGCAACCGTTACGACAATCCCACGAACTCTTATTCCGCCTACACGGGAACCTTCCTCATGGATTTGGTCGACGCCTTTATGATGCGCGAAAAATTCACTTGGAACTACAGCGAAAAGAACGCCGCTTCCCCCGTCACGGTAAGTGCTGACTTCACTAAGGTCGCAAACGGTGTTGAATTCATCGCCCACGTAACGGGGCACGTCCATGCAGACACGATCACATATCTTCCCGGTACCGCTTGCAAGCAGCTGTTATTGGGAGTCACCTGCACCACCTCCATGTATGGCGAAGCGGGCGGTTATTACGGACTTGCAGACTATTCCGACTTGAACCGTGCGGGAGATACCGCATCCCAAGACGCATTCAACGCCTACGTTATCGACCGCGAAAGCAAAACCGTTCGTATCTTGCGTGTAGGCGCAAAAGAAACGGTTTCCGGCGAGATTCGCGACGATATGACCATCCCCTACTCCATACCTTTTGAAGAAGGAGACTATCCCTTTGACACCGAGGGACTGATAAAGCTGGATCTTTCCGATGTGGAATGGGTCAACTATGGTATTCAACCCCACGGCATAGAGCCCACGTATCTCCCTAACGTCCGTTGGTCTCCCAAAATGATCTTCGACGTTCCTTACGAGGGCGTGACCTTCTATATCAAGATCAATGCGCCTTATGAAATGGGTATCCGATCCGGCGCAACGGATACCTCAATGAACACCAACTATTATTGGCTGAACAACAAAGTGCTTTCCTCCGGAAGCAATAACCGCGGATACATTTACACAATACCCTCCGGGCACACCAAGTTTATCTTCTCTCTGGCAAATGTCCACCGCGACGGTTCCGGCAACACCACGGCTTTAGCCAATAAAAATCTTATCAACGCTTTGGAATTGAACGCCGCCGGCTTGGAAATTTGGTACAAGCCTTGTTCCCACGCCTACGAAAACGATATTTGCACCATTTGCGGTGCAAAAGCCTCCCTCTCCCTTTCCTACGACGATCGCTACGACGTGGCGGGGAAGGAGGTTGAGATCATCGACGCAGGCAAGCCTACCTCTTACCAGGTGGGTTACGGCGTGGCGGAAGGCACTCTTGACACCGCTGTGGTCACCTTAGACGGTGACAAGCTGATCGCCACGGGCATCGGCACGGCCAAAGTCAAGATCGACGGCGTGACCTACACCGTCACCGTCAAGGCGGCCCCCATTTCCCTGCTGCTTTTGGCAGGGCAATCCAATATGCAGGGCATCGACGGCAACGGAAGCCAATCCATCGTCTGCCCCGACGGCATGGTCTACGCCACCTACGCAGACCGCTATCAAAAAACCGTTGAGGACGTGACCGTGTTTGCCCCCTCTGCTCTGGCAGGTCAATACCGCACCCTGAACGCCAAGGGCGGCACAGAGGGGCTGGCAAATTACCCCGTCTATATGCTCACGGAAGCCGGCAACGGCAGAGAGGGCATGGACAGCGGCATCGCCTACGAATGGGCGAAACAGACCGGGGAAAAGGTCTGGGTCATCAACTTAGGCTACGGCGGAAGCAGCATCACCCAATGGCAGACCGGCGGGGTTCATTACGAGGCCTGCGCAGACCTGCTTGAAGCCTGCTACGATACCCTCCGCAAGGAAATTGCCGCAGGGCATTTCACCTTGTCTCACACCGGTTACTTCTGGTGCCAGGGCTGTGCAGACGAAACGCAGACCGCCGCATGGTACGTGGATCAATACAAAACCATGCACGAGACCTTCAAATCCGATTTTGCCTTTGACGAAAATACTACCTTTGAATTCGGCGGGATCATCCCCATTCGCGCAGGACATTCCTGGATGGGGTCTTATCGCGGCGGCGTTTACGAAACGGAAACCACAGTTCCCTACTACCAGTCCTTTAAGGATCTGCGGTTCAACGGTCCCCGAGTTGCTCAATATTGGATGGGCAACAATCCCGCACTTACCGACATTTGGAACGTTTGCACCATTCAGGAGGGCTGGGCGACTCTGCCCGACGGTACCGATGGTGTGAAAGCCTCTTTCCTTGCCCGCTACGAAAACGGCAAGGTGGACTACACCACCCAAGTACAGCAATCCGAAAGCTGGTATACCCCCAAAACGCCTGCAGACGTCCACGACAATATTCACTACAATCAGATCGGCTACAACGAGATCGGCAGAGAAGCCGCTCGCAACGCTTTGATCCTGCTTAAAGAAATTGATGCCCCCGAAGTCGAAGCGAAGGTTACCTTCATGACGTGGGACGGCTTTACCCCTGCGGATACCATTACTTCCGCTACCGTGGGCTCTTCCTCTACCCTTGTGGTCCCTATGGTTTCTCCCGTTTGGAAGTCCAAGGAAGTGACCTATACCGTTTCCGACGGTATGAAATACGATTACTATGACCTGTTGGCAAACACCGCCGATACAAACGGCACCTTGGAGGCCGTGGGAGCGAAGGGCACTGTAAAAGCAGTAGCCAGAAAGCTCACCGCCTTCCATTGGGTCTTCGACGGGGAAAAACTGGTCAGTGTCACCACCGATAACGCCACAGAGAACCCCTTGAACCTTAAAGAGGGCAGCATCACCGACGGGCAATTCAGCAAAGTGCGGTATCAGGCCGAACAGGCAGTGGCACTCCTCCACGACAAAGCTTGGGTTCTGGAAACGGAGCTGGATAACTTCACGGGCACTTCAGGCGTGATGCTGTTGGGCAGCGGCCAGACCTCCACCGACGGACAGCCCTTCCTGTATTTCCGCCCCGTGGACAGCTTTGTGGGCATCGGGTATTACGACGGTACGCAATACCATAATCACGGCATTTCCCTGAAAACTCACGGAATCAGCCTCTCCGACGGCCCCCATACCTACCGTTTGGAAAACCGCATTGCAAAAGACGGGACCAACATGGTCTACCTCTCCGTTGATGGCAAGGAGATCGGTTCTCTGACCAATCTTTTCCTCAACAGCACCTTTAACAAAGAGGGCGAGATGTGGCTTTGCGGAAAGGATCTTTCCATGCCTTATCTGGGCACCACCAACGCCCCCATCAGCGGCTGTACCGTAAGATCCCTCCGCGTTTGGGAGGACGCCTCCCTCCCCCTTTCCTATGACGACCGCTACGACGTGGCGGGGAAAGAGGTTGAGATCATCGATGCAGGTGTGCCCACCTCTTATCAGGTGGGTTACGGCGTGGCGGAGGGTACTCTTGACACCGCTGTGGTCACTCTGGACGGCGACAAGCTGATCGCCACGGGCATCGGCACGGCAAAAGTCAAGATCGACGGCGTGACCTACACCGTTACCGTCAAGGCGGCGCCCATTTCCCTACTGCTTCTCATCGGGCAAAGCAATATGCGAGGCAGCGAGGGCAACGCGGCACAATCCATCGTCTGCCCCGACGGCATGGTATATTCCACCTACGGGGACGACCGCGGAGAAAGCAACCCCGCCATGACGGTGAACAACGCCACAAGCTTTGCTCCCTCCGCCCTCACCGGCCCGGGAAGCCTGCTGAACGTGAACGGCAACACCGATTGTCTGGGCGGTTATCCTCTGAACTCCCTGACCGCAGATGGTGCGGGACGAATGGGTCCCGACAGCGGCTTTGCCTACGAATGGGTGAAGCAGACCGGAGAGAAGGTCTGGGTGGTGAACGCCGCCCACGGCGGTACCTCCATCACCACCTGGCAAAAGGGCAAGGCAAACTACGAAGAAGCCCTTCTGCTGTTCGGCGCTTGTCAGGAAACTCTGCGGAAGGAGATCGCCGCGGGACATTACACCCTGTCCCACATGGGATACTTCTGGTGCCAGGGCTGTTCCGACAGAACCCAGACCGCCGAGTGGTACGTGGAAAAGTATCTCGCCATGCACGAGAACTTGAAGAAGGATCTTGCCTTTGACGAAGACACCACCTTTGAATTCGGCGGCATCATCCCCGTGCGTGTAGGAAGCACCGCCGCCTGCTACCGCGACGGCGTTCAAACCGCAACCAACTCCTACGCCTACCATGAATCCTTTGTTGATCTCCGTATGAACGGCCCCCGTGTGGCACAGTATTGGATGATCAATAATCCCGCCCTTTCCGACATTTGGGGCGTTTGCAACATCGGTGACGATTGGGTCTGGATGCCCGACGGCACCAACGGCGTAGAAGCCTATTTCAACGCACATTACGAAAACGGAAGAGTGGACTACACCACCCAGGTGGCCCAAAAGGACAGCTGGTACACCCCCACCACTCCCAAGGCAGTCCACGATTCTATTCACTATAACCAGATCGGCTACAACGAGATCGGCAGAGAGTCCGTCCGCAACGCCTTGATCCTGCTGGGCGTGCTGGACGCCCCCGAGGTAGAGCCCACCGTGGAGTTTGTCTCCTGGGACGGCTTTACCCCCGTGGAATCCATCAACGCCAACACCGCTCCCGGCAGTGAGACCTTGGTGGTTCCCCTGGTCTCCCCTGTTTGGAAGTCCAAGGAAGTGACCTATGCCCTCTCCGACAGTTTGACCTGGGAGTATTACGACCTGCTGGCGGTCAGCGATACCCAAAGCGGCACCTTAAGCTCTCCCTATACCAATCAGACCGTTACCGTTTCCGGCCACGCCTGGTCCGCTTGGGAAACCGTCTTCAAGCCCACACCGGAGGGTGCGGGACAGGAAAAACGGGTCTGTGCAGATTGCGGCCTCATTCAGACGAGAGTTCTCAAAGGCGTCTGGCAGCTCTACGATCTGGCTTCTCATATGCAGACCATGCCCGAGGCGTACTGTAAGGACACCAACCTTTGGGCAGTTCTTGAACACGATCCCTATTACTTTGCCAGCGGCACCAAGTGGAGCATTTACAGCTCCGGAGAAGTGCCCTCCGTTACCATCCCCGTAGAGCCGGGGGACAAGATCTTTGCCACCTCCTTCGGCAAGGCGGTGGAAAACGGACACGCCACGTCCAATGGCATCCGTGTCACCTTCTTTGGGGAATACGGCGTGGTGAAGACCATGGATCCCGCAGGAACCTATAAGGAATTCTCCGCAAACGGCGGCTATCTCATCGCCCCCGAGGGCGCCATTGCCATCAACGTCGCCATGTGGAACGGCAGTGACGATAACGAGCTCTACGTCCTGAACCGTGACCACGTCTATGAAAACGGCACTTGTGCGGGGTGTGGGGATGCGGCTTGGGACACCGACGACGACGGTATTCTGGAGATCCTTGCCATCGGCAACAGTTTCTCTGTAGACGCGATGGAATATCTCTGGCAGATCGCGGACGATTTGGGCGTCGAGAAGATCGTTCTCGGCAACCTCTACATTGGCGGCTGCAGTCTTGAGACCCATGCGGCAAACGCCAAGGATGATCTTGGAAAATACACCTATTATCACAACGACAATGGCACCTGGACTACCACTGCAAGCGCCAAGATCAGCACCGCTCTTGCCGAGCGGGACTGGGACTTCATCACTCTGCAGCAATGGAGCGCGACCAGCGGTGTGGAAAGCTCCTACAACGAGGATCTGACCTATCTCATTGATTACGTCAAGGAACGTTCCGAAGCAAAGCTGGGCTGGCACATGACGTGGGCGTATCAGCAGGACTCCACCCACAAGGAGTTCCCCAGATACAACAACGACCAGATGACCATGTACAACGCCATCGTTGCCGCCGCTCAAAATAAGATCCTCCCCAATGGAGATCTGGCCTTTGTCATTCCCGCCGGCACGGCAGTGCAAAACTCCAGAACCTCCCTTCTGGGAGATACCACCACCCGAGACGGCTACCACATGAGCAAGGATTACGGAAGATATCTGTTAGGTCTTATGTGGTTCAAAGAACTGACCGGACTTCCCATCGACGGCATCACCTACGCACCCTCCGGCGTTGACAGCTTGGAAATGTCAATTGCCATCGAATCGGTCAACAACGCCTATAAGACACCCTTGTCCGTCACCAATTCCTCCTTTACCGGCGAAGTGCCTACGGAAGGCTACGTAGAACTGAAAACGGAGCTTTATCAAGGCGCTTTCTGGCATTCAACGTTTGCGGAAGGCTACAATGTCCTTCAAGCTGACAAGAGCAACAGCCATCAGTTCTTTGCAACTCCCCGCTTGACAAAGGAAGATCTTCCCATCGGCTCTATCATCATTCTTGAAAACGGTTGGAAGTACCGTCCGGAAGGCTGGGTGACCGATACCCTGCAAACCACGAGAGAAAACGCCACCACACAAGCCTTCATCATGGTCACCGAGGAATGGTGGAAGGAGTACACCCTTCGCGGGTTTAACGTTTCTTTGGTCAGCGGTGACTCCGTTATGGATTTGACCGAGGAAGAGCTCCGCGCCGCCTTCCGCATCTTCGTGCCCCAGGATAAACACGTTCATAAGTACGTCAATCTGAAGTGCACCCTTTGCGGAGAATCTCACCCCGCCGCCGAAACCTTTGATGGCAAGGTGATCTCCATTCTGTCCGCCAGCACCTCCACCTTTGAGGGTTACACCCCCGTTGCGGACGGCTTTAACTTAGATCACAGAGACCGTTATCCCCAGGACAATCTGCTCACCCACGTAAACGACACCTGGTGGATGCAGACCATTCACCAGCTGAACGCCAAGCTGGGCATCAACGACAGCTGGGCAGGCTCTCAGGTATTGAACACCCTTGACGCTAACTCCGGTGACCTGGGTCCCGATGCCGCCATGGCATCCATCACCCGTATCAAGAACCTGGGCGCCAACGGCACTCCCGACGTGATCCTGTTCTTCGGCGGCGGCAACGATATGGGCCGCGGCGTGGCTTTGGGCAGCTTTGATCCCGCTACCGCACCCACCGAAGTGGACCTCACCGCCACCAAGTGGGAGTCCTTTGCGGACGCTTACGTGGCGGCCATCATGCGGCTGCAATACTTCTACCCCGAGGCCAAGATCCTGGCCATGACCACCTACCCCATGCCCTCCTACGTCACCCAGGCCAAGCTGGATCAGTACGGCCCCGTGGTGCAGGCCATTTGCGAACATTACGGCGTGGAGTATCTGTCCTTGCAGGATTGCGGCGTGACCTTTGAGATGCTTCCCGATAACATCCACCCCAATGCGGAGGGTATGGACTACATCACCGCCGCAGTGGTGGAAAAGCTCACCGATACCTTTGTTCTCCCCGCAGGAGAGACTGTGGTGCACACCGTGACCCACAACCTTTCCCAGGCGAAGGCTTCTTTGGGCTACTACAAGGGCATTTCCGCAGGAAAGTCTTTTGAAGAAACCCTCACCGGGGAAGACCTTGCCGTTACCGTCACCATGGGCGGCGTGGATATTACCGAAACCGCTTACAAAAACGGTGTGATCTCCATTCCCGCAGTGACCGGGGATCTGGTGATCACCGCCAAGGGTAAGTTCACCGCAGACGGACATCTGCAACAGCTTCCCGAGGTATACTGCCCCGCTACCAACCTGTGGCAGACCCTCACCCCCGAAAACATCTACTACACCGTAGACGGCTGGGGCAACACCTCCGCAGGCACTACCTGGTCTATCACCTTCCCCGTGAAGGAGGGCGACCGCATTTGGGCAACCTCTCTGGGGGCTTATCCCGATAACGGCAGTTCCGCCAACGGCGTGCGGATCACCTGGTTCGACGAAAACGGCGTTCTGCAGACCCTCTCCCGTGACGTGGTCTACGCAGAGTTTGCAAAGAACGGCTACGTTACCGCCCCCGCAGGTGCTGTTGCGCTGAACGTTCCCATGACGGGCAACCAAGCACACTATGCCGTGTATATTCTCTCTGCGGAGCATAAATACCAAAACAGCATCTGCACGGTGTGCGGAGAAAAAGAGCCCTTGATCCCCGTCGGCTGGTCTCCCGTCCCCCTCTCCACGGAGAAAAACAGCGATCATCTGGCCTATAAGCTGGAAAACGGTGTCTTGATCTTCCACGATTTCGGAGAATCCTCCATGGAAGACTACGGACGACTGCCCGATTACACCAATTCCGACGATCAGCTCTCGCGTTACAGTATTACCGAATGGTATCAAAGCAGAGCCGATATCCACGCCGTTCGTTTTGACGAGACCATCTCCTACGTTGGGCAGTATACACTTACCAATATGGATAAGGTCAGCGAGTTCCGCATCGACAACCCCACGGCTACAGTAGCCGTTCACGCCGTGCTGTTCTCCACAACGGATCGAAAAGAACCCTTGGAGATCTACGCCGCTTCCACTCTGAACACCACGGAATCCTGGATCCGCGGCAACGGCAATCGAAAGATTTCCGCCGCCGTTTCCAAGGTCACCATGTTCTACACGGATCTTGCACACCTCGCTCCCGCCCTGTCGGAGCTGGAAAGCGCCCTGCAAAATGCAGAAGCGGCAAGCCCGTCTCTCCTGTACGAAGCGTTGGCTCTGGTGAAAGACATCCCCCAAAATAACTACAACCTTTCGGACTACACCCCTGCCATTCCCGGCGCGGAAAGCACGTTGGCATTCCTGTGGGATCTGACCTCCGGCTCCTGCGGTGAAAGCGTCACCTATCGTATCACCGCCGGCAAAGAAAAAGGCACGTTCAAGCTCAGCCTAAAAGGCGACGGCTCCATGACTGCCTACGCAAAGCAATCCGACGTTCCCTGGAACGTGGTGATGGACGCTATTACCAACGTTACCATCGAAGACGGCGTCAACGGCTTCTGCGACTTGGCGCTGCCCAAAACGGCGACCTATCGAATGCACCTCAATTCCCCTGCCTACGCTTACGCCGCAGAAAAGGGGTTGACCATCCGCCTGGAGACCCTGCGGATCCTCTGCATCGGTAACAGCCACACGGTGGACTACAGCGAATTCCTGCCCTCCATCCTTAAGGATCTGCAAAACGCAGGCCTGGAGACGGATTTCGTTATCAGCAAGGCCACCATCGGCAGTATCGGCTTGTATTCCGGCAGGAACAGCAATATCAACGCCACCCACCGTTCCCACCTGGAGGCATTGCAAAACTCTGCGGGAGCTTACAAGAGTCTGAAGAACAATCGCTACGATCTGATCATCATCCAGGACTACATGGAATCCGTGGTGGATGATCCCCAAACCTTCGCCGCAGGGCTGGCAACCTTCATCCAAGCGGTGAGAACCGTTTCCGAAGGCCAAGGCACCCCCGAGATCGCTTGGTTTACCGACTGGGTAGACATTCGCTCCACCGGCGGGGATTCTGCCCTGTACGACGGCAACGGGAACAAGATCTATCTGGAGGTTTTGAGCAGAGAACAGGTATACGAAAAATCCCTGGCGAACATCGCCTACGTTGAGAAGGCCATCGCCGCGGGGACACCTAATATGCCCGACTTTGTGATCCACGCCTCCACCATCAAGCAAAACGCCATGAGCAGTTATCTTGGCGCCTCCAAGCTGTACGATAAGAACGCCTACTGCCTCCTGGAGCGTGACACCACCCACCTTACCTACGAATTGGGACGTTACCTCATGGGCGCAGGGGTTCTTTCGGAGCTTATCAACCATTATAGCCACGTTCTGGATATCGACGGCGGATCTCTGAACGTTGGCAACGCATTGACGGTAGAAAACGGCCCCGCCGCCACCGGCACGGGCAGCCAGTACACCGGCGCTGTCAATGAAGAAATTCTTAGCATCATCCGGGAGGCCATCAGCAGTCCCCTGCAGTTCAAGCCGTCTGTATATACCCAAGATCCTGTGGATAAATTCCTGCAATCCGTCGAAGAGATGGAATGGAATCCTACTGACGAGCCGGAGAAGGAAGCAGCTCTGCAACTTTTGAAAGACCGGATCCAAGCCTCCTTCGGCAGTATGGTGGAATCCTACACCGTGGAAATGGTGTCCTATGCTTCTCCTTACGATTTCACCTTCAGCATCCACGTCACCCACGGATACACCATCCGTAAAGAAAACTTTACCATCCATATTTGTCGCTACACCGCAACCGTTACCAAGCCCACCTGTACGGAAAAGGGCTATACCACGTATACCTGTTCTTGCGGGGATAGCTACGTTGCGGACGAAACAGCGGCAACGGGGCATAGCTACGGCGAGTGGCACACTGTCAAAGAACCCACTTGTACCACCAACGGTGAGCAACGCAGGAATTGCACAAACTGCGATCAATTCGAGACCAAGTCCATTCCTGCAACTGGACATTCCTACACCGCAACCGTTACCAAGCCCACTTGTACCGCAGAGGGTTACACGACCTACACTTGCCATTGTGGAGATTCCTATGTTTCAGACAAGACTCCTGCAACAGGACATAGCTTTGGCGAATGGGAAACCGTGAAGGATGCAACCTGCACCGCAGATGGCGAACAACGCAGAGATTGCGCAAACTGCGATCACTACGAAACCAAGGCAATTGCGGCAACGGGACACAGCTACAAGGCAGTTGTGACCAAGCCCACTTGCACGACAGAAGGCTACACCACTTACACCTGCCACTGTGGCGATTCCTATGTGGCAGACAAGATTCCCGCAACGGGGCACACCTATGGCGATTGGGAAACTGTCAAGGAAGCAACCTGCATCTCAAACGGTGAACAGCGGAGAGATTGCGCAAACTGCGATCACTTCGAGACCAAGGTAATTGCGGCAACGGGTCACAGCTACAAGGCAGTTGTGACGAAACCCACTTGCACGACAGAAGGTTACACCACTTACACCTGTCACTGTGGCGATTCCTATGTGGCAGACAGAACTCCCGCAGTGGGACACAGTTTTGGTCAGTGGTACACCGTGAAGGAAGCAACCTGTACCTCAAACGGCGAACAACGCAGAGACTGTGCAAACTGCGATGCTTACGAGACGAAAGTCATTGCGGCAACGGGACATAGCTACAAGGCAGTTGTGACGAAACCCACTTGCACGACAGAAGGTTACACCACTTACACTTGTCATTGCGGTGATTCCTACATTGCGGATAAAGTTCCCGCATTGGGCCATAGCTTTGGCAATTGGGAAACCACAAAAGAAGCAACCTGTACCGCGAATGGCGAACAGCGGAGGGATTGCAGGAATTGTGATCACTTCGAAACCAAAGTTATCGCGGCAACGGGGCACAATTACCAAGCAACGATCACCAAGCCCACTTGTACCGAGGGCGGTTACACAACCTATACTTGTCATTGTGGCGATAGTTACGTTGCAGATAAGGTTCCCGCAACCGGACATAGCTTTGGCGAATGGACGACTACCAAGGAAGCGACTTGCACGGCCAATGGTGAACAACGTAGAGAATGTAAGAATTGCGATCACTTCGAAACGAAAACAATCGCGGCAACGGGACATAGCTACCAAGCGACCGTCACCAAGCCTACTTGTACGGCAGAAGGCTTTACCACTTACACTTGCCATTGCGGCGATTCCTACGTGGCAGACAGAACTCCCGCTACAGGTCACACCTTTGGCCAGTGGTACACCGTGAAGGAAGCAACCTGTACCGCAACCGGTGAGCAACGCAGAGACTGCGCAAACTGCGATCGCTTCGAGACCAAGGCAATTGCGGCAACGGGCCACAGCTACACTTCCGTTGTGACGAAACCCACTTGTACGGCAGAAGGCTTTACCACTTACACTTGCCATTGCGGCGATTCCTACGTGGCAGACAGAACTCCCGCAACCGGACACAGTTTTGGCCAGTGGTACACCACCAAAGAAGCGACCTGTACCGCAGACGGAACAAGTCGCAGAGATTGCGCAAACTGTGACGCTTACGAAACAAAGACAATCGCGGCAACAGGCCATGACTACGGCGCATGGTACACCGTGAAAGAGGCCGCTTGCACAGAAAACGGCTTGGAGCAGAGGGATTGCAAGAACTGCAACCATTTTGAAACAAACCTCCTCCCTGCCACCGGTCACAGCTACACTTCCGTTGTGACGAAACCCACTTGTACCGAGGGCGGCTACACCACTTACACTTGTCACTGCGGCGATTCCTACGTGGCAGACAGAACTCCCGCTACTGGGCACAGCTTTGGCCAGTGGTACACCGTCGAGGAGGCAACCTGTACCGCAGACGGAACAAGTCGCAGAAATTGCGCGAACTGCGACGCTTACGAAACAAAGACAATCGCGGCAACAGGCCATGACTACGGCGCATGGTACACCGTGAAAGAGGCCGCTTGCACGGAAAACGGCTTGGAGCAGAGGGATTGCAAGAACTGCAACCATTTTGAAACCAACCTCCTCCCTGCCACCGGTCACAGCTACACTTCCGTTGTGACGAAACCCACCTGCACAGAGGGCGGCTTTACCACCTACACCTGCAAATGCGGCGCCTCCTACGTTGCAAACAGAACCCCCGCCACGGGACACAGCTACACCGCAGTCGTGACCAAGCCTACTTGTACGACGGAGGGCTTTACCACCTACACTTGCCATTGCGGCGACAGCTATGTGGCAAATAAGACTCCTGCAACAGGTCACAGCTTTGGTCAGTGGTACACCACCAAAGAAGCGACCTGTACCGAAAACGGTACGGAACGCAGAGATTGCAAGGCCTGCGACGTTTACGAAACCAAGGTCGTGGAAGCAATCGGTCACAGCTACCAAGCAACGGTTACCAAACCTACTTGTACCGAGGACGGCTACACCACCTACACCTGTAAGTGCGGTGATTCCTATGTGGCTGACAGAACTCCCGCTACCGGACACAGCTACGGTGAATGGGAAACCGTGAAGGAGGCGACCTGTCTCACCGAAGGTTCCCAACGGAGAGATTGCCTGCACTGCAACAGCTTTGAGGTCCAAATTCTTCCCGCAACCGGGCATATCTACGGCGACTGGTATGCGGTCAAGGAATCCGCCTGCACGGAGAACGGCTTGGAGCGCAGAGACTGCAAGAACTGCAACCACTTCGAGACCCAAATCGTTCCCGCAACAGGGCACGTCTACGAAGGGGTGACCACAAAGCCCACCTGCACGACAGAAGGCTTTACCACCTACACCTGTAAGTGCGGAGCTTCCTACGTTGCAGGCAGAACTCCCGCCACGGGGCACAGTTACACCGCCGTTGTGACCAAGCCTACTTGCACCACGGGCGGATACACCACTTACACCTGCCACTGCGGTGACAGCTACGTTGCCGGTCATACCGATCCCACCGGTCATACCTGGGACGACGGCGTGGTGACGGTGGAGCCTACGGAGGAAACCACCGGCACCAAGATCTTCACCTGCACCCTCTGCGGAGAGATCAACACCGTGACCCTCCCCACCCTGGAGCATATCCACAGCTACGAAGGTGTGGTTACCCAGCCCACCTGCACCGAGGAAGGCTACACAACTTACACCTGCCGTTGCGGAGACTCCTACGTAGCAGACCGCACCCCTGCACTTGGCCACAGCTACGAAAGCGTACTCACCCAGCCCACTTGCACCGAGAAGGGCTACTACACCTACACCTGCACCGTTTGCGGCGACTACTACGTGGGGAACTACATCCCCGCCACCGGTCACGCTTGGGACGACGGCGTGGTGACGGTAGAGCCTACCGAGGAGACCACAGGCACCAAGATCTTCACCTGCACCATCTGCGGTGAGATCAACACCGTGACTCTTCCCGCTCTGGAGCATATCCACAGCTACGAAGGGGTGGTTACCCAGCCCACCTGCACCGAGGAAGGCTTTACCACCTACACCTGCCGTTGCGGCGATTCCTACGTTGCAGACCGCACCCCCGCAACAGGCCACAGCTACAACGCAGTTGTAACGGAGCCCACCTGTACGGAGCAGGGTTACACGACCTACACCTGCCACTGCGGCGACTCTTACGTAGACAACTACGCAGATCCTGCAGGACATACATGGGGCGAGTGGCAAGACGTAGCCCCGGGTAAGGAGGAACGCTCCTGCACCGCCTGCGGCGAAACGGAAAGCCGTGACAAGCTTCCCGACTACGACGTGGACGGGAACGGTACGATCGACCAAGCCGACGTAAAGCTTCTCATGTCCGTTCTGGTGGGCAACACCCAGACGGAAATGCTTTACGACTTCGACTTTGACGGCACACTCACCATCTACGACTGCGTACTTCTGACGCAACAAATAGCCTGAACGAACTCGCAAAACATCCAAAAACAGCACTCTGTTTTTCAGCACCCTGCCCAAAGGCGGGGTGCTTTTTTGCCCCAAAACAGGAGAAACAATTGACAAACAGGCAAGAAAGGAGTATAGTAAATAGGTAAACGGGAATTTCATCCCCTGCAAAACCATACCAGGAGGGTCTTTTTATGAAAAAGGCTACCGCCATCCGGCTTTGTGCCGCTTGTTTACTGCTTTGCACGGTGTTCCTCACCGCCTGCGGCAGTGTTGTCACCCCTACGCTGAATGCCGCGACGGAGGGCAAAGAGGAAACTATCCTCACGCCCAATCCCGTAGGCAAGCTCCCCCTCTCCAACACGGAGCAGGAGGATCACTCCCCCGAGGGCGCGTACAACAAAGGCATCGTGCTGGTGAAGTACGACGGCGTTTTTGACCAAAACGTTCTGAACCAGCTGAACCTGGTTTCCGCCGAGCCTCTCTATCCCGGGGCAAAGTGGTATTCCGTCACCCTCGCTCCCGATGCGGACACGGAAGAGACCGTGGCGTACCTGCGGGAGCTGGATTGCTTTGACGAAGTAGACTACGACTACGTCATGAAGACGGAGGCGGAGATCCAATCCATCGACGTTTCCTGCAACCCCGACCACGGGAAGCAGAAGCATTTCGACACCCACCACATCAAGGAAGGCTGGGACCACTGTCTGGAAAAGGACACCAACCCCGGCGGCAGTGCGGACGTGGTGGTGGCGGTGATCGATACCGGCGTGGACTACACCCATCTGGATCTGCGGAACAACATCTGGATCAACAGCGCAGAGATCCCCGACAACGGCAGAGACGACGACGGCAACGGCTATATCGACGACGTCTACGGCTGGGACTGCGTGGGAGACGATAAGGATCCCATGGACGACAACGGCCACGGCACCCACGTAGCGGGCATCATCGCCGCAGAGAACAACGACCAAGGCGGTGTTGGCGTTGCCTATAACTGCAAGATCATGGTGCTGAAGGCGGGCAACTCCTCCGGCTATTTCAACAACTCGGATATTGCCGAAGCGGTTCAGTACGCCTATATGAACGGCGCCTCCGTGATCAATATGTCCTTCGGCGGCTCCTTCATCTCTATTGCAGCAGAGGAGGCCCTGGAGGCGGCCTACACCGACTGTATTCTGGTGGCAGCGGCGGGCAATGATAGTTTATGTAACAATTTGGATTGTCCGGGTTGTCCCTTCACCGGGGTCTCCTACCCTGCGGCGCTCCCCTACGTCATCGGCGTTATGAGCGTGGGTACGGACGGCAAGACCGTTTCCGGCTTCTCCAACTACGATCACTATCCCTACAACACCGTGGAATACGAGGTCTACGCCGTGGGCGAAGAGGTGTATTCCACCTGGCCGGGGAACAAATACGCCACCCTCCAAGGCACCTCCATGGCGGCCCCCACGGTGGCGGGCATTGCGGCGTTGCTGCGTTCTGCCTACTCCGACAGAGAGGTCTATTCCTC
Source organism: Eubacteriales bacterium (assembly GCA_045544855.1). Lineage (GTDB taxonomy): Bacteria > Bacillota > Clostridia > Oscillospirales > CAG-382 > Coliplasma. The sequence goes on along the minus strand of JAZPZV010000026.1, from coordinate 16,353 downwards.
CAAGTTTATCCAATCCCAGATCGTCAACACCGGGTCTGTGAATCCGTATACAGATCTTTACCACTCTGTCGCCAACGTCTACGAGGCTTTGACCAAGCTGCCCAAGCCCAGTGTCAATCTCTACGATTATTTCATCGACGACAGTACCGCCGTCCACAGCAAAAACAACGGCAACGGCGTTATTGACGCAGGGGAGACGGTGCGTCTGTATATCTCCTTGCACAACCGTGGCGGCGTGGCATCTGATGTGAAGGTCTCCATCGACACCATGCGGAGCAATGATCCTTCCCTGACAGACCCCTACTTCACCTTTGTGAACACCGAAATCACCCTTTCCGACATCGGTACCTATTCCGTGCGGGACTCCGGGGACAAGTATTTTGAGATCAAGGTCAGCCCCGATTGCCCCAACGATTATCCGGTGGACTTCAACGTCCGATTCACCTACACCAACGGTATGGATGCGGAAGACGCCACTGTCTACACCGACGACGGCAGACAAAAGGCACAGTTCAATATCAGCAGAGGCTACTGCCTCCCTGCCGTCATCACGGAGGACACTGTGTTCACCAACGACCGCCTGTACATTGTGGGCGAGGACGTGACCATTGCCGCCGGCGCCACCGTTACCTTTGAGGAAGGCTGCGAGATCCAGTTCTACGACGACCGGGACTACTTCAATTCACCGACCATCACAGTTTATGGCGAATTGCATTTCAGCGGAACCGAAGACAATATGGTACGAATCTTTCCCAACGAACGCAACGCAGACTTTGTCTGCGAAGTCAAGGGGCCCGGCACTTTAAATATAGAGTATGTTGACGCAATTAACCTTTCGATGAATTCTAACGTAGACCGCAAACAGATCTGTGTTTCCAATTCGAACTTAAAGGTAGTTTTTGATTTGGCAACCGGATACACACGTAGCTATATAGGCGGAATTGTAGATTGGGATGAGGTTACGCTGCGCGGTTTGTCTATGACCGGTTGCTACGTTGATATGAACGGTACCGATTCTTCAATTACGTTTGATGAAATCAGAAATTCCTTTATACGAATGAATACGGGAAGCTACAGCAGGATTTCTATTGATAGTGTGTTTTCCAACAACGTTTTTTACACCTGTATAGGCCCGAAAATCGTTAGTAATGCCACCGGAGAATTGAATTTCGGTAGTAAAATTATCGAAGTGGCAAACAATTATTTTTGTTCTTCGGACGACGGTGAAGCCACAACGCTTTGTGAGATACACATAGACAAAAAAGTTTCAAAGGATTCTGTAAAAAGCAACGCATTTTCAAAGGGCTATCAAAAATATGCGTCCCAAGTAATCGAAGGCTACTTTGACTCCACCGGCACCCCTATCGTTGACGTTTACGGCTCTTTGGCAGACCCTGCCGCTCTGTGGCCCTTTGTGATGAACGTGGAAATGTTCAACGCCGACGGGGAATTGGTGGACACCATCGGCAAGGAGGAGATCACCGTGCGGGTGACCTTCAACCGTCCCATGGATACCACCAAGGATACCTACGCCACCTTCGGTACCATCGAGCCTTACGGCGACTACCGTATTGACGGCGAGTACATTTCCGACACCGTCTGGGAGGGGAAATACACCCTGAAGGCCCAGATCGAAAACGGTCAGAACTTCCTGAAGATCAACAACGCCTGCGCGGCGGACGATCCCACCAAGGTGGTGTTCGGGGAACATCAGCTCCACGAATTCACCATCGACACCACCGCCGCCATGGCCATGAACCTGATCGCCAACCCCACGGAACAGGGCATTGAGCTCACCTGGGCACAGGACGATTACGACACCCTCATGGGCTACAACATTTACCGCTCTACGGAAAAGGACGGCAACTACGTGAAGCTGAACCCCTCCGTTCTGCTGCCCACCGACGAGACCTTCTTAGACGAAAACGCAGAGCCGGGCGTGACCTACTGGTACACCTTCACCGTGGTGCTTTCCGACTTTACGGAATCCGCACCTGCGGGCAAGGTCTCCTGTACCGCCTACGATACCCTGGCGCCCTCGGTTTACCACACCCCCGTGAACCAGGGGTACGAGAACAACAATTTGGTGATCTCCTGTACCGCCAGCGATAACATTGCCATCTCCCAGGTAACCTTGTATTACAGAGCCTGCGGGGAGACGGCGTGGAAATCCCTGACCATGTTCAAGCAGAACGATAAGTACAGCGCCACGGTCTTTGGCAGTGAGCTGACCCTTGCGGGGCTGGAATACTACATCGTGGCCACCGACGGCAACAACGAGGTTGCCAAGGGCAGTGCGGAAGCGCCCTACACCGTCATCGTCAAGGAGGCCTCCTCCCTCACCCGCTTGGGTGACGTGGACGGGGACGGAACCATCACCACCAAGGATGCCTTGATGATCATCCAATCCATCAACGGCGATCTCATCATGAAGGACGATGAATTCCAAAGAGCCGACCTGAACAAGGACGGTGTCCTTTCCAGCGTGGAGGCCTTGCGTATTCTTCAATACATCAACGGCAACGTGACCACGTTGGCAATGAGTTAAAAGGTAGCTCTTATGAAAAAGAAGAACTATCTCAGAGCCATCATCTCGCTTCTGTGCGTGCTGGCTCTTCTGCAAAGCCCCATCACCCTCTGCTTCTCCGCACTGGCGGCGGAGGGGCAGAACCGGGTCACCGTCTCTCCCAAGGCTTCTTTGAAGCAAGGGGACAGCGGATATTGCTACGTCTATGCGGACTCCCTGGAGGGCTTGGCTTCCCTTTCCGTTGCGGTGTATTTCGACCCTGCAAAGGTGAAGATCACCCGCACCTACAATTCCGTTTCCGCCCTGCTGTACGATTCCGCCACAGGGTATGACTGCGTGCGGTATACCTACGTGTTCGACGGTAACGGAAGCGCCGCAAAGACACAGCTTTTCTACTTCTACTACTCCGTTTTGACAGATGCGGAGGTAGGCGAGACCTATTTCGATATCGTGGTGGAGGAAGCCTACGATGCTTCCCTGAACGTGGTGAACCTTTCCGGCTCCCGCAGTAAGTGGAGCATTACCCCCCGTGCGGTCAATAAAACCTGCAGTATTTCCGGCACCTCCTCCGTGAACACCTCCGTGGGGAAAGAATTTGAGCTGAGCTACAGCCTCAGCACCGCGGAGATCGCCTCCGGGGCTTTGGAGGTGCAATACGATCCCGAATTGTTTGAGGTTATAGGATACACCCCCGGAAGCTTCCTGAACAGCTATCTGGTGGATACCAACGACCTTCCCGGCAGCTTCTGCCTTTCCTTTGCGGGGCTTGAGAAGCCAAGCAACAGACAACTTTTCACCGTCCGCTTCCGCACGTTGAAAAACGTGGTGGAAACGTCAACCGTTCGTTTGGTCGCCAAGGATCTTTACGACTTTGACCTGCAAAGCGTGACCTGCGACGGCTACACCTCCTCGGTGGCGGTTGCCCATGATCCCTCCCACGTAGAGGCCGGGCCGGGCATGAAGCTGGAGGCCGCTTTCCATGCAGACACCCGCCAGCTTGACGTCACGGTACGGTTGGAGGCGGATTCCCACCTGGGTGCGGGAGATTTCCTGCTCTCCTTCCCTGCTGACTGTCTGACCTACCGTTCCGCCGAGAAGGGGTTTGCTCCCACCTTCTTTACTGTCAATGACAAAGCCGTTTCCGACGGACGTTTGAAGTTCTCTGTCATTTCCCTTTCCGACATCGTCACAGAAGAGACGGTTCTGACGGTCTCCTTCCACGTGCCCCCATCCTGCAAGGAGCTCCCCATTCCCCTTTCCATTTCGGGAAGCGGGCTGGCGGATTCCTTGACCGAAAAGATCGTTTTGACCTTTGAGGGCACCACCGCCACCATTCCCGCCGCAGACCACAGCTACAACGCAGTTGTAACAGAGCCTACTTGTACCGAAGGTGGCTTCACCACCTATACCTGTACCGTCTGCGGTGACAGCTACGTAAGCGATTACGCAGATCCTGCAGGACATACATGGGGCGAGTGGCAAGACGTAGCCCCGGGCAAGGAGGAACGCTCCTGCACCGCCTGCGGCGAAACGGAGAGCCGTGACAAGCTCCCCGACTACGACGTGGACGGCAACGGTACGATCGACCAAGCCGACGTAGAGCTTCTCATGTCCATCCTGGTGGGCAACACCGAGACGGAAACGCTCTACGACTTCGACTTTGACGGCACACTCACCATCTACGACTGCGTACTGCTGACGCAACAAATAGCCTGAACGAACTCGCAAAACATCCAAAAACAGCACTCTGTTTTTCAGCACCCTGCCCAAAGGCGGGGTGCTTTTTTTGCGCAAAAATCCCCCGCAAGGTTGCATTTTCGGGGGAATGGTGATATACTATAGGAAAGTTTGTGTCATATCTCCCGTTTGAAAGGAGTTTTCTATATGAAACGTACCCTCTCCTTCCTGCTCACTCTGCTGATACTGGTCACTTCCCTGCCGCTGAACGCCTTCACGGTGTTGGCAGAGGAGCTGACGGTGGAGGAGACTTCTCCTCTTGCAGGAAAGACCATCTCCATTTTAGGTGCCAGCATTTCCACTTACGCAGGCACCTCCAACGGTGCGGCGGCGGAGACTACCAACTCCACCATTGCAGGCAACGTAAAGTATTACCCCAACAGTACCATTCCCGAGGTCACTTTGGAGGACACCTGGTGGATGCAGACGGCAGAAGATCTGGGTCTGCGCCTGCTGGTGAACAACGCATGGTCGGGCAGTGCCATTCTGCTGGAGCGTTCCGGCACCGTAGGGGCTTACGTGGACCGTTGCGTACAGCTTCACGACGACACCGGGGAAAATGCGGGAGAAGAGCCCGATATCATCTGCATCCAGATGGGCTTCAACGATTTCAGCTACGGCAAGGATACCCTTGGCAATGCAGAGATCGATTACGACACTCTGATCACCGCTGACGGCTACGGCACGCCTTCCACCACCATGGAAGCCACCGCCATCATGCTTCACAAGATGACCAAGCGTTACCCCAACGCCGAGATCTATATGTTCAACCATTTCAAGCGTATCGGGCAGAGTGCCTCCGACACGGCGCTGATGGAAGAACTGAACGCCTCCATCGAAACGGTTTGCGCACGGTACGGCGTCAAAATCGTGGATCTCTATTCCAACCTCACCAAAGCGGAGCATATCGGGGACGGCAAGCTGCATCCCAACCGTCTTGGCATGGACGTGATCACCGAGGCGGTGAAAACTGCCATTCTGGAAAACACCAAGTACACCGCAAGCTATCACACCGTTTCCATGACGCTTGAAAATGTCACCGCAGACTACGGCACGGACAAGCTGGTGATGGACGGGGACGGCTTTGCTTTGAATCTGAATTCCCCCGACGAGCTTCAGGTCACCGTCACCATGGGCGGGAAGGACGTTACCGCCTCCGTTTACGCAGACGGTGCCATCTCCATCCCCGCCGTTACGGGAGACGTAAAGATCACCGCCAAGGGCGTTCATCTGCCCAAGCATTACCGCTGGGAGTTTGACGGCACGGATCTGGTTGCCGCCATCGGAGACAATACCCTGACCAAAACCGCAGGCACCACCGCAGAGGGCGTGTTCTCGGACACCATGTACGATCTGGCATCCCCCATCGTTCTCCGCCACGATCTGCCCTGGCAGGTGGAATGGAAGTGCCAAGGCACTTGGAAGAACTCAGAATCCTCCAGCGGCGGCAGACTGTTCACCTCCACCCCCGTGAACGCAGAATACAACGCACGGTATCTCTTTAAGAGTGCCACCAAGTGGCTCATCGCCATGGGAGAAAAGACCACCACGGGTAGCCATAACTACGGCATCGCTTTGGAGGACCATGGCATTGACGGCTCCGCCCTCCACACCTACCGTCTGGAAAACCGGGTTGCCGCAGACGGCAGTAACATGGTCTACCTCTTTGTGGACGGCGAGGAGATCGGTGCCATGAACCACTACTACGTGGGCACCACCGACAAGAAAACCACCTCCGATTGGCTCTCCGGGAAGGACTTCACTTTCCCCCACTTCGGCACGGATACCCACGGTTTGACCAATTGCTCCATTGAGTATATCGAGGTTTGGGAAAATATCCACCCCGCGTCGGAATCTTGGCCCGTGCTTGACACCGACCTTACCCATATCATCTGCTACGGACAAAGCTTCTCCACCGGTAGTGACGCGCCCCTGTATCCCGATCCCTCGGTGGAGGGCGTGTACGTCTTCGGTGACATCACCTCCGGCAAGGCGGGGGACGTCTTGAAGACCTTGGAGCAGATCACCGGCACCCAGCATCCCGTGATTTCCGCGGGCAACAGCTTACAGCAACGGCTGCAACAGGCGGGTATTGATACCGATCTGATCCTGGGCTCCTACGGAAGCGGGGGCAAGACCATTGCCCAGTTGATGAGCGAAGCACGGCAGGAGGAGATCAAGGCCCAAGAGGGCTACGACTACGATTGCCTTTCCTCCGGGAGATACGAGGTGTTCCAAGCCTCCGTTTCCGCCCTGGCGGATTACGCCGCGGCAGAAGGCCAAACGGTGAGCTGTCCCGTGATCATCTATCTCCAGGGAGAGACCGACCAGAACACCGACGCACAGCTTGGCTATCCCGAAAACCCCATCCGTGCAGGCTACGGCGCAGGTGGCGACAAGGAAAAATACAAGGAATACATGACCCGCTTGAAGGAAGATATGCAAAAAGAGGTCATGGAAGCCTACGGACAAAGGGAAAAGCCTCTGTTCCTGATCTACCAGGTCAGCGGCACCTACGTCCGCACCCAATACAGCAGCATCAACATGGCCCAGCTGGAGTTTGCACAGGAGAACGACGACGTCCTTCTGGTGCAGACCCCCTATTTCACCTCCCATTACACCGGCAGTCACCACCTCACCGTGAACGGCTACCGCTGGCTTGGAGAGCATATTGCAAGAACCATGTACGACGCTTTGGTGGATCGTGAAAAGACCTACCCTCTCCTCCCCGAGGAGATCGCCTACGAATCCGACAACACCATCCGCATCACCGTAAGCGGTGGGGAAGGCGGCCTGTCCATCGATACCTACACCGTGGAAAACGCCTCCAACAGCGGCAACCTTTACGGCTTTACCGTGTACGTCAACGGAAAGCTGATCTGCCCCGAATCCGTTACGGTAACGGGCGACGGGATCCTGCTGACCCTGCCCAAATCCACCCTCCCCCTGAGCAAGGCGGACTCCGTTTACGTTTACTACGGCGGCAAGGACGCCAAGGGCACGGGAAACATCCGTGACAACTGCAAAGAAGTAGGCTTCTACCAATACCTGGACGACAGCAACGATATCGGCACGGGGGGGAATCAGAGCGTCAGTTACAGCGCTCTGGACAAGGACGGCAATTCCCTCATCGGGCAAAGCTATCCCCTGTACCGTTGGCTGGCCTCCTTCTGCTACGAGCTGGAGATTCCCGCAGAAGAACAGAAGCAGGACGCATTCTACCATTGGGAACTGCAGGACAATGATCTTGTCAGCATTTCCGGGGACCAAAACGAGCTCACCCTGCTGGAAGGCACCGTGGAAAACGGGATCCTGAACGGGGTGCAGTACGCCATGGAAGAAACGGTGGTCTTGCTCCACCATAAGCCCTGGGCTATCGAATGGAAGGCCGCCGGAAACAGCAACAGCTACGGCGGCGGTATGCTCCTGGCGGCAGGCGACGGAAGCGGCTCCGGAGCGGGCGGGCTGTATCTGCCTGCGGATTCCCGCGGGATGATCGCCTGGAACCTCAGCGGAAAAGGCAGAAACTGCGGCATCCGCTTGAACGCTTTCAATATCGATACCCGCACAGAGCATATTTACCGCATCGAGAACCGCATCTCCTCCGACGGAACCAACACGGTCTACCTACTGGTGGACGGCGTGGAGATGGGCGACATGAACACCGCTTACAGCACCTCCGACGGCTCTTTGATCGAGAACCCGGGCAACTGGGCAAACGGCACGGATATTTATCTCCGCTACCTGGGCAAGCCCACCGCCTTCCTTTTGAAGAACATGAAGCTGTCTTACCTGAAGGTTTGGGAGAATACCGACCTGCTTGACGTCAAAATGGAGCTGTCCGGGGTAAGCGCCGAGATCGCTTCCGCAGAGAAGCCCGCAGGCACCGGATACTATGCCGCTTGCGGAGACTCCATTACACACGCAAATCATGCTTTGGTAGAAGATATCGACGCAACCGATCCCTATTATCCCATTGACGGATACAGCGGAACCACCTACGCAAGAAAGAATTATGCGTATTACATTGCTCAGCGGAATCATCTGCAATGGGCAAATTATGGATACGGCGGTACTACGTTGCATGATTGCTATCCGAAGGGATACGGCGGAGCATCCATGGCAACCCTTCCTTTTGTGAAGGAAAGAATCACACAGCTGAAGGAAGGTGTCGAATGGGATTATATTTCCATTTTCTTTGGATACAACGATTCTATTTACGGCCCTGTTCAGCAAAGAGACTTCTGGCTTACGGAAACCTACGGTGAAGAGTTAGGCTATCCCATCAAGGATTCTCAGATCGGAGCCGAGGGCTTTGCCAACGCCGAGCAGAAAGCCGCCTGTGATGCTGCGCTGGGTTCGGTGGGCGGAATCGAATACACCGACAACACGGAATACTTCTTTGCCAAGTTCGTCGGAACCGTGGAGGATACGGAAACCACAACGTTCTTGGGCGCTTATAATTATGCGTTGGAGTATTTAACGAAAGAATATCCCAACGCAAAGATTCTGATCATCAACCCTTATGTCAGCGGTACGAACAACACCAGAAAAATTATGAGAGACGGTGTCAATGCCATCGCTGAAAAATGGGGTGTGTCCTGCATGGACTTCAGCGATCTGCCTTATTGGTTCTATGGGGTGGATCAGAAAAGAGTGGAATACCCCAACCCCCACAGAGAAGATGGAAGATGGCTTCAGGGCAACGGAAAAGGAACTTTTGCCGGGACGATCGAAGGATATAACCGCGCAAGATTCACTACCGACGGAACACACCCGAGTAATCTGGGGTATCAGACGATTTCTCAGCCGATAGAACGTGCTTTGATGGGTTCCGTTCATACCGACAACATATTGCGGGGCGAATCCTTTGAAGCCGAGCTTGTTTTGGATGATATCTATACAGGCATGGACGTTTCGGTTACCATGGGCGGAACGGACGTTACCGAAAGCTGCTATTCCGACGGCAAGATCCGAATCGAATCGGTTACGGGAGACGTAGTCATTCGCGCCACCGGGAGCATTGCTTACGCCACCGGCCACTCCTACCAATCCACCGTCACCCCGCCCACCTGCACGGAACAGGGCTACACCACCTATACCTGTGCTTGCAGCGACAGCTACGTCGCGGACGAGACGGAAGCCACGGGGCACTCCTACACCTCCATCACTACCCAGCCCACTGCCACCACCCAGGGCTACACTACGTATACCTGCGAAGTATGCGGAGACAGTTACGTTTCCGATTACACCGACTTCACGGGCTTTGACAGCTACGAGGAAGCGGTAAAGTATCTGCGGGAGCAGATGGTGGCCAGAGTTCCCAGCGTTACCGTCCGTCTGTACGGCGTACAGCTGGACGAAAACCAGGTCTACAACTTCAGAAACGATGCCTGGGCACACACGGGAGTTCCCTACGAAGGGGATTACATCCGCCAAAACTGTTTGGCCACCTCCTGCAGTTCCGTCACGGGGACGGATGACAAGGGCATCTACACCGAGATGTACTTCAACACCACCTGGTTCACCACCGCCGCACAGGAAGCGGAGGTGGATGCCGCCGTGGCAGATCTTTTGGCGGAATGGAACCTTGAAAGCGCTACGGACTACCAAAAGATCAAGTGCGCTTACGACTGGGTCTGCACCAACGTGGTATACGACCACGACAACCTCTACGACAGCACCTATCTGTTGAAGCACTCCTCCTACGCCGCGCTGATCCACGGGAAAGCGGTGTGCCAGGGCTTTGCCACCCTGTTCTACCGTCTCTGTCTGGAGCTTGGGGTGGATTGCCGTGTGATCACCGGTCAAACCGACGAATCCCACGCCTGGAACATCGTAAAGCTGGGTGACAAGTACTACAACATGGATCCCACCTACGACAGAGGCACGGGGAATTACTACCGCTATTTCCTCACCACTATTTACAGCTTCGGCGGCCACGATCGGAACGCCGAATATGAAACCGACGCCTTCAACGCCGCCTACCCCATGGCTACCCTGCCCTACGTGGAAAAGGTTGCCGCCTCGGGAACTTTGTCCAATGGCATGGAATGGATCCTGGATGGGGACACCGGTGTCCTCACCGTCACCGGCAATGGGGCGATTCCCGATTACCGTCAATGGAACGCCCCCTGGGAGCCTTACAGCGACAGCATTCTGGGGATTGAGCTTTCCGAGGGCATCACCCAAGTGGGTGACCGTGCCTTTGCATGGTGCAAGAACGCCACCTATCTTTCTCTGCCCTCCACCTTGAAGGTGATCTGTGAATACGGCTTCAACAACTGCCGCTCTCTCACGGAGGTGGATCTGCCCGACGGGCTGACCACCTTGGAGTTCTGCGCCTTCTCGGAATGCTCCGGCTTGCAGAGCGTTTACGTATCCGCCAAGCTGACCAGCATCGGAAGCAGCGTGTTCTCCAATTGTCCCAACATTGCTACCATTGAGTTCGGCGAGGGCTTCACCCACATTGCGGATTCCATGTTCTCCAACACCGCCGTCAAGGAGCTGATCCTTCCCGATACCATCGTTTCCATCGGCAGTTCCGCCTTCGCAAGATGCGAAAAGCTGACCTACGTGCGCATCCCCGCAAGCGTGACCTACATCAGCCACAGCGCCTTCATCAATTGCAGCAAGCTGAGGCAGATCGGCGTGGTTTCCGACAACCCCAACTATCTCTCCAGCTTCGGCGTGCTGTTTACCAAGGATGCCAAGACGTTGGTCTGCTTCCCTGCGGGCATGATCCCCGACCGAGGCACCTACACGGTTCCCACAGGCGTCACCACCATTGGGGACTCCTCCTTCTACGGCGCAAGCCACGTAACGCGGCTGGTGATCCCGGATTCCGTGACCCTCATTGACGATTACGCCTTTGCCTTCTGCGACGGGCTGTATTCCGTGGATATCGGGGCCAACGTCACCCGTCTGGGGGACACCGCCTTCGGCTTCTGCACCAACCTTACCTCCATCACCTTCGCAAACCCCAAGATGGAGATCGACAACTACTGCTTTACCCATTGCACCAAGCTGAAGAGCTTCACCTTCCCGGCGGAGATCCCCGCCCTTTCCCCCGGCATCCTCACCGATTGCCACGCCATTACGGAGATCGAGATCCCGAAGAACGTTTCCGTGATCGAATCGGGCTGCTTCCAGTTCATGAAGAGCCTGAAGAAGGTGACCATCCCTGCCAACATCACCGAGCTGGAAAACTGCGCTTTCTTCAACTGCACCGCCTTGGAGGAGGTGGTGATCGAGGGCGACCTCAGCTTTATCGATTGGAGCGCCTTCGATACCTGCTCCAATTTGAAATTCGTGCACTTCAAGGGCAGGGTGTCCTCCTTTGCAACCACCACCGACCGTGAGCTGTTCCGTGATTGCCCCGTTCTGTTTGCGGTGTATTTCGACGATCTTGCCACGGCTAAGAAGGTCACCTCCGCCACCGCCTTCGGCAACCTTTGCAAAAACGCCCTCACCGTTGCCGTTCCTGCGGGAAGCACGGGGCTGAGCAGCTTCATCACCACCAATTATCCCATCCGCTCCACCATTTCCAAGGACGGCGTTGCCTACGACCTGTATTCCAAGCATACTTGCTCCTGGAGCACCACAGGCTCTGCGGTCACCGTCGGCTGTGAGCGCCGCACGCCCCAGTATTGTACCATCTGCCGCGGCAAGAAGGATGCCATCACTTACGTGCATTCCTATACCACCACCTATGATCCTCCTTCCTGCACGGAAGAGGGCAAATATACCTACACCTGTACGGTCTGCGGCTACAGCTTTGAGGAGATGATTCCGGCGGAGGGGCACTACTACGATTACGTGATCACCGATCCCACCTGCACGGAAGAGGGACGGTACGACTACTTCTGTATCTATTGCGACCACACCTACACAGAGCCCATTCCCCCGTTGGGGCATAGCTTCGAGGCGTGGTACACCGTGAAGGAAGCGACCTGTACCACGGTGGGAGAACGACAGAGAGACTGCTTGAATTGCGGTCACTTCGAGACTCAAACCATTGCGGCAACGGGACATACCTACCAAGCAACCATCACCAAGCCTACTTGTACGACGGAAGGCTTTACCACTTACACTTGCCATTGCGGTGACTCTTACGTAGACAACTACGTGGACGCTACCGGACATTCCTTCGGCCAGTGGGAAACCGTCAAAGAAGCGACCTGTACTGAAAACGGCTTGGAGCGCAGAGATTGCGCAAACTGCGAGCACTACGAGACCAAGGTAATCAACGCAACGGGGCACAGCTACCAAGCAACCATCACCAAGCCCACTTGCACGACAGAAGGTTACACCACTTACGCTTGCCATTGCGGCGATTCCTACGTGGCAGACAAAGTATCCGCCATCGGACATTCCTTCGGCCAGTGGTACACCGTCAAAGACCCCACCTGTACCGAAAACGGCTTGGATCGCAGAGACTGTGAAAACTGTGACCACTACGAGACCAAGTCCATTGCGGCAACGGGACATAGCTACACTGCAGTCGTGACGAAACCCACTTGTACGACAGAAGGTTACACCACTTACATCTGTAAGTGCGGAGACTCCTACGTTGCAGACAAGATTTCCGCAACAGGTCACACCTTCGGTCAGTGGGAAACCGTCAAAGAAGCGACCTGTACTGAAAACGGCTTGGAGCGCAGAGATTGCGCAAACTGCGAGCACTACGAGACAAAGGCAATTGCGGCAACGGGACATTCCTACACCGCAGTCGTCACCAAGCCTACTTGTACGACGGAAGGCTTTACCACTTACACTTGCCACTGTGGCGATTCCTACATAGACAACTACGTAGACGCTGCCGGACATTTCTTCGGCCAGTGGTACACCTTGAAAGACCCCACCTGTACCGAAAACGGCGAGCAACGCAGAGATTGCACAAACTGCGATCACTACGAGACCAAGGTAATCAACGCAACGGGACACAGCTACACTTCTGTTGTAACGAAGCCTACTTGTACCGAAGGAGGCTACACTACCTACACCTGCCATTGTGGAGACTACTACGTGGCAGACAGAACTCCCGCAACAGGGCATAACTTCGGCGATTGGGAAACCATCAAAGAATCCACCTGTACCGCAGACGGCGAGCAACGCAGAGACTGTGAAAACTGCGATCACTACGAAACCAAAGTCATTACGGCAACGGGTCACAGCTACACTTCCGTTGTGACGAAACCCACCTGCACGGCAGAAGGTTACACCACCTACACTTGCCATTGCGGCGATTCCTATGTGGCAGACAGAACTCCCGCAACAGGACACACCTACGGCGAGTGGTACACCGTCAAAGAAGCCGGCTGTACGGAAAACGGTCTGGAACAGAGGGATTGCAAGAACTGCAACCATTTTGAGACCAATCTCATCCCTGCCACGGGACATGTCTACGAGGCAGTCGTTACCAAACCCACTTGTACGACGGAAGGCTTTACCACTTACACTTGTCATTGTGGTGATTCTTACGTTGCAGACAAAACTCCCGCAACAGGTCACAGCTTTGGTCAGTGGTACACCGTGAAGGAAGCAACCTGTACCGAAAACGGCACGGAACGCAGAGACTGCGCAAACTGCGATCACTACGAGAACAAGGGAATCAACGCAACGGGACATAGCTACACTTCCGTTGTGACGAAACCCACTTGCACGACGGAAGGCTACACCACTTACACTTGCCATTGCGGCGATTCCTACGTAGCAGACAAAACTCCCGCAACAGGACACAGCTTTGGCCAGTGGGAAACCGTCGAGGAGGCAACTTGTACCGAAAACGGTCTGGAACAGAGGGATTGCAAGAACTGCAACCATTTTGAGACCAATCTCATCCCTGCCACGGGACATGTCTACGAGGCAGTCGTTACCAAGCCCACCTGCACCGAAGGAGGCTACACCACTTACACCTGTAAGTGCGGAGACTCTTACGTTGCAGGCAGAACCCCTGCTACGGGTCACAGCTACACTTCCGTTGTAACGAAGCCTACTTGTACCGAAGGCGGCTACACTACCTACACCTGCGCCACCTGCGGTGACAGTTACGTTGCGGATCATACCAATGCCATCGGGCATATCTGGGACAGCGGCGTAGTGACGGTAGAGCCCACGGAGGAGACCACCGGTATCAAGATCTTCACCTGTACCCTCTGCGGAGAGAACAACACCGTGACCCTCCCCACCCTGGAGCACACCCACAAGTATGAAGGCGTGGTTACCAAACCCACTTGTACGACAGAAGGCTTTACCACCTACACCTGCCGTTGCGGAGACTACTACGTAGCAGACAAGGTTCCCGCAACGGGGCATAGCTACGGTGAATGGTACACCCTGAAAAACGCCACCTGTACCGAAAACGGCTTGGAGCGCAGAGACTGTGAAAACTGCGAGCACTACGAGACCAAGGCAATTGCGGCAACGGGACATAGTTACGAAAGTGTCGTTACAGCGCCTACTTGCACCGAAAAGGGATATACCACTTACACCTGCCATTGCGGTGACTCTTACGTAGACAACTACGTGGACGCTGCCGGACACAGCTACGGTGAATGGCACACCCTGAAAAACGCCAACTGTACCGCCAACGGCGAGCAACGCAGGGATTGCAAGAATTGCGATCACTATGAAACCAAAGTCATCGCGGCAACGGGACACAGTTACACTTCCGTTGTGACAAAACCCACTTGCACGACAGAGGGGTATACAACCTACACTTGTCATTGTGGTGATTCTTACGTTGCAGACAAAGTTCCTGCAACCGGACATAGCTTTGGCGAATGGAAAACCGTGAAGGAAGCAACCTGTACCGAAAACGGCTTGGAGCGCAGAGACTGCAACAATTGCGATCACTTTGAGACCAAGGTAATCAACGCAACGGGACACAGCTACAAAGCAACCGTCACCAAGCCTACTTGTACGACAGAAGGCTTTACCACTTACACCTGCAAGTGCGGAGACTCTTACGTTGCAGGCAGAACCCCTGCTACGGGTCACAGCTACACCGCCGTTGTGACGAAACCCACTTGTACCGAGGGCGGCTACACCACTTACACCTGCCACTGCGGTGACAGCTACGTTGCCGGCCATACCGATCCCACCGGTCACGCTTGGGACGACGGCGTGGTGACGGTAGAACCCACTGAGGAGACCACAGGCACCAAGATCTTCACCTGCACCCTCTGCGGAGAGATCAACACCGTGACTCTTCCCACTCTGGAGCATATCCACAGCTACGAAGGTGTGGTTACCCAGCCCACCTGCACGGCAGAAGGGTATACCACCTATACCTGCCGTTGCGGCGACTACTACGTGGCAGACAAGGTTCCCGCAACGGGGCATAGCTTTGGCCAGTGGGAAACCACCAGAGAAGCAACCTGTACCGCAGACGGTGAGCAACGCAGAGATTGCGCAAACTGTGAGCGCTACGAGACAAAGGTGATTGAAGCAACAGGTCACAGCTACACCGCAGTCGTCACCGAACCTACCTGCACCGAGGAAGGATACACAACTTACACCTGCCGTTGCGGCGACTACTACGTGGCGGACCGCACCCCCGCACTTGGCCACAGCTACGAAAGCGTACTCACCCAGCCCACCTGCACCGAGAAGGGCTACTACACCTACACCTGCACCCTCTGTGGCGACTACTACGTGGGGAACTACATCCCCGCCACCGGTCATACCTGGGACGACGGCGTGGTGACGGTAGAGCCCACGGAGGAGACCACCGGTATCAAAATCTTCACCTGTACCCTCTGCGGCGAGATCAACACCGTGACCCTCCCCACTCTGGAGCATATCCACAGCTACGAAGGGGTGGTTACCCAGCCCACCTGCACGACAGAAGGGTATACCACCTACACCTGCCGTTGCGGCGACAACTACGTAGCAGACCGCACCCCCGCACTTGGCCACAGCCACAGCGCAGTTGTAACAGAGCCTACTTGTACCGAAGGCGGCTTCACCACCTATACCTGTACCGTCTGCGGTGACAGCTACGTAAGCGATTACGCAGATCCTGCAGGACATACATGGGGCGAGTGGCAAGACGTAGCCCCGGGCAAGGAGGAACGCTCCTGTAC
>JAZPZV010000025.1:0-11052 GCA_045544855.1 Eubacteriales bacterium | reverse complement strand
ATAGTGAAGTTTTGCCTTCGGCAAAGTGGGCAAACTTAACTTCACTCGTGCGTAAAAGTTGCGGAGCAGCTTTGCACGAACTTCACTGCAAAGCAACTTCACTTTCGCGTAAGCGAAAACTTCACTACATTTGCATTTGTGCAGTGCTTGTCAAGAAAAGAGGACAGAGAATGTAAAAACACTCTCTGTCCTTTTTCCTGTCGGTAGGTACTATATTCTATCGAACTTAAAATTGTCCTTAAGAGTACCGTTTACCCTTCCATTTCTTTTTGCAAATTCTTTCCGATTTTTTGCATAGGTTCTGCGGAAACCTTCACCACGCGGCGGTCGTAGGTCACAAGGCCGTTGGTCTCGTCCTCCACGTCGGAAAGCTGGGTCAGCACCGCACCGCAAAGTCCCTCTTTGACGGCGGGAAGGATCTGCCCCCTGTAAAGGGCCTCCAGCCCCTTTTGGAAGGAAGGAACGTCCGTGTAGGTCTTGTAGCCGTAGGTTTTTTCCAGATTGAAGGAATGCTCGGGGAGCTTGCAGGAATAGCCTCCGAACTCGGAAAGCACCAAGGGCTTCTCCCCTCTTTTGCCCACACGGAAGGGGCGGAAATACACGTGGCGGCTGTCCACGTCGCTGTTTTTGCAGGTGAACCAGCCGGAGGTGGCATCCCATATACGGGTGGGGTCAAGGGCTTTCAGCTCGGTGTAGATCCTGTCGGCGTCGTACTGCCCCCAGCCCTCGTTGAAGATGGTGTAGTAGCACACTGAAGGGTGGTTTTGCAACAGGGCGACCGTCTGTTTTGCGTGGGATTCAAAATAGAACCGTTGCCTTTTGCCCCCTCGCAGGAAGGGGTATTTTTTCATGCCGACGGTGGGAAGCACCGTGTCACGGACGTAGCGGTACTTGCCGCCATTCACCATGTCCTGGAAGACGACCACCCCTTGGAGGTCGCATTGATAGTAGAACTCCTCCGGCTCGATCTTGATATGCTTGCGGAGCATATTGTAGCCCAGCTCCTTGGCGGTAGCCACGTCGAAGGCGTACCCTGCGGGGGAAGCGGGGAGGTAGATGCCGTCGCTGAAATAGCCCTGATCCAACAGCCCGTGGAAGAAATAGGGCTTGCCGTTCAGGCACAAACGGGGGATGCCCTTTACCGTCTCTATCGTGACGGTACGCAAAGCGAAGTAGGAAGCGATCACGTCCTCCCCGCTTTGCAGGCAGAAGCGATAGAGATAGGGATCCTCGGGGGACCAATGGCGGGGGTCTTCCACGGTGAGGGTGAAGACGTCGCCGTTGTAGGTATATTTACGTTCTCCGCCCGGAGTGGTGACGGTGAGGGTCTTTTCGGCTTCACCGCCTGTTGTCTCTACGGTGACGGAGGCGAGGTCGGTTGTGATCTTCAAAGAAGAAATATGGTTTTCGGGAACGCTTTCCATCCACACAGGCTGCCAGATGCCGCTGATGGGCGTGTACCACATTCCGCCCCGCTTTACTCGTTGCTTGCCGTAGGGCAGATTCAGATCCAGATCGTCTGTGACGGTGACGGAAAGGGTATTTTCCCCCTCCCGCAAGACAGAGGTGACGTCAAAGGAGAAGGGCAAATATCCTCCCTCGTGAGTGCCCAGGGAAACGCCGTTGAGGGTGACCTCTGCCATCTGATCCACCGCCCCGAAGTGCAACAGGGTACGGCTTTTCAAAAAGTCCGCAGGGAGAGCGAACGCCTTGCGGTACACCCATTTTTTCCCTTTTTGCAGGGTTTGTTCCATGCCGGACAGGCGGGATTCCGGCGGGAAAGGCACGGTGATCTTCCCTACCGGGGTTTCTTCCCCGTTTTTCGTCACGGACAGATCCCAAATTCCGCACAGGGAAAAGAAGGAATCCCTGGCCATTTGGGGGCGGGGGTAGACCTCTCCCCAGGCGTTGGGGTTCCCCTCGAAGGGGGTGGTCAGCTTTTGGAAGGGAGTTTTCATGGTTACGGTCACGCCTTTCGCAGTCTTGATGAGGATATTGTAGCATTTTTGGGGTGGGTTGTCAAGGAAAACTAAGTTTGCCCTGCGGCAAACTTAACTTCACTGCGAGCCGGGATCGCAACTTCACTGTGCGAAGCACAACTTCACTTTTGCGTTTGCAAAAACTTCACGATCTCTTCCCCCTCATTTCTCCCACACTTTTTTTACAAAACCCCTTGCATTTTTGGGAAGAATATGATATAGTATAGGCGTAGTAAAAAGAATAGCCTTTCATCAGGATCGGGTTGACGCCCGATCCTGATTGTTATGTTGGGCAAAAAGGAGAACATATCTATGGCAAAGAAAGATAATATCGCCTCCCGTGTGAAGGAAGCGGTGAAGCCCTTGGTGGAGAGTGCGGGATACACCCTGTGGGACGTGACCTTTTACAAAGAGGTCTCCGAATGGATCTTAGAGGTCTCCATCGACAAGGAGGAGGGCATCTCCACCGACGATTGCTCCCTGGTCACCAAGCTCATCGATCCCATCATCGACGAGATGGATCCTGTGGAGGACGCTTACTGCCTGATGGTCTCCGGCGCAGGGGGCTACCGTGATCTGGTGCTGCCCATGCATTACGAATACGCCCTCTCCCACGGCTGTGACCTGGAGGTACGCACCTTCACCGCCGTAGAGGGAAGAAAGCAGTTTGAGGGAAAGCTTGTCTCCTTTGACCAGGAGACCGTGACCGTTTTGGAAAACGGAAAAGAGATCCCCTTTGAAAAGAAGCAGATCGCAAAGATCACCGCCATCTGCTACACCGATATGGAAGAATAAAAAAACATCACATACAGTTTACCGTAAAGAAAGGATGACAGTCAAAATGAGAAAGAAGTCTGCTGCCGGTAAGTCCACCGCAGAAGAAACCATTGTGAACAAAGAGCTGTTCGAGGCCCTTGCCGCATTGGAAAAGGAACGCGGCATCTCTCAGGACTACATGCTGGAGCGTGTGGAAGCCGCTTTGCTTTCCGCCTTCCGCAAGGAGTACCGCGGAAATGAGAACGCCATCGTGAAGATCGACCCCCTGAAGCAGGAGGCTCACATCTTCAAGATCTACACCGTTGTGGAGGAGGTCCTCAACGAGGACGCAGAGATGTCTCTGGAGGCCGCCCGCAAGATCAATGCCGCCTATCAGATCGGCGACACCGTTGAGACCGAGGTAAAGACCAAGGCGTTTGGCAGAATCGCCGCACAGGCGGCAAAGCAGGTGATCGTGCAGGGTATCCGCGAGGCGGAAAGAGGCATGATCATCAAGGAATACGAAAGCAAGAAGGAAGAGATCGTTTCCGCCGTGGTCATCCGCGTAGATCCCACCACCGGCAACGCCACGCTGGAGATCGGCAAGAACGAGATGGTTCTGTTCCGTCACGAGCAGATCCCCACGGAAAGCCTGCAGGTAGGCGACCGTATCAAGGTCTTCGTCACCGAGATCAAGAAGGAGACCAGAGGTCCTTCCGTAGTCCTCTCCCGTGTGCATCCCGGTCTGGTACGCCGCTTGTTCGAGCTGGAAGTACCCGAGCTGAAGGACGGCACCATCGAGATTGTCTCCGTAGCCCGTGAGGCAGGCAGCAGAACCAAGATCGCTGTCCGCTCCAACGACGAGAAGGTGGATCCCATCGGTGCTTGCATCGGTCCCAAGGGTGCCAGAAAGAATCTGGTCACCGACGAGCTGTGCGGGGAAAAGATCGATATCATCCCCTACAGCGAGGTCACCGAAGAGTTCATCTCCGCCGCACTGGCTCCCGCCACCGTGGACGAGGTGATCAAGCTTCCCGAATCCGACAGAGCCTACAGAGCCATCGTTTCCGACGAGCAGCTCTCTCTGGCCATCGGTAAGGAAGGTCAGAACGCAAGACTTGCCGCCAAGCTCACCGGCTTCAAGATCGACATCAAGAGCTACAAGACGCTCGCTATGCAGGAATAACGGGCATGGCAGAACGCAGGATCCCTCTCCGCAAGTGTTTGGGCTGCGGAGAGATGAAGGAAAAGAAGCAGTTGATCCGTGTGGTACGCTCCAAGGAAGGGGAAGTCAGCGTGGACTTTACGGGGAAAGCCCCGGGAAGAGGCGCATACCTTTGCATGAGCGTTGCCTGCTTCGACACGGCCAGAAAGAGCCGCCGTCTGGAGCGTGCCTTCGCCTCCCGTATTGAGGAAGACATCTTCGATACGTTGCGGGAGAAGATCGCAAGCGAGACGGAGAAAGGCGAGGCATGAACCGCATTTTAGGCGTTTTGGGCCTGGCAAGGCGCGCAGGTGCGCTGGCCATCGGCACCAACTCCGTGTTGGAAGCCGTCCGCAAGAAGAAGGCCTTTCTGGTGCTCATCGCCGCGGACGCTTCGGAAAACACCGCAAAGCAGCTGCTTGACAAATCTACTTTCTATAACGTCCCCGCAGAAACGCTTCCCTTTGGGATGCTGGAGCTGGGGCACGCCATCGGCAAGGATCACACCGTTGCCGTGGCGATCTTACAGGAAGGGTTTGTGGTTTCCTACACCAAAGCCTGTACCACTCAGTAAAGAAAGGAACGGTTTTTACACATGGCAGAAACGAGTAAAAAATACAAAGTCGGCGAACTGGCCAAGGATTTCGGTCTGAAGAATAAGGACGTTATCGACCTGTTTGCCAAGCACGGTCTCGCAGGGAAGTCTCACACCACCGCATTGGAGGACGGTGAGATCAGCATCTTTTTGGAGGCGCTGACCCAGCAGAACCAGGTGGATATCACCGCATATTTCAAGACCTTTGACGACAAGAAGAAGGCAAAGAAGGAAGAAGAGCGCAAGAAGGCCGAGGAGGCACAGAAGGCCGCCGAGGAGGCTCGCCGTAAGCAGAAGGAAGCCCAGGCCGCACAGAAGCGGAAGGCCAACCCCAACGGACAGCAGCCCCAGCAGCCTCAGAAGCAGCGCTCCAAGACCGAGGTCCGGGTGGTGGATACCCGCGGTACTTCCAATGTGGATCTGGGCAAGTACGACGAGAAGCTGTTGAGCTACGACTCCGGTGACAACACCCAGTCCGGCAAGCAGAAGATCAAAAAGAAGAATAAGTTCCAGACCCCCGATAACAAGGGCAAGGGCAAGGGTCCTCAGGGCAAGCAGCCCCAGAAGCCTCAGAACAAGCCCAAGCCCGTACAGCTGACCATCTCCGTCCCCGACGAGATCACCGTCAGCGAATTGGCTTCCCGTATGAAGCAGACGGTGGCCAACGTGGTAAAGAAGCTGATGAGCATGGGCGTGATGGCAGGCATCAACGACGTGATCGACTACGACACCGCTTATCTGCTGGCAGACGAAATGGGCATCATCGTGAAGAAGGAAGTGGTGCTGTCTCTGGAGGACCGCCTGCTTGACACCGAGGCAGATCCCGAGGAGACTCTGAAGCACCGCGCACCCGTGGTGGTGGTCATGGGTCACGTTGACCACGGTAAGACCTCTCTGCTGGACGCCATCCGTGACGCCCACGTCACCGCAGGAGAAGCCGGCGGTATTACCCAGCACATCGGTGCTTACAGCGTGCACGTGCACGATCAGGACATCACCTTCCTGGATACCCCCGGCCACGAGGCGTTTACCGCCATGCGTGCAAGAGGTGCCAACATGACGGACATCGCCATTCTGGTGGTGGCGGCAGACGACGGCATCATGCCCCAGACCATCGAGGCCATCAACCACGCCAAGGCGGCGGGCACGCCCATCATCGTTGCCATCAACAAGATGGACCGTCCCGGTGCAAACCCCGATAAGATCATGACGGATCTTACCAACTACGAGCTTGTTCCCGAAGCGTGGGGCGGCGATACCATCTGTATGCCCATCTCCGCCTTGAAGCGCCAGGGTATTGACGAGCTGTTGGATATGGTGCTGCTTACCGCAGAAATGATGGAGCTGAAGGCCAACCCCGACCGTAAGGCACAGGGCGTTGTGGTGGAGGCCCGTCTGGATAAGGGCAAGGGTACCGTGGCCACCTTCCTGGTGCAGAAGGGTACCCTCCGTACCGGGGACATCGTCATTGCAGGCACTGCCGTGGGCAGAGTCCGCGTGATGACCAACGACAAGGGCAGAACCGTGAAGGAAGCAGGTCCCTCCATTCCCGTGGAGATCACCGGTCTTTCCGAGGTGCCCAACGCAGGCGACCTGTTCTACGCCGTGAAGGACGAGAAGATGGCAAGAGACCTGGCAGAGGAGCGCAAGCAGACTGCCAAGAACGCCCATGCAGACGCCGTGAAGGTGAACCTGGACGATCTGTTCAGCCAGATCGGAAACGGCGTACAGGATCTGAACATCATCGTCAAGGCAGACGTTCAGGGTTCTGCGGAGGCGGTGAAGCAGAGCCTGGAGAAGCTTTCCAACGAAGAGGTCCGCGTGAAGGTGATCCACGCCGCAGTAGGCGGTATCACCGAAAGCGACGTGATGCTGGCATCCGCCTCCAACGCGCTGATCGTGGGCTTTAACATCCGTCCCGACCGTACCGCCACCGACGCGGCGGCAAGAGACAAGGTGGAGATCCGCACCTACCGCATCATCTACGACTGCATCGAGGAGATCAAGGCGGCCATGAAGGGTATGCTGGCTCCCGAGTTCAAGGAAAACGTCATCGGCCACGCAGAGGTCCGTCAGACCATCCACGTGCCCGGTGTGGGTACCATCGCAGGCTCCTACGTCACCGACGGCAAGGTTGCCAGAAACGCTCAGATCCGCGTTCTGCGTGACAGCGTGGTGATCTTCGAGGATCAGATCTCCTCTCTGAAGAGATTCAAGGACGACGCCAAGGAAGTGAACAACGGCTACGAATGCGGTATCGGCTTGGAGAAGTTCAACGATATCAAGGTAGGCGACGTTCTGGAAGCCTTCGTCATGGAAGAAGTGGCACGCTGATGGTTGCGAACAGACAGGACCGCGTCAACGACGCCGTAGCGGCAGAGCTGGCCGTGATCATCCGTACGGTGAAGGACCCCAGAGTCTCCCGTACCTTTATCAGCATTTCCGGGGCGGAGGTCTCCAAGGATCTCTCCCAGGCCAAGATCTTCTACAGCGTATTCGGCCCGGATAAGGACGTGGAGGCAGGCATCCAATCCGCCTCCGGTTACATCCGTTCGGAGCTGGCAAAGCGTTTGAATCTGCGGATCACCCCCAAGCTTACCTTCATCCGTGAGCACGGGGCCCAGAAGGCTATGGACATCGCAAAAATTTTAAAGGATTTTGAAGATGAGCAACAGAATCACTGAGGAAGAGGTGCTTTCGTTCCTCAAGGAGCGGGATAACTTCCTCATCTTCACCCACAATTCCCCCGACGGTGATACCGTTGGCTCTGCCATGGCGCTGGTCATGGGCTTGCGGAGCTTGGGGAAGCGTGCGGTGGCATACAACAGAGAGGGCGTGCCGGAGCGGCTCGCCTTCCTGCCCTTTGGGGAGTATTTTTTGGAGGAGGTCACCGACGTGACGGGGTATACCCTTGTTTCCGTGGACGTGGCGTCTCCCAAAATGCTTTCTCTCCCCGAGGCGGGATATACCTTCGCCCTTTCCATCGACCATCACAAGGTGAACACCATCGGCTGTGAAAGGCTGTACCTCCGCGACGATCTCATCGCCGCAGGGGAAGCGGTGTTCGAGATCCTCCGTGACCTGGGGGTGGAGCTGACGGCAGAAACGGCGTTGCCCTTGTACACCGCCATCTGCTCCGACAGCGGAGGCTTCCGCTATCAGGCCACCCGTCCCGAAACCATGCGCTACGCCGCAGACCTGATGGCTACGGGCATTGACTTTGCAAAAATTTGCCGTCTGCTGTTTGACAGCAAATCCCCCTCCCAGATCGCCGCAGAGAAATTGGGCTACCAAAAGCTGGAGCTGCACTTCGGCGGTCGGTTCGCATTGGTGGCTGTCACGGAGGAAGAGCTGAGATTGGCAGGTGCAACCGAGGAGGACACAGAGGTTCTCAATCAGATCCCCCGTCAGATCGCAGGGGTGCAGATGTCCGCCGTGATCAAGCCCAAGGGCAATTTTGTAAAGTGTTCCTTCCGCTCCAACGAGGATATTGACGTTGCCGCCCTGGCGCAGACCCAAAACGGGGGCGGTCATTACCACGCCGCAGGATTTTCCATGGAAAACACCACGGTGGAGGCTGTAAGAGCCCTGGTGCTCTCCATGGCGGAAGGAGCGGTTTTATGAGCGAGCTTTGCGGTATTTTCATTGTGGACAAGCCTGTGGGGGTCACCTCTCAGGTGGTGATCGGCAGACTCCGCAAGGTGACGGGGATCCGCCGCATCGGTCATTGCGGCACGCTGGATCCCTTGGCAAGCGGCGTACTGCCGGTGATGATCGGCAACGCCACCAAGGCCTGCGAATACCTCATGGATCACGACAAGGTGTACGTGGCTTCCATCCGTTTGGGGGTGGAGACGGACACCGAGGATATTACGGGAGAGGTTCTCAACCGCTACGAAGGAGCACTCCCCTCTTTTGAGGAATTTTCCGCCGTGGCAAAGACCTTCGTGGGAGAGATCGACCAGATCCCGCCCATGTATTCCGCCCTGAAAAAGGACGGGATCAAGCTGGTAAACCTGGCAAGAGAGGGGGTCACCGTGGAGCGCGAGCCCCGGAAAGTCACCATTCACAGCCTGGAGACCTACGAAGAAAAGGGCGAGTTCTTCCTGCGTGTCCATTGCTCCCGCGGGACTTACATCCGTACCCTCTGTGCAGACATCGGCAAAAAGCTGGGCTGTGGGGCTTGCATGGCTTCCCTGCGCCGCACCTCCGTGGGGCAGTTTGACGAAAGCCAAAGCGTTCCCCTGGACGTATTGCGGGACTACACCCCGGAGCAGGTACAGGAAAAGCTGATCCCCATCGAGACCCTGTTTGCCCACTACCCCGAGGCAAAGCTCCCCGCCTTTTACGCCAAGCTTTACGCCCACGGGGAGAAGATCACCATCTCCAAATTCAAGCTCCAAGGGAAGGTTGGGGACCGTTTCCGTGTCACCACCCCCGAGGGAAGGTTCACCGTGGGAGAGATCTCCGAATACCACGGAAAACTGCAATTGGGGGCAAAAATGTTCTTTTAACCAAGGAACGCCCCACCGTTTAACAAAAAATGACACGCCGTGTGTGGTACTATGACAGTGCTACACACGTTTTTTTGCCTATGGCAAAAAGTGAAGTTTGCCCCCGAGGGAGCAAGTGAAGTTATTCACGAATAATGAAGTTCACTTCGTGAGTGAAGATTTGCCTTCGGCAAAATGGGCAAACTTTACTTCACTTTGCGAAAGCAAAACTTCACCGTGCAGCCCACGACTTCACTTTGCGAAAGCAAAACTTCACTTTTCTCTCGGAGGTTTTCTATGTTCAAAACCAAAAGCAAACCCCAAAAAATCTACCTCCTGCCCACGGAGGAGCTTGCTCCCAACGGGATGCAGCCCCGCAAGGCCTTTGACGAAGGGGAGCTTCTGGCGCTGTCGGAAAGCCTGAAGCGGCACGGGTTTTTACAGCCCATTACGGTACGGAGAGCCGATACGCTCCCCTTTCCCATGGATCTGCAGACCCCCGCCTTTGAGATCATCGCAGGGGAACGGCGGTGGCGGGCGGCAAAGCTTGCGGGCATGGAAAAAGTGCCCTGTGTGATCCGTGAGGCAGACAAGGAGGAATCCGCCTATTTGGCCCTGATCGAGAACCTGCAACGGAAGGATCTGGGGTTTTTTGAGGAGGCGGAGGCGTTGCGGAATCTGCTGTTGATGACCGATCTTTCCCAGGCGCAGCTGGCGGAAAAGCTGTCGCTGAGCCCTTCGGCATTATCCAACAAATTGCGGCTTTTGTCCCTGCCTCAAAGCCAGAGAAGGCTGATATTGGAGCAAGGCTTGGGGGAGCGGCACGCACGGGCATTTTTGAAGATCCGTGACGATTCCGCACGGCGAAGCGCCATTTTGCAGGCGGGAAAAGAGGGGCTGACCGCTAAGGCCACGGAGGCGTTGGCAGACAGGATGAACGGGGAGCTGACCTCTTTTAAGCAGGAAGAGCCGACACCCCCAAAGAAGCCTCACAGGGTGGTTTTGGTAAAGGATCTGCGGTTCTTTTTCAACACCCTGGAGCGGTCTTTGACCCTGCTGGAGGAGGCAGGATTTTCCGTGGAAAAACAGCAGACGGAGGGAGAAGAAGGGTTCGAGATCACCCTGAAGATCGGCAAAAACAGAGGGGAAGGCTGAGCTTTTCCCTCTTGAAACGTCGGTGGATAAAATGTGCAGGAATGTGGATAAACCGTGGCGTTATCCACGTCGGGTTTTGGGACTTATCCACATTTTCCAAATTGACAGAACATTTGTTCTTTGTAGAATAGAACGCTTGTTCGCTTTCCTTTTGTACCGCCAAATCCTGTCGAAAAGTGTCGAAAAAAAGTTATCCACCAAAAACTGCCTCCTCTACTACTACTACATTCATGTACCTATTAAGAAAGGGTAGGTGGTCAAGTCGGCGTGTGGCTGCATACCGCGTATGATTGCATACCGCCGACGTCAAAAACGGCAGAGCCGTTTTCGGAACTGCGGTGCAAAGCACAAGTCGGCGTGTGGCTTTTGATGTATAAGTAGTATCGTTTCGCCGACGTCAAAAACGATAAATCGTTTTTGGAACCGAGGTGGGAAGTGTAGGGCGGGAGTGCTTCCAACGTCAGCGTGTCATCCTGAGCACGCGCGGAACGTAGTAGATGTGGCTACGCATTGCAGTCATCTCCGCGCACGTCGAAGTTTTGCGGAAGGAACGGAGTGGATGGAGCTAAGCCGCCGCAGGCGGGATCTACTGAGAGTCTGATGTACCTTTCCGAGGCTAAAGAACTGTTTTATCACAAAGGATGTAAGTTTACCTATGTAGGGGTAGATCAGACTTTGAGGAGACCCCTTACGGTTTTGCTTTTCGAAATTGCCGAAAAAGGAACTACGTATCCAAAGACAATGGGCAATTTCAAAAAGCAAAACTTCGACTTGCCAACCCTGCGGGTTGGTATGCTCAGAGGTGACCAAGTCGGCACAATGCTTTTGGTTTAAGCGTAGTTTTGCTATGCCGACGTCAAAAACGGCAGA
>JAZPZV010000024.1:0-3434 GCA_045544855.1 Eubacteriales bacterium | reverse complement strand
TTATTCCTCCGATTCCATCACCCCCCTGATCCAGGCGCTGGGTTGCGGCATCGGCACGGAATTTGATATTAGTAAATTGCGTTACGGCAAGGTGATCATCATGGCGGATGCCGACGTGGACGGCGCTCATATCCGTACCCTTTTGTTGACCTTCTTCTTCCGCCACATGAAGCCGCTGATCGAGAACGGCCATATCTACGCGGCGGTTCCCCCGCTGTACAAGATCTCTCGCGGTAAAGCGGAGCGTTACGCCTTCTCCGACGAGGAAAAGGAATTGTACGTAGCGGAATTGGGAGGCAACGTCCGTGTGGAACGGTACAAGGGTCTTGGTGAGATGGACAAGGAACAGCTCTGGGAGACTACCATGAATCCCGAGACCAGAACCTTGAAGCGGATCACCATCAACGACGCCATTAAGGCGGACGCATTGTTCTCCGTCCTCATGGGGGATAAGGTGGAGCCCCGCCGTGCCTTTATCGAGGCAAACGCCAAGTACGTTACCAATTTGGATGTATAGTAAAAGCTACTACGTGTATATCCTTGCGTCTCCTCGGAACGGCTTACTGTATATCGGGATGACAAACACCCTGACAAGGCGGGTAGAGGAGCATCAAAAAAAGGAAATAGACGGTTTTACAAAGAAGTTCGGAATCGGAAAATTGGTGTATTACGAGGTTTTCGAGGACGTTTTGAACGCTATTGACCGAGAAAAGCAGTTGAAGCGCTGGACCAGAGCCAAGAAAAACGCTTTGGTGGAAAAGGTGAACCCGGAATGGGCGGATCTCAGCGAGAAATTGTTTGCGGAGCAGTAGGAGTAAAAAACGGAACGGAGAACGGCCGTATCGAAAAGCATCCCATACCCTCAAAAAATGCAGGCATTTTTTGCCTGACAATTGAGCTAACGCCACAATTGTCAGTTCGACTCGTCGGGGGTCATTCTGCGGTGGCTTGTCGTAGCATATTACGCCCTCCTCGCTCAGGGTGACAGACGGACGGGAGTGCTTCCAACGATAGAGTGTCATCCTGTTGATCCTTCTTCTTTCCCCCTCACAATACGGGATTCTCAAGGGACGGGTCCCTTGAGTGGGGTTTTTAAGGGGCAACGCCCCTTATATGACCGCCCCTTACATGACCGCCCCTTATATGACCACCCCTTATATGACCGCCCCTTGACCGTACCCCTTTTTCGGAAAAATGTGGGATTTTTGTGGGATTTTCGTTGGAAAAAGACGGGATGACAAATTGATTTTTTTCCTGTATACTCCTTTTGCGAGTGAAAAAACGCAAAGGAGGGTGCAGAGCATGAGGACGAAAATCACACGGGTGGGAGAGCTTGTGATCATCGAGTATCTTACCGACGAGCAGGAAGCGTTATACAGACCGGGGCTGACGGAGCATCAGCTGGAAAAGAGAAGAAAGCTGGAGATGAAGCGGAAGGATGCGTATGCGGAGATCCGCAAGCAGTACGGCAGGGTGTTAAAGGGTGAATTTGACCCGGAGGAGGATCCCTTGGCGCTGGAATTTCACAAATGCCGTAACAGCAATTCGCTCAACAGAATTTTTCTGGGAATGTAAGCAAATGAAACTACCTTTTTTACATTTAGAAGGCGGAGAGACCTTGGTAGCCGAGGACGTGGTGGGGATCTTTGACATGGACGAAGCCACCATGGAGGAGGGCACCAGACTCTGCCTTGCGGAAAACCAAAAACGGATGCAGGTGGTGAGCCTTGCCTCCGATCTGCCCAAAAGCATCGTGCTGGTGCGGGAGGCATACGGAGACAGAGTGTATATCAGTGGGCTTTCCACGGAAACCATTGCAAAACGTACGGGCGATCTGACCGATTAAGCAGTCAATCAGAAGAAACGGAGAAAAGTATGGAAGAATTACTGGAACAAGGGTTGCAGGCAGAAGCTCCTGCCTATGACGACAGCCAAATTCAGGTGCTGGAGGGTCTTGAAGCGGTTCGCAAGAGACCGGGTATGTACATCGGTACCACCTCCTCCAAGGGTCTGCACCATTTGATCTATGAGATCGTGGACAACTCCATCGACGAGGCCTTGGCGGGTTACTGTAAGCAGATCACGGTGATTCTCAACGGCGACGGCTCCGTGACGGTGAAGGACGACGGCCGCGGTGTGCCCTCGGGTATGCATCCCAAGCTGGGGAAGCCCACTCTGGAGGTCATTTATACCGTTTTGCACGCCGGCGGTAAGTTTGGCGGCGGCGGTTATCGCATCGCAGGCGGTCTGCACGGCGTGGGCGCTTCCGTGGTGAACGCCCTTTCCAAGCGTGTGGAGCTGGTGAACTGCCGTGACGGCAAGGCCTACGCCATCGCTTTTGAGCAGGGCAAGACGGTTGAGGCTTTCCGTGAACTGGGAGATACTGCCGACCACGGTCTGACGGTACGGTTCTGGCCCGATCCCGAGATCTTTGAGACGGTGGAGTTTGAAGCGGACGTGGTGAGGACCCGTTTGCGTGAACAGGCCTTTTTGAACGCAGGGGTGAACATCTGCCTGCGGGACGAGCGTGGTGAAGAGCATACCGAGGAGATCTTCTGCTTTGAGGGCGGTATCCGTTCTTTTGTGGAGTATCTGAACGAGCAGAAGGGCTGCAGCGTGCTTCATAACGACGTGATCTATATGATGGGGGAAAAGGACGGCTCCTTGGCAGAGGTGGCGTTGCAGTACAACGACTCCTATTCCAACATCGTGATCTCCTTTGCCAACAATATGCACACCGTAGACGGCGGTACCCACGAGCAGGGCTTCAGAATGTCCCTGGCCAAGGTGCTGAACGAATACGGCAAAAAGTTCAAGCTTTTGAAGGACGACGAGCGACTCACCGCCGAGGACGTGCTGGAGGGTCTGATCGCCATCGTTTCCGTGAAGTTAGAGGACGCTCAGTTTGAATCCCAGACCAAGGCGAAGCTGGGGAACTCGGAGATCCGTACTCTGGTCTCCGGCATCGTGGCGGACAGATTGTATACTTACCTGGAGGAGAATCCTCAGGCAGGTAAGATCATTATTGAAAAAGCGGTTGCTGCCGCAAGAGGCAGAGAGGCCGCAAAGAGAGCCAGAGAATTGACCCGCAGAAAGGGGCTTTTGGAGTCCTCTTCCCTACCCCATAAGCTGGCGGACTGTAACGAGAGACGGATGGAATACACCGAGCTGTACCTGGTGGAGGGTGACTCCGCAGGGGGTACGGCAAAGGACGGCAGAGAAAGCCAGTTCCAGGCCATTTTGCCTCTGCGCGGTAAGATTCTGAACGTGGAAAAATCCCATTTGGACCGCATTTATTCCTCCGATTCCATCACCCCCCTGATCCAGGCGCTGGGTTGCGGCATCGGCACGGAATTTGATATTAGTAAATTGCGTTACGGCAAGGTGATCATCATGGCGGATGCCGACGTGGACGGCGCTCATATCCGTACCCT
>JAZPZV010000023.1:0-109399 GCA_045544855.1 Eubacteriales bacterium | reverse complement strand
ATTTCCCGATCGCGAAGCGATCCAACCTTCCCCGTTTCACGGGGAAGGGGGACCGGCGTGGAGCGGAAAGAGCAAGAAAGAGAATCCTTGCCAATCTTCCACGACGGTGGATGAGGTTCCTCTTGCGGTTCCTTTTGCGGTTCCTTTTGCGGTTCCTCTTGAGGCTCCGATCATCGACAACTCAAAGCCTTCCGCCGCGCTTTTTCACAAGATCGTCAATACCCTCGCACACACCGCGAAAATTCACCCAGATCCGTCTGTTGGGGAGCCTTAAAACGTAGATCCCCTGCTCATTCAAATATGCCGTGCGGATACGATCTTTCTCCAACCCCTCAGGCTCTGCGTGTTGGTTGCCGTCCAGCTCAATGGCAAGCTTTACCAAAGGGCAATAGAAATCCATAATGTAATTCCCGCAGGTCACTTGGCGGTAGAACTGCATAGGGTGGTCACGCAAGAAATGGTACCACAACTGCCTTTCTTCCGGTGTCATGTTCCTGCGAAGATCTTGGGCGAAGGGGGTCAGTTCCTTATTACGTCCCATGTGGGCTCCTTTGTAGGGGGAATAGGAACCTCATCCCCCGTCTGCGGAGATAGGTATATTCTCCTTTTTTATTTGTTCCGTCCGCATACGGTCCCCCTTCCCCGCAAGCGGGGAAGGTTGGCACACCTTCGGTGTGCGGACAAAAAACTTTCAATCGTGCGCCGACACAAGCAATGGTGAGAAAACATAGAAATCCAATTTTCCGCTTGCGAAGCAAGCCTACCTTCCCCGTTTCACGGGGAAGGGGGACCGGCGTGGAGCGGAAAGAGCAAGAAAGAGAATCCTTGCCAATCTTCCACGACGGTGGATGAGGTTCCTTTTGCCAACTTGGGATGAGGTTCCTTCGCCAACGGCGATCGGGGAAGGTTGGCACACCTTCGGTGTGCCAACAAAGGCTTTCAATCGTGCGCCGACACAAGCAATGGCGAGAAAACATAGAAATCCGTTTTCCGCTTGCGAAGCAAGCCTACCTTCCCCGCAATGCGGGGAAGGGGGACCGTACGCTTGCGTACGGTGGATGAGGTTCCTATTAATCCCCCGAAAGAAATCAACGGAAGCACCCATAAAAACGGCAACGCCGTTTTTGACGTCCGCGATATACAGCAATGCACGGTACATGGCTTTGCGCCGACTTGGGATGAGGTTCCTTTTGAGGCTCCTATTGAGGTTCTGCTTTTTATCCCTTATACTCTTCAAATACGGTGTAGTCTTCCACCAACTGCAACTCGTCCAGAACGAACTTTGCGCCTTCGGTGGTGCCGGAGGAATAGTTCCAGAAGAGGTACACGCCTGCGATCTCGTTGTAGGGGTAAGCCTCCCCTGCGGTGCCGGTGCCGCTGCCGGTGCCTGCGCGGTAGGTGAAGTCCTTCACGGGGAAGGCCATCCAGCCCTTGAAGCCCTTTACGGGAGTGGACTGATCTGTGCCGAAACAGCCGTCGCTACCGTGGACATATTCCTGCCAGGTATCGCCGCCCTCGGGGAGATAGTAGAAGAACAGGTCGGGAACGTAGTCGCTTTCGTCGGTGGTGTAGAGATCACCGGAGGGAGCAACCAAGCCGAAGTTTGCCTTGCGGAATTCCACGTCGGTGAAGTCCACCCAAACCCGCAGGTATGCGGTGGAGGGGTACTTGGTGGTGTGCTTGTTCTGCTCGGTGGCAAAGAGGTACAGACCCTGGTTGTCGCGGCCGTTGCTCCAGACGGTCAGAGCGTTGGAGCCGTTGTAGCCGTTTTGGGTCAGTTCGAACTTGCTGTTGGCATCGGTGGCGGCGGAGTTCCAGGAGCCCACGAACAAGTCGCCGTTGGCAGAGCCGCCGTAGGCCATGTTGCCGCCGGAAGGGCTGATATACGACTTGGAATCGAAGTTGGTGAAGGTGCCCACGAAGTTCACGGGGTTTTGGGAGGAATATTCCACCTTCTCCACCTTGGGCGTGGTAAAGGTAGACTTGATGCTCTCACCCTTCACGCCGTAAACGTCCACGGGGAATACCTCAAGGGTGTATTCCGTTTCGGGAGTCAGCCCCGCAAGGGTAAAAGTCAAGGTCTCGGGCATGGGCTCGAAGTAGAACTCGGAGAAATAGTTGAATTCCTTCTTCTGATCCCCTGCGGTGCAGACGATGTTGTAGCTGTAAACGCACTCGTCGTCCTTGGCCTGGGGGAAGGTGATCTCTGCAGTGTTGGGCGCGGTATTGCCCAGCGTAACGGTTGCGCCTTCCTCAAATGTGGGGGCTTGATTCCAAGCCTTGCGGGCGGCGTCGGTGTATTTCCAGGTGGATTTGTCCTTCAGATCGTCAATGGCGTAGACCAATTGCTTGCTGCCGTCGGCGGTCTTGAAGAAATCGTCGGTGAGCAGGTTGTAGGGCATAACGCGGACACGGTTGTCCTCGGAGACCTCTACGATATAGAACTGCGCCGCCTGATCTGCCTTGGGAGGCACGGTGCCGTAGGTCATACCGGTGGTCATTTCAAAATATGCCAGCGTGCCGGTACCGAAGAGGGTGTAATCCTTCTGGTAGCAGGAGGTGGGGTTGTTGATGGGGCCGTGGGAGTGGCCGGAGAAGTTCAACACCCGGCTGTACTTGGCGTATGCCGCATTCAGCTGAGCGGATTCGTTGGCGTACCACTCGGAGCTGACGTAAACGGTATCCTTGATATGGTGGTGCTGGAAGGTGATGATGGGCTTGTCCGCATCGTCTGCGGCAGCTTCCGCAAGGGCGGATTCCAGCCAGGAGATATCCTCGGAGTAGTCCCCTTCTCCGTAGGTGGAAACGCCGATGAAGTGGTAGCCGTTTACCACCACGTGCTTGTTCAGCTCGGGATCCATGTTCTGGGTGTAGCCGTTCACACCCCACTGCAGGTCGTTCAGGTTACCGTAGTATTCATGGTTGCCCATGACGGTGATGACCCGGGTCTCTTCCTTAATATTGGCTTCCACGATGCTCTTCCAGGCGGTGTACTCGTAGGCCTGGCCGTAGTTGGTGATGTCGCCCACGGCAACGAAGGCATCGATCTTATCGTATTCCTGGGTAGCCGCGTAGGCGTAGGAGGACTTGAACAGCTGCTCCAAGCGCTTTGCGGAAGCGTCGTTCACAGAGGAAACGTGGTTGTCGGAGGTGACAAGGAAGCGGAATGCGGTCTTGAATTCACCCAAGGTCTCCTCCTCGGAGGTCTCGGGTGCGGAAGACTCACCGCTCTGGGAAGCGGCGGAGCTTTCGGTGGTAGGGGTGGACACGTCTCCCCCGCCTGCGCAGGCGGAAAGACAGAAGGTGAGGGCTAACAGCATGGCAAGAATCTTGAGTCCTTTCATTGTTTTTTACCTCTTTCTGAAAGAAATGCGAATGCCCGAAAAATGGATCCTTCTGGTACACTTTCCGGGCAATCTTGATTAAGTTTATTGTAGCACAAAAGAAATCCGTTGTCAAGGGCGGGAAAAGGAAAGCACCGTCACCCGCCGTAGGAAAAGCAACGGCAGGAGCCGAAGTCCCTGCCGTGTGAAAAGATATGCCGTTTCTTATTTTCTGCGTTTCAGGATCAAAACGATTCCGACGCCCAAGACGATCAACGCTACCGAACAAATTACGATGATGGCAGTGCTTCCCGAAGTCTCGTTTTCGGGATCCGTGATCGCAGAGCCGGTCGAGCTCTCGGTTCCGGGATCCGTGATCGCAGAGCTGCCCGAGCTCTCGGTTTCGGGATCCGTAATTTCCGTGCTTTCCGACGGCTCTTCGGAAGACTCATCCGAGACATCGTCGCTTTCGTCGGGCGTTATATCGTCCGAGATAGTTTTATCCTCGATGGTAAAGCTATCGAGAACGAATCCGTTGATCTGCTTGGTGGTGACGACGATCTTATCATTTTGAACGGTCACCGTGGTATATGCCGGTTGGGTGGGTGTGGGAGTCACAAGGAAGCCGATCTCCTCTTCGTATTTCCCGTCGTTTGCACCATCGTGGTTAAGCGCCGTAGAGCCGATGGTGGTATAAACCGTACCGATCCCCTTTTCGATCTTTTCATCTACCGCTTTCGTGACGATTTTTCCATCCTTCATGGGATAGGTTCTCGTTACAAGGTGGGAATGTCCCTGGAGAACAAGGTCGACGCCGTATTCTTCGATAACGTCGTGGAGCCAGGGTCTGCTTTCCCCTGCGCCCAAGCGGTGATATACCGGCTCGTGGAAGAGCATGATCTTCCATTTTGCGTCCTTGTTGGCTTCCAGATCGTTGGTCAGCCATTCCCGCTGAGCATCAATGATATGCCTATCCTCACCGTTGTAGCTTCCCGTATTCAGCACGATAAAATGGGCATCGCCGTAATCATAGGAATAAATGGTTTCGTCGGCATTTTCAAAAAGCTGCAAAATGTTTCCGTTAGTCACCTTGCTCTTGAAGCTTTGGTCAAGAGCCGCCGTACCTCCGTTGTTGGGATGGTTGAAGTGGAGATCGAAATAAAGCGGTGTGCCCCAGGAATCGTGGTTGCCGATGGCGGCAAACATCGGGGTGGACGTGCCATAGCCGTTCAACGCCTTGAAATACATGTTCCACATATTCTTGTTGTTGCCGGTTTCCACAACATCGCCGGTGTGAAGAATAAACGCAGGGTCCTTGACCTCTTCAAAAGCCTCTTGGTATGCCGCCATGGCGAACATGTACCCCTTGTCGCTTGAGGTCAACCCGTTCCAGGTGATCCCCTGAGTGTCGCCCACGGCAATAAACGTAAATTCGTCGATGCTTTCCTTTGCGGTTTTGAATTTGAAGGTCTTTGTCCAATCGGCGTCCTCGTCGCCGTCCTTTTTGCCGATCTTATATTCATACTCGGTATCGGGCGCAAGAGACGAAAGATCGCACTTGAAGTAATCCTCGTCTGCGGTATTCACCCTTTCGGTCTCGCGAACGGCGTCAACCGTTATCCAATCGGCCGTCCCCGCCTTGCGGTATTTAAGCGCCATGGAATCCTTGCCGATGAATGCGCTTTTGGCCGTCCAAGCGAAATTACGTGTCGTCTGTGCCTCGTCAAACGAGGTAACAAGATTATAGATCTTTGCATCTACGCCGGTATAGATCGGCTCTTGCGTCGTAAGCGTATATTCATTGACACTGCAAGATTCGTACTTTACGTCGGAGGCAATCACCTTGTTTTCGCCCGTGACGAAGCAATTGATCGCACCGCCCCCCAACAGCGTGTAGAAACCTCTGCGAACGACTTCACCCCCGGGAGAAACGACCTCAACGGTTTGCATTTCCTGATCGGGGCTGATGACCGATTCGATGTGATAAGTACCTGCCTTGTAAGAGCCTTCAACGGCTTTTCCGCCCACTTTCAAGCTGCCGTTTTCTATATAAAACAGTTCGGTTCCGCCGTATTTAAGCAAGGCCTTGCCGCTTCCGCTGTACCCCACCTCGGCGGTATAGACCGCTTGTTGCCCCTTCGGGATGTTTATCTCGGTGGTGCTGTCCACCTGAACGGTCATCACGCTGAGCTTAAAATTGTCAAGCTCAAAAGCTCCATCCTCGCAACGGAGGACGAGATTTGTCATTGCCGCCTTTTCGGCAGCCAGATCCGTAAAGGCATTTCCGCTTCTTCCGCCTTGGATCACCACATCACCCTTTGGATCGGTAATGACCGTCGAAATATTTGTGCCCTCCCAAGAAATCGTTACGTGCAATTGCTTGTTCAAATGCTGTGTATCCGAGAAAGTCTTGGTGGTTGCACCAACCTTTATCACGTTGTCCTTCGTGGGCATTTCGATCAGATTATACCAGCCGCCGAATGCAATATAGATCCCGCGTGTACACACCTCGCCGCCCCAATTGCTTCCGTCGCCCTTGTCGACAAGCTTCACATCAAAATCGAAAACATAGGTTTTGGCAGGGTCGTAAGCCCCGATTCCGTCAACCTTTTGCCAATTGAACTTTACGCTGCTGTGTTCCTTGATCAGCAACGCGCCGTCGTTAAACGCGGGCTCCTTGGAATCGGTCCTGCGAACATCCTCAAGTCCCCAAACCCCCGACGCAGTCATGGAATCGGTTTCCTTTTCAAAATCGAAGGATTGCGTATACGTATTTTCCCCGTCGCTGAAGGTTACGTTATCGATCTCCATCTCGCCGTCCTCGCAACGCCAAACCAAAAAGCGGGTGCTTGGATTGACCGTGCCGTAAATGGCGTCACTGCGGGATCCCTGTGCGATCACGTTTCCGTCCGCCGCAACGGTGGAGATAACAACTTTTTCCGAAGGTCTCCATTCAAACGTACAGTGATAGGTCTTATTCAGCACGTAGGTGGATTTGTCGTTCGTCCATCCGCCCTTGGGAAGAGAATCGGTCTTGTCACCGGCACGGATGCCGATCTGGCCCGCATAGTTGCCGCTTCGGAATTCGATCTGGTTGTAATATCCCGCAACCGCAAAATAAAGCTCTCGGTTCCAGGTACGCGCAGCCCCCATCGGTTGATCGTCGCCGAAATCGGTAACCTTTACGTCAAAGGTTATCTTGTACGTTTTTGAAGCATCAAATTTTGAAAAGCCGTCAAGCTTTTGCCAGTTGAAGCGAATCCCGTCGCCCTCGGTAAATTTCAAAACACCACCCAACGTAACAGGCGCGGTACTGTCGGCCGAGCCCTTGTCATCCTTATCCTTAGGCGTTAAATATTCCTTTTCCCAAGCGTTGTTTCCGCCGTAAAGCCCCGATAAGCCGAAAGCCTTGTAATCAAAGGAATCAAAAAACATTTCCTTTGTCCCCTCCGCTTCCGGGGTGATCGACCCAAATCCAAATGCCTGAGCACATACAAGCAAGCAAAGAATTGCCGCAAGGATCTTCTTCATAATAAGCCCTCCGCAGTATTGATCATACCTTATTTTTAAGAAGTTTAACACACCAATGTTGACAAAGCAAGCCGAATAGTGTATATATTATAGCAAGAAGTTGACTTTTTGACTTTCAAAGGAGGCTTACCATGGCGAGCAAAAAAGAAGGACGTTTTACTTCCGACAATCTCGCATTTGAATTTCACAGCTATACGCAGCGTCAAAGCAGAGCCATACGGCAATTTCACAAGAATTACGAATTGATTACGCCACTTGAGGGAAAATGCGTCTGTACGGTAAACGAGCACCGTTACCGGCTTTCCGTGGGCGAATGCATCCTTTTGTTCCCTTTTCAGCCACACGAGCTGGTGCTTGCCCCCGACGCCTCCGCACAGCGAATCATATTCAACGACCACCTCATTCTCACCGTTGCGCAATCCGTTGAAGGCATGATCCCAAGAGATCCTGTTTTTCGTCCCAAGAAGGAGGTTCTCGATTTCGGGCTGAAAATGCTTTTTGATACCTTCGGGGAAAACAGCCTCCCCATATCCAGAATAGCTCCGTTTGAAGACCGCATGAGGATCAAAGGGCTTTTATATATGCTGTTGGGTGACTTTCTCGCCTCCACAACGCTCATCACCGCTCCCAAAGTCGATATGGCGGCAATGGACGTGGCTCTTTATATAGCAGAAAACTTCCAAAACAACATTTCGCTGAAAGAAATCGCCGCGGAAAAGGGATATAATTATCAATATCTCTCCCGCACCTTCAACAGGCATATGCATATGAATTTCAAAAAAATGCTTAACTTTTACCGTATCCACCAGGCGTTCGCCATGCTGCAGGATACCGACCTTCCCATTTCCCGCATCGCTTTTGAATGCGGCTTCAAAAGTATACGTTCCTTCAATCAGGTCTGTCACGACGTGTTTGACAAAAAGCCTACGGAAATAAGAAATATGCGAAGGATATAAAAAAAGCGAATGCCCGGAAAATGTACCGGACGGATCCATTTTCCGGGCATTCTTGATTGACTTTATGGTAGCCCCCATGGTTGTCAAGGGCGGGAAAAGGGAAACCCGGCTTTTAAAAATATAAGTATAGCTTGTGTTTTCTTTCAAAAGGCTTGACAAACTTCGACAAACGACCTATAATGATCAGGAAAGCGTTTTTCTTTTTTTGAAAAACTTTTTTATTTTTTAAATCTTTTTAAAACCAAAAGCCGATTTCCTGCCCCTTATTAGTAGAACCTAAAAAACAAGCAAAAGGAGATCGCAACAAATGAAACACTTTTCAAGCCGCAAACGCCACGTCCCCACAAGGCAATCCTCGGATTGCCGTTCCGGTTGAAAGGATGTGATCGCTATGGCACAGATCAGAGACAGACTGGCGGGGCTGTTGGCATTCCTCTTCGCCGTGGACCGCAAAAAGAATCGCCTTTCCAAAGAGAAAAAAGAAACACTTCAACACACACTTCAAAATCAAAGCGCAGTCTGCGCCGACAACCATGAACATAAAGGAGAGCATAACAATGATTGAACAGGAACGTTTGGTATCCCTGGTCACCAAAGCCCAGCAGGGAGACAGTAAAGCAATGAACGAGCTGATGAACGAGTGCTATGAAGGATTTCACTACTTCGCGCTGAAATCCTGCGGCGACGAGGAAAAGGCGTGGGAAGTGACCCAGAATAGCTGTTTGGAGATTTTCTCCACCATTAAGAAGCTGCGCGCCCCGGAGGCTTTCTTCACTTGGGCACACAAGATCATCTACCACCATTGTGTTCGGTATCAGAAGAACAAGATGGAGGTGCAGGCAGAAGAGGACGAAGACGGCTTTACCATCTTCGACCGTGTGGGAGACGAGGATTCCTCCACCATGCCCGAGGAGGTTTATGAAAACAAGGAGTTCCGGGCTACCATTCTGAATCTTTTGAACTCCCTGCCGGATGATCAGCGTTCCGCACTTATGCTGTATTATTATGAACAGCTTTCGGTGAGAGAGATCGCCGAAATTCAGGACACCACCGAGGGCACCGTGAAGAGCCGTTTGAACTACGGCAGAAAAGCCATCAAGAATAAGGTGGAAGAATACGAGAAGCGCACCGGACTCAAGCTCCACAGCATCCTGCCCCTGCCTCTGCTGTTGCTCCATCTGTTCCGTCAGGGCGCCGCACAAATGCC
This sequence comes from Eubacteriales bacterium, assembly GCA_045544855.1. Taxonomy (GTDB): domain Bacteria; phylum Bacillota; class Clostridia; order Oscillospirales; family CAG-382; genus Coliplasma. Next base: position 100,382 of record JAZPZV010000023.1, on the reverse strand, counting down.
CGCTCTGCCCGGCATTCCCGTGGTTTCCGGCGGGGCGCTGTCCTTCCAGCCCGTGGCTGCGGCACAATCCGCCCAGGTGGCTACCGCCGTGGCTTCCGAAGCCGCAAGCGCAGCAGGCAGCGCGGCTACCACAGCAGCCGCAAGTGCGGCAGGCAGTACCGCTACCACCGTGGCTGCAGCCGCCGCAAAGGGCATAGGCAGTGCGCTGATCTCCAAGCTGGTGGTGGGCGCCATCGCCGCGGCAGTGGTTGTAGGCTCCGTCGTAGGCGGCGTTCTCCTCATGGGCAACGATGACAAGTCTTCCGGCGACGATAACGAACCCGCCATCTCTTCCCCCATCGCCGAGGATTCCGAGGACGGCAAGGGTCCCGCAGGCGATACCTCCGAGGCTATCGTCCTTCCTGATGCTCCGACAGAGCCCGCCGCACAAATGCCCTACAATAAGGCATATGAAACCCTCACTGACATTACGGAAAGCGTCGAGATAGAATTTTCCTCCATGATGTCTTCTAAGGTCCCTGCGGCTCCTTCGATTACCGAATTCACCACAAATGATGAATTCCAGAGCCTTGTACAGCAGTACGGAGACGTTGGTCGTATCGAAGAGATTGAATGTTCGTTAGACGAAAATGGCTTCAAATATTCGTACTACTGGTATTATGAGTTGCCTGCGTCAGCTGACAATCGATATTTCTTCTTGGCAAGCCCTGAATACAACGCTCAAATGGTTACCGCTGTAGATAAGATTGTGTATTCTGCAGAGCAAGATACTATGTATGTTCTGTTAAAGCAAACGAACAATGCATTTGCTCTTTTGCGCATGGGCGGCAACCCCTATGATTATGGCAAGGAAGTTGCAGAATCTTCTAAGGCAACATATCAGATTGTCGCTATGAATGCTTCCAACTTTACCGAGCAGGTTGAGCACATTGTTTTCGTTGACCCCAAGCCCATTCCCGTATGCCGCGAAGATATCAATGTGAGCGTCATGGACTTTGATGCTAAGTATGCAGAGCTCCCTCTTATCAACCCCTATAACGATGCGGCTGTTGGTGGTGGCACCTACGCATTTCCGTCTACCATCAAACCCGAAGCCAACAAGATTGAGCTGATTACCTCCGGCAAGATGATGTCCGATTTGTTGGATACGTACAGCGATATTGTAGATCGCGAAGATGATTATCTGGTTTTAGAGCCCCTTTGTGCACTTTTACATCACCGTACAATTGGTTTAGAAATTACAACCGCCCACCCCATGCTCCATACATTTGTATCCGCACCCGGTATTAATACGCAGTGCGCTATTCGTACCGGTGCCATCCGTTACGACGCTGCAGCCAAGACTGCGTACGTCCATCTCGAATATAATGGTATGCCCCTTACACAGTATGAGTCTGTCTTAGACCACGAGGCTATCAACACAGAGTCTCAGGCGACCTACGTAATGGTTTCTACCACATTTTACAAATTAGATGAATATCCTGTTGAGAATGTTGTAATCGTTTTGCCTGACCCTGCGACTGTTCCTACATTCGAAGAATAAGAGGCAACGCCATAAAACATCTCCTTGGTATTTTGCTTGCAGATATTTTGATTTGCTCTATGGTTGCATGCACTCCCAATACAGAAGTGCCCGATTCAAGTTCATCTATGCCATCTACAGCGGTATGAACCCTGCCAACGTGACCTACCAAAACGCCATGGAGAAACAGAAGGCGTTGAACGCCAACCATGCTTTGCCCAACAGTGATCCCCAAGCCGAGGTCATCCATTGCACCAACGGCAACATTGCCAAATAACTTCCCCTTATACAAAAAGGCCACCGAAATAATCGGTGGTCTTTTGCTTGGCTTTATTCCGAAACGGTGCCTGCGTGGATCCGCATGACCGTTCCGTTTTCAAAAAAGCGGAAGAAATAATAGGTGTCGCCGATGACGTACATGGCAAGGGTGCCGTAGCTTTTCTCGCTTTCCGTTTCCAGCAGGTAGCAGCCCTTTTGGCTGTTGATCTGCGCCAGCACCTCGATATATTTTTCCTCCTGATGGTACATCGGACAAAGCCCCGTCCCGTAGTCGAGGACGAAATCCTCCACGTAGGTAACTTGATCGTACGGAATACCGTCCAGAAAGATCTTCCCATTTTCTATTTTCACAGTCATTTCATACACCCAGGATAAAGCAATGTGCTGCAAAAAGGGCTCTGCACGGAATTCCATCACTTCCCCTACGTCGGTGGAAGTATAGTCGCCTATTTCGATCTTGATGCGAACACCCTCTCGGGAGGCGGCTTCCGCCCAGGCGGTTGCGGCCGCATGATCCTTTTCCAAAACCGCAATAACCACCTGTCCTTCCACGCTGTCCACGTACCAGGAGGTCACCTCGCAGCCAAGGGCCATCAGCTCTGCCGCCCCGCGGTCCGCATAGTCCTGCAAAGCACTCAAGGAAAGCTCCTCATCCAGGAAAACCACCACGTCCTCATAGTGATCAAGTCGCCGGGACAGCGTTTCCCGCACCTCTTCGGAGGGGGAAACCAGCTTCACGTACAGCATGCCGTCCTCGATATAGCACCCGCCGAACCAATCGGGATACTCCGTGACGTACCCTTGATCGAAGAAATAGGACATCAGCTGATTCTGCGCTTCCACCGCCTGCTTTTGATCCCCGAACAGGGTGGTCAGGTTGGTGATCTCCAAATCGTACCCCTGCCGATCGGCGTGATAGGTCACCATCACGGCGATGGTCTCCACGATCTGACGGCTTTCCCTGTCTATGATCTGGATCAACAGCTCCGTAGGCTCGGTAAACCATCCCGAAACGAAATATGCCCATGCAGCAGGACCGTCCCTGTAGCCCACAAAGCCCACCATCACGTGCTCGTCCTTCCCCTGGGCCAACTTGCCGTTGTAAGAAACGGCGATATCAAAGCGCCGGTAAAGCACCTCGTTGTTTTTCAGATCCGTGGGGCGTACCTCAAAGTTAAACAGCGGCATATCCACGCCAAACACGTTTTCTTTGGAAGCAGAGGAGTTGAAGCAGCTGCTGTGCACCCCCAGGTCCTTCACTTCCCCGTCGGCGGCCATGGCGGTGATGGTAAAATAAGAGGTAACGCGGTCCCCCGTTTCCACAGGCTTCTCGGGGGTCTGTTGCCACCGCCACAAAATCCCCCCCGCCGCCATCAGCGTCAGGCAAGCCGCCGCGGCCACCCATTTGATCCATTGATACCGTTTCTTCGCTACCTTTTCCCCAGGCGCCGCCTGAGCGACCAAGGCAGGGTCAATGCCCCCCAGTTCTCTGTAGATCTGTTCGCTTGTCATACAAAAAAGCCCTCCTTCTGTAAAAATGCTTTCAGCTTCCTTCTGGTGCGGAGCAGAAGGACGGTGACGTTGCTTTCCTTCATGCCGAAGTCGGAAGCGATCTCGGCGATGGGGCTGGTGTACCAATACCGCCGCAGAAAGATCTTTCGTGTCTTTTCCGGCAGGGAATAGAGGAAGCGGTTCAACGCATCCCGCAAGGCAAGGCCTTCTCCCGGATCTCCGTTTTTGCCATCGGGAATACACTCCGAAAGCTCCTCCAAAGCAAGGGACACCTGCCCGAAGCGTTTCTGAGCGTGGTTCTTTTCGTAACGATCCAACGAGATCTGACGGCAAAGCATCCCCAAATAAGGCTTCAACGCCTGAGGTCTGTGGGGAGGCATGGTGTTCCACGCCTTGAGATAGGTATCGTTGACGGACTCCTTGGCATCCTCGTCGTTTTCCAGAATGCGGTACGCAATGTAGTGGCAATACCGCCCGTACTTCTTTTCCGTTTCCGCCACGGCAGACTCCGCCCGTGCAAAATACAACTCCACGATCTGCTTGTCTTCCAAACGCCTTCTCTCCTTTCACCTTTTTTCTGAAGAGGCCCTTCACCCCAATAAACGGGAAAAACACTCCTTGCACTACAACAAAGGAAAAACTTTTTTACAGAATACCACAAACCCACACAAAAAGCAACGGCAGGAACAAAAGTCCCTGCCGTGTGAAAATGTGATTGTGTTGTGACCGTATCCGCAAAAGCGATTCAACCCCTTTGCGAAGACGAGCTCCAATCCAAGGACAAAACGCTTGGTGTCGGTCTATTTCTTGTAGCTTTCCAACAGATTGCGGATCTCCCTGCGGGCATAGTTGATGCGACGCTTGGCCGTTTCCTCGGAAGTGTCCTGGATCTCTGCGATTTCTCCGACGGAAAGCTCTTCGTAATAGTACAGCATAATTGCAGACCTCTGCTCGGGAGAGAGTTTGTCAATCAAGCTTATGATGGCATCGTGAACCTCTTGACTATCGCCGCCGGGAGAGATCGGTGCCTCGCTGCTTTCTTCCGACCATGCGTCAAGGATGGCCTCGCCCTCTTCGGCTTCTTCCGAGGATTCAAAACACCGGGCACAATGACGGTACACGATCTTCAACGCCCAACATCGAAATGCGGCAGGATCACGCAACGTCTTGAGGGTGGTAACCATCTCCAAGCAAGATTCCATGAGAATATCAGCCGCTAATTTCTCCACCTGAACCGTTTTCAAGGCGAAATAGTACAAATCGTTATAGACGGCGCCCATCAGATCGTTCTGCGCCTTCGCGTCCCCTTGTTGAGAGCGAAGGACAAGGGATGTCAAATCTTGCTTCATGTGTTTGATCCTTTCTCTGCCAATTCTCCTTGACGGAAGACTTTTCGCTCCGTCGGTCTTTATATCTGTTCCGCACGAGCGGCCATTTTCCCCCGAACGAACGTCACAATGGGATCAGCCTCTTTGCGCGCTACGAACCAGAATGCCACGGCAGACAAAGCCAACAGCAGAAGAGCAAGCGGCAAAGATTCCACGTCACGGATCCAATATGCCACCCCAATGACCGGGCTTGTGGTCATGCCGTAAACTACCAGGGGAAGCAGGGTCAGCCAAATACCGAACATGATCTCTACGACCAATGCCAGCAGGCTCAACGGGATGATGCGGGAGACTACGGATTTCATAGCACGGAAGGTGTGAGGAACGGCAAATACATTCCAGCGGACCATTCCCCAAAGCCACAGCCCCAGGAGCAACACGCAGGCACCTCCGGCAAAACCGGAAGCAAGGCGGGTCAAGAAGGGGTCACCATCGGCATGAACGAACTGATCAACGATGACGATCGGCAGCAAAACCACAAATACGGCCAGGATCAAAGTGCAAAGAATGCCGCTGACGGTGATGGAGCGACGTTTCTTTTCCACAAGCGTAGGGTTGTTTTCCACAGGCGTGGGGTTGTTTTCTGCGGGCGTAGTGGCAGAGCCACACTCGGGGCAGAAGGAATACCGGCATTCTTTTTTACAGTTGGGACAAATGTTCATTTTGAAACTCCTTTTAAGTGATTTTTTCTTTCTGCTTAATAAGGGGCTTTCAAAACACATTTGGTTTTACTTTTTTCAAAAAAATCAATTTTTTAAAAAACTAAGAACGCGGCCGCAGACTTTTCACCGTTGCAAGCACAAGCAAGGCAAAAACTACTTCAGAGCAATGCTCCTTATTCCCACTCAATCGTGCCGATGGGCTTGGGTGTGAGGTCGTAGAGGACGCGGTTGATGCCTTCTACCTCGTGGGTGATGCGGTAGGTGATGTGGTGCAGGAGCGTGTAGGGGATCTCCTCGATGGTGGCGGACATGGCGTCGGCGGTGTTGGCGGCGCGGATGGTGGCGGGCCAGCCCTCGTAGCGGCTTTCGTCCTTCACGCCTACGCTCTTCACGTCGGGAACCACGATGAAGTACTGCCAGACCTTCTCGGAAAGGCCGCTGTTTGCAAACTCCTCGCGGAGGATGGCGTCTGCTTCGCGAAGTGCGTTCAGACGGTCACGGGTGATGGCGCCCAGACAGCGGACACCCAGACCGGGGCCGGGGAAGGGCTGACGGTAGACCATGGCGTGGGGCAGACCCAAAGCCTCGCCTACCACGCGGACCTCGTCCTTAAAGAGAAGCTTCAGAGGCTCTACCAGCTCAAACTGCAGATCCTCGGGCAAGCCGCCCACGTTGTGGTGAGACTTAACGGCTTTTTTGCCCTCTGCCTGCTTGAAGGACTCCAGAATGTCGGGATAAATAGTACCCTGTGCCAGGAAAGAAATGCCCTCCTGCTTGCGAGCTTCTTCGGCAAAAACGGTGATAAACTCCTTGCCGATGATCTTGCGCTTCCGCTCGGGATCGGACACACCTGCCAAAAGATCCAGGAAATGATCGGTGGCGTCTACGTAGATCAGGTTGGCATCCATGCCATCCTTGAACATCCGGATAACACTCTCGCTCTCGTCCTTGCGCATGAGACCGTGGTTCACGTGGACGCAGATCAGCTGTTTACCGATGGCTTTGATGAGAAGAGCCGCAACGACGGAAGAATCCACACCGCCGGACAGGGCAAGAAGGACCTTCTTGTCGCCTACCTGGGCACGGACCTCCGCAATCTGCTCACGGATAAACGCTTCCGCCAGCTCGGGGGTGGTGATGCGTTCCATGGATGCGGGACGAACATTGCTTTGCATAGAGATTCCTCCAAAATAAAACATCTTTATGCCCTACATTATACTGCAATTTTTTCCGTTCGTAAAGTATTTTTGCAAAAAAATTTTCAACAAAATTCAAGTTTTCTCCCGTTCGATTTTTGATCTTGCTCTCATATAGATAGAAAAAACGCCAAAGGAGCTCCCGTATGAAAAAAACGTTTGCTTTGCTATTAACACTATGCCTGCTTCTGATGCAGGGCGTTTTGCCCGCCCTCGCCACAGAGGAGGCCAAGCTGTATCCTTATGAGTTCGCCTTTGAGGCCTTTTGGTATGAAAATGCCGCTCCCGCAGCTTCCTTTGAAAGCAGTCTCCCCCGCAAAAGCTGTCTGCTGATGGAGGCCTCCACGGGAAAAGTCCTCTGTGCTGACAACGAAAACGCAAGACTTCCCATCGCCAGCGTCACCAAGGTGATGGCCACGCTACTGATCATGGAGGCGTTGGACGACGGAAAGATCGCTCTTGAAGACACCGTCACCGTCAGCGAACGGGCGGCGTCCATGGGCGGGTCCCAGGTGTTCTTGGAGCCGGGAGAAGAGATGTCCGCAGACGATCTGCTGAAATCCGTGATCGTAGTATCTGCCAACGATGCCACCGTGGCTCTGGCAGAGGCTATTTGCGGTAGCGAAGAGGCGTTTATTGCCGCCATGAACCAAAAAGCCAAGGATCTGGGGCTGGAAAACACCCATTTCGTGAACACCAACGGCCTCCCCGCGGAAGGACATTATTCCTCCGCGCTGGACGTGGCCATCACCACGAGAGCGCTTTTGAAGCACCCCACGGTGTTGAACTACACCAACATCTGGATGGACACCATCCGCGACGGTGCCTTTGGTCTGGCCAACACCAACAAGCTGGTGCGGTTCTACAAGGGTGCCAACGGCATGAAGACCGGTTTCACATCCGAAGCGGGGTATTGTCTTTCCGGCACGGCGTTGCGAGACGGGATGCAGCTCATTGCCGTGGTGCTGGGCGCTCCCACCAGCGAGGACCGCTTTGCTTTGGCAAAACAGCTCTTGGATTTCGGCTTTGCGGGATACCGCATCGTCACGCCAAACGTGGATCTGCCCCACAGCCTCCCCGTTACCTGCGGGGTGACGGAGCAGGTGAAGCTTACCGCCACGCCCCCTGCCCTGCTGTTGGAAAAAGGGATGGGCGGAGCATTGACCCAAACCCTCACCCTCCCCGATTCCGCAGAAGCCCCCGTAAAGAAGGGGCAGCAGCTTGGGACGGTGGAATTTGCTCAAAACGGGGTCTCTTTGGCGGTAATTCCCATTCTTGCGGCAGAAGATGCAAAAAGAATGGACTTTTTGACCATGTTAAACAGAATTTTAACAAACATATTCAGCTTTTTATGATTGACAAGTGGCAATGAATCGTGTATAATGTAGGTGCATACAAATACACTCAAGCGAAAACGAAACGGATTTACCCCATGATTACATTCCAGCATTCCCACATCAAGTCGGTAAGCGATGCCGACATCGCCGCTTTTGACAGCCGCATCGCCGCGGTGGATTCTCTGATCCGGAACAAAAACGGCAAGGGCAATGACTTCCTCGGTTGGATCGACCTGCCCATCAATTACGACCGCGAAGAGTTCGCACGGATCAAGGCTGCGGCCCAGAAGATCCGCCGCGACAGCGATATTTTGTTGGTCATCGGCATCGGAGGCTCTTATTTGGGAGCACGTGCCGTGATCGAATTTCTCCACGGCGCATACTACAACCAGCAGAGAAAGAATACCCCCGACATTTACTTTATCGGCAACTCCTTCAACGGCGAGGAGCTGAAGGACGTTTTAGAGCTTTGCGAGGGCAAGGACGTCAGCGTCAACGTGATCTCCAAGTCCGGCACCACCACCGAAAGTGCCATCGCCTTCCGCATCGTCCGTGAATACATGGCGAAGCGTTACGACGAGGAGGAAATGAACTCCCGTATCTACGCCACCACCGACCGTGCAAGAGGTGCTTTAAAGAAGCTGGCTGACGAAAACGGTTACCCGACCTTCGTGATCCCCGACGACGTAGGGGGCAGATTCTCCGTGCTGACCCCTGTGGGGCTTCTCCCCATCGCCTGCACGGGCATTGACATCGAGGCTTTGATGGACGGCGCCGCGAAGGAGCGGGATGCGCTCTTTGCCGCAGGCCTTTCCAACGATGCATACCGTTACGCCATTCTGCGGAACATCTACTTGGAGCGTGGGCTCAAGGTGGAGCTGTTGGCAAGCTACGACCCCTCCTTCCGCATTATGGGCGAGTGGTTCAAGCAGTTGTTCGGCGAAAGCGAGGGCAAGGACAAAAAGGGCCTGTTCCCCGCCTCCGTGGTGTATTCCTCCGACCTGCACTCCTTGGGGCAGTTCGTGCAGGACGGTTCCCCCGTTCTGTTCCAGACGGTCTGCACCCGCTCTACCCCCGAGGAACGGGATATGAACGTGCCTTACGAGGAGGCCAATGCCGACGGGCTGAACTTCTTGGCAGGCAACTCCCTTTACAAGATCAACAAAAAGGCCATGCAGGGCACTTTGCTTGCCCACGAGCAGGGCGGCACGGAAACCTTGCTGATCAAGTACGACCGCAAGGATGCCTTCACCCTGGGCCAGCTGATCTATTTCTTCGAGCTGGCTTGCGCCGCCAGCGGCTACCTGTTGGAGGTCAACCCCTTCGACCAGCCCGGCGTAGAGGCTTACAAGAAGAACATGTTCGCATTGCTGGGCAAGCCCGGTTATGAGGAACAAAAAGCTGCTCTGGAAGAGCAGATCAAGAAAATCTGATCAAAAAACGCGGTACTGACCCCGCATAAATAAAACCTAAAGGAGATACTATTTATGAAACTGTTAGCCGGTGTAAAAGGTACTGGTAAGACCAAGGCACTCATTCAGGAGGTCAACAAGGTTTGCGGCGAGTCTCACGGCTCCATCGTTTGCGTAGAAAAAGGCAAAAAGCTCACCTTCGACGTTAGCTACCAAGCACGTCTGGTGGATACCGAAGATTACGGCATTCTGGGCGCAGATATGCTCTACGGCTTCCTTTGCGGTATCCTTTCCCAGAACTACGATATTACCGAGATCTTTATCGACAATGCATTCGCGATCTGCGGCGGCAAGCCCGAAGAGCTGGAAGCGTTCCTTGTAAAGGCTGAAGAGATCACCTCCAAGAACAACGTTGCCTGCCTGATCACTGCATCCGTTGATCCCGCGCTCCTTTCCGAAAAGGCTCGCGCTTACATGGTATAATGGCTACCCGCCCCGGGGCGGATCAAAAGCCTGCAGGCAAAGCCTGGTTGAAGCAATTCTCCCGTGAAGCACTGTTGCGTTCTCTCATCTGCTACACCCTGTGCAGTTGGCTGGAGATCGCGCTCATGACGGTGCGCACCTCCGAGGAGACCCAGGTGTTGGTCGGCTTGGCGGACGATCTGCTGTCCAAAATGACGGTGCTGCTGTTGGCCTCCTTCGTGTTCGGGTTCTCTTTCATCGTGTTCTATTGGAAGGGCGTTCCCTCTGCGGTAAAGCGCTTCCTCCACATGGTGATCGCCTTCATCCCCGTGGTGATGGTCTCCCAGTCCCTGGTGAACGATACCAATCTGGACACCCAGGCCTTCGTGGCATACTACTTCTTTGCCGTGTTGGTATATCTGGCGATCTACGGCGTTTGTATGCTGGTCGCCCATTTCCTTCGCCGCAAGGCATAACAAAACATAAAAGAGCGTTCCTACGGGAGCGCTCTTTTTTGTTGCAGCCCGCCACTAAGATAGTCACCTCGGGTCTGATTCGCCAAACGGGGAACCCAAACATCGCCCAAATCACGTTCAGAAAAGAATGATCTACCAAAGAGCATCAAACGTCAAGCTTTTCCGGGGGATACAGTTCACTTAAAACAGTCTTGTCGGCGTAGAAAAATCCCCTCCCGATTTGGGAGGGGATTGGTTTGCAATCAGATTAGTCGGATACGATGAAGGCGTCGCCAAGGTTGGACTCGGAAACGAAGACGATGATGAAGTCAACGATGGACTTGCCCTCTTCCTTGTCGCGGTACTGACCTGCGTCGGTCAAGCTGACGTTGTAGTCGCCGCATCTTGCCAGAACGGTCTGGTCGCAGGAATCCGCCAACAGCAGAGAAGCACCGATGGCGTTCTCGTCGCGGTAGATCAGCAGGTTGGGCAGAGGAGTACGCTCGGTCTTGATCACGTTACGCTCTGCGCCGCCCATGAATGCGTCGGAAGAGTTAATGGTGGAGTAGTAAGAATAGTCACCATTCTCGGTATCCATGTAAATGCGGGTGTTTGCCACTGCCTCGGTATAGGAGAACTTGGGCTTCAGCAGGGTGATGGTCTCGGTGATGGAATCTGCATCCAGCTCACGGTAGGAAACCAGGTTGCCGCCCTTTGCCTCTACCTTCTCCGGAGTGAAGTCCTCCAGAGTGTGTGCGGTAGCATCGGGATCCAGAGCGGTGATGTGCTTCATAACCTCGCGGTACATCAGATAAGAGGTGTACTCGGTGGGATGGCTGTCGGTCTGGCGGTACAGCTCGTAGATGTCCTTGCCGGAATCCAGCTCAGCCTGCAGAACGGTCTGCATATCCACAACGTTTGCCATGGTGCCGCTGACGGCGGTAACGATCTGCTGGTAACGGGTCAGCAGGTCATAGTCCTTCTGTGCCAGATCCTCGTCGTGGAGGATGGAGGGATCCATGGTGGTCAGGTCGGGCAGGAACACGTAGATCAGACCGATCTGATTACCCTTTGCACGGGAAAGGAAGGCTTTGTAGGTGGAAGCCACGGTGGACTTGATCTCGCCTACCTGAGAAGCGGTGTAAAGCACCTTGCCCAGATAGTCGTTGAGATATGCGGTGAAGTACAGTCTGGAATCGCGGCCAACGGAAACGGAGTTGCCGTCCAGACGCTCTTCTGCGGTAGCATCGTAAGGAGCGGAGAAGGTCAGGGGATCGCCCACCTCTTCGTCACCCTTCATTGCGGTAGCGGCAAAGGTAGCGGCGGTGGTGCCGGGCAGATCCACTGCGATGATGAAGTAGTCGCCTGCGCACTTTTCGTGAGCGGAAATATCAATACCGCCGGTGATGCGAACGGAATCAACGCCCTCGTCCAGAGCCTTCTGGGTAAGCTGACCGAACACGGCCACGTTGGTGGGGGTAACGCTGACCACGTCGTTAATGGTCATGTACTCATTCTCAGCCAGGAATTCGCTGTCGAAAACGATCTCTTCATCGTCGCCGGGGTTCAAAGAAACCAGCTTACGGTCATCGGGTGCCTCGTTGGGCACGCAAGCGCCGAACAGCATTGCCGTACAAGCCAGCAAAGCGATGGTCAGCAGTGCAATTCTTTTTCTTTCAAACTTCATAAAAGAACCTCTCTTTTCGGGATCGCAGCCTGCAAATGCGGGCAAAAACCCAAAGTATCCATATATCGTTATTATAAAGGATTCTGCAAAAATATGCAAGAGAAAAACTCATTTTCTTTCTTGCCGATACAGAGAATTATCGCTTCCGTTTTTGGTGCTTTTCCACAAACTACACCGCAAGGAAGGACAAAAGCCAAACGGGGATCAGCCAGCACAGCTGGAAAATGGCCGCCTGCACCGCACCGAAGGACCCAAGATCCCCGGTGATGGCCAAAAAGCCCACCGCCAAAGCGGAAAGCACGGTGGCCACCGTCATGATGATGGCGTTGCACTTGGTCACGTGGCGCACCTTGTCGCAAAGGGAGAACATCCGAAGGAAATTATGCAGGGAGGAATTGCACACCACGCCTCCGGAGGTGGACTCCGTCTCCCCGGAGATCTCCTCGGGAGAATCCTGCTTCAGCACCGCCACGGGACATTTATGGAACTTGATGGAGCCGTGGATCATCTCGTTGGTGATGTTGGGATCCATGGTCTTCACGCCCAGGCAAAGGCCCGCACGGTACATATCCTGTAAAAGCTGTTCAAAGCGGGGGTTGATGCGGTAACGCACGTAGAACTTAGCCGCCAACTGCTCGTCGATGACCACGTACATCACGGAGCCGACGCCCTTTTCGTAGCCCTCGTCTCCCTGATCCACAGGGGCTTCAAAGCGGTAACGGCGGAGATAACTGCGCTTGCCCAGGAACATATGACGTCCGTCGATGGACACGCAGATGCCATCCTTGGTGTTTTCGATCACACGGGCGGTGGTGGGTGCTTCCACCTCTCCGTCCAGCATACGCTCGGTCACCTTGGCAAGGGGCCCGCCCAGGAAAGAGAACACCTTTGCCACGTCGGGAATGACCTTATCGATGCGGTAATCCCCGTAGGTGCGGACGCTGGTAATGTTCACAAGGGAGGCGGGATACACCTCGGTATCCGCAAAGGAAAGGGCAGATGCCATGGAATACTCCTCGGCGATGCCGTTGCCGATAAAGGCGCCGGAGCATTTTCTTCCCTTGCGGTTAGCCGCCGTCAGAGGCAGATTGATCACAAAGAAGGCGGAGGAAGGCAGAGCGAAGGCCACCAAAGCCGTAAAGGCGTTGAAGGCTTCGCTGACAGGGTTGCCCAAAACGATCATGGCCACGAACAAGCCGCCTGCCAGGATAAACAGCAAGGGCAACAGGAAACGGTACAGATCGTCGTACTTGGAGCGTTTTACGGAACGTTCGGAGAAGCCTTCCACGAAGTCCGTACGGCAGACGGTGTAAAGCTCACTGTCCTCATAGAGATATCTGCCGAACTCCTCGGATTCCTTCACCGCGTTCTGCAAACGCTGTGCAACGTACTTGGGCCGCTTGGTGGCGATCATGCGGAAGGCGTGGCGGTTACGGGCAGCGATCTGCAGCTCGGAAACTGCGGCGCATACCACGGTTACCGCCAAGGGCAGCCCATACAGACGCAGATCGGCGGCCTCGGGGCAATTCACCACGGTCACGAAGGAATACGTCGCGGCAAACAGGAACCCGAACACCAAAACGCTTTCCGGCACGGGCTTGGCGGAGAACAATCCTCTGCCTCCCCGCACCATGGCGGGCAAAACCGTCAGCCCGCAGAAGCAAAGGATCTGCAGGTCGATCATCAAATACAAGCGGACTCCCGTGATCCCTTCCGAAAGCAGGAAGCCGAACATCCCGTTTTCTCCGGAGGTCTCGAACCGCCACAGAACCAAAAGCAGGATCACCGAAGCGATGACGCGGAAGAAGGCGCGCTGCTGTGCCTTCCGAAGCTTGGTATCGATCTCGCTGTTCTGGGAGCGGTCGGTATAACGCAGAATAGGCGTTTCCACCTTCTGTTTGGTTCTCTTTTTCTTTTTGGAAAGTCCTTCCCGAACGGCCTCGTTTTCCACCTCGTCCTCGCCCATCATATCGAAGGCAAGACGGAGGTTGATCTCCGTTTCGTCCATTTCGGGAGCAACGGGCTCTACGTCGGTCTCTTCGGGCAAGAAAGCGATCTGCCCGTCGTCTCCCGCGTCTTCGTTCTCAAAGCCGTGGGCCACCACTCTGCTGCCCAGATTCTCATAATCCTTGTCAAAATTAGCGGGACGGGGCGTCTTTTTCTTTTCCTTCAAGGTCATTCCGTCCCCCAAAGGGAACATTTCCGCCTGCTCGTAGGACTCCTTGGCGGGAAGATCCTCCTCGTCGGTAAAGCGGTCTGCGGCCTCCGCCATCCGCTTTTCCATCTCCTCGGCACTGATCTGCCCGGATTCCATGATGATGGTGCGCAGATTGTTCGCCTTGCTGCCCTCGGGCTGGTTTTCCAGATATCCCAGGAGCTTATCCCCCTGCAGCTTCCGCGCCAAAGTATTTTTCAATTCCAACGTATCGCTTCTGCGGTCGGGAATCTCTCGGGTGCTGTATTGGTCGATGAGCTCAATGGTCTCCGCATCCAGATTACGACGGGGTGCGGGCGACTCCTCCGAAGACGCACCGCTCCCTACGGGGGGCATCACGATGGTCTTGGTAAGGGCTTCCTCCTCGGCGGCACGCCTTTCCTGCAGCGCACGGGCACGGTCATTCTCTTCAGTTGCTTCCGCCAGAAGGGCGGATATATCAAAACCGTTCTTTTCTTCTTTCAAAACGCCGAAAAACTCCTTTCGGATTACTTTGCACGCTGTTTGGCGGCTTCAAACATCAAGATCGCCGCCGCATTGGAAACGTTCAGGGAGTTGATCTTCCCATACATGGGGATCCCTGCCATAAAGTCACTTTCTTCCTTCAGCAAGCGGGAAACCCCTTCCCCCTCACTGCCCAGGATCAGCGCGATCTTGCCGCGGAAATCCTGCTCGTAATAGGGCCTGCCCCCTGCTTCCACCGCCCAGATCCACACCCCGTTTTCCTTCAGAGTGCGCACGGCGGAGGCCAGATTGGAGACGCGGGCCACGGGAACGTGGAACACCGCCCCTGCGCTGGACTTGGCAACGGTACCGTTCACCCCCACGGCGTGGCGCTTGGGGATGATCACCCCGTTTGCCCCCGCACATTCGGCGGAACGGATCATAGCTCCCAGATTGTGAGGGTCGTTGACGTCGTCGCAAATGAGATAGAAGGGCAGTTCTCCCGCCGCTTCCGTTTGCGCCAACAGCTCCTGCACGGAGAGATACGCCGTCTCTGCGGCAATGGCGGCAACGCCCTGATGAACACCGCCTCCCGCCAGGGAATCCAGCTTGCGGATATCCGTTTCTAAAAGAGGCACGCCTTTTTCCAAGGCCAAGGCACATACCACGGACAAAGAACCGTCCCGTTCTCCTTTGCGGATGAACACACGGTCCACCTCTCTGTCACTGCGTAACAGCTCGATCACCGCATTTCTGCCGATGAACAGCCCTTCCACAGGCTCGGTGTGTTGCTCTTGACCGCGGGGCTTCTCTCCACCCCGATATTTCTTGTAAGGCTTTTCCATAACGGGTATCTCCCAAATTGCATAAACTCTCTCGTAAAAGTATACCACACCGGGAGTCAATTGTCAATCGGAAAACGCAGGAAAATGAAAATCCGCCCCGGTTTCCCAAAGGGCGGAAGCTTCATTCAGTTTTTACGGACAAACTGCCCGCACACCTGATTGGTGGAAAGGTATTTCCTGCCGTTTTTCCCTAAAAGGTGGAGGTAAAAGGGCGCTTCTTTTTGAAAAAACGCCTTGGGAACGGCGGCTGTTCCTCCCGCCAGAGGGAGCTGTAAGGGTGCTTCCCCTTCCCGCCAAAGCACCGCGTACTTTTGGGGAAACGCTCCCCATTCCGGGGAAAGATGGATCTGCAGGATCATGGCAAGGGTCTCCCCCGAAAAGGGAGGCATAGACAGCAGGGTAAGCTCCTTGCCCACCGCCGTCAGGGCTACAAAAACGTGCTCCATAAGCCCTCCTTTACGCCTTTGGCCCAAAGGTGGCGGATGCCGCCCCGGCAGAAGCGTAAGCCCCGTGAAGGATCGCCCCCGCACGGGCAGAGGTGCCTCCCGCCTTGGGAACGTAAGTGCCCTCGATAGCCTCCCCCGCCGCATTGTGGGCGGTGACCCCTTGGTGCAACGTCTCGGGAGTCACCGTGTCCCGTTCCGTGTTGGCGTTGTAAGGGTTCACGTAAGTGCCCTCGATGGCCTCCCCCGCCGCATTGTGGGCGGTGACCCCTTGATGCAGGGTCTCGGGGGTGACCGTGTCCCGTTCCGTGTTGGCGTTGTATGGGTTCACGTAAGTGCCCTCGATGGCCTCCCCCGCCGCATTGTGGGCGGGGACTCCTTGGTGCAGGGTCTCGGGAGTCACCGTGTCGGCAGAGGTGTCCACGGTGAACACGTCCACCGTAAGATCCTCGGCAAGTACCATGCTCTCCAAGGGGTAGGTGCCGTTTTCTGTGAGGGTGTACGGCCCTTGATACACGGAGAAGGAATCCGCCACAGAAGCAGACCGCAGATCCCCGAAGGAAGCGCACAAAGAATTGGTTTGGATGCAGACGTCCCCCGCCTCCCCCGCAAAGCGAAGGTAGAAGGGCTTTTCCGACAGGGTGAACGCGGAGGGGATGGGGACTTCTTCTCCCTCTTTCAGCAGGAATTGGAGCATGGTCTCTCCCTCCCGCCAGAGGGTCAGCTTTTTCACGGGGAAATCCGCCCAAACGCTGTCAAAAGAAGGGGCAAGGTACACCACGCCGCGGGAGCCTTCCGAAACCATGGGCAAGGCTTCTGCCAAAGCGGTCTCGCCCGCTACCCGAACGCGAAATAACAGTTTCATAAAAATGGACCTTCCTTTCATGAAAGAATGCGGAGGAGCGATCTCAGCATAGCAGATTTCGTTTGGTTTGTCATCCCGTGAAAATCCCGGGAAAATCCCGCAAAAATCCCAAAGCAAAAGCACTCATCCAAGGAGGACAAGTGCTTTCTCAACGGTTATTTTCGTTTTTTCTTCGGGGCGGAACCGTTCTTGCCGCCGGAGAGCTTAGCCTCGGCAGTCTTGGGAGCTTCCTCCGTGTCCCCTGCCTCGTAGTAGGTGCCTTCGAAGAAGGGGTAGTCCGCCTTGTGCTTTTTCTTGATATAAAGCACGGTCATATACACGATAAAGCCCAGAATGGCAACCACGGTGATGGCAGTTCCCAGCCCGCTGCCGAAGGTCTTGTAGGTGAACACGATCTCGTTGTTTTCCCCTGCGGGAACCTCCACGGCCATAAAGCCGCCGAACACCGTGAGGATCTCCGCCTCCTTGCCGTTTACGGTAGCCGTCCAGCCGCCGGTGGAGGTAAGCAGTCCGGTAACGCCCTGATCCGCATCTCCGTACCAGCCGCCCTCGGCGGGAACGGAGAAGAACACGATGTCCGTTTCCTCGGAGCTGTACTTAGCGGAGAAGCCGTCGGAATCCCAGGTGAAATCGGTGCAGGACATGGCCTTGCGTTCTTCCACGGATTTTTGGAAGGTGTTGTAGTTGGCCGCCTTGCGCTTCAGCTTGCCTTTACAGCCCTCGTCGTTGGGATCGTCCACGTATTCGTCCATGAACTGCGCGTAGTAGTCCGCCATATCGTCGGGAACCACCAGATAGGTGCACAGCAGAACGGAGCGCTGGAAGCCGCCGGAGATCTTCTGGAACTCCGTTTCCGTCATGAAGCCCTCGTAGCTGAAGCCCATGGTAAGGTAGTTCTCGTTGCGGTAGATGTCAAAGCCGTTCTGGGTGTCGTAGTAAGACCAGCCCTTATCCAGTTTGAACTTTTCCTTGGAGTAGGTACGGAAACCCTCTACGTCCTTCACGAAGGTCCATGCGGGATCGTTTTCGTACTCCTCCAGCTCGGAATTGTACAGGGACGCCACCGCGTAGAGCTTTTCTCCCTCGGCGGAGGCGGAGCGGGTACGGCTGTACACACGGTGGGATTCGTCCACCACGACCTCCGTCCATGCGGAGTTATTTTCATAGAACGCCAGATCGTAAGCGTCGTCCTTGGCGATCAAGCGGAAGGTGTTTTCCTCCGTGTTGGAAGAGAAGATACGGTAATTTGCACGAGTGCCCACACGGGTGAAGCCCACGCCCTCTTCGTAATAGGAGAGAGATTCCAATGTGGGGATCTCCAAAGCGTTGAATTCCCGTTCCTCCCCCTCTCCGCGGCAGAAGATCCACAGATCCTCGGAAGGCACTCTTTCTTCCCACTCGGGGGTGGCAAGCAGGGTCTTCAGCTGGTCTGCATCCTCTTGGTCGGAAAGCAGGCGGTATTCCTCCGTCTCCACGTTGTACACCAGGGTGTAGCCTTCGGGCTTTTCCCATTTGGACCAGGTCTCATCCTCCAAATACGCCTTTACCTCGGGAAGCTGCGTCACGTCCACCTGATGGTACAGGACCTTGGTAGCCGTCTTTTTGTCCTTGGCGTACAGACGCACGTAATCGGAAAGGGTGATCTCCTTGGCCTCGGGATCCTTTTCCAGACGGGTAACGGCCTCGGTATCCTTTTCGTCCACCAAGTGGTAGACGGTGGCCTCTATACCGTCAGTGCCGATCTCGGGAACGGCAAACAGACGGTAGCCCCCTATGGATTCTATCCGTTCCCAAAGGGAATTATCCTCGTAGGAAGACAGAGCGGAGGGATCGTAAAGAGGGATCTCCTTCACCGTCTCGCCGTTTTTAAACACACGAACGCTGTCCTGCCGCTTCAGAAGGGTCCAATCGGAATCCCCTTCCATTTCCACAATGCTTTCCAAGCCTGCCAGGGTGCCTTCCCAAAAGAGCTTTTCCTCCCGCTTGTTGGTGACGGTGCGGATGAAGGAATACTCCGTGGAGGTCATGGCGCGGAGACCGTACCAAGAGCTGTAGGTACGGGAGCCCACGGAACGGTTATACCCCAGCAGATCGTAGAAGGTCATCAAGGAGGGGGGAACCACCGTGTGGAAGCACTCGATAGAAGGATAGCGCCAATAAATATTCAGGTTATCGATGGTGGAAATGTTGGAGGTGCGGTAGAAGTCTATGCGGTAGAACTCCTCGCCGGGATCGGGAAGGATCACGTCCTCCCCACCTATCACCTCGTGCACCATAAAGTCGCTGGTGTGGGAATGCTCCTTACCGTTGACGATATGCACGCAGCTGTACACCACGATGCAAAGGCAGGTGGTCAACAGCAAGGCCTTGGAAAAGAGCTTCGTTCCGCGGAAATGCTTGATCACGTACCACAGCAGTACGATCCCCGCCGCGGCAATGGCGGTGTAGATCCAGAAGCGCACCGGGAAGGGGGCTCTGCCCAACTGCACGTCGGTGGCGTCGGTGGCGGGATCGTCATACCACAACAGCCCCAAGGGCACGGCGATGGCGGCGATGGAAACAAGGCTTGCGGTCAACGCACCCTTCCAACGGGAGGCCTTGTTGTCCAGGGCAATGATGGTGGCCACCACCATCATCAGCACCATCAGGTACATCCATCTGGCGTAGTAGGAGGAGTTGCCCAAGAAGAAGATGCTGTTCAATGCGGGGACGAAGGAGCAGACCACCAAGAAGGGGATCAGAGCCTTCAGCCATCCGCGGCGTTTGGTGGTGAAGAAAGCGAACACGCCCGTCATGCCGAACAAAGGCAGATACGCGGAAATAGAAGCCCAACGCTCGGTATGTCCGTGGAAGAAGTTCACACGGGAGGGAATGTCCGGGGGGAAGAAGTAGGATTCTAAGATCTGTCCGTACCGTTGCCAGTACAGACCGCCGTTCTTAAACCAAGCCAGCATTTTCTCCCAATCCTCAGCCGAGAAGGAGCGGGAGGTTCTGTCGTTGCCCAACAGCGCCAAGGCACCGGGCAGGAACAGGATCATACTCATGGCCGCACCGATCACCGCCTCCAGAGCCAGGCCCAGGAACTTCTTTAAGGTCACACGGAAGGAGCGGTCGGAGAAGCGGAACAGGAAATAGATGATACAGAAAGCCACCTGCCCTGCGAACATAAAGTAGTTCACCATGGCGTTGAGGCACACCGCGATGGCAAACACGCCCTTGCGGTTGTTCTGGATATATTCCTCCATACCGATGAGCAGTAAGGGGAACAGCGCCACCACCTCGTGGAACTGATTGAAGAAGGTGTTATAGATCTGAAAGCCGCAGAAGGCGTACAGCAGAGCGCCTAAAACGGCGTAGTCCTTATTCTTGACCCATCTTTGGAGATATGCGTAAGCAATGAGGGCGGCCACCACGTATTTGACGATATACATGGGTCCCATCAGGTACGGTGCCCAGGAGGAGGGGAACAGACACATGATCCAGAAGAAGGGACTGCCCAGCATATAGTAGGAATAGCTTCCCACAAAGTTGGAGCCCATGTCCGTGTACCAGTCCCAGCCGAAATCCCCACTGCGGACCATTTCCACGCAGTGCTTATAGAAGGCGATCTGCTGGGCGTTGTAGTCGCCGTAGTACAGGAAGATGCCGTGTCCCGTCTGTGCCCATTCCCAAATGATAAATGGGATGGTGATCAGGCACGCCACTGCCAAGGAATACCAAAAGGTCTTGCAGTAGTAGTAATATTTGCTCTCTTTTTCCGGCACCAGTCTGCCGCGGCGGAGGAGCACGTTCTCGGTCATATGTGCTACCGTTCCTTTCTTTTCATTTCCCTTTTTTGCGCTTTCTTTATCTTACCCCAAAACAGGGGAAAAGTCAAGAGGAATCTGCCTTCTCTCCGGTGAAACAGAAAAGCCCTCTCCCGTCCGGCGGGAAAAGGCTTATTTCTTTTTGGTCTTGACGTAGGTGAAGGTGGCGTTTTCCTTGTCCGGCTTCACCCGGATGGCGGTGGCCTGCAGCTCCGCAAAGGCTTCTGCGCCCAAAAGCTCTTCCCCGGTGATCTCTTCTCCGCCGAACAGCCGCTCGTACAGCCGGTGAAGGGCTTCGTCCTCCCCTGCGAATACGTCGGCAAACTCCTGTACCAGCTTCTCTTCCTCCTCCAGACCGTTCACCGTCAAAGTGAGCTTATCCAGCTTCAGGCTGACCGTGCCGTCCTCGTTGCAGGAATAGGTGCCGCTGATCCGCTCCGTCATCACGTAGGGGACTGCCACCCCCTCGTCGTTCTCCCCCGAACGGTCACTGACGGTATAGGAAAGGAAGGTTCCGTCCTCCTTGAGGCAAAGGATCTCCCCATCCCCTTCCACGGAAAGGTATTCTCCGGGCAGGGAGCATTCTCCCGCCGTCTCGGAGGACATGGAGGTCACGCCGGAGACCACGCCCACGGAGGACACGGAGGAACCGTTCTCGCGGGATTGCATCCCACAGGCGCAAAGCCCGGTCACCACAAGGCACAGCATGGGGACGAACCATTTTTTCACGGCGTTTCACCTCTCTCTTTCCGAAAATTTACGCTCTTATTTTACCACAGCGGCCTATCCCTTGTCAACGCATGGAACTGCACCAAATGTAAACTTTTAGCGACCAGCCTATTGCGAAAATGAAAAAAGAATGGTATACTATCCTCGAAAAAAGAAAAACTTCTCCAAAAAGGACGGTGTCTCCATGCATATCCTCAACTTCGGTTCCTTGAATATCGACGAGATCTACCGCGTTCCCCATCTGGTCTCCCCCGGGGAGACGGTTGCTTGCTCCCACAGACAGATCCAGCCCGGGGGCAAGGGTCTGAACCAATCCGTGGCCTTGGCACGGGCAGGCGCTTCCGTGATCCACGCAGGGTGCGTGGGGGAGGACGGAGCGTTTTTGAGAGAAGCCCTTGCTTTTGCAGGGGTGGATATTTCCCATCTCCACACCGTAGAGATCCCCTCGGGCAGAGCGGTGATCCAGGTGGACGACAAGGGGCAAAACGCCATCGTACACTTCCCCGGCGCCAACCGTTGCGTGGATGCCCATTACGTCCGCAAGGTGATGACCTATTTCGGTCCCAGCGATTGGATCTTGTTGCAGAACGAGATCTCCGGGGTGGGGGATATCCTTGAGATCGCCGCAGAACGGGGTATGCACGTGGCCTTCAACCCCTCGCCCATCACCAAGGATCTCTCCTCCATGCCCTTGGAGACGGTGTCCTGTCTGCTGGTGAACGAGGTGGAGGGCGCCGCCCTTTCCGGCTCCTCCCGTCCCGACGTGATGCTGGAGATCCTGCGGGAGAAGTTCCCCAGAGCCGCCATCGTACTCACTTTGGGGGGAGACGGCGCTTACTATGCCGACAGCAGAAGCACCATTTATCAGGAGGCTATTCCCGCCACCGCCGTGGATACCACCGGTGCGGGGGACGTGTTCACCGGCTACCTGCTGGCCTCCCTCTCTTCCGGCGTTCTTCCCAGCGAGGCCATGTATACCGCCTCCCTTGCCGCGGCCTTGTCCATCACCAAGCCCGGCGCCTGTGCTTCCATTCCCACCATGGAGGAAGTCGTTGAGTTCGCCAAGACCCTTTAACTAAAAAGGAACTGTTATGACAAAACGCTGTTTATCCTTTCTATTGCTTTTTGCGGTGTTGGCGGCTCTGCTGTCCGCTTGTACCGCAGAGGGGCCCGAGGGCTCCTCTTCCCTTTCTTCCTCGGAGGAAGAACGTTGGGTACCCCAACGGCTGATGCCCGTCGACGGCAAGGAGCTTTACACACGGCTGTACTCCCTGTACGTCTCCGACGCAGAGGACACCGTTCTGATGGACGAGGTCGCCGCGCTGAAGACCATGCTCAGAGGGGTGCTCCCCCACACCACTGCCATCGGCGGCGGGGGCTATGACGGGGAGATCTACACAAGCGGTGACTACGTGGTCACCACCGACGACCAATTGAAATCCGCCTTGCAGAGCGCCAAGGCGGGAGAGGTGATCTTCATCCCCTCCGGGGTCACCATCGACGTTGCCGACCTTGCCGCCACGGAAAGCTTCCGCATCTCCTTAAAAGAGGGCGTGATCCTTGCCTCCGACAGAGGCGTGGGAGAGGGCGGTGTTCTGCGGTTTTCCCATCCCTCCGGGAGCATGATCTTCTGTTACGACAACTCCGTGGTCACGGGGCTGAACCTTTCCGGGGTCACCACCGCCTACACGGGGCATCTTTCCTCCCGCAAGGACACAGGGATCTTTGTCCACGGGGCAAACGTGAAGATCTCCAACTGTGAGTTCGCTTCCTTCAGCGGAGCAGGCATTCGGGTCTCCTCCACGGGAAGCGGCAGTGCAGAGGATTGCTATTTCCACAATTGCAAGGCGGGGGTCATCGACGAAAAGAACACCCTTTCCGTGGAAAGCTGTGCCTTCTTTGACAACGAGACCCACCGCAAGGGGGAAAAGGAAGCCCTGCCCTTGGGAGACGGCAACGCCGTTCTCGCCGCGGCGGAGATCCCTCCCCTGCAGGTTGAGCGTGTCTCCCCCGATATCACCGCGGCGGTGTTCCCCGCCGATCCCTACGAGATCTATACCCTCCTTTGCGAGTCGGAAAAGGGCGATGTTTCCAAGCTGAAGGAAGCCTTGGCGCTCCATTCCGGCACCACCAAGTATTACGACTATAAGGATCGGTTCACCATAGAGCAAGACGGCAAGACCTACGGCGTGACCCCCGACGGCTCTCCTTTGGGAGGGGGCGCGGGATATGCCAATATTGTAACGGCGGGGGACGTCACCGTCCGCACCGCCAAGGAGCTGCAGACCGCCTTACAGCAAGCCACCAAAGGACAGGTGATCTTCATTCCCGGGGACGTGGAAATGGATCTCACCGGCAAAACCGTTGCGGTTCCCAAAGGGGTCACCCTGGCTTCCGACCGCGGTGCGATCTTGTCGGACGGCAGTGTTTCCACGGGAGCGTTGCTGTTTACTACGGTACGGCAGAAGGAAGCTATTTCCCTTGGAGAAAACGCACGACTTTGCGGCATTACCTTGGCAGGGCCCGACACGGAACGGCATATGAGCCACCTGCAAAGAGGGCTGGAGAACAACAAGTACACCGACTATTATTACAGCCTGCCCCTCACCCGAGGCGTTTCCGTAGGCGGCAAGGGCGCAGAGGTGGATAACTGCGAGATCGCAGGCTTCTCCGAGGCGGGCGTCCATCTGGGCGGATATACCGATATCACCGTCCACCACAACTGGATCCACCACAACCAGCGCAACGGCTTCGGCTACGGCGTGGTGCTGTACGGGGAGACCTACGCAGAGATATACCGCAACCTGTTCAACTTTGACCGCCACGCCATTGCGGCGGACGGCTCTGCAAACAGCGGATATATCGCCCACGATAACGTCCATCTGGGGACCGCCATCTACCACATCTTCGATGCCCACGGGGGCGCAGACCGCGGGGACGGCACCAAGATCGCCTGCGAACGGGTGGATATGTACAACAACGTGTTCCTTTCCGATAAGATCCCCTACAAAAAGAGAGGCACCCCCGAGGAATACTCCCGCTTCACCCGCAACATCGTGATCTACCCCGAGATGCGTTACCCCTACCGCCAGCTTTACGGGGAAAACTTCATTTGCGAGGACAACGTCTGGGGCTTGTCCCAAGAACTGCCCACGTATAGCTTTGAAGGCGG
Organism: Eubacteriales bacterium; assembly: GCA_045544855.1. Taxonomy (GTDB): domain Bacteria; phylum Bacillota; class Clostridia; order Oscillospirales; family CAG-382; genus Coliplasma. Next base: position 75,951 of record JAZPZV010000023.1, on the reverse strand, counting down.
CAAGACCTACGCCTTGAAGGTGGGCGGGGACTTGCGGCTCTACGAGGGCATGGAATCCATCGACGCCAAGACCCATAAGCTCCGCTACGCCTACTTCTTGGTGTTCACCCCCACGGACACGGGGTATTACATCAGCGAATACGGCAACAATCTGGACGACGGCTCCATCAACGGGGAGATCGAGATCGTAAAGATCCCCGAGGGCGGCTTCGTGCTGGCGTTCACTGCGGATAGCTATAAGGCGTATTCCCTGTATACCGCTATCACCAAGCGCCACGAGGTGATCTACAATACCTCCCTGGGACTTGACGGGGACTACATCGCCACCCGTGAGGGAGATGCCGTCACCGTGATACAGAGCGCGGCAGAATCCTGACACAAAAGAACTCCGTGAAGATTCAAGGAAGATCTCCGCGGAGTTTTTTGTTAAAATGCCAATACGGTGAAAAGCAACTGATCCGTTTTTCATGTTGACGTAGAAAAAACTGCGTTTAAGCCAAAAGCATTGTGCCGACTTGGTCACGCACCGCAGTTCCAAAAACGATTTATCGTTTTTGATGTCGGCGAAATGATACCACGCATAAGACAAAGCCGTCCGCCCCACGCTTAGATCCCAAGGTTCCAAAAACGACTTGTCGTTTTTGACGTCGGCGTAACGATACTACGCATAGATCAAAAGCTATGCGCCGACTTGGTCATCCTGAGTGAACGCGAAGCGTGATTCGAAGTTTTGCGGAAGAAACGGAGTGGATGGAGCAAAACCAAGGGGTGCTTGCACCCCCGTAAGGGGATTAGCAGGGATCTCCTACGAATTTGATCTACCCCTACATAGGTAAACTTACATCTTTTTTGATAAAACAGTTCTTTGCCCCCAAAAAGGAACATCAGACTCTTATGAGATCCCGCCTGCGGCGGTTTTGCTCCGAACGGCGTAAACGCCTTTCCTTCTCCGCAAAACTTCGACTCGCCCTTCGGGCTCCCTCAGGATGACACGCTGACGTTGGAACTGCTGTGTCCGTTTGTCACCCTGAGCAAGCGCGGAATCGAACTGCAGTGGCTCCAAACACGACTACATCTCCGCGCGCGTCGAAGTTTTGCTTTTTGAAATTGCCCTGTGTCTTTGGATATGCAGTTCCTTTTACAGCAATTTCGAAAAGCAAAACCGCAAGGGGTCTCCTCAAAGTCTGATCTACCCCTACACGGGTAAACTTACATCCTTTCGTGACAAAAACAGTTCTTTTCCTTTCAGTAAGGAACAGCAGACTCTTATGAGATCCCGCCTACGGCGGTCTTTCTTCATATCGTCGATGATCTTTTGCAAAAAAGCGTCGATCTCCGGTCTTTCGTCATAAAGACGCCGAAACTCCCTGATTTCCAAGCCGCCTTTTAAAAAGTCGGCAATCGTTTCCTGTGCATACTTCAAGTAAAAGCCTCCATTCTTTCACACCCGAAAATCGGGGTCTTCCATGGCGTAGCCGCCCTTGCGGGGATGCTTCCCGAAGAACAGGTAGCCTGCCGTACCGAAGGCCACCGCCGCCGTGGGAACCCACAGCAGAAGGGACACGTAGGGCAATGCGGACAGCAATGACAGCATGGCCGCCACCAGCGCCGCCCCTACGAAGGGGCCTTTTTTGGGGAACAACAGCCGCCCCAGCACCGCCGCGGTAACCGCATTCCCTGCAATGGCCACCGCCACGAACAGCAACAGCAGGATCAACCCCAAAGACATGGTCAAGGGGTTGGCGAGGAGGAATACAGAGCCCACCAACAACAGGAAGAACATACCGAAGCCTTTCAGCAGATATTTCACGGGGTGCTCCTTCATCCCACGGGCCGCCTCTGCGGCAGAACGCTTCATCACCCACACCGCAACCCAGGCAAGGAGCAATGCGGCGGGAAAGGTATACAGCAGCGAAAGCAACGCCATCACCCAGTCGTTGGCGGTGCGGGTAAACTCTATCCTGTCGGCGTAGCCGCTTTCCGAAAGGGTCTTTAAGTTCTGCATGGAAAGGTCCTTGGCCACCACAGGCTCGTTCTGGGAGGTGATCTTGGCACTTCCGAAGGTGGTCCCCTCCAAAATGATCACCTGGTCAGCCTCGCAGATCAATTCTCCCGTGATCTGCCCCCCGAGGATCACCTGCTTGCCGTATACGGTAAGGGATTCAAAGCTCCCGCGGATCTCCGCAAGGCCCGCAATGATCACCACGTCGTCCGCCTGCAGAGATTCTGCGGTCTTCAGCTCCGCCGCGGCCACGGTGACGTTGCGCTCCACCCTGCCGCTTAAGGTCAATCCCCCTGCGGCAACACGGATGCTCCCCTTCACCGTTCCCGTCACCCGCATTTCGGTGGCAAGCCCCAAAAGGTCTCCCTCCACCGTCTGCCCCACGGTCACAAGTCCCGCATCCGTCACGATGAGATCTCCGTCGTGCACCTCCTTGGTATCCGCAAGCACGGTGAGCCCGCAGAAGGAAAGCAGCAAGAGAAGAGCCGCCAGCAACGGTATAGAGGCGAAGGCCTTTTTCTTTTTCATCAAAATCACCCTTTCTGTGGATGGTACCCTTTTATTATACAGGATTCTCCGCCGTTTTGCAAGTATGTTTTTTTACCCTCCCTCATACACATACAACAAAAAGACTTTTGGAGGTGCGTTCCCCTTGCAAGGTTCCCGCATTCTGTTGAAGGGTGCCGCCGTGATGACGGTATTTTCCCTGTTGGGAAAGCTGTTGGGGGTTCTCCTGCGGCTGTTTCTTTCCTCCCGCATCGGCAGCGAAGGGCTGGGTCTTTACCAGCTGATCATGAGCGTTTACGGGCTGTTTGCCACCCTTTCCACCGCAGGGCTGACGGTGGCGGTCTCCCGCTTGACGGCGGAGAAGGGGGAACGCTGTCTTTCCGACGGGGTACGCACCCTCCACGCCTCTCTGCCCTTGGGGCTTGGGGTGAGCCTGGCGGCCACGGCGATGCTGTGGGGCTTTGCGCCCCTGCTGGCAAAAACCGCCGTCGGCGATCAAAGCACCGCCTCCTCTCTGCGGATCCTGGCCTTTTCCATGCCCTTTATGGCGGCGGCCGCCTGCTTTAAGGGGTGGTTCATCGCCAGACGGCAGGTGCTGAGAAGCTCCTCCGCCTCTCTGTTTGAGCAATGCGTGAAGTTTGCCGTCATGGCCTTCTTTTTGCTGACGGTCATGGGGAACACCAATAATCCCGCCACCCTTTGCAAGGGCATCGTTTTGGGAGTCACCGTAGGGGAGGCAAGCTCCTTTTGCTACCTGCTCTGCGCCTATCTGTTTTTAAAGGGGAGGCAACCGAAAAAGGAGTTCCACCCCACGGAGACCTTTGGCTACAGCCTCCGTACCCTGGCGGCGGTGACGATCCCCATGGGGCTTTCCGTCATGGTCACCTCCCTGCTCCACACCGCAGAGAACCTGCTGATCCCCGGGGCGTTTGAAAAATACGGGGGCGACCGTGCCACCGCCCTTTCGGAATTCGGGATGATCCGCGGCATGGTGATCCCCTTGCTGTTTTTCCCCTTCGCCTTCTTACAAAGTCTGGTGGCGGTGATGATCCCCGAGGTCTCCCGCCTGGGTGCCGCCTACGGGCTGTCTGCCAGAGACAAGCAGATCGGAAAGATCCTTTCCGTGGCAACCCTGTTCGGCATCGCCGCAGGCGGGCTGTTCTTCTGCCTCCCCGAGGCCATCGGAGAGACCTTCTACCCCGGGGAACATACTGCCTCCGCCCTGCGGATCCTGGCGGCGGTGACCCCCATGATGTACGTACAAACCATCTGCGACGGCCTTTTAAAGGCGGTGGACGGACAAAAATACACCCTGCGGTACAGCCTTTACAACTCCGTGTTGCGGCTGGGCGTCATCTTTGCCCTGATCCCGCTGACGGGAGCGAAGGGATATCTGCTTCTTTTGGTGCTTTCCAACACCGCGGAATTCTGGCTCTGCTACCGCCGTTTGAAAAAATACGCCTCCTTCACCGTGGGCGGGGTGCGGGGAGTGGGCTACACCCTCCTTTGCGCCGCAGGAGCGGGGACTGTGGCCTGCCGCGTGGCCTCCCTGCCTGCCCTGACCGTCCCCTTGGCCTCAGCGGCGGCGGGAACGGCGACGTATCTGGTGCTGTTTTTGCTGCTTACAAGACCTGTTTACCTGCCCCTGCTCCCCCGCGGCAGAGAGGAGGCCTCGCTATGAGCTGGATGCACTACCTTCCCTTTCCCTACCTGCAGGCGGTGAGCGGGATGCCCTCCCACCTGCGCTTGCGGATCACGGAGGTGCGCTTTCGTTTGGAAAAGCCCTTTTCCGTCACGGCAGAGGGACGCAATCTCTTCCCCGACAGGGAAGGACGGCTCACCACCCTGCAAAACGCTTTGCGGGTCACCCGCCCTCACATGGAGGAGCTGTTGGCACGGCTGACGGAGGGATCTCTTTACGCCTTTGAGGATTGCATGGCAAGCGGATACATTCCCTTGGAAAACGGTTGCCGTGCAGGCATTGCGGGGGATATGACCGTGACGGAAAGCGGGGCGGTGTTTCGGGAGATCACCTCGGTGAACCTGCGGATCTCCCGCTTTTTACCGGAGTTCGCCCGTCCCCTCACCGACCTTCTGCGGGAGGGCGAGCCCCAAGGGGTGCTGGTGCTTTCTCCCCCTGCCGGGGGAAAGACCACCTTTTTGCGCTCTGCGGCACACCTGCTGTCAACGGGAAGCAAGCCCTGCCGGGTGGGCATTGCCGACGAACGAAACGAGCTGTTTCTCCCCGCAGGCCTTTGCGACCGCATCACAGGGTGCCCAAAATGGAAGGCTATTGAATTGCTCACCCGCACCATGTCCCCGGAATATCTGGTGTGCGACGAGCTGGGAGCGGGGGAAGAAGCCCCCCTGCTGGCGGCGCAAAACACGGGGGTGAAGCTGATCGCCTCCGCCCACGGAAGCTCTCCGGAGGAAGCGGCAAAGCGCCCCTGTGTGAAAGCTCTGCTGGAAGGGGGGGTGTTCTCCCTGACGGTGGTGTTAAAAAAGAACTTTCGGGTGGAGATCTACCCCGTGGGGGAGGTATCTTCATGGAGCTGATCGGAGGTCTTCTGACGGTGGCGGCCTTTTTTCTGTACGGCTTTTCCAAAGCGGGAAATCTGAAAACCTCCCTGGAGGTGCTGGATGCCATGCTTGCCCTTCTGCGGGAGCTTTCCGCAAGGCTTTCCCACCGCAGGGAGAGCCTGAAAACGGTATTTTCCGCCTACCAAGACCCCCTTCTGGAGTCCTACGGCTTTTTGTCCCTGTTAAAAAACCACGACGGCAGGGATTATCCCTCCCTTTGGGAGAACGCCCTGCCCCTGCTCCCCCTCCCCCGTGAGGCGTTGCCTCCCCTGACAAGCCTGGGCGCTTCTTTGGGGCGGTTATCCTTGAAGGGACAAACGGAGCAGATCGCCCTGTGCCTTACCCTGCTGGAAGCGGTTCGGAAGGATCTGCAGGCGGGGGCTATGCAAAAGCGGAAAAGCATCGTGGCTCTGTGGACGCTGAGCGGGCTTTTGGTAGCCCTTCTTTTGTTGTAAAAGGAAAGGAATGGAGACATGAACATCACTCTCATCGTAAAGATCGCAGGGGTGGGGCTTTTGGTGGCCATCATCTGCCAGATCCTGCAAAAAAACGGGCGGGACGAGCAAGCCACCTTCGTTTCCGTGGCAGGAGTCGTAGTAGTGGCGCTGTTGCTGTTGGGAGAGATCACCTCCCTGCTTTCTTCGGTACGGAGCGCCTTTGGTCTATGAAAAGGATGAGCCCTTGGTATGAATATCTTCACCGTTTGCGGGTTTCTTTTGGTGGCGTTGTGCGTCAATCTGCTGTTACATCGGGTAAGCCCGGAATTTACCCCTCTCACCGCCGCGGCAGGCGGGGTGCTGTTGGGGGTGTACCTTTTGCGGGAGCTTCTGGATGCTCTGCTTCCCTTGGCGCAAGCGGCTCAAAGCCTGGGACTTTCCGCCCACATGGAACTGCTGTTGAAAGCCCTTGCCATCGCCTTGGTGTGCAACTCCACCTCCGCCATGTGCAGAGATTGCGGGGAAAGCGCCTTGGCGGACAAAGCGGAATTGGCGGGAAAGGTGGCCATTCTCGCCCTGTGTCTGCCCTTGCTGGTACAGCTTCTGGAGCTGTTCTGAAAAGGCTGTTGCTCCTGCTTCCCCTGCTCTGGGTTTGCCTTTGCGGCTTTACGGGGCAGGAGGAATCCATTGCCGAGGCGGTGGAGACGGATACCCTTTCCCACCCTGCGGTGACGGAAGAGGAGCTTGCGGGAGAACGGGAGATCGTTCTTTGGGACAAGCTGTGGGGCATTGCCGCCGAAACTGTCCCGTCCTTGTTTTCCCAAGCCACCGCCTCCTTCGGGGGATTGATGGGGGTGTTGCTCCTTTGCTCCCTGCTCCACGCCCTGCGCCACCTGTCCCCCGCCTCCACCCTGACGGAGGCCTGCTCCTTCGTGACGGTGCTGGCAGTCTCGGGGGTGGTGTACGGGCTGTTTCGGGACGTATTTCTCTATGCGGGACAAGCTCTTTCCGCCTTTACGGAATATCTTGCCGCCCTGCTTCCCGTTTCCACCTCCTTGCTGATCGCAGGGGGCAACTCCGCCGCCGCAGGAGCTTCCAACCTGGGGTTTTCCCTGTTTTTGACCGCCATCAGCCTGATCTGCTCCGGGGTGCTGTTCCCCTTTTTGCAGGTATCCTTCTCCGTGGGGTTTGCCGCCGCATTGCCAGGGACGGTGGATTTTGCCCCCATCGGCACCTGGATCCGTAACACCTCCGGTTTGCTGTTGGCCTTTCTGTTTTCCCTTTTGGGCTTTATGCTCACCCTCCAGACCACTGTCTCCGCCGCCTCGGACAGCTTTCTCTTCCGCACGGTACGCTTCGCCTCGGGGGTGTTCATTCCCGTGGTGGGGAACGTGCTGGGGGATGCGGCACGGACGGTTGCGGGCAGTGTTTCCGTGATCAAGGGCACGGTGGGAGCGGTAGGGACGACGGTGACCTTTGCCATTCTGCTCCCGCCCTTCCTCCGTGTGGCGGTGTATCGGCTGCTCCTTTCCCTGTGCACTCTGCTGGCAAGACTGTTGGGGTGCGAAAAGGAAAGTCAGTTGTTGGCAAACCTGGGCGGCACGCTGAACGTGCTCATGGGGCTTTTGGCGGGAACGGAGGCCATTACCCTGCTGTACCTCGCCACCTTTATCAAGACCGGGGTGACCGTATAAAAAGGAGGCTTTTGATGAAGCACTACCTCACCGTGCTGTTCTGCGGCTCTTTGCTGGGGGCGGTCTGCACCGCCGTAGCGGGGGAACGGCTGGAAAAATACGTCCGCTACCTTGCCGCTTTGCTGTGTATCCTTCTCATCGTCTCCCCCTTTCGGGAGTTTGACCTCTCCTTCCCCGGGGAAGACCTCCAATCCCCCGCCCTGCCGGAGGTCTCTTCCTCCGCCACCTTGGACGGCCTTGCGGAAAAGCAGGCGGAATCGGAGCTTTGCCGCATTCTCTCTTTGCAACTTTCCCAAGGGACAGGCATAACCCCAACGGAGCTGCGCATAGATATGGATTGGACCTTGGAAGAACCTGTGGTCTTGGCCCTGCACCTCACCCTTGCCCCAAAGGACGGGGAGAAGGCGGGGGAGGTCTCTGCTTGGGCGGAGGCGGCCTACGGTGTTCCCTGTTACGTCAAAAAAGGAGAAGACGTCCCTTGAACCTTACGGAATTCTTGAAAAATCCCAAGCGGAAGGGCTTACTGCCCTGCATTCTGTTGGCCTTGGCGGCGGGGGTGATCCTGCTGTTGTTGCCCGACGGCGGCGGGGCTTCCCCGACGGAAACCATCTCCCCCACACGGGAATATCGGGAGGCCTTGGAAGCCGAGGTGGAGGATCTGATCTCCCGCATGGAAGGGGTGGATTCCTGTGCCGTGGTGCTCACCCTTTCCTACGGGTTTGAATATCTTTACGCCACGGATCAGCATATCAACGAGCATTCCGGGGGCAAGGAGACGGACAAAACCATCGTCCTGGCCACGGAGGACGGAGGCGAAGTGCCCATTCTTATCAGAGAGAAACAACCCGTGGTCTGTGGCGCGGCGGTAGTCTGCCCCGGGGCGGACGCCTCCACCTGCCTGCGCATCTCTTCCCTGCTTTCCGCCCTGTTCGGGCTGGAGGGCAGCTCCATCAGCATTCAAACATAAACATATACGGAGGGATCTATTTATGAAGATCAAGGAGTCCTTGCATTCTCTTAAGGAAAAACTCAAAAAGGTGGATATTCCCAAGCTGTTGGCCTCCCGAGCCTTTCTGGTGGGCGGGTGCGTTCTGCTGGTGGCGGTAGCCATCACCGTCAGCGCCCTGCTGGGGAGCTTTACCGACGGCACTGCGGGAGGCACGGAATCGGAAAGCGGTAAGGTGCTGGGAAATTCCGTTCTGGTGGGGGACTTGAACCAAAGTGCGGGAGACAGCCCCGACGAGGAGACTCCCACGGTGACGGATCCTTCGGATCTGCTGGCGGTCACGGTTTTGAACCGTGAATCCGTGCGGGAGGATGCCATTGCCGTGTTGCAAAGCATTGCCGACAACCCCGACGCCCTGCCCGACGAAAAGGAAAACGCCCTTTCCCAGATCGCCCAAATTATGAAGGACATGGAAGCGGAGGCCAATATTGAAACCCTCGCCTTGGCAAAAGGTATTCCCCAATGCGTGGCGGTGATCTCCGGGAAGCAGTGCAGTGTCATAGTGGACACCACGGAGATCAGCGAGACTGAGCTTGCCCAGATCGTGGAGATCGTCTACCAGCAAAGCGGCATCTCCCCCACGGGAACACGGGTGATCTTAAACTCCGTCCCCGAGGAAGAGGAAGCGTAACAAAAAGCCCACTCCTTCGAGTGGGCTTTGTTGTTTGAAAAATTAGTGCTTTCTGTACTTGGGACGAGCGGTGTAGTGGGTATGCAGCAGCTCGTGAGCCTTGTGAGAGTTGGGCTCGCCCAGGAACTCCTCGTAGATCTTCTTCACTTCGGAGTTCTCGTGAGACTTACGGACAGCCTTGGAAGCGTCCTCGTTGTACAGAGCCTTTGCACGCTCAGCCTTCAGGTCGATGTAGGACTTGTCGGTAGCGTTGACGATGGGAGTGCCGCCGCCGCATACACAGCCGCCGGGACAGCCCATGACCTCGATGAAGGTGTAGTTCTTCTCGCCGTTCTTCACAGCGTCCAGAACCTTGGCCGCATTCTTGGTGCCGTTGGCAACAGCCACGGTGATCTTGGTGCCGTTCAGGTCGATCTCGGCTTCCTTGACACCCTCGGTGCCGCGGACAGCCATGAAGTTCACGTCTTCCAGAACCTTGCCGGTAACCTTCTCGTAAACGGTACGGAGAGCAGCCTCCATAACGCCGCCGGTAGCGCCGAAGATAACGGCTGCGCCGGTGGACTCGCCCAGGAGAGAATCAAAGTCGCCATCGGGCAGACGACGGAAGTCGATGCCTGCGTTCTTGATCATCTTCGCCAGCTCACGAACGGTGAGAACCGCGTCAACGTCCTTCAGCTCGCCGCTTCCCAGCTCGGGGCGCTGTGCCTCGTACTTCTTAGCGGTACAGGGCATAACGGAAACAACGTAGATGTCCTTGGGATCAATGCCTGCCTTCTCGGCGTAGTAGGTCTTGATCATAGCGCCTTCCATCTCGTGGGGAGACTTGCAGGAAGACAGGTTGGGGATGAATTCGGGGTAGAAGGTCTCACAGTAGTTGATCCAACCGGGAGAGCAGGAGGTGATCATGGGAAGTGCGCCGCCGTTCTGGATTCTGCCCAGAAGCTCGGTGCCCTCTTCCATAATGGTCAGGTCTGCGCCGAAGTCGGTGTCAAATACCTTTGCGAAGCCCAGACGGCGCAAAGCGGTAGCCAGCTTACCGGTGACGGAGGTGCCAACGGGATAGCCGAATTCCTCGCCGATGGTAGCGCGGACTGCGGGAGCGGGCTGAACCACAACGTGCTTGCCTGCAGCGAATGCGGCGTAAACGTCCCGGATGCTGTCCTTTTCCTTCAGAGCGCCAACGGGGCAAGCCAGGATACACTGGCCGCAGTATACGCAGGGGCTGTCTGCCAGGCTCTCGCCGTAAACGCAGCCGACCTCAGCCTTGAAGCCTCTGCCGGAAACGCCGATGGCACCGATGCCCTGCATATTCTTACAAGCCGCAACGCAACGGCGGCAGTTGATACACTTGGAGTTGTCACGCACCAGAGAGGGGCTGACGTCGTCGTACATCTCGCTGGAGAGAGAACCGTCGAAACGGTACTCGTCAACGCCGTACTCCAGACAGAGCTTCTGCAGCTCACAGTTGCCGCTACGTACGCAGGAGGTGCACTCGCGGTTGTGGTTGGACAGGATCAGCTCCAGGTTGGTCTTTCTGGACTTTCTCAGCTTCTCGTTGTTGGTGCAAACCACCTGTCCCTCTGCAACGGGGGAAACGCAGGCTGCCTGCAGACCTCTTGCACCCTGGATCTCAACAACGCACAGACGGCATGCGCCGATGGCGTTTACGTCCTTCAGGTAGCAAAGGGTGGGAATGTTGATGCCCGCTTCTCTTGCGGCATCAAGAACGGTATAAGTAGACGGAACAGTTACCTGTACGCCGTCGATGGTCAGAGTTACCATATTTTCCATGTCTGTTTCTCCTCCCCTTATTTCTTGCTGATCGCGCCGAACTTACAAGTAGCTTCGCAAACGCCGCACTTGATACACTTGGCAGGATCGATGGTGTAGGGTTTCTTGATCTCGCCCGTGATAGCGCCTGCGGGACACTTGCGTGCGCAGAGGGAACAGCCCTTGCACTTCTCGGGATCGATGGTGTATTGCAGCAGGGCCTTACATGCACCTGCGGGGCAACGCTTCTCGTAGATGTGAGCCTCGTACTCGTCGCGGAAGTAACGGAGAGTGGAAACTACGGGGTTGGGAGCGGTCTGACCCAGTGCGCAGAGCGCGGAGGTCTTCAGATCCTCTGCCAGAGCTTCCAGCTTCTCGATATCGCCGTCCTGACCTTCACCCTCGGTGATACGGGTCAGGATGTCCAGCATTCTTCTGGTACCCAGACGGCAGGGAACGCACTTACCGCAGGATTCGTCAACGGTGAATTCCAGGAAGAACTTAGCGATGTCAACCATACAGTTGTCTTCGTCCATGATGATCATACCGCCGGAGCCCATCATGGAGCCGATGGCCATCAGAGAGTTGAAGTCAACGGGAGTGTCCAGATTGATAGCGGGGATACAGCCGCCGGAAGGACCACCGGTCTGAGCCGCCTTAAACTTCTTGCCGTTGGGGATACCGCCACCGATATCGTAGATGATCTCGCGGAGGGTGATACCCATGGGAACTTCTACCAGACCGGTGTGCTTGATCTTACCGCCCAGAGCGAATACCTTGGTGCCGGTAGAGGTCTCGGTGCCGGTAGCCTTGAACCAGTCTGCACCCTTACGGATGATCTGGCAGATGTTGGCGTAGGTCTCAACGTTGTTGATAACGGTGGGCTTGCCGAACAGACCCTTCACTGCGGGGAAGGGAGGACGGGGACGGGGTTCGCCGCGGTTGCCCTCGATAGAGGTCAGCAGTGCGGTCTCCTCGCCGCAGACGAATGCGCCTGCGCCCAGACGGATCTGCATATCGAAGTTGAAGCCGGTACCCAGAATGTTCTTACCCAGCAGACCTACCTCGCGGGCCTGATCGATGGCCTTCTGCAAACGTCTGACTGCGATGGGGTACTCTGCACGAACGTATACGTAACCCTCGTCTGCACCGATGGCGTAGCCTGCGATGGCCATAGCCTCGATAACGGTGTGGGGGTCGCCCTCCAGAATGGAACGGTCCATGAAGGCACCGGGGTCGCCCTCGTCGGCGTTACATACAACGTACTTCTTGGGAGCGGGACCCTTTGCGAACATCCACTTTCTGCCGGTGGGGAAGCCTGCGCCGCCTCTGCCGCGCAAACCGGAATCCAACACGGTCTGGATGACTTCGTCGGGAGTCATCTCGGTAAGTGCCTTTGCAAGAGCCTGGTAGCCCTCTACTGCGATGTACTCGTTGATATCCTCGGGGTTGATGGCGCCGCAGTTACGGAGCGCCAGACGAACCTGCTTGTGATAGAAGGTGGTGTCGAACAGCGTGGGAGAGTGGCCCTCCTCCAGCTTCAGATCACCGATGTCCTCGTATACCAGACGGGCAACCGGAACGCCGCCCTTCAGGTGGCTTTCCACGATCTCGGGAACGTCCTCAGCCTGAACCTGGCTGTAGAAGGTGCCTTCAGGGTAAACGATGACGATGGGGCCCAGCGCACACAGACCGAAGCAGCCGGTGAGAACTACCTTGATCTGATCGCCGATGCCGAGACGCTCTGCCTCGGACTCGAAAATGTCCTTCAGTTTATTGGAGCCTGCAGAAGCACAACCGGTACCGCCGCAGATCATGATGTGATGCATGCCGGTGCCGGGGATACCGGTAGCCTTACGCAGCTCTACGGTCGCACGGCCTGCTTCACGAATTTGAGCAAGTTGTTCAAGATTCATACAATTAAACCCTTCCTGTAATTTTTAGAAATCGCATTTTTCCGTGAAAAGATCAATACTTTTCCAGAATGCCCTTGACGTCGTCGGGGGTGATACGGCCGTAAACGTCGGCGTTGACGGTCATAACGGGAGCCAGACCGCAGCAGCCGAGGCAGCGGGTATCCTGAATAGAGAACTTGCCGTCCTCCGTGGTCTCACCGGACTGGATGCCGAGAATGTCCTTCACCTCGTCCAATACGGCTGCCGCGCCCTTAACGTAGCATGCAGTACCCTGGCAAACCTGGATAACGTAGTCACCCTTGGGTTTGAGAGAGAACTGTGCGTAGAAGGTTGCGATACCGTAAACGTCGGTAACGGGGATGCCCAACGAATCGGCGATGAGCGTCATCGTTTCCATAGACAGGTAGCTGAAAGACTCCTGCGCGTACTGCATGATCGGCATGAGAGGGCCGTCGATGTCCTTATGCGCAGCAATGTAAGCTTTCAGGTCTTCCGTCTTGCTTGCGATTTGTTCCTGGGTAAGTGCCATTTGCTTATCCTCCTGCATAATGTTTTTCAGAAACCGTGGCTCTGCCGCCCAACCCGTTACGCACAAAAAGCGACCACGCAACCGAGGCCGTTCGACAGAATCTTTCTTTACGGGTCTCATTATACTACTTCCCCTTTTCTTTGTCAAGTGGAAACGGCGGATTTTTCTGCCGAAAAGTGGCGGAAATCCTTAGCAAAATTCGTTTTTCATTCCATAAAATCGAAAAAACGGATCGGTTCGGCGGAAAAACGGCTCACAGGCGGGAAATCTTTGCCACACGCTCGGGAGAAACCGTAAGCACGAAACAAGAACGGCGAAGAATCAAACCGCCTCTCCCGCAATGCGGGTTGCCGTGGACGTCAACCCCTACGAACCCGAGCGCAGATCGGTGGAAAATCAAACCACATCCCCCGCAATGCGGGTTGCCGTGGACGTCAACCCCTACGGACACGAAACAAGAACGATGGATAATCAACCCGCCTCCCCCGCAATGCGGGTTGCCGTGGATGTCAACCCCTACGGACACGAAACGAAAACGATGGAAAATCAAACCGTATCCCCCGCAATGCGGGTTGCCGTGGGCGTCAACCCCTACGAACCCGAGCGCAGATCGGTGGAAAACCAAACCGCATCTCCCGCAATGCGGGTTGCCGTGGGCGTCAACCCCTACGAACACGAGCGCAGATCGGTGGAAAACCAAACCGCATCCCCCGCAATGCGGGTTGCCGTGGACGTCAACCCCTACGGGCACGAAACGAAAACGGTGGAAAATCAAACCGTATCCCCCGCACGGGGTGCAAAACGTAAATCCCCGCCCTTACCCATTGCGTGTTCGTAGTCCCCTTTTGCGAAACGGTAAGACGCCCCGCCTTCACGAAAAAAAGGTCGGGCAGGAAGATCCCGTCCGACCGATCTGCTTAATTTTTCTTTTTCACCACGACCAACACTGCCGCGGCAACCGCCGCCACCGCGAGGACCACCCAAACCCACGGGAAGGACTTTCCTTCTTCGGGAGGCACGGAAACTGCACTGCTTGCTTCCGCCGAGGGTTCTTCCGAGGGTTCTTCGGAAGCGGCTTCCGAGCTTTCTTCCCCGGAGGTCTCTCCGCCGGCGTCTTCTTCGGGGTCTTCGGAGGCGTAGGGATTTTTCACACCAAGCTTCATATTGCCCGAATTCGACACGGGGCAACGGTACGCCAGGGTTTCGTCCCAACCCTCCTGCTTTTCCGTGGCGCCGAAGAGCAATTCCGTCAGGTTATCGTTGTAGGCAAAGGCTTCTCTGCCGATGAAGGTCACGCCCTTGGGCACGTAGACGGAGGTCAAGGCCGCCCCCGCAAAAGCGGAGTCTCCGATGTGGGTCAGGCTTTCCGGCAGGATCACCTCTGCCAAAGCTTCGGTACTGTAAAACGCTCTGTCCCCCACGTAGGTCACCCCCTCGGGGATCTCAATGCAGGTCAAACGGGTGCAGGCGGAAAAAGCGCCGTTCTCGATCCGCTCCAAAGTGGAGGGAAGAACCACGGATTTCAGATATTCCGCAGAGGCAAAGGCGTTTTCTCCGATCACCCGCACCCCCTCGGGAAGAGAAAACTCCTGGGGGAATTCTCCCGTTGCCAACACCACGGTGTCTCCCTTCAGCAAGCAATTTTCCCACCCGCTGTACACGGGGTTTTCGGAGGAAACCGTAAAGGATGTCAAAAACTGGAGCCGTGAAAAAGCCGTGGGATCGATCTCCGTCACCGAAGCGGGCAGAGAGACCGCCTTCAAGGAACTGTTGTAAAAAGCGTCCTCACGGATCTCGGTGACCCCTTCGGGGATCTCGACCTCCGTCATCCACTGGCACTGAGCAAAACAATTTGCGGGAATCACGGAAACCGAGGCGGGGATCTTCACTTTTCTCAAAGCACAGCTGTAAAAAGCCCCTTCCCCAATGAATTCCAGACTGTCGGGAAGCACCACGGAGGACAACTCACCGCATTCAAAGAATGCCATTTCGCCGATCCGCTTTACCCCCTCGGGGATCACAACCTTGTCCATACTCTCGCCGCGAACGTCGCCAAGCATACTGAAGGCGTTCTGCCAGATCTCCGTCACGGGCTTGCCCCCAAGGGTAGCGGGGATCTTCAACTCCTTTGCAGTCCCCTCGTAGCCCAAAAGAACGGCTTCCTCCCCCAGGAACTGATAGAGATATCCGTCCTGTTTTTTGACGGTAAAGGCGGGGTCCTCCTCGCGGGAGACGCCCCAGACGATCTCCACCCCTTCGGGTGCCCAAGCGTCGCTCCATCCCTTCGGCTTTTCCGAGGCACCGCATTCGATACGGGTCAGGTTGGGGCAATCCAGAAAGGCTTCCTGCTCGATCCGGGTAACGGTATCGGGAATATACACAGAGGTCAGCCCCGACTCCGCAAAAGCACGGAGGCCGATGGTCAAAAGCCCCTCGGGCAGACGGATCTCCGTCAGATTCTTACACCCTGCAAAGGTCTGCGCCCCGATGATCTCCAGTCCCTGGTACAGGTTCACGGAGGAAAGGCTTTCGCATCCGCAGAACGTGCCGTTCAGATCCTCCACAGACCAGGGAACGGTAGCCGCCTCCAAGGCTGTGCAATTCCGAAAAGCGTAAGAACGCACCGCCGTGACCCTTGCGGGAATATGGGCGGTTTTCAAAACCGTGTTACCGGCAAAAGCATAGCTCTCGATGCCGTTTTGCAGGGGAGGAAGCTCTTCCATCCCCCTTGCGTACACCAAAAAGCCGCTTTCGTTATACAAGGCGCCGTTTTCATAGGTCAAGGGAGAGCCCTCTTCCAAAACGATCTCCACCTCGCCGCACCCCGACAGGATGCCCCCTCCCACGGTGGACAAGGAAGCGGGAAGTGTCAAGCGATTCAAAGAGGTACAGTTTTCAAAAGCAAGGGTGTCAATGCGGGTCACGGTGGAGGGTATCTCCACCTTCGCCAAGGAAGTACAGCCCGCAAACGCGGCGGAGGGTATCAAGGTGAACCCTTCCGACAGGATCACTTCTTCCAAAGCGGTACAGCTCTGGAACAAACTGCTGTCCGTCAGCCGAAGCTGCAGGGTGGAGGGCAAAACGACCTTTCGCAGCCCCGTGCATCCGAGAAAAGCGCCGGACTGCAGGTATAAAAGCCCCTCGGGAAGCACCACCTCTTCCAAGGAGGCGCATTTCTGAAAGGCGCTCATGCCCACAGACCGTAAGGTGGAGGGAAAATCCGGCTCTTCCAAAGCACTGCAACGGAGGAACGCCCCCATGCCGATGTCCAAAAGCCCTTCGGGAAGGTTGATCTTCTTCAAGGAAGCGCAATCCTCAAAGGCTTGGACGCCAATATCGGTGATCCCTTCCGGCAGGATGACCTCCTCCGCGGAAGATTCCTTGAAGGCATAGGTGTCAATTCTGACCACCGAACAGCCGCCCAACTCGGCGGGTACCTCTACGACCTTATCGTTTCCTTGATACAAACGCAATTGAGCCTGCCCGTTGCTTACCGTGTAGAGAAAGTCTCCTTCCTCCTCATACCCTGCGGCCTCCGCCCGGAAGGGCACCGCCGAAAGCAACAGCAAAAGGCATAAAGCCATGGCAAAAATTCTTTTCATTTGATTTCATCCTTTCGTTTCTGCACCGCATTCCTGCGAAATTCCCCCGGGGTCTGGCCGGTGTGCTGTTTGAACACGCGGGAAAAGTGCTGGACGGTCTTGAATCCGCAACGGAAGGCGATCTCCTTGTGGGGGATCTCGGTGAAGGCAAGGTGCTTTTTTGCCACCCTCACACGGAAGGCCATGAGATACTCCATCACCGTGGTATTCCTCCCCTTGCGGAAGGCGGCAGTGAGGGTGGAACGACTTACTCCCAAACGGGTGCAGACATCCCGAATGGTCAGATCCTCGGCAAAATGGCCTTCCAGATAAAGAATGGCGTCCTGCAAAAGATCCGCCTCCCCCGCGGTTTCCCCGTAGGGCTCGTTGGCAACGTGGGGATAGCCCACCTCTGCGTAGACACGCTCCAAGCCGATCAGCAGCTCCATAAAATAGCTGCGGCTGCGGCAGGACCAATACCAATCCCGCTGTTCCCTCAGCTCCCGCTCCATACAGCGGCAGGCGTGCTCCGCGCTTGCCAGCCGTTCCGCAGTGGCGGGGACGATATAGCCCCCGTCCAGAAAAGGACGAAGCAGGAACAGGTCGTGGACGGAGGCCATGTCCTCGTAGTCCACAGAGCGGATGCGGGAAAGAGTCATGTTCACGTTCAAAAACAGGGGATGGAACCAAATACAGGCGTATCTTGCCCCTGTAGTATTTTCAAAAACGGGGTCTTCCCCCTCGTCAAAGCACAAAAAGCAGGGGGCGTTCCCCACGTAGGTCCTGCCTCCCACGGAAAACCGCAGATCCCCCTCGGAAAGGCACACCAACAGGAAGCTCTTCCCCTTGATGTCCACCCGGGAAAGGTCGCCGTTTACCGCACATTCCGCATAAACGATCTTTCCCTCTCCGTATTGTTTTCCGATGGTGACGTGTTCCATAAAAGACCTGCCTTTTCTCTCTTTGGCTACAGTATACCACATTCCAAAGCAAAATCAAGAAAAATCTTTTGTCTCCGCGGTTTTTCAATTACCCGGCGGGACAAAAAAGCCCCGACAAAAGCCGTCGGGGCAAAAGGTATTCGTTTAATCCTCGGGAATCCGGTACGTGCCCAGAACGTGGCGCTTGACCATGGCGTAATCGGTGGCATCCACCCTGCCGTTTTCGTTCACGTCGGCGGCATACTTCTGGGTCTTGTCCAGCTCGTATTTCCCCAGCACGGAACGCTTGACCATCATGTAATCCACCGCATTCACTTCCTCGTCGCCGTTCACGTCCCCAAGCATCACGTCCTCTGCGGGGGTGGGATACAGGCTTTCAAAATACGCTTCGGTGGGCTGAACGATGTGGTTCACACGGCGGCTCTTGCGGGTGAGGTTGACGTAGTTGAAATCCTCCCAGGTACGGACGTTGATCCGCACCAGACCTCTGCCATCGGAATTGCCGTCCAAGTAGGTAATAGTCTCTTCGTCGTAGGAAAGGATGATCAAGGAATGGGCGTAGGAGCTGTTATAGGAGCCGTTTTTGTTGGCGGTGGTGCGCATATACGCTCCGCAACGGACACCCGCTTCCACAAAATCCTCGTAGGACACCGTCTTGGCGCCCCCGCCCATGACCACCTCGGAATACAAAAACGCATGGTCGCCGTGGCGAACGTACTCGCCGAACAGCTTGTTATACACCGCGTTGGCGTAAATGTAGCACTGCCAGCCGGAGATCACGCCGCCGGTGGCGGGACAGGTGATGTAATACTGGTTCTTATCGGTAAGATGGGAGGAACCCAGAGCCGCCTCCTTCTCCTTGGTGCAGGAATAGTTCTTGTAAAGGTCGATATCTCCGGCAAAAATGGCATCCAATGCGGCGGCCAGAGCGGGTGAATCGGTATAATCACTGCCGTGGGCTTCCTCGGCGTCCAGAATATGCTCCGCCGCAAAAGCGGTCATACCAAACGTCCACACTCCCGTCACCAGAAGGGCAAGGGTCAAAAACAGCACTGCTGTCCGTTTTAAAGTCGACATGGCGGTTTACTCCTTATGTGTTAGGTCGCAGTCGTCCGCGATCCGCAACATTATGCCACAAATTTCGACGTTTGTCAAGGAAAATTTTTTCCTGCGGGACATTTTTTTCGGAAGCGCAAAAAAACAAAACGAAAAATTCACAAAATATACGGCATTTTTGCGACCTTTCTTCTTGACGAAACTATCATTATATGATATAATAACAGAATTATAGGGGGCATTTTGCCCCGAGCCGACGGTTGTTGAAAATGCGGGAGGTAAGGCATGGTGATTTTGGGCATCGACCCCGGTGTGGCCATTGTGGGCTACGGCGTGGTGGAGTGTGTCAGCGGGAATTTCCGCTGTTTGGAATACGGCTGTATCACCACCCCCGCTCACACCCTTTTGGAGGATCGGCTTTCGGAGATCTACGACGGCATGACGGAGCTGATCGCCCGCCACCGCCCCGACTGTATGTCCGTAGAGGAGCTGTTCTTCAACAACAACCAGAAGACCGCCGTGGACGTGGCACAGGCAAGAGGCGTGATCCTGCTGGCCGCCAACAAGGCTCGCCTGCCCATTTACGAATACACCCCCTTGCAGGTGAAGTCCGCCGTGGTGGGCTACGGCAGGGCGGAAAAACAGCAGGTAATGTACATGGTGCGGCAATACCTCCACATGAAGGAAACTC
This sequence comes from Eubacteriales bacterium, assembly GCA_045544855.1. Lineage (GTDB taxonomy): Bacteria > Bacillota > Clostridia > Oscillospirales > CAG-382 > Coliplasma. The sequence goes on along the minus strand of JAZPZV010000023.1, from coordinate 56,610 downwards.
CCAAGCCCGACGATGCGGCGGATGCCATCGCTATCGCCATTTGCCACGGAAGCACCGCCATGCATAAGTATTAAAACGGAGATACATCGGTATGTTTTATTATCTGAGAGGGACGTTGACCGTCCTGCAAAACGAGTTTGCCGTTCTGGATTGCGGCGGCGTGGGGTATAAGCTGAACATCCCCGCCTCTACCTTTGCGGCCTTGTCCTCCAAGCTGAAGAAGGAGGCTCTGCTTTACACCCATTTGACTTTGCGGGAGGATGCGGCAGACCTTTACGGCTTTGCCACGGAGGAGGAATTGGAGCTGTTCCGCAAGCTGATCTCCGTTTCCGGCATAGGACCCAAGGGAGCGGGCGCCATCCTTTCGGTGCTGACCATCGAGGAATTCATCCGTGCCTGTGCCGACGGGGACTACAAGGCCATCGCCCGTGCCCCCGGCGTGGGAAACAAGACCGCCCAGAGGGTGATCTTGGAGCTGAAGGACAAGGTGGCGGACGGCCTGCCCGTGACCTCGGACGTTCCCGGTGTCAGCGGCGGTGCAAACGCCTCCCGGGTCATCGACACCCTGACCCTGTACGGCTTCTCCAGAGAGCAGATCCGTGACGCTATGCGTTCCGTCTCCCCTTCCCTGCCCTTGGAAGAAATGATTGCGGAGACCTTACGGATCTTGGCCTCCAAACGATAAGTGAACAAGGAACGGTAATTTGCCATGCCCATTAACACGAAAGTGCCTACCTACGGGAACGACGACTTCGATTTTGAAAGCCGTTTTACCGCATCGGAATATATCTCGGAGGACACGGAAACAGAGCTGTCCTTACGCCCCAAGACCTTATCGGAATACGTGGGGCAGGAAAAGCTGAAGGCCAACTTAGAGGTCTACATCCAGGCCGCCACCGCAAGACAGGAGGCTTTGGATCACGTATTGCTCTTTGGCCCTCCCGGTCTGGGTAAGACCACGCTGTCCTGCATCATCGCCTCGGAATTGGGGGTCAATCTGAAGATCACCTCCGGCCCTGCCATTGCAAAGGCGGGGGATCTGGCGGCGCTGCTGACCACCCTGGAACGGAACGACATTCTGTTTATCGACGAGATCCACCGTCTCCCCAAGCAGGTGGAGGAGGTGCTCTACCCCGCCATGGAGGACTATTGCCTGGATCTTATGATGGGCAAGGGACCCTCCGCCCGTTCCATCCGCATCCCCTTGAAGCCCTTTACCCTCATCGGTGCCACCACCAGAGCGGGGCAGTTGTCCGCCCCTCTCCGTGACCGTTTCGGCATGACCTTCCGCTTGGAGCTGTATCCCCCGGAGGAGCTTGCCCGGATCGTCACCCGTTCTTCGGGCATTTTGGACACGCCCATCCTCCCCGAGGGTGCTTTGGAGATCGCCAAGCGTTCCAGAGGCACGCCCCGTATCGCCAACCGCTTTTTGAAGCGTGTCCGTGACTTTGCGGCGGTGAAGGGAGACGGCACCATCGACAGAGAGATCGCCGACATTGCCCTGCGGGCCATGGAGGTGGACGAATTGGGTCTGGACGCGGTGGACCGCAAAATGCTGGACGCTATCATCCGCCACTTCGGCGGCGGCCCCGTAGGGCTGGACACCCTGGCGGCTGTCACCGGCGAGGCGGCAGTCACCATCGAGGACGTTTACGAGCCCTATCTCATGCAGTTGGGCTTCCTGAACCGCACCCCCCGGGGCAGAATGGCCACGGCGGGAGCTTACCGCCACATCGGCGTGCCCTACCCGGAGCAGGTTTACGGCGCGGCGGAACAACTCTCCTTTGAAAACGACGAGGAAAACTGATGTTTGTTGCAGAAAACTGGAAAGAATATACCCTGCTGGACGCCGCGGACGGCGAACGGCTGGAAAAATGGGGAGACCACATCCTCATCCGTCCCGACCCCCAGATCATTTGGGGCGGGGACAAAAAGCGCCCGGAATGGAAAAAGGCCGGGGGCATCTACCGCCGCAGTAACAAGGGCGGCGGCGAATGGGTCAAGAAAGACATTCCCGAGGAATGGGTAGTCTCCTACGGGGACTTGAAGTTCCTTCTTTCCCCCATGGGCTTCAAGCACACGGGGCTGTTCCCCGAGCAGGCGGCCAACTGGGATTGGTTCTCCGAGCTCATCAAGAACGCAGGCAGAGAGATCAAGCTGTTGAACCTGTTTGCCTACACCGGCGGTGCTTCCGTGGCGGCGGCCAAGGCGGGCGCCTTCGTCTGCCACGTGGATGCCTCCAAGGGCATGGTGGCAAGAGCCAAGCAGAACGCGGCCTTGTCCGGCATTCCCGCAGACCGTATCCGCTACATCGTGGACGACTGCGCCAAGTTCGTTCAGCGGGAGATCCGCAGAGGCAACCGCTACGATGCGGTGATCCTGGACCCGCCCTCCTTCGGCAGAGGTCCCGGCGGAGAACGCTGGGTCATTGAGGAAAGTCTGGACGGGCTGGTAGAGCTGGTTTGCGGCGTTCTGTCCGACGACCCCCTGTTCGTGATCCTGAACTCTTACACCACAGGACTTTCCCCCTCCACCAACGGCTACGTGTTGAACCGCCACATGAAGCGGTTCGGCGGCAAGGTGGTCAGCGATGAATTGGGCTTGCCTGTGGTAGCCAGCGGGATCCCTCTCCCTTGCGGCGCCGCGAGCAGATGGACAAGGTGACGCTACGCTCCCGCTTGAAAGTTTACGAAGGGCGCTGCCCTTCACCCGCTTAAGGAACTTTTGAAAAAGTTCCTTAAGAAACCTCAAAACTTTTCCCTTTTTAAGAATGACGCAATTATGAGTTTTATCGATATTCAAAATTTAACTTTCTTTTACGAGGGAAGCGATCTGCCCGTTTTAAACGACGTGACCCTTTCCTTCGAAAAAGGGAGCTATACCGCCGTGCTTGGGCACAACGGCAGCGGAAAATCCACCCTTGCCAAGCTGATCTGCGGGATCTTACAGCCCTCTGCGGGGAAGATCACCGTGGCGGGTCTGCCCACCGACGACGAGGAATCCCTGTGGAAGCTGCGGGAAAAATGCGGCATGATCTTCCAGAACCCCGATAACCAGCTGGTTGCGGGTGTGGTGGAAGAGGACGTGGCCTTTGCTCCCGAAAACCTGGGCTACAAGCGTGAGGTCATCCGCCGCCGTGTGGACGAGGCCCTGGCCACCGTCTCCATGACGGAATACGCCCACCACGCCACAAGCAAGCTTTCCGGCGGACAAAAGCAAAGGATCGCCATTGCGGGAGTTCTTGCCATGGGTCCCGATTGCATTATTTTCGACGAAGCCACCGCCATGCTTGACCCCAACGGCAGGCGGGAGATCATGGCGGCCATGAAGAAGCTGAACAAGGAAAAGCAGATCACCGTGATCACCATCACCCACTACATGGCGGAGGCCATCGAGGCAGACCGCGTGGTGGTGCTGGATCACGGCCGCATCCTCATGGACGGCGCCCCCCGTGAGATCTTCTCCAACGTAGAGGAATTGAAAAACGTCTCCCTCTCCGTCCCCCAGGTCACCGAGCTTTTGCACCTGATGACCAAGGATGGCCACCCCTTCCCCAAGGGGATCCTCCACACCATGGAGGCGGCCGAGGAGCTGGAGAAGGTATTGCCCAAGAACGTTTTCCCCGCCACCCCCAAGGAAGCGGCGGGTCACGAGGAAAAGCCTGCGGCCTTGGAGGTGAAAAACGTCTCCGTGGTCTACGGCGAGGGCACGCCCTTCCGCAAGGAGGCCTTGAAGAACGTTTCCGTTTCCTTCCCCAAGGGGGAGGTCATCGGCATCATCGGCCATACCGGCTCGGGGAAAAGCACCCTTGCCACCCTGCTCAACGGGCTTCGCAACCCCACCTCCGGGGATATTTTGCTGGGGGGAGAAAGCATCTACGCCAAGCCCAAGGAGATGCGGAAGATCCGCTCCCGTGTGGGGCTGGTGTTCCAATACCCCGAATACCAATTGTTTGAAGAAACCGTCCGCAAGGACATTGCATACGGTCCCGGTAATATGGGGCTGACAGAAGATGAGATCTCCCGCCGTGTGGAGGATGCCGCCCGTTTCTGCGGCCTTTCCGAAGGGGAATTGAGAAGAAGCCCCTTTGAGCTTTCCGGCGGACAGAAGCGCCGTGCCGCTATTGCGGGCGTGGTTGCCATGGAGCCGGAGGTCCTGGTGCTGGACGAACCCGCCGCAGGGCTGGACCCCAAGGGCAGAGAAGAGATCTTCGGCGGTCTTATGGAATACAAGGACCGTTTGGGGGCGACCCTGCTCCTTATTTCCCACAGCATGGAAGAGGTAGCCAAGTACGCCGACCGTATTCTGGTATTGAATCGCGGCGAGGTCTATCTTTACGGCACGGTGGAAGAGGTGTTCGGGCAGGCTGAAAAGCTGTTCGATGCCTCCCTTGACCTGCCCCAGATCACCAAACTGTTTATCGAGCTGAAAAAGCGCTCCCTTTGCGCAAGCACGGATATCTACACCGTGAACTACGCCAAGAAGCAGTTGGAAAGGATGCTGGAATGCTGAAAGACGTGACCCTGGGCCAGTTTTTCCCCGGGAATTCCTTTTTGCACAAGGCCGATCCCCGCATCAAGCTGGTGGTGCTGGTGATCTTTATGGTCTTTGCGCTGTTGGCGCAGAACGCCGCCTCCATGGCTTTGGTCCTTGGAGTGACGGTTGCGCTGGCCGTTTCCTCCCGCATTCGCTTTTCCGTGTTGCTTGGCTCCTTGAAGCCCGTATTCTTCGTGCTGTTGTTCACGGGAGCCATCAACCTGTTTTTCACCACCGGGGAGACGCCTTTGGTAGAGTGGTGGATCATTACCATCTACCCCGAAGGCATCCGCACTGCGGTGTTTATGATGATCCGCCTGATCTGTCTGGTGGCGGGGAGCAGCATTCTCCTGTCCTACACCACCAGCCCCTTGGCACTGACGGATGCCATTGAATCTCTCTTCGGTCCTTTGCGTAAGATCCGCGTGCCCGTCCACGAGTTCGCCATGATGATGACCATCGCCTTGCGCTTCATCCCCACCCTTATCGAGGAGACGGATAAGATCATCTCCGCTCAAAAAGCCAGAGGTGCGGATTTTGACGACGGCGGCCTGATCAAGAAGGCCAAGGCCTTGATCCCCGTGCTGATCCCCCTGTTCGTCTCTGCCTTCCGCAGAGCGGATGAGCTGGCGGAGGCCATGGAATGCCGTTGCTACCGCGGCGGCGACGGACGCACCAAGCTGAAGGTGATGAAGAGCCGCCCCTCCGATTACCTGTTCCTGCTGTTGTTTATCGCCCTTTGCGTGGCAGTCCCCTTTATGAATCACTATCTGTCCTTCACCCTGGGAGCCTTTGCTTTATGACGGCGGCCTTGAGGATCGCCTATCTGGGCACCCGTTACTGCGGCTGGCAGGTGCAGAAAAACGGCAAAAGTGTGCAGGAAGCTTTGCAGGATGCCATGGAGGCCGCCTTCGGCACTCGCGGCACCGTTACGGGCTGTTCCCGCACCGATGCAGGAGTCCACGCCAGAGGTTTCGTGTGTAAGGCGGAGGGCATCCCCCCAAGCATTCCCACGGAAAAGATCCCCCTGGCGTTGGGCAGTCGCCTGCCGGAGGACATCTCCGTGCTGGAGGCGTGGGAGGTCCCCACGGAATTTCACCCCCGCTACGACGCCAAGGGAAAGGAATACGTCTACCGTATCCGCAATTCCCGTGTGAAAGACCCCTTTACCGCACAGACCGCTTCTCTTTGGCAGAAGCCTATTGACGAAACGGCTTGCGACGCCCTTTGCAAATCCTTTACGGGGAAGCATGATTTCCGCTCCTTCATGGCGGCGGGCAGCGACATTGAGGATACCTTGCGAACGGTTTACGAGTTTTCCTGCAAACGAGAGGGTGATACGGTGCTGTTTACCGTATCTGCCGACGGATTCTTATACAACATGGTGCGCATTCTGGTGGGTACCGTGCTGGATCTTCACGACGGAGTATTGGCAGGGACCCCCGCTTCCATTCTGGAAGCCAAGGACCGCAGTGCGGCGGGTCGTACCATGCCCCCCACGGGACTTTGTCTGGAGAAAGTGTTTTACTAACGCCATCTGATTTCTACGGAGTGTTTTTGTGTCTGCGTTTTCCATTTTTACCGACCGCAAAAAGCAAAAAAAGAATACGGAAACGCCCACCGTGGAACAGTATTACGAGAAGAAAGCACGGCGGGTATCCCACCTGCGGTATATCTGTCTGCTTTTGACGGTGCTTTTCGTGGTGTACGGCTTTGCCGCCCACGGGGACGTGCTTACCGCAGAAAATTTCCGCTATATGTTGAAATTTCTGGATCTGACGGAGGTTGACGTTTCCGAGACGGCGGAGGTCCGCTACGATTACGGAGAGTCCAACCGAGGCGCTTTGTTCAAGGGCGACCTTGCGGTGCTGAACACCGACGGGCTTACGGTATACAGCCGTGAAGCGGGCACGGTGGGGAACAAGATGTTCTCCGAAAGCTTCCGCATGGAGGATCCCCGCTTGGTGGCCACCACCCAGAACATCTTTGCTTACGATCTGGGGGGCAACGAGGTGCGGATGTTCAATTCCTACTCCCAATTGGCACGCCTTTCCATGGATTATCCCATCTACGGCTTTTCCGCCGTGGATTCCGGTCACTTCGCCGTGATCACCGCGGAAAAGAACTACCGCAGTGCCATTTACGTTTACGACGCCTACGCACGGCAGATCTATAAGCGTCTGCTGAGCAACACCTACATCGATTACATCGCCCTTTCCCCCGACGGAAGCAGATTCCTGGCCTTGGGCCACGAGGCGGGAGGCGGTTACCTCCGCACCCTGCTGCAGGTCTATTCCGTAAAGGAGGAAGACCCGCTGTTTTCCGCCACCTACACGGGGGAGCTTCCCCTGATGGTAGGCTACATGGAAAACGGGGATTACGCGGTGCTCACCGGCTCTGCGGTGCGGTTCTACGACGGGGAAAGCAACACCCCCACGGAGACCCTTTCCGTAGAGGGGGCGGGTCTTGCCAACTGCCGCTTCGGGAACGGAGTCCTGGCGTTGATCACCACGGGAAAAGGACTTTCCGACGGCGTGACGCTGACGGTGTACAACAGCGAAGGCAAGACGGTCGTCCACACCCCCTGCGAGGGGATCCCCATCGACCTGCGGTATCACGAGGACACCCTGTATCTGCTCTCCGCCGATAAGCTCACCGTTCTTTCCGGGGAAGAGCCCGTCGTTTACCCTGCCAGAGAGGAAGCGGCCCAATTACTGTTTGACGATGACGGCACTCCCGTTATTTTTGAAAAAAACTTAACGTACAGATTGACTGTTACAAGCAAGGAGGAATCTTATGAACATTCTCGTTGATCTTATCATTCTCGTCATTGCGGTCATGACCATCGTGATGGCTGCAAAGCGCGGCTTTATCAAGACCGTGGTTTCCGCCGCAAGCTCTTTGATCGCTTTGATCGTGGTAGCTTGCTTTACCGGCCTGCTGGCCGGCGCACTGGTCTCCACTCCGTTGGGGGATGCGGTCTACGGCGGCGTGGAAAACTTTGTGGAAGGGCTGACGGAAAAGACCAGCATCACCGAATTGGCACAGGACTCCGACAGCGCTTTGTATTCCGCCATGGATACCCTGGGCGTCGATACCGAGGATTTTTCCGAGTGGGTGGAGGATCACCTTGCCGAGGAAGAGGATAAGCTGCAGAAGAAGATCGTAAACTACATAGCCGATCCCGTCACCTCGTTGGTGATGAGAGCCCTCTCCACGCTGATCTTGTTCTTCGGAACCGTTTTGTTGCTTAAGCTCTTTGGAAAGCTGCTCACCGGCATTGTGGAAAAGATCCCCGTTATCCGCACCTTCAACACCCTGCTGGGCCTCCTGTTGGGCGTGTTGCTGGCCTTCGTGCGGGTGCTCATCTTCTGCGCCGTGGTCAGCGTGATCGCCACCGTGGCAACCGCCATCGGTTGGGACCTTTTCGCTTCTTTGGACCCCGAAGAAACCATTCTGTTCCGCCTCTTTGATGCGATCCAAATTCTGAAATTCCTGTTCTGACAATTTTTCCAACCCATAGACGTATAACTTAAGGGGCACATAAACCATGAAAAAACAAATTCCCAACATCTTATCCGTGATCCGTTTGCTTTGTATTCCCGTCTTCGTGTGGGTATTCTGGCAGGGAAACCGCATGGCGGCGGCAGGCGTATTCTTCTTTGCCTCCGCAACGGACGTGCTGGACGGTTACCTGGCAAGACGGAACAACTGGATCACCAACGTGGGCAAGATCCTCGACCCCGTGGCGGATAAGCTTATGCAATTTACCGTTTTGCTTTGCTTGACCATTGATTTCAAGGACGATGATATGTTTATCATCCCCTTGGTGCTTCTCATCCTCTTCTCCTTGAAGGAGCTGACCATGATGGTAGGCGCCATTATCGTCCTGCGGGCAAAGCACAGCGTAGTGGCATCTTTCTGGTACGGAAAGCTTGCCACTGCCGTGATCTTCGTATTGACCATTACCATGATCCTGTATCCTCACAACGCCGTGCTGAACGCTATTCTCTGCGGGTTGCTGATCGTTACCATTCTGTTCGCGCTGATCATGTATTACGTAAAGATCTTCCGCGGACTTTACGGGATCAAACATTTTGAGAACATGAGGAGAAACAAGGAATGATCCTGAAAAAATGTACCCGCTGTCAGATCCGTCCCGCGGTGATCTTCGTCACCAAGGAAACGGCGGGCAAGGCCACCCAGGAGGGCTATTGCATCAAGTGTGCAAAAGAGATCGGGCTGAAGCCCGTGGACGATATTCTCAAGCAGATGGGCATTTCCGACGAGGACTTGGAAAGCATGTCCGGGGAGCTGGAATCCCTTCTGCCCGCAGAGCTTGACGGCGACGAAGACGAGGGCCGTGCCCCTGCCATCGACCTGAACGCCGTGTTCGGAGAGCAGAAGCCTGCGTCCCGAAAGCCCGAGGAAAACGAAAAGAATCCCGCAGGCAAAAAGCAGCCTGAGGGAAAGCGCCCCAAGCATAAATGTCTGGATGCCTTCTGCATCGATCTCACCACCCGCGCCCGTGAAGGGAAGCTGGACCGCATCGTAGGCCGCGACACGGAATTGGAGCGTGTGACCCAGATCCTTTGCAGACGGCAGAAGAACAACCCCTGCCTCATCGGCGAGCCCGGCGTGGGCAAGACCGCCGTTGCGGAAGCACTTGCCTTGCGCATTGCGGCGGGGAACGTGCCTTATAAATTAAAGAACAAAGAAGTCTTTCTGGTGGATATGACCGCCATCGTTGCGGGCACGCAGTTCCGCGGGCAGTTTGAAAACCGCATGAAGGGCCTCATCGACGAGGTGAAGGAAAACGGCAACATCATTCTGGTCATCGACGAGATCCACTCCATCGTGGGAGCGGGGAACGCCGAGGGCGGAATGAACGCCGCCAACATCTTAAAGCCCGCCCTCTCCAGAGGGGAGGTGCAGATCATCGGCGCCACCACCTTGACGGAATACCGTAAGTATATCGAGCACGACGCCGCTTTGGAGCGCCGTTTCCAGCCCGTGATGATCAACGAGCCCTCCGTGGAGGATGCCGTTGAGATCTTGAAGGGCATCCGCACCTACTACGAAAAGTACCACGGCATCCGCATTTCCGACCACATCGTCCGCCGCATGGTACAGCTTTCCGAACGGTATATCAACGACCGTTTCCTGCCGGACAAAGCCATCGACCTGATGGACGAGGCCTGCGCCAACGTGTCCATGCACTCCCCCATCATCAACGAGCTGAACTCTTTGGCAGACGAGATCAAGGCTTTGGAAAAGAAGCAATCCGATCTGGAGGCCAAGGAGATGATGGGCGAGGAGGACTACGCCCGCTTGGCGGAATTGAAAACGGAAAAGCTCCAGAAGGATCAGCGCTTCGATCAGCTTTCTGCGGAACGGGATAAATTGGCCCTCACCGTGGAGGATCTTGCCGGTGTCATCGAGGTCTGGACGGGGATCCCCGCCTCCTCCATCGGCGAAAACGATTTTAAAAAGCTGGAATCTCTGGGAGCTACCCTCCGCAGTCACATCGTGGGGCAGGACGAAGCCATCGACAAGGTGTCCCGTGCCATCCGCCGTTCCCGCGCGGGGATCTCCTACAAAAAGAAGCCCGTTTCCTTTATCTTTGCCGGCAGTACCGGCGTGGGCAAGACCCAGCTGGTAAAGGATCTGGCGGAGTATCTCTTTGATTCCCCCGATGCGCTCATCCGTCTGGACATGAGCGAATATATGGAAAAATACGCCGTCTCCAGGATCATCGGCTCTCCTCCCGGGTATATCGGCTACGACGATGCGGGACAGCTGACGGAGAAGATCCGCAGAAAGCCCTACTCCGTGGTGCTGTTTGACGAGATCGAAAAGGCCCATCCCGACGTGATGAACATCCTGCTGCAGATCCTTGACGACGGACGGATCACCGATTCCCACGGGAAAGAAGTGAATTTCGAAAACACCGTCATCATCATGACCACCAACGCAGGGGCAGTTTCCGTAGGCTCTACCGGCTTTACCGCCACGGAGAAGGAAAGCTACGAGACCCGTATCCGTACCGCTCTGGAAGCCTTCCTCCGTCCCGAGTTCTTGAACCGCGTGGACGAAATCGTGGTGTTCAACCGTTTGACCAGAGAGCATTTCTCCTCCATCTGCGCCATCATGCTGGGCGAGCTCAAGCAGGTGCTGGCGGAAAAGGACATTTCCTTTACCTGGACGGAGGGCGTGATCGATTATCTGGCAGACAAGGGCTTCTCCGAAAAATACGGTGCCCGTAACCTCCGCCGTCTGATCCAGACGGATCTTGAGGATGCCATCGCCATGGAGCTGGTATCCCGTTATGACCAAACCATTACCGCCATTGCCGCCACCGCCGACGAAAACGGTGTGGCGATCAAGGCTGTTTAATCCATCTTCTCCCGTGGGAAAGGAGCGTGATCCCGGGTGCAGACAACCAAAGAGACCGAGACCTTCGTTCCCCAGACCTGCTCCCCGGAGGAGCTTGTCTTCCATCTGGAATCCCACGGGCAAAGCGGCTTGACCCAAAGGCAAGCCCGCTACCGTCTCCGCCTCCACGGAAAGAATCTGTTCCGCAAGGAGTTTGCCCTCCGCCCCGCCGAAGGGATCAAAAGCCAATTGCGGGGCATGGTGAGCCTGCTTTTCATCGCCACCATGCTGGTGCTGTACCTGTTCTTGCAGGACAACATCTACCTGATCTCCATGGGGCTTGGGCTGTTCACCTGGGGCGTTGGCGCTATTTGGGAGCTGATCGCCGCCCGCATTCTTTGGAAGCGGGAGAAATATTCCGCCTTGGCGGTGCAGGTGGTCCGCGACGGAAAAACCCAAAAGACGGACAGCCGCCTGCTGGTGCCGGGAGACCTGCTGTATCTGGAGCAGGGCAATCTGGTGCCCGCCGATGCCCGCATTCTGGAGGATGACGGACGTTTGTCCGCTTTGGAGACCCCTGTCAGCGGTGTCCGCTCCGCAGTGCGGAAATCCTGCCGCATCCCCGCCAAGGAGGAAGAAGCCGTCAGCGGGAACATGGTGTACGCAGGCACGCTGATCACCGGCGGCTCCTGCCTTGCCATGGTGTGCCGCACGGGGGATCATACCCTGCTGCGTCAGATCCGCACCTCTAAAAAAGACTATCTGCCTCCCCTACTGGCCCACGTGCGGGAATATTGTCGCCGCCTTTCCCTGTTGGGATTGCTGGGTTGCTTCCTGCTTTCCGTTATCGGAGCGCTGATGGGCAGAGGCCTTGGCACCATGCTTGCTCTTTCTGCGGCTACTGCGGCGGTTTCTCTGTGTGACGTCGCCTTGTCGCTGGCCTGTCTCTCTTTTGGGGACGGATTGAGAAAGCCCGAGCAGAAGGGTGCAGTCCTGCGGAATCTGGATAAGATCACCCGCTTGGCCCGTGTGAACACGGTGATGTGCCCCAAGGAGCTTACCTTCCCTCCCAAAAAGCCCGTTTTGGACAGCGTTTTTGCAGGCGGGAAGCTGTATTCCGCAGAGATCCCCCCCAACCACGCCATGCAGGAGATCCTGAAGCTTTCCCTGGTGTGTTCGGAGTTTCCCCGCGCCCTCCACGGCTACGACGAAGTCACCTCCGCCTACTTGCGGGATCGCTGTATCCCCTTGACGGAGCTGACGGAGGAATGGTTCCGTGTGGACACCGCAAGGAACGAAGAGGGGGAGGTTGACCGAGTCATCTCTCTGAACAAAGACCACAACCGCGTGGTGATCAAGGGCGCTCCCGAGAACGTTCTTGCCGCCTGTGCGGGATACGAATCCAACGGCAAGGAATACAAAATGACTCCTGCCGCACGGAAAAAGATCCTTTCCGCCGCAGAGCGTGCCACCCGCAACATGGCTTACTTAGTGGCCGTTGCCTCGGGAGTCACCAAGGAAGAAAGCCTGCAAAGCCCCCTTGTGGAGCGGCGGCTGATCTTCCGCGGCTTCCTGGCCTTCCGCCTCTCCATGGAGGTAGACATGGCAGGGGGCATCTACCGCACCTCCAAGGCGGGGATCGAATGCGTGCTTTCCACCGACGATCCCTACCATACCGCCGCAGGCATTGCCAAAAGCGTTGGCATCATCGAAAACGAGGGCGAGATGATCAGCTCCCGTGAGATCGAAGCCTCCGACAGAGGTATGTACGTACTGAATTCCGGGAAATATAAAGTGTTCTTGGAGCCCACCCAGGAGCAATGGCTGGATGCCCTCCGCCTCCGAAAGGAAGGGGGCAGAACGGTGCTGGCCACCGGCACGGAGGAATCCCACATCCCTCTGTTGAGAGAAGCGGATATCTCCGCCGTGCCCAAAAACGAAAAGGACATCCTGCGGGAAAGCGCAGACCTTTTGATGACGGAAAACGGCTTTCAGGTGTTTGCTTCCGCCATTGCAGGGGCGAAAATGCTGTATTTCCGTTTGCGCTGGCTGTTACAGCTGTTGACCGCAGGGGTGTGCAGTTGGTTTATCTGCCTGCTGATCGGTCTGTTTGCGGGAGGCGCACTCCCCTACGGACTGCCCGAGGTATTGTTCGGCGGCGTGGTGGGAAACCTTGTATTGGCCACCGTGGTGGCGTTGCTGCCCACCGACCGCTCCATTCTCAACTACCAAGTCCCCGCCCCCGGCAAAAAGACCTACCGTCGGGAAGCCCTTTCCCCCATCCTCTTCGGGTTGGGCAACGGCGTGGTGCTGTATCTTGCGTTCCTGTTTACCGGCAGCTCCGCCTGCCTGTTCCCGGGAGGGTTGCTCTCCCAATTCTTATACGCCTGCGGGTGCCTGTATGAGGAAGGCGCCCTCCGCCGCGGCCGCTTCGGAAGCAGAGCCCTTTGGATCACCTTCCCCTGTCTGGCGGCGTATTGCGGGCTGTTGCTGTTCGTCCCCGGGCTGTTTGTCCTGCCCACCTGGAAGCAGTTGTTGCTCGCCGGTGCTTTGGTAGCCCTGTGGCAAGGGGTGGTACAGCTGTTCCTCTTCTTCAGATCGAAAAAGAAAAAAGAAAAATAAAGGAGATCCCACTATGAAAATCACCAAAGACATGCTGATCGGCGACGTGCTGGATCAGTACCCCCAGCTGGCAGAGTATTTCTTTGAAATCGGTATGCACTGCCTTGGCTGCCCCCACTCCCGCGGAGAATCCATCGAGCAGGCTTGCGAAGTACACGGCACCGATGCCGATACCCTTCTGGCAAAGCTGAACGCCGCTATTGCGTAAAAGGAGGGATACATAATGGCTAAGAAAAAGAAGTCCGGTTTCTTCACAGAGTTTAAGACCTTCATCACCAAGGGTAACATCCTTGATATGGCAGTCGGTATGATCATCGGTACTGCCTTCAACCAGATCGTAAAATCTCTGGTTGACCACATCCTGATGCCCGTCATCGGGAACCTTTGCAACACCCAGGACCTTGTGGACCTGAAGTACGTTCTCACCCCCGAGGTGTTGGACGAAGCAGGCAACGTTGTCACCGCAGAGGTGGCTATCTCCTACGGTCTGTTCCTTTCCTACGTGATCAACTTCTTCATCGTTGCGCTGACCCTGTTCGTCATCATCCGTTCCGCTATGAGATTCCAGAAGAAGATGGAAGCGCTTCGCGAGGAAGAGGAAGCAGCAGCTCCTCCTCCCCCTCCCCCCGCTCCCGCAGAGCCCACCGTTGAGGAGAAGACCCTGGCCGTTCTGAACGAGATCAAGACCCTGCTGGACGAAAAGAAATAAGTCCATGAAACGCTATTTGTTGGGCGCAGACGGAGGCGGCAGTAAGACCGCCTTCCTTCTGGCCGACATCGAGGGAAACCCCATCGCCTCCTGCACCCGCGGGAGATCCAACCCCGGGGACATCGGTTATGAGGCCATGGAGGCTCTGCTTTTGGAGGGCTTTACCGCCCTCTGCCGTGAAAACGGGGTGGAGCAGGGCGAAGTAGCCTCCGTCTTTGCGGGGATCGCAGGGCTCACCTCCTTTAAAATGAACGAGCTGTTGCGGGACAAATTGGGAACAGTCTTCCCCAACGCCCTTTGCGATTGCTCCCACGACGGCATGAACGTGCTGTACGGCGGGTTCCCCAACGGGGAGGACGGCGCCATCATCATCTGCGGCACGGGTTCTTCCTGCTTTGCCAAGGTAAAGGATACCGTCTACCGCATCGGCGGCTACGGTCAGTTCGATCTCACAGGCAACGGCTACGAAATGGGAAAAGCCGCCTTTGCCCACGTGTTCCGCACCCTGGACGGCAGAGACACCTACGGCGTTTTGGCTTCCATGATGGACGCAAAGTTCCCCGAAGGATGTCACAAGAGCATTTTTGAGATCAACGGCTACACCAAGACGCAATTTGCCGCCTTTGCTCCCGTGGTCTTTGCCGCGGCGCGGGAAAATGACCCTGCGGCGCTGGCCATTTTGGAGGAGAACTTCGCCTACATCGGCGAGCTGATCACCACGGCGGCAAGCCTCTTTGAGGGCAAGCCCTATTCCGTGGCATTGGCAGGCGGCATCTTCAAAGATCCCCTTGCCATGGAAATGGTGGCAAAGCATATCCCGTCACAGGCAACCCTGTTCCGTTTGGAAAAAGAACCTGTCGTCGGGGCGGTGGCCAAGGCAAAGCATCAGCTTTCCCACAACCAAGGGGCGACCCCCTTATCCTCTTTTTTAAAAAAATCCTGAAGCAAAACCTAAACTAAAAAGGAATCATTACGACTATGAGCGACATCATCTACGACGAACTGCGCACCCTGAGACATTCCTGTTCTCACGTGCTGGCGCAGGCTGTCAAACACCTTTTTCCCCAGGTAAAGCTGGCCATCGGCCCTGCCATTGATAACGGCTTCTATTACGACTTCGACTGCGGAGACAGACCTCTCACCGCCGAGGATTTTGAGGCCATCGAGGCGGAAATGAAGGCCATCATCAAGGCCAATCTGAAGATCGAGCGCTTCACCCTCCCCAGAGCCGAGGCTTTGGAGCTGATGAAGGACGAGCCTTATAAGATCGAGCTGATAGGCGACCTCCCCGAGGACGAGGAGCTTTCCTTCTACAAGCAGGGGGATTTCACCGACCTTTGCGCAGGCCCTCACGTCTCCTACACCAAGAAGATCAAGGCCTTCAAGCTCACCTCCGCCACCGGCGCATACTGGAGAGGCGATTCCTCCCGCAAGATGCTCACCCGTATCTACGGCACCGCTTTCCTGAACAAGGAAGATCTGGAAGCCTACCTGGTTGCCCAGGAGGAAGCCAAGAAGCGTGACCACAACAAGCTTGGCAGAGAGCTGGAGTACTTCACCACCGTGGATTCCATCGGTCAGGGCTTGCCCGTGCTGTTGCCCAAGGGCGCAAGAGTGGTACAGCTTATGCAGAGATGGGTGGAGGACGTTGAGCAGGAGAAGGGCTGTCTCCTTACCAAGACGCCTTTGATGGCAAAGCGTGATCTTTACCGCATTTCCGGTCACTGGGATCACTATCTGGACGGTATGTTCATCATCGGCGACCCCGCAGACGAAGAGAAGGAATGCTTCGCCATGCGTCCCATGACCTGCCCCTTCCAGTACCAGGTCTATCTGAACAGAAAGCGCTCCTACCGCGATCTGCCCATGCGCCTCACCGAGACCTCTACCCTGTTCCGTAACGAGGAATCCGGGGAGATGCACGGTCTGATCCGTGTGCGTCAGTTCACCATCTCCGAGGGGCACTACATCCTCCGTCCCGATCAGCTGGAGGAGGAGTTCAAGGGCTGTCTGGAGCTGGCAAAGTACTTCTTAGATACCGTGGGTCTGCTGGAGGACTGTACCTTCCGCTTCTCCCAGTGGGATCCCGCCAACCCCAAGAACAAGTACGAAGGCACCGCCGAGCAGTGGGAAGAAGCCCAGAACACCATGGCCAAGATTCTGGACAATCTGGGCGTGGAATACACCATCGGCATCGACGAGGCGGCCTTCTACGGTCCCAAGCTGGACATTCAGTACCACAACGTATACGGCAAGGAAGACACTCTGGTCACCATCCAGATCGATATGCTGTTGGCTGAGAAGTTCGGCATGGAATACACCGATTCCGACAACACCGCAAAGCGTCCCTATATCATCCACCGCACCAGCTTGGGCTGCTTTGAGCGCACTTTGGCTTACATCATCGAGAAGTATGCAGGCGCTCTCCCCCTGTGGCTGATGCCCGAGCAGGTTCGCCTCCTGCCCATCGCAGACCGTCACGCAGACTACGCTTATCAGTGCCTGGAGGTGCTGAAGAAGGCAGGCTTCCGTGCAGAGGTGGATACCCGCAACGAGAAGATCGGCTACAAGATCCGCGAGGCACAGCTGGAAAAGATCCCCTATATGCTGGTCATCGGCGACGAGGAGATGGCAAACGGCACCGTTTCCATCCGCTCCCGCAAGGAAGGCAATTTGGGCAGTCTTTCCATGGCTGAACTCATGGATAAGATCATTGTCGAGAGAGATACCAAAGCAAAGTAAGCGCTCCGCGCCCACCCCAAACAACACGTGTTTGGGGTGGTTTCGCCCCTCTTCCGCGAGGGGCGAGCCCCTTACGGGGTTCGCAACAAGTTGCGAATTTTTCTCCCCGCTAACCGCTGGGGAGAAAAACCAAAATCGGTGTCTTTTCATGCGGAATGAATCCGCATGAGCGACGCATTTTTATCGTATGATTCACAACGTCAAGGGGACTTCTTTTAGGAAAAAAGAAGCCCCCTTAACAAACCCCAAGAAAACCGATTATGAACAATCAAAATTTACCCGCCTTGATCCAAGGCATCAAGCAAGAAGAGATCGATTTCCCCAAGCTGTTTGCCTCTTTTGAGGAAAAGGAATACGGCATCTTCTACTACATGGACGACAACAAGGATTCCTACGACGGCAACCACGCCTGCCTTTACCCGGAAAAGATCACCGACTTAGGTGCCGTTCTGGAGGAGGTCACGGCCTTCTACGCCGCATGCGGCATCCACCGTCCTTCCATTTACCATCCCTACGAAAAGGGATACTTTGAGAAGAACAAAGAGATCCTAACCTCCCACGGCTACACCCACGTAAGCAAGCCCGACCACCGCGTGATGCTTCTCACCGCCGAAAACACCATCCCGTCCGAAAACCGCTTGGAGATCGCCCTCTCCACCGCGTGGGATGAACGGGTGGCAACGGATATCCTCATCCCCTGCGGAGAGCCCTGGGAGATCGAGGTCACCAAGAAGCGCCTACAGCAGGAGGGCACCTACCTGTTCCTGGGCACGATCGACGGAAAAGCCGTGGTCTACACCGATATCCACGTCTCCCGCCACGGTAATACCCGCTACGATTACATCGTCACCGCCAAAGAGCAGCGGGGCAAGGGCTACGCAGGTGAGCTGCTTTCCTACGTGGTGGAATACTGCAAATCCCACGATTTCCCCATGTGCTGGCAATGGGCAGGTCCTTCGGAGCATATCTGCTACCGCGCAGGCTTCCGTGAAGCCTTCACCATGGAGGCGGGCTACGCCGTAAAGAACTGACCGAGGAGGTGCAGAATGACAACCAAATACCGTACTCTCACACGGGTGGGGTTGTTCTGCGCCCTCATCGCCGTGTGTTCTCTGTTGCAGATCCCCTTCGACCCGCCCTTTACCCTGCAGACCTTCGCCGTGTTCTTATGCGCGGGGGTGCTGGGAGGCAAATGGGGGCTTGTGGCGGTGGGCTGTTACTTAGTGTTAGGTGCGGCGGGCGTTCCCGTGTTTGCGGGCTTCCGTGGCGGCGTGGGGCATTTGATCGGCACCACCGGCGGATTTTTGATAGGCTTCCTCCCCGCCGTGGCAACCACCGGGTTCTTGCCAAAGAAGCTTCCCCTGTTTTTGCGGATGCTCTGCGGCCTTTTGGTGCTGTACTTATGCGGCACCGCTTGGGTATTGCTGTTCTACGTACCCGCCGCCGGCTGGGGAGGCATCGCCGCGGCGTTGCTCCGCTACGTATTGCCCTTTCTCCCCTTTGACTTGGCAAAGCTGTTTTTGGCGGCAAAGTTGACGGTAAGCTTGGAAAAAAGAATGTAGTGGGCTATCCATCAAAACAATCCCCTCAGTCACGGCGGAAACGCCGCGACAGCTCCCCTTGCTAAGGGGAGCCTTTTGCGCTACACGCCATACAACTTAACCAATCCCCTATTTATGCAAAGCAAAGCCCCGACAGCTTTCTGTCGGGGCTTCCTCTTGCAGTTTTAGTTGTTTTCTTTGTAGCAGAGCTCTACAACCGCGTCGTATTCTCTTCTCTGGAACACAAAATGACAATCGGCGAGCCACTGAATATGTGTCTCATCCTGATAATACGGGAAGGTGTAGTTGACCCTTCTGCGGTACAATTCTTCCTCCCAGTTTTTCCCTGTCCATTTATTCCACGCTGGGCTGCCTACCTTTGTCAGCTCCGGCTGTCCGCCATAACGCACACGATCTTCTTCGGAGTATGCTTCGGCAAAAGCAATGCCCCTGCTTTTTTCGACTTCAAAAGACTCATAGGAGTGATCCACCAGCCCAATGCGTTTCCAGATCACTGTATCGCCTTGCTTGAGAACGTCTGCCACGATTACGATGCAAGAAAAATCCATGTCATCCGGGCAACTCAAAATCGGGGTGATTGCGTCCTGCCGATTCAGAACAAAGCGCATAAATCTTGCGTCGCCTTCGTAATCATATTCATCGGTCCAGCAAATTTCCAAGCCCTCGCAAGGCAATAAATATTCCAAAGCCTCATTTCCTGCGATCCACTCATCCATATACGCGGACAAGGGCCGTTCATCGATGAAAAAAGTTTTCATGTGGTATCCCGACGGGAGACACCGCTGTCTGATTTCAATTTTCTGCATGCAAAGCTTCTCCTTTCGGCAGGATATCCTATCTCAGTATAACACAAAATCGGCAGAAAAGCAATATTTCTGCCGATTTTTTCAAGTGTTAGCAACTATGCGGATTCCGTTCTTATTCCGTAACCTCTGTGATTCCCGTCAATTTGGCAAAAGCAGGCAATTCGTAGGGCAGGAAATACACGCCCCAGGTTTCGCCGCTGTGGCGGAACTCCAGAATGTAGTGGGTCTTACTGAAGATGTCCCCAAACTGGTTGACGCCGAATTTGCACTCCTTGTAGGGCGGCTCATCCATGGGAATGGGCTTGTTCCACCCACGGAACACGGCACGCTTTTTCCCCTTGCGAATGCAGGTGATCTCCGAAAGCGGAATGGCATATTTGTGGTTCACGTCCGCCAGATACAGGGTGTCGTTTTCCACAAACGCCCAAGCGGAAACGTTCACGAAGGTGGCGCCGCTTAAGGGAGAAAGCTCACAGAACTTCAAGTTGCCATCCTTGAGCTTATACTTCCCCGCCAGCACGTCCACGTCGAGAGCGTTTGAGGGGATGCCCAGCTCCTCTGCCGCCGTAGCGGTTGCCTGCTCCGCTTGAACCACCGTGTCCGCAAATTCCTTGCTTTTTTCCACCTTGCTTTGTCTGACCTTGGACCAGATAAACAGCCCAATGGCAACCACGCCGCAGATCAAGCCGATCCAGTGGAGGGCGGGAGCGTTCTCGTATCCCTGTGCAAAGGTCACGTCCGCGCGCAAAATACCCACCAGAACGATCAAGGCAACAATACCGCACCCGCGGTAAATGATCCGCACCCAGAGAGGAAGCTTTGCCTTTTCCTTCATAGCCTCCGCCTGCTCTGCGGCCTGATTCACCTCTGCCTCCTTTGCGGCGGAGGTGGAGGCGACGATCAGCGGGTCTCCGTCGGGATGGTCGTTCTTTTTGTTTCTGGTAATGTCAATACCCCAAAACGGTCTCATTTCCCCTTCTCCTTAGCAGATATGGGGGTTCATCTCGTGGCACTTACGGATGAGATCCAACTGCTGGCGAACCTGGAACAGCTTGATATCGTGCTCCCTGCCTTCAGACAGCAGGGCGTAGATCTGATCGTAGTAGGTCTGCACCGCCGCAATGAAGGGTGCCTGGGGATCGCCGTCCCAGCTTTCCTCGTACCAGGTGAGCTTCTCGCCGCAGTATGCGGGCATCTGCTCCTCGTCCACGTAGAGGGGGGTACGGATCAGCTTCTGTTCGGGAGCTTCCTCGGGCTTGAAGTACTTCCAATCGATGTGGGCCATGTTGCCCTTCAGAGTGCCGTTGGTACCCTCCACCTTGTAGGTATAGAGCGGGTAAGCGTCGCAAGAGGAGATGTCCAGATCGATCACGGGCTTGCCGGGAGCGGTGACGATCAGCTTTACGTAGTCCTCGGCGTTGCCGAAGGTGTTACAGCGATCCATCTTGCAGAAGATCTCCAGATCCTTGTCGTAAGCGTCCAGAATGTTCAGCGCCTGGTCAACGGGATGAGGGCCGGTGTTGGCAAGGTTACCGCCGTTGAAGTCCAGACAGCACTGCCAGTCCCAACGACGGGCAAAGCCGTTGAACTGGATGCCCACGTGGACGATCCTGCCCAACACGCCGGAGGCAATGACCTCCTTGACCTTGAGGAAGTAGTTGGCAAAGCGGCTCTGCTGGAACACCAAGAAGTGGCAACCGTTCTGCTTTGCGGTTTCGCAAAGGTCGTCAAACTCCTCCACGGTGGGAACGCAGGGCTTTTCGCACAGCACGTTCAGCCCGTGGGAAAGCAGATCCTTGGAGATGGCGTAGTGCAAATGGCTGGGAGAGGAATTGACCACCAGATCGATGTCATTTCTCTCAAACAGCTTGGTATAATCGTCGTAAACGTCACAGCCGTATTCTGCCGCCGCGCGGTTCATACGCTTTTCCAGCTTTTCCACAACGGCAACGACGCGGAAACGCTCCGTATCCTTCTTCAGGTGCAGACCGTGGATATCTCTACCGCTTCTGCCCTGACCGATGATGGCAATGTTAAACTGTTTCATAACGTGGTCTCCTTTGATGTTTTTGTTGATTTCATATTATCAAATATGCGTGGATTTTTCAAGACTTTTCGGAAACTTTTCCCGATTTCTTTTTGCTAAAGAGGATCGCCGCCACGGCAACTGCGCCAAGGGCGAGGATGCCTCCTGCTACCCAGCCCCAAGGGAAGCCCTTGCTTGCAGGTGCAGGTACGGGAGTGGAAGCCTCGGGCAGGCTTTCTTCTTGGGAAACGTCCTCGGATTCATCGGAGGGCGGATCTACGGGCAGCTCTGCGTTCATAGCCTCCGTAACCGCTTGGCTCAGGAGGTCCGCATTGCCGATATACACCGTCTTCCCGGAGGTGATGTAGGCCTTCAAGGCGTTGACCGCCTTGCGGATAGCGCTTCTGCGGGGGTCTGCACCGTCCAGCTCCTCCAGCATGGTGTAAGCCTGCTCGATCACTTCTTCGTAAGCGGTAAGGCCAACGGAGAACACGCGGAACTCACGAATACCGCCGCTGTAATAGGTATTCCACTCGGCGTGATACCAGCGCTTGTGCTGGCGGTAACGGATGTATCGGCCGGAGACGTTTTCCAGCTGGATCACGTCGGTCTCTTGCTTCCGTTCTTCTCCTCCGGTAAGGTTGTAAACGGTGGTGAAGTTCTCGCCGTCGTCGGACACCTGCAGATCGTATTCACTCACACGCTCGTTGTAGCAGATCTCCACCCGGGTAATGTCGCAAACGGCGCCCAGATCCACCACCAGCCATTGCTCGTCCTCCTTTGCGGAGAAGGAGAGGCGGGTGGATTCATCCCCGTCCACCGCGAGGTCGGCGGTGAAGCGACCGTCATCCACCTCCAGCTTGGAGACGGAGACCGGGGCGTTCAGAGCCAGATTCCGTCCTGCCACCAGGTGTGCAACGCTCTCGTAAGCAGGGGTGACACGGAGGCTGTACAGCTTGCCCTTTGCCCCCTTGCCGATGGTCTCCAGAGGGATGGTGAGGGTGGAAAGCTTGGTATCGTTCGGGTTGCGGGCGTTGTTGGGCTCAAAGCAAAGGCTGTCGTTCACCGTCAGCACGGTGGTGGTGCCATCGCAGGAAAGGCGCAGCTTCACCTTTTCCCCAATGGGCAGGGTGTAATCGTAGGTGAAGGTATACACCTCGTTCTTGAAGCCGAAGTGTCCCTTGCCGTCGGCGTCCGCCCAGATCTCCACCCCGTCCCCTGCAAACAGAGGTCCGTCGGGCAACTCCTCCAGGGAGATCTCAAATTCCAACGTGTTGGGGAATCCCAAGGCGGGGATCTCCATGGAAAGGCTGCTCTTTCCGTCCAGAACAAAACCGTCTTCGTAGGTCAGATCAATGCCCTCGGCGGGATAGGTGTGTCTGCCGGGGTCAGCATCCCCCGCCAACAGAGACAAAGTCTCGTACCGCTTCATAAAATCATCGGCAGGGATGTTCTTGGTCTCCACACCCAGCCAGGTCTTTTCCGCCACCATACAGACCATGCCCCGCAGGCGGTCGAAGATATCGTAGCGGGTGACCCCCTTGTAGGCGGTGTGCAGGTCGTTCCACAGGGCGAAGCAAGCACCCTTCAGTTGGGGATCGTTGGGATCCACCTTGGCGTCGTTGAAATAATTGAACACGTTCACCTGCCAGGTGTTATACATATAGGGCAGGTCGAAGTAGTCCGGGAAGTTGTAGTTGGTGGTGGGAACGGTGTACAGAATGGAATTGACGGTGTTGATCACGTCGTAATTGCTGGCCATGGTCTCGGAGGGCCCGGAAATGCCCCAATCCCAGAAGTTCACCTGGCCGATCTGTGCCACGGGGGTCTCCCCGGGGAAGCCGTTGGGACCCATACTGCCCCAATGGCGGGGAATGTAACCCAAGGAATCCACGTACTTGATGAGTGCGTCGGTATACTTACGCATATCCTCTGCGTATTCTCTGGGATATTCGTCGGTGCCGATGTGCACCACCTTGCCTACGAAAACAGGGTCATCCCCCGTCATGTATTCCGCCAGCAGATTCTTCACAAACTCCAAGGTCTCGGGCTTGGAGATATCCAGACATCTGTCGTTCCCCGGCAGATGGGGAGGCGGGTTGTCCGCATTCTGATAGCAACGGGAATGGAAGGGGGTATCGATCTCCGTCACCACCGACATACCGTATTCCAGCATCCGCTTCTGATACGCGCGGTAGTCCTCCTTGGAATAATAGCCGTCCTTGGCGGTGAGCCCCTTCACGTCGCTTTCCAGACGGAAGGCGGAATAGCCGTTGCTGCCCTCGTCGTTGATGTGGAGATGGATCTCGTTCATCTTGAACCACACCATGTAGCGAGAGATCTCCTCCACGTATTCCAAAGGGATCCAGGCTCTGCCCACGTCGATCATACCGGAACGGATGGGATAGGAGGGATAGTCCACCGCCTGCCCTACGGGGAAGTACCCATCGGCATACAAGCTCTGGCACACGGTGATGCCGCCGTACAGCAGACCCACGTCCGTGGCGGCTTTGATGAGGATCTTGGTCTTCGTGGCATCCAGGGTATAGCCCTCCTCGCCCACGGTTTCCAGAAGAGAATCATCCTTTTGGAAGATCACGCCGCTTTCCCCCGAGGCTACGATCTCCGCCTCCATGGAAAGCATATCGTGAAAATAGCCCTGCACCTTCTCCACAGCGGGAGAATCGTTGAGGTTCACCAAGGTGATGCGTTCTTCCGCCACGAATCTGCCGCTTCCTCCCTGCCACTCACGAATGGCGGGTAATACCGTAGGCGCGGGGTTTTCTCCCGTTGCAGTCGCGGGAACGGCAAACACTGTGCCCAGCAAAAGTCCGGATAAAAGTCCTGCTAACAATCGTTTCATATCGCTCCTCCAAAGAGTTTTTAGTTTGAACGGTAAACGCCGTATTCCCAGTAGCCGCTTTGCACGTCTCCCGAGGCGTAATAATAGGTTCCGTAGCCGTGGGGCTTTCCTTCCAGGAATTCTCCTTCATAGCGGTCTCCGTTGGGCCACCAATAAGTGCCCTCGCCCGTGCGGACGTTGCTTACAAAATCTCCCTCGTAGACGGCACCGCCTGCCCATTCCATACGACCCATGCCGTGGAAGATCCCTCCTGCAAATTCGCCCAGATAAACGCTGCCATCTGCAAAGCGGTATTCCCCCAAACCGTGGGGAATGCCCAGCTCCAGATACCCCTCGTACACGTCCCCGTTGGGATACGTCTTGATTCCGTAGCCTGTGAACCGCTCCGCCTTGGACGCCTCCTCCAGCTCTTTTTCGGTAAGAGAAGAAACCGCGTCCAAAAATCCTTTGGCTTCATAGCTCAAAACATTCGTCCAGCCCACGGTATAGGCGGTGAGAGGATCTACCGCATCCCCCGTGTTCATAATACTGTTTTTCAAAAAGCCGTTTGCCGCGGCGGCAACCTGTGCGGGATAATAATAATCCTGCGCTCCGTAAAGGTGGAGCAACTCGTGGCAGAAGGGGCTGTAATCGGAGGCGTACATGGTCAGATATTCCGCCCCCGCTTTGTTCTTGGTGTAATAGGCCACCGCACGGCCTGCCTTGTTCAGCAAAAAGACCACCGGCACCGATCCTACTTCCCATTCCTCTTCCAGACGGGTCTGCAAAGCGTCCACGGAGGCAAAGCCCAGGGCTTCCGCCGCTTCGTTCTCCCAGGCGGCGGTGTTGTAGGAGTGCGCCGCAAGGGACAAGGTCACGTCCATCTCTCCGTATTCCAAAGAAAGCTCTGCCCCTGCGGTACGGGCGTAGCCCGCCAACTTCACCATCTCTTCGCAAAGACGGATCTGTGCTTCTTCCTTGGCGGCGTTGTCCCAGGCGCTTTCCGTGTCGTTCACAAACACCAGCAGAACGCTTACCTTGCCCGTCAGGCTTTCGCAATTGCCCTTTCCTCGATATTTCAGGAACAGATGGTGATCATAGGTGTGATCCGCATGGAGGTCGTAGGTTTTCAGCACGTGGCGCTTTACCAGCAGGTAATCCATCGCAGTGATCCTGCCATCCCCGTCCACGTCTCCCATCTCGCGGGATTTGGCGGGCAACGTGCGGGTTCGCATGACGTGGCGCTTCAGCATGGCGTAATCCAAAGCGCTTACCCTGCCGTCTCCGTCCACGTCCCCCAAGAGCGGCTTTGCGGCGAAGGCGCGGAAAGAGGACCCCGCCCCAAGGAGCGCGATCAGAAGCAGGAAAACGATTCCCGAAAGCAATCTTCGCTTCATATAAAACCACCCTTTGTGTTTATAGCTTCATTATATCATACCTTTTTACGTTTTGCAAGAGAAAAGGAAAAGGAGCGGATCGCCGCTCCTTTCTTTTTTTGCAGGTTCAACCGTCCTGCTTGATCACGTAAGTTTTTAAAACGTGGCGTTTCAGCAAAGCGTAATCCAAGGCGTTCACTCTGCCGTCCCTATTCGCGTCTGCGCCAAGAAGCTGCGTCTCCGTCAGAGCCAGCTTTTTCATCACGTAGCGCTTCAGCATGGCGTAGTCAAGGGTGGTGATCCTTCCGTCACCGTTGATATCTCCGTACAGAACCGCAGGAGCGGTGGGAAGATCGGCACTCCAAACAAAGGCGGCATCCGTGTGGGACGCCCAGTTTCGATGCCAGGTGCTCAAAGCGGCGTCCCGCTGACAGCGGATCTCAGCCAGATTCTCGCAATCTGCAAACGCTTCTTCGCCGATACAAACCACCGAGGAAGGGATGTACACCGTCTTCAGCAGAAGGTTTCCTGCAAAGGCACGGGAATCGATGGCCAGCACGGGAATGCCTGCCACCTGCGCAGGGATCACAAGGACCTTTTCCGTTCCCGTATACCCAAGGATGCGGTATCCCCCGTCCCAAGGCTCCAAAAGCAGACCGTCCACGTATCCGCAGGCACTGCAAACGCCCTTGCTGTAAGTGTGGGCAAGCACCGGCAGGACTTCCGTTTCCGTCACGGCGCCGCAGGTCGCACAGCCGTAAATGCGATTGCCCTCGTTCATACAGTCGGAAGGGATCTCCCGCAAGAGAACCGATTCCTCATGGACGCAAGCGTTGCTGTTCCAGTTTACTTGTGCGGCACTTCCTGCGATCCAGTTGTCGTGCCACCCCGCGGGTTTTTCCTCGGGGGAGCAATAGATCCGTTCTGTGGGGGTGTCGAACAGGATGTATCTGCCCACCTGTTCCACAGAGGAAGGTAGGGTCAGCTCCGTCAGCCCCGTGCCGCGGAAGGCGTACGCACCGATGGAGGTGATCCCTTCGGGAATATAGAGAGAGGTCAGCTCCCCAAAGCCCTCAAAAGCACCTTGAGCGATGGACTTGATGCGTCCGTCGTCGGGGATCACGCTGGAAACACAGCCTGCCAGCAAAAGTCCCGTGGTCTGCTCGTAAACGCAGTTCCCTGCGGAGGCAAACACGGTGTTCCCCTCCCGCACCTGCAAGCGGCGCAAGGAAGAGCAGTTGCCGAAAGCCCCGTAGGAAAGGGTCTTCAGGCTGGCGGGGAGGGTCACGGAGGACAAATTCCCGCACCCCGCAAAGGCGGCGTACAGAATAGACTCCACACCCTCGGAAAGGTACAAGGAGGACACTCCCGTGCACCCCAAAAACGCCCCTTCGTCAATGAGCTTCACGCTCCCTGGGATCAAAAGCTCTGTCAAGGCGGTGCAATCCTCAAAGGCAAACTTACCGATCTCCCGCAGGGTGTCGGGGAACTGCACCTCCGTGATGTTTTTCCCCGCAAAAGCACCGCTGGCGATGGCCGTCACAGGGCCGCCCTTGATGTAGGCGGGAATGGCCACCTTGGTGCTCGTTCCCACGTACCCCGTGATCACAAGGCCGTAGGGACCTAAGGTGTAGGTAAAATCGGCTTCCGGGTTCCCGGAGGCAACGCCGCAATAGGTGCATCTGCCATCCGCCCCCTGGGTATGCGTTGTCCTGGGCAAAACGGTGTAGGATTTTTGATCTCCGCAAACACTGCAAGCAACCAAGGTGTACCCCTCCATGCCGCAGGTAGGACGTAGGGTGGTGATCTCGTAAGTATGCCCCAAGGCGGGCAGGACAAGGCTTTGCAACACCTTCCCGCACAGAGTGCAGGTGCTTGTTTGTGACCCCACCAGCGTACAGGTGGGCGCTTTGGTCTCGGTATGGACGGAAGCGTGCTCCTCTGTCACAGGCAGCTCGGTGTAGGAAAGCTCTGCCTTGCACACCGTGCAGGTCACACGGATGTAGCCCGCTACCGCACAGGTGGGGTTCACCGTCTCCGTCTCTTCGGTATGTCCCGTGGGAGGCAGCTCCGTTTCGGTCACCACTTCCCCGCACAGGGTACAGATCGCCTTTTCGTATCCCGCTTCGGTGCAGGTGGGCTCTGCACGTTCCCTGCGGAAGGAAGGATGCTCCTCCGTCACGGGCAGTTCGGTATAAGAGATCTCCGCGTTACACACCCTGCAGGTCACACGGATGTAGCCCGCTACCGCACAGGTGGGGTTCACCGTCTCCGTCTCCTCGGTATGTCCCGTGGGAGGCAGCTCCGTCTCGGTCACCACTTCCCCGCACAGGGTACAGATCGCTTTTTCGTATCCCGCTTCGGTGCAGGTGGGCTCTGCACGTTCCGTGCGGAAGGAAGGATGCGCGGGCAACGGAGAGATCTCGGTGTAGGAAAGCTCTGTTTTGCAAACGGAACAGGTCACACGGGTATAGCCCGGGGAAACGCAGGTGGGCTCCACCGTCTCCGTCTCTTCGGTATGTCCCGTGGGAGGCAGTACCTCATCCAGGGTGACAATGCCGCAAAGTGCGCAGGTAACTTTTTCGTATCCCGCTTGGGTGCAGGTGGGTTCTACACGCTCCGTCTGCAGGTGAGCATGCTCCGTAGCCATGGGCAGTTCCGTGTAGGAAAGCTCAATCTTGCAAACGGAACAGGTCACGCGGGTATACCCTGCGGCGATACAGGTAGGTTCCACCCTCTCCGTCTCTTCGGTATGCCCCGTGGGAGGCAGTACCTCGTCCAGGGTGACTATGCCGCAAAGTGCGCAGGTGACTTTTTCGTATCCCGCTTCGGTACAGGTGGGTTCTACCCGCTCCGTCTGCAGATGAGCATGCTCCGTAGCTATGGGCAGAAGGGTGTAAGAAAGCTCTTTTTCACACACCGTGCAGGTCACACGAGTAAAACCGGTGGCAATGCAGGTGGGAGCAACCGTCTCCGTATGCTCTTTGTGTCCCAGCGCAGGGAGGGTGCGGTTGGAAAGCACCTTTTCGCAGACGGTACAGATCTCTTTTCGGTAGCCTTTTTCGGTGCAGGTAGGATCAAGCACCTCGGTGCGAAGCTCCCCGTGGGTGGAGATGGCGGGCAGGACGGCGTAAGAGACCTCCTCGCCGCAATCCAGACAGGTGACGCGGGTGTAGCCGTCGGATGCACAGGTGGGCATCACCGTCTCGGTATACTCGTTATGCCCCAAGGGCGGATACGTGGCGGAAGCCACCACCCGATCGCACACCGTGCAGATCTGAACGCGGTATCCTTCCTCGCAACAGGTAGGTTCCAGGATCTCCTCCCGCAGTTCCCCGTGGGAAGCGGTGGGAGACAGCGTGGTATAGGAAAGCTCCTTTTCGCACACCGTGCAGGTCACACGGGTATACCCCGCCTTGGCACAGGTGGGAGCAATCGTCTCCGTTTTTTCGGTATGCCCTATGGGGGGGAACAGCTTCAGCGTCAAAATGCTGTTACAAAGATTGCACACCAGCTTTTCAAACCCTTCGGCGGTACAGGTGGGATCAAGGGCTTCGTGACGGGTCTCCCCGTGGGCGCAGGTGTTGTCGTAGCCCCAGATCACGGGGATCTGCAACCCAAAGTTCCATTTGATGTGCCAATCCACGGGCTGAGAAGCGCTGCCGCAATACAAAGAAACCAGCTTGGTGCCGTGGAGGATGTGCTTCCCCACCTTGGTGACGGTGTCGGGAATGAACAGAGTGGTCAGCCCCGTGTTTTCAAAAGCACCCTCACCGATCTCCGTCACCCCTTCGGGGATGGAAACCTCGGTCAGTCCCGTGGCAAAGGAAAAAGCGTAGGGAGCGATGGCAAGCACACTGCCGTCTGCGGGGATCACGGAGGTACTGCACCCCGCAACCAGCACGCCGTTTGCGTCGATGATACAGTTCCCTGCGGAAGAAAAGGCTTCGCACCCCTCTTCCACCGCCAAAAGAGTCAAGGCTTTACAGCCGGAGAACACCTGCGTTCCCATGGTCTGCAGGGTTGCGGGAAGGATCACCTCGGCAAGAGCAAAGCAATCCGCAAACGCCCCTTCGCCCAGAGAGACCAGACTGTTCCCCAAGTGGATCTTCTCCAAAAATTTGCAGGCGTAAAAAGCCCCGTCCGCAATGGCGGTCACGCCGTCGGGCAGGATCAGCTCCTTCACGGGGGCATCCTCAAAGGCCAACGCCCCGATCCCCGTAACAGGCACCCCCTCCAGCGTGTCGGGCACCGTCACAACCTCTTCTGTTCCATTGTACGCAGTGATGATGGCCTCGCCGTTTACGATCTCATAGGCAAAGGGATCTCCCGCAAACACGGTGACCCCGGGGAGCAACCCCGCAAGCACACTGAGAACCAGAAAAAAACAGCAACAACGCAGACAGGATCTTTTCACAAAAATAACTTCTTTCCAATGAATTTCTGATTTCATTTTAACATGGAAGCAGGGGCACTGTCAAGGGCGAAAAATGTAATTTACAGCCCGTTCATACGTAGCCCTTTGGGATAGTGGTTTTTGCCGCGGCCGTCGGAGACCTTGATGCCTCCCAAGGGCAAGCCGCAAAGAAGCACCGCCGCCCAGCCGTCGGGGAGGTCGCATTCGATCTCCGCCCCGGAAAGGTACTGGGCTACCCGCTTGTCGTGGAGATCAAGCTCCAATTTCCGAAGGAAACGGGTTCCGAAGCACTTAAACAGCTGGTGATGGGGGACGAAACGGCGCTTTTCCACCGTGCCCAGGGTCACCCCCGCAGAGAAAACGTTCTCCTTCGGCACGGGCATGGGAGCGGAATACAGGTATTTCCCGTATTTGCACAGGGTGAGGTCTCCGCCCTTTTCCATGACGGATTCCAAAAAGTCCTGCAAAATATTCAGTTCCTCGTAGGGGATCACCTCTCTGCCGTCGGGGAAGGCGGGGGTCTCTCGGCGCAATCCTTCGTCGCTCCGCTTCAAAAGGGCAACAAACTGCCCTTCCCCTGCCGCCTTGTGGGGGTAGAACCGCCGTGCAAAAGGCATCTCCACCCCGGGGGAGGACACCGCCTGCAAACGGGGAGGCAATTCTTGCAGGGAAAACTCCGGATATTCCTCCAAAAAGGCCTTCACGGAGCCTTCGTTTTCCTCCACGGAGAAGGTACAGGTGGCGTACAGCAAATATCCCCCGGGGGCCACCGTCTGCCCTGCGTAGTGTAAGATCTCCTTTTGCCTTGCGGCACAGAAGGCGGGGGCATTTTCCGACCACTCCGCGGGGGCGTTTTCGTACTTGCGGAACATCCCCTCCCCCGAGCAGGGGGCATCCACCGTCACCAAGTCAAAGAAATCCGGGTACCAAGCCGCTATCCGCTTGGGATCGGCGTTGGTCACCTGCACGTTGTCAAAGCCCATCCGCTCCACGTTGCCGTAAAGCACCTTACAGCGGGAAGGATTGATCTCGTTGGACACCAAAAAGCCCTCTTTCCCCATGCGGTGAGCCATCTGCACCGTCTTCCCTCCGGGGGAAGCGCAAAGGTCCAGACACCGCATCCCCTCACGGAAGGGAACGGCGGACACGGTGGCCATGGCGGAGGGATCCTGGACGTAAAACGCCCCTGCGTGGTGAAGGGGGTGGTTCCCCGGCTTTTCCGTGTCAAAGGTGTACCCGTGTGGCAGATGGTCAATGGGAGCGGCGGGAAAATCAAGGGTGACCTCTGCCGCTTTGTACAACGCACGGGTGGATTCCTTGTCATATTCCCCAAGAAAGGCGGGATATTCCTCCCCCAACAGGGTCTTCATGCGTTCCAAAAACGCTTCCGGTAAATTGACGGCCATAGAAAAGCCTCCTTTTTTGGATAAAAAACGGGACTGCGCTTTGAAAAGGCAGTCCCGCAAGTTGTTAAAGCGTACCGAAGATACGGTCGCCCGCGTCGCCCAGACCGGGCAGGATGTAAGCGTGATCGTTCAGCTTCTCGTCCAACGCCGCCAGATAGATGGGAACGTCGGGGTGATCCTCTTCGATCTTCTTCACACCCTCGGGTGCGCCCACCAGACACATGAGACGGATATCCGTCACACCCCGCTCCTTCAGCTTGGTCAAAGCGTCGGAAGCAGAGCCACCGGTTGCCAGCATGGGGTCAACCAACAGCACGGTGCGGTTTGCCACGTCCGGGGGAAGCTTGCAGTAATACTCCACGGGAAGGTGGGTATCGGGGTCACGGTAGAGACCGATGTGCCCAACCTTTGCCACGGGCATGAGAGACAGCAGACCGTCCACCATGCCCAGACCTGCGCGGAGGATGGGAACGATGGCCAGCTTCTTGCCGGAAATGCGCTTGGCGGTCATGGAGCAAAGAGGGGTCTTGATGGTGTAATCCTCCAAGGGCAGTTCACGGGTCACCTCGTAGCCCATGAGCATGGAGATCTCCTCCAAAAGCTGGCGGAAATCCTTGGAGCCGGTATTCTGATTTCTCATGATAGACAGCTTATGCTGAATCAGAGGATGGTCGATAACGTGAAGTTGTGCCATGATTGAAAGCCCTTTCAAAAGGAGATCACTCTGCGTCCTTTTCGCCGGAGAGGATCAGGTTTACGATGATACCCAGGATCAGAGCGCAAGCGATGGAGGTGATGGTAACCTCACCAAAGGAGAGAGACAGCCCGCCGATGCCGCAGATCAGAATGGTGGATACCACGAACAGGTTGCGGTTCTTCTCCAGGTCAACCTTCTGGATCATCTTAAGACCGGAAACTGCGATGAAGCCGTAGAGAGCCACGCAGATACCGCCCATAACGCAAGCGGGGATGAAGTTAACGAAGGCTACGAAGGGAGCGAAGAAGGCGATGAGGATCGCGCCGATGGCGGCGAACAGGGTGGTGATGACGGAAGCGTTGCCGGAAATAGCTACGCAAGCAACGGACTCACCGTAGGTGGTGTTGGGGCAGCCGCCGAAGAAGGCACCGGCCATGGAGCCGACGCCGTCGCCCAGCAGGGTTCTGTGCAGACCGGGCTCTTCCAGCAGATCGGATTCGATGATGGAGGAAATGTTCTTGTGGTCAGCAACGTGCTCGGCAAAGACTACCATAGCAACGGGCATATAAGCCACTGCGATAGCGATGATGTAATCGAGAGAGATCTCCTTCACGCCGTCAAGAGCGGTCTGGAAGGTGAACTTGGGCAGGGTGATAAAGGTCTCGAGATTCACACCGTTTGCCCACAGGTTGGTGAAGTTGGAGAAGTCAACCAGCTTCAGAGCGTCGTTGCCCATCACGTCACCGATGATGGTGAAGATGGTAGCGGCGGCAGTACCCGCCAGGATACCCATGATAAAGGGGATCAGCTTGATCATCTTCTTGCCGTAGGTAGAGCAGAGAATGGTAACGATCAGAGCGATGAGACCGCAGATCAAAGCTACGTAGGGGGAACCGGTGGCAACGTCGCCTGCCTGGAGGTCGCCGATAGCGTTCCCTGCCAGAGAAAGACCGATGATGGCAACGGTGGGGCCGATAACAACGGCGGGCATCAGCTTGTTCAGCCAGTTAACGCCTGCGATCTTCACCAAAATGGCGATGATCACGTAGACCAGACCTGCCAATACGGCACCGATGATCAGGCCGACGTAGCCCAGAGCCATGGAAACACCGCCTCCAAAGGCAGCGGACATAGAGCCGAGGAACGCGAAGGAGGAGCCAAGGAATACGGGGCTCTTGAACTTGGTGAAGCACAGGTACACAAGAGTACCAACACCTGCGCCGAACAGAGCGGCGGCGGGGCTCATGTTGTTGCCGACGATGATCGGAACCACCAGGGTTGCGGCCATAATGGCAAGGAGCTGCTGGATTGCGAAGATGATCGTCTGACCAAACTTCGGCTTGTCTTTGACGCCGTAGGTAAGTTTCATGGGAAAAAGACCTTCCTTGTTTTTTATTTATTCTTTTCTTTTTCAAAGTTTGTTCGAACTTTGTTCTTAAATGCTATTGTACCACCTGTGTCGTCTTTTGTCAAGAGAACGGCGGTTTTTTCTCTGCAAAAAGAAACACGCCTTGCAATCGGGGGGAAACTATGATATACTGAAAGGCAAGGAGGTTTTGGAGCCTATGATATGGAAATTGTTTTTCAACTTTTTTAAGATCGGTCTTTTTACCTTCGGAGGCGGCTACGCCATGATCGCCGTGGTGAAGGAGACCGTGGTGGATAAATTCGGCTGGCTGACGGAGGACGAGTTCATGGAGGTCATCGCCATCGCGGAATCCACCCCCGGCCCCATCGCCATCAATATGGCCACCTTCGTAGGCTACAAGAAAGCCGGCGTTTTGGGCAGTGCCCTGGCTACCCTGGGCGTGGTGACACCCTCTTTGGTGATCATTTATCTCATCTCCCTGTTCCTGGAGCCCTTTATGGCAAACAAGTACGTGGCATACGCCTTCGTGGGAATCCGCTGTGCGGTGGCGTTTTTGATCCTGAAGGCGGGCTTCAACCTGCTTTCCAAGGCAGGAAAAAAGCTGTTGCCCATGATCACCTTTGGCGTTTTGTTTATTACCCTTTTGGTGCTTGAGTGGTTTGCCGTCAGCGTCAGCGCCATCGTTTGGATCCTGGCAGGCGGCGCCATCGGCATTTACGCCTACGCTCTCCGCAGTGCAAAAGAACAGGAGGGCAAGAAATGATCTATTTGGAACTGTTTTTAAGCTTTTTTAAGGTGGGTCTGTTCTGCTTCGGCGGCGGCTACGGGATGTTGCCCCTCATGGAAGAAACCGTGGTTGCCAAGGGCTGGCTCACCGCGGAGCAATTCTACGATTTCGTGGGGGTCTGCGAATCCACCCCCGGCCCCATCGCCGTGAACATGGCCACCTACGTGGGCTCCGTGACCGGTGGCCCCTTGGGAAGCGTGATCGCCACCCTGGGTACGGTGTTGCCCGCCTTTATCATCATTCTCATCATCGCTTCCATTCTGAAGAATTTCACCGAGAACAAGTATTTCAAGGGCTTTTTAAAGGGTGTCAAGCCCGTGGTCTCCGCCTTGATCCTTTCCACCGGCGCGGTACTGCTGGCAAACGCCTTTGGATTCTTCTTCAAGCCGGAGTTCACCCCGGATTTCCGCTCCATGGTGATCTTTGCCCTGCTTTTGGGAGTCTATTTCGGGGTGAAGAAGCTGTGGAAGAAAAAGCTTTCCTCCATCTGGCTCATTCTCCTCTCCGCAGGGATGGGCATTGCGGTCTGCTCCGTAGCGGAACTGCTTTAAAAAATCTCTTGACGAAACCGCTTCCCTATTATATAATGTAAGGAAGAAACTGTAAGGAAGGTATCCGCCCCATGTTAGAGCTTGCCAATCATAAAAAAACCGCCGCGGTGATCGCGGTATTGCTGTGCATTCCCTTGGTGTTCGTGGTGCTGTTTGCTGTCCAGCTCGTCACAGGCGGGATCTCCTTCGACCACGTGACGGAGGCCTCGTTGGAGCTCCGGGACGGCAGCCGTCTCACCTTCAAGGAAGGTCCCGAATTATCCCTCTACGTGGGGATGCTGGAACGGGCCACGCCCATTGACGATCCCGTGCGGGACGTGGAAAAGGAAACGCCCTTAAAGCTGACCGTGGGGGAAGAGGTCTACGAACTGTATCCCTCCACCAGCCTTTCCGGCTGTATGGCCTTTGACAAGGCGGGCAAATGTTACCTGCTGGATCCCGAGGATGCCGCCGCCTTGGTGGTGCGTCCCGAGCTGGAATATCTTTATGCGGAGTATCATCTCCCTTCCCTCGCCGTCCGTTCCGGGGAAAACGTTCACCCCATTCTCCCCTTGGAATACGTTTGGTCCTACAAGAAGGCAGACGGGGTGTATTACAACGACCTGTCCGCCCCCACCTCCCAGGAGATCCTCAGCTTCAACCTGTTTGCAGACTTTGAAAACGGCATGGAGTTTTCCGTAGAGCCCTCCCACTACAGCTTTGTGGTGCGGAAGGTGGAAAACGGCACGGACGGAGCCGAGATTCCCGTTACCTCTCTTGGCGGGTTGCATTTCACCGGGGACACTCTGGTGAGTGTGGAGATCACCGCCACCTGGAGCCAGGCCTCCAATTCCGCCCAATACGGGGAGGCTCACTACCGTTTCCTGGCGCTGTACGACGTACCCGCCGCGGTGAAGCTCTTGGGCAGTGAGAACAACGCCGTCACCCTCACCGCTGGGGGATACCTCTCCCTGATCGCAGAGTACACCAACCCTGCCGAGGATCTTTCCATCACCTTTGAAGGGCAAACGGACAACCTGAAGTTCTACCACCACCCGGAAAGCGGCAACAGCTACGCCTTCCTGCCCGTGTCTCCCGAGACTCCCGCAGGAACTTACCCCCTCACCGTCCGTTCCGGGGAGAAGGAATATATCTATTCCGTCACCGTGGAGGAACGGGAAAACGAAGCGATCATCTCCTATGCCCCCAATGCCGACGATTACCAAGCCTACTACGCCCCCGCCGTGCTGGAAGCGCTCCACGAACAGCTGGCACAGCTGAGAAAGGCCTCCGACGGCACCCCTCGGTTGAGGACCGACCTGCTGTTCATCGAGGTGGTTCGCGGGGAGCTGGCCTACGATTACGGCACCACCGTGATCATCGGCAATGCCGAAGCCGCAGAGGATCCCGGCCTTTCCTACCTCAAGGGTAAGCTTTACCACGGCACGGAGGGTCACACCGTGGAAGCGACTCAGCAGGGTATCTGCGTGTTTGCAGGGGAGCTGGGTGCCGCAGGCAATACGGTGGTGATCGACCACGGCTGCGGGATCTTCAGCTACTACTGTCTGCTGGATTCCGTTTCGGTAAAAGCAGGAGATCAGATTTCCCGTGCCGAAGAGCTTGGCTCTCTGGGCATCAGCGCAGACAACGGCAATTTCTTCTTCGCTTTGTCCATGGGCGATACCTTTATCGCCCCGTAAATACGAGATACGCAGTGCGGCGAACAACCGCACTGTTTTTTTGTTGACAGGGGGGCTTCCTTCCGCAAAAGCTTCGACTTGTGCGGAAAAAGGAACCTCATCCACCATACGCAAGCGTATGGTCCCCCGAAAGTAATCGACCGAAGGGAGATTTCTTTTCCCCACCAGTGGGGAAGGTTGGCCCCTCGCGGGGCGGACAAAAGCTTTTCTGTATTTACGCCATTGCTTGTGTCCGTGAACGATTGAACGCATTTGTGCGCACGCCGGCGGCGTGCTTCACCTTCCCCGCAAGCGGGGAAGGGGGACCGTCGCGGGGAGATCTAATTATGGCAGAGGCATTGAATAAGACCCCCGAGACGGTGGATGAGGTTCCTATTTCCAACTTAGGATGAAGCTCCTGCACATAAAAACTCCGTAAAAGCTGTTACGCTCTTACGGAGTTTTGATTATTTAAGGATTAAAACTTTTCCTGGCGCCACTTCACGATGAACAATGCTGCCGCACCTGCGATGGCTACGAAGATGATCACCAAGGCTACGATGAGACCGGTGTTGGAACGTACGGGCTCTTCGGGAATGCTTTCCACAGAGCTTTCCTCCACCTCAACGGCCACGTTGCCAACGATCTGGAAGTTCACACTTGCGGAGAGGTATTCCACACGGATGGTGTGATCTGCGCTGACGTCGCTTGCGGTGTACAGGTAAGCGGTTCTGCCTGCAGGACCTGCAATGGCAACACCGTCCACGTATACGGCAGAGATGATAAATCCGCTGTCTGCGGTGATGGTGAACGCCAATTCACCGCCGCGGGATACGGTGTTCGCACCTGCGGGGGTGATGGTACCGCCGTTCCCTGCCGCCGCCTGGAGCACGTAGGTGTCAAGCACCTTGATACGTACCACCATGTTGCGGGAGGTCAGGAAGGTCATGCGGGCGGTCCAGCCGCCTGCCTCGGTGGTGCCAACCCCAACCACCTTCAGATTGGTTCCGTCCTTGACCATCAGGTCAACGCCGTCGCCGCCGGTAGCGGTGGCAAGCTCGGAAAGGTTGAAGGAAGCCAGAGTGCCTTCGGGGAAGGTGGGCGTCTCTGCCAGCTCGAAATACTTGAACACAGTCTCTGCGTCTGCGGAAAGAACTGCGTTACGGATGATCTCGTAGTAAGAACCGTCCCCGTCTACGGCAACGGCGAAGTTGATGTACTCCTTCTCCACGCCCTCTACAATGCCGCCGCAGGGGATGAACCACTGCACGTAAGCGGTCTTCAGAACCACGTAGCTGCCGCTTTCTGCGGTGAGGGTGTTGATCTTATCGAACACGGACTTGCCGATGTAAGAGTTCCCCGTGAGATCCAGAACGATCATTCCGTTGGCGTCGGGCGTCCAATCGAAATCCTCTGCCTCCACAGGATTGATCTCGGTGACCACTTCCTTGAAGCTGACGGTAACGGTAGCGTTGGCCGCTACGTTCTCCAGCACGTAAGTACCGTCGGTGAGGTTCTGCGCCGCACCGCCTACACGGAAGGCATCGATCTGATAGCCGTCTGCGGCGTAAACGCTGATCACCAAAGACTGCCCTGCCTCCACGTTGATGGTGGTGGCACTGCCGGAGGTGATGGTGTAGCCGCCTGCGGAAACGTAACCGCCTGCGGTGGCACAGGAAACAACGATCTGGTATGTGGGAACGGTGATGACCTCTTCTTCAAAGGTCACCTCCAGGGTGGTGAGTTCGGTGATCCGCAAGGAGGAAACGCCTCTGGAAAGGTCTCTTTCCTTGCCGTCCACCTTCAAGCCAACGAGCTTATGACCCAGTGCGGGAGTGATCTTAATGGGAGTTGCCACGCCCATTTCCAGCCAAACGGATTCCACCACTCGGTTGCCGGTGCCGGTGATCAGGGTGTCCCCTGCCTGCACGGAGCCTGCGCCCTTGATGGTCACGCGGAGCTCTGCGGTCTCGGGATCGGGCTCTTCGGAGGGCTCTTCGGAGGGCTCATCGGAGGGCTCGTCGGAGGGTTCGTCGGAAGGCTCGTCGGAGGGCTCATCGGAGGGCTCATCGGAAGGCTCGTCGGAGGGCTCGTCGGAGGGCTCCTCGGAAGGCTCTTCGGAAGGCTCTTCAGAAGGTTCTTCGGAGGGTTCCTCGGAAGGCTCAACAGAAGGTTCCTCGGAAGGTTCCTCGGAGGGTTCCTCGGAAGGCTCAACGGAGGGCTCTTCGGAGGGTGCAGGGTCCTCGGAAGGAACAGGGTCCTCGGAGGGATCCTCGGAAGGAAGCTCCACAACCACCTGAGTGGTCTTTACGTTGAGAACGTATTCCATGCTCTCGGTGATCTCAAGGGAATACACCAGGTTATCCTCCGTAGGAACGGGCACGGCGTTGAACAGCTTTACGCTGTCCACCCGGTATCCCTCGGCGGGCACGATGCGAATGCTCAAGGTTGCGCCCACGGGAGCTTGGAATTCGGTAGCGGGGGTGTCTGCACCGTTGAAATAGGCAGAAAACGCCTCCAATTCTCCCTCCAGCTTTACCGTGCAGGTATCCTCCGGTTCAGCCAATGCCACCGCCCCAAAAACGGACAGCAGAGTGAACACCAGGAACATGGTAAGAAACAATTTTACGTTACGGGTCATAATGATCTCTATTTCCTTTCATAGGATGTAGTCTGTCGAAACAGGGTATATGCAAGGTATACACTATTATAACACGCCCTTTTTATTTTGCAAGGGCTAATTGAAAACATTTTGTAAAAAGCGTTCACCGTTTGACAAAAAACTCCTCGTACCACACCAAGAAGACAAAAACGCACCAGATCTGACGCCAATTGTCTTTCTTTTCCGACACGTGCTCCTCCAAAAGCTGCAAGAGGACATCGGTGCGGAAGAATTTGGCGGCGTGGGGAGAGGCGAACTGCTCCCGCACCAGAGAGGCGTATTTTTCCTCTCTCAGCCAGGCTCTCACCGGAACGGGGAAGCCCAGCTTTTTCTTAGAGGCCACCCCATCGGGAATGTGCTTGGCGGCGGCTTTGCGCATAGCAAGCTTGGTGCCGTTTTTATTGGCACGGTACTTGGTGGGGATGGTGGAGGCCAGGGCGAACACCTCTCGGTCAAGGAAGGGAACGCGCAATTCCAGACTGCTGGCCATGCTCATTTTATCCGCCTTCAGCAGGATATCTCCCATGAGCCAGGTGTGCAGGTCAATGTATTGCATTTTGGTGACGGCATCCATCCCCTTCAGCTTGTGGCGGTAAGCCTTGGTAAGGTCGGTGGGCTTCACCTTGCCGTCGTAATTCAAAAGCAGCTGTTTTTTGAAGGATTCGCTCATCAGGTTGGTGTTGCCGATGTAACGCTCCTCCAAGGGCTTGGCACGGCGCAACAGGAAGTTGGCGCCCTTCATGCGGGGGAATCTTTCCGCCACCTTGCCAAGGCCTCTGCGGAGAAACCCGGGAAGCTTATCGAACCAAGCCAAGGCAAAGGGCTCTTTGTACACGTTGTAGCCACCGAAGAACTCGTCCGCCCCCTCACCGGAAAGGCAGACCTTCACCTGCTTGGCGGCATCTCTGTTTAAGAAGAACAGCGCCGCGGCGGCGGCATCTGCCAAGGGCTCGTCCATGTGGTACTGGATCTTTGGCAGGTTCTCCCAATATTCCTCGGGGCTGATGTAGTACACGCTGTGCTTCACCCCAAGCTCTTTGGAGAAGGCCTTTGCATACTCCGCCTCGTCGTAATTGCGGTTTTCAAAGCCCACGGTAAAGGTCTTGTCCACCTTGGCGATGCAAGCCACGAAGCTGGAATCCACCCCGGAGGACAGGAAAGACCCTACCTCCACGTCGGCGATCTTGTGGGCACGGACGGAATCTGCCATCACCTTGTCGATTGTCTCCACCCATTCCTCCTCGGTCTTTTCCGCATTGGGAACGAAAGTGGGCTCAAAATACCGCTCCACAGTCAATTCCCCGTCCTTCCAAAGCAGACGGTGCCCCGCGAGAAGCTTTTTCACCCCTGTAAAGAAGGTGTCCTCCCCGGGGGAATACTGGCAGGAAAGGTACAGAGTCAGTTGCGACTCGTTAAACTCTTTTTTGAACTCCGGGTGATGGAGAAAAGCCTTGATCTCGCTGGCGAACAGCAGTCTGCCATCCCTTGCGTCGTAATAGAAGGGCTTGATGCCGAAGGGATCTCTTGCGGCAAACAGCTCCCTTTCGTTTTTGTTCCAGATCACGAAGGCGAACATTCCCCGCAGCTTTTCCGGCAACGCCGTTCCCCATTCCTCAAATCCGTGCAACAGCACCTCGCTGTCGGAACGGGTGGTGAAGGTATGTCCTTTTGCCAAAAGCTCCTCCCGAAGCTCCATGAAATTATAGATCTCCCCGTTGAACACCAAGGCAAGACTGCCATCTTCGTTGAACAGAGGCTGTGCGCCCCCCTCCAAGTCGATGATGGAAAGCCTGCGATGCCCCAGAGCCACCCCGTCTTCGCAGAAATAGCCTTCTCCGTCGGGGCCTCTGTGGGCAATGGCATCCGCCATGGCGCGGATGATCTGCTCTTTATTCTCCGGGTTGCCCGTAAATCCTACGATCCCGCACATAGTTACGTCTCCTTAATCTTTTGCGTCAAGTAGCGTCCGTGGCACGCAAAATATAATAAATTCCGTTTTTTCGGAGGCTTCGCCTTCGGAAAAACACCTTTTAAGC
Source organism: Eubacteriales bacterium (assembly GCA_045544855.1). GTDB lineage: Bacteria > Bacillota > Clostridia > Oscillospirales > CAG-382 > Coliplasma. The sequence continues at coordinate 15,431 of JAZPZV010000023.1, read as the reverse complement.
GAGCGAAGCGAGTTCGCGCGCCGAGGGGAGCCTGTTGAAATCAAAGATTTTGACAGGCGGCGATAAGCGCGCGTACCCCGCCGCGCGGTTCATGCTTGTAAAACGCAGTTTTACAAGCAGGTCTTTAGTCTTTTGCATCGTACCAGCTTTTGCCGATCTTGGCGTCTGCCACCAAGGGCACGGCAAACTCTGCCGCTTCCACCATTTCCTTTTCCAAAAGCGCCTTTACCTGCTCTGCTTCCCCTTCGGGAGCTTCCACGATGAGTTCGTCGTGGATCTGCAGGATCAGCTTGGCTTCCAGACCCGCTTTCTTCAAGGCGTGGAACACACGGATCATGGCGATCTTGATGAGATCCGCCGCCGTTCCCTGGATGGGGGTATTCATGGCCACCCGCTCCCCGAAGGCACGGCGCATCTTGTTGGCCTGCTTCATTTCGGGGATCTCACGGCGTCTGCCGTAAAGGGTCTCCACGTAGCCGTGCTCTGCGGCAAAGGATTTTGCCCACTCCATATAGTCCCGAATGGCGGGATATTTCTCAAAATATCTGGCGATGAAGCCCTTGGCCTCCTTGACGGAAACACCGATGTCCTGAGACAGGGAATACTCCCCGATGCCGTAGATGATGCCGAAGTTCACCGCCTTGGCGGATTTGCGCATCTCCCCCGTCACCATCTCCATGGGCACGCCGTAGACCTGGGCGGCGGTGGCGGTGTGGATGTCCGCCCCCTCACGGAAGGCGTTGCACAGAGCCTCGTCCCCGGAAATGTGGGCAAGCAACCGCAATTCGATCTGGGAATAGTCCGCATCCACCAGAACGCATCCTTCCCTTGCCTTGAAGAACTTCCGCAGCTCTCTCCCCTTTTCCGTGCGGACGGGGATGTTCTGCAAATTGGGCTCTGCGGAGGAAAGTCTGCCCGTCATGGTCATGGTCTGCTTGAAGGTGGTGTGAACTCTGCCGTCCTCGGAGATCACCTTCAACAGCCCTTCCCCGTAGGTGGATCTCAGCTTGGCGGCCTTGCGGTAATCCAAGATCAACTGCACCAAGGGGTCGTAGAGGGCCAGCTTTTCCAGGGTCTCCGCGTCGGTGGAATAGCCGGATTTTGTCTTTTTGTAGTGGGGAAGCTTCCGCTCCTCAAACAATACCTCCCCCAACTGCTTGGGAGAATTGATATTAAATTCATGCCCTGCCAAAGCGTAGATCTGCCGGGCGTAGAGGTCAATTTCCTCCTCCAGGGCGGCGGTGAAGGCCTCTAAGCCCCCGCGGTCCAGAAGGAATCCCTCCTTTTCCATGTCCGCCAGCACGTAGGCAAGGGGCTTTTCCATCTCGGTGTAAAGCTTTTCCAAGGCTTCCGTCAGAGAGGGACGGAAGGCGTCGTACAACAGGAAATACAAGGCGGGGTCGGGAACGTCCTCCACCACGGCCTGGGTGGCGCGGAACACCGCTCCCGCAAAGGAAATGCCGTTATCCGCAGGAGAAGAAAGATATGCCAGCAGGGAGAGATCCTCCATCTCGCAGGCAGGCTCGATCCCCCTGTTCCAAAGTGTATGCAGAGTCTCCTTGATCGACCACACCAAAGCGGTCTTTCCCCGGGCAAACAAAGCTTCCGCCCTGTCCCAGGGAATACGGTAGCCCGCATTGCCGTCAAAAACCAGACAGCCATCCTCTGCGGGCAACACCCCGAAACGGTCTGCGCAGACGGTGTCCGCCTCCGTATAGGTCACTTGCTCCGGCAATTCCGCCGCGGGGACGGCTTCTTCCTCCCCGGGCAGCTGCTCCAACAGCTTGCGGAACTCCAATTTGGTATACAATTCCCGTAAAGCGGGAACGTTCTGTCCCCCGTAAAGATAGCCCTCGGGGGCGGTTTCGATAGGCGCATCCAAGCGGATCTCCGCCAAGAAGCGGGAGGTGTAGGCCATTTCCTTCCCCGCCAACAGCTTGTCGTGCAAAGCGCCCTTGATCTCCTGGATGTTGGCGTAGACACCCTCTACGTCCCCGTACTGGGCGATCAGCTTGATAGCACCCTTTTCGCCGATGCCCGCCACCCCGGGAATGTTGTCGGAGCTGTCCCCCATGATAGCCTTGATCTCGATCAGGCGCTTGGGATCCACCCCGTATTGCTCAAAAATTTCCTTCACCCCGGTGACACGGGTCTCATTGGTGGCGGCAAGGTGGACGGTGACACGGTTGTTCACCAATTGGAAGCTGTCCCTGTCCCCCGTGACGATGATGCACTCCGTCCCGCGGCGGGAGAAGCTCTCCGTTAACGTGCCGATGATGTCGTCCGCCTCAAAGCCGGACAATTCCACCACCGCAAGCCCCAAAGCCGCGGCAACCTCTTTTGCGTAGGGCATTTGCTGTGCCAGCTCCTCGGGCATCCCCTTGCGGTTGGCCTTATAAAAATCGCAGGCCTTGTGTCGGAAGGTGGGCCCCTTGCGATCGAAGGCGATGGCGGCGTACTTCAGATCCTCCCCCGCCTCCTGCATGGCGCGGCGGATGATGTTCACGAACCCAAAGATGGCGTTGGTAGGGATGCCTTCCTTGGTGGAAAGGGGGCGCACCCCGTAAAACGCACGGTTCAGAATGCTGTTGCCGTCAAAAACGATGAGCTTTTCCATATTGCCCTCCGACAAATTTTCTCAAGCATAGTATATCACAAAATCCCCCCGCCGTCAAGGGAAAGAAGAGCATCTGCCTCTGCAAAAAACTTCCGGTGGGACAATCTGCAAATCCTCGGGACGAAACGCACTTGACAATCGGCTTTTCATGCGTTATACTGTAATTGAAAACAAAAAGGAGGGTTTCTATGTCATTCTGCCCCAAATGCGGCGCATCCGTTTTTGAAGGCGCCCGCTATTGTATGTCTTGCAACGCAAAGATCTCCCAACCGGGAGCCTCCGGCTCCTCTGCGTTCCGCAGGTTTATTGTAAAAAATTCCGGGCTGATCAAAGCGCTCACAGTAGGGATGTGTGCCTCGCTTGTGTTCTCCTTTATCGTCAATCTGTGGATCAACGGCGTTTTCGCCGCATTGACGGGAGCTGTTCTGTCCGGGCTGTTGGTCTGGACCCTGTTCTCCTTCTTGTTGCACGCCAATCGGTCGGGGCCTATCCCGGCCACAGGCTTTACCGTTATCAAGGTGGTCGCCATCATCGAGCTGGTGGGTCTGGCTCTGATGGGCGTAGTGATGGTTTTTAGCAGTATGATCATCAGCTCCGAAAATGGGGCCAGGGCGGTAGAGCAGGTGCTCCGCGAAGATCCCGCTACCCGGGAATCTCTGATGGAGCTGGTAGAGAATCTGAACCTGAACGACATCGCAGAGCTGTTCGACCTCTTGACCTTTGCGATGCTGGCCATCGGTGCGGTCTGCGTAGCGGCCATTTTCCTGTACTGCGTACCGCTGATCAAGCATTGCAACGCCATGAAGGACCTGCTCCTCTTGGACATTCCCGCAAAGCCCGCCCGCTTGCTCCCCGTGCTTCTGTGGATCGTCACAGGTTTTTCCGCGCTGAGCTTGTTGGGCCTGCTGGCAGGCGGTGCCGATTTCCTGCAGATTTTGTCCTCCGTGGCTTCTCTCTGCACAACCGTCTGCGGTGCGCTCTTGCTGCAAAACGCATCCAACGATATCAAGCTTGAAACACTTATTGATTTTTCCATTCCCGGAGCTGAGTCGTGAAGACTCAGCTCTTTCTTTTTCAAAAAACGAAAAAACCCACGGAAAATAAGGGTTTTGCGGTTGATTTCCATGGCGGTTTGTGATAGAATAAGATGTTAAATCATTGATGTTTGTTTTGGGAGGAGTGTGCGAAACATGAAACCGACGGTAGCCGTCATCGGCGGGGGTGTCGTAGGTAGCCTGATCGCCAGAGAATTAACGAAATACGAGCTGAAGGTGGTGCTCATCGAGGCTCGTGAGGATATGGCCACGGGAGCAACCGGGGCCAACAGCGCCATCGTCCACGGCGGGTTTGACCCCGTTCCCGGGACGCTGAAGGCCAAGCTGAACGTCAAGGGTGCGGCCATGATGCCCGCCTTGGCAGAGGATCTGGGGGTTACCTACAAGAACAACGGCTCTTTGGTGCTGGCTTTTTCCGAAAAGGAAATGGAGCACGTTGGCAAATTATACGCCAGAGGGCTGGAAAACGGTGTTCCCGGTCTTTCCGTATTGAATGCAGAGGAGCTTCACGCTTTGGAGCCCAACCTGTCTCCCGAGGCAGTCGGCGCTTTGCGCTGTACCTCTGCGGGGATCATCTGTCCCTATTCCCTTGCCATCGCCGCCGCAGGCAATGCGGCAGACAACGGGGCGGAGCTTTGGATGGCTTCTCCCGTCACCGCCATTGAAAAGGACGGGGCGTCCTTTGTCCTCACCTGCGGAGAAAAGACCCTGCAGGCGGATTACGTGGTCAACTGCGCGGGCATCCGTTCCGACGAGATCTCCCGCCTCATCGGGGACGACAGCTTTACCATCAAGCCCAGAGCGGGAGAATATCTCCTGTTGGATAAATCCGAAGGGGACACCGTGTCCCACACCATTTTCCAGACCCCCAACGAGATGGGCAAGGGCATTCTGGTCACCCCCACCGTTCACGGCAACCTGCTGACAGGCCCCACCGCCTTGAACATCGGGGAAAAGGGCAACACCGCCACCACCCGCGAGGGGCTGGCCTTCGTGCGGGAAACCGCCGTCAAGAGCGTGCCCGGTCTGAACTTCCGTGCCGTCATCACCTCCTTCACCGGGGTGAGAAGCGTACCGGATCAAGAGGATTTTATCATCCGTTTTTCCGAAAAAGATCCCCGCTTCCTCCAGGTGGCGGGAATAGAATCTCCCGGTCTTTCCTCCGCTCCTGCCATCGCCCCCTATGCGGTAGCATTGTTGGCTCAAGCAGGGCTGGAGCTCACCGAAAACAAGGATTTTAACGGCAAACGGAAGTCCTACCATTGGTTCTCCTCCCTCTCCGTGGAGGAAAAGAACGCCGTGATCCGCAAAAACCCTGCCTTCGGGCGGGTGGTCTGCCGTTGCGAAACGGTGACGGAGGGTGAGATCGTGGAGGCTATCCACCGCGCACCCCGCGCCACCACCCTGGACGGCTTGAAGCACCGCCTCCGCAGCGGCATGGGCAGATGCCAGGGCGGGTTCTGTACCCCGCTTTTGGTGGAGATTTTGGCAAGAGAGCTGAATCTTTCCCCCATGGACGTGGAAAAGGGTGCAGAAGGCAGTAACCTCCTGATCGGTAAGACGAAAGGAGAACAAGCATGAAAAAGGAATTGGTGATCATCGGCGGAGGTCCTGCGGGCCTTGCCGCCGCCGTTGCCGCTTACGACAGCGGGATTCGGGATATTCTCGTTTTAGAGCGTGATACCTCCCTGGGCGGTATCTTACAGCAATGCATCCACAACGGCTTTGGGCTCCACCGCTTTGGGGAGGAGCTTACCGGCCCGGAATACGCCGCACGGTACGAACAGCAGGTGCGGGAAAGAGGTATTGAATCTCTTTGCGGCACCATGGTGCTTTCCGTATCCCCCGACAAGACCGTCACCGCCATGAACAAGCAGATGGGCATCTTCACCCTGGAGGCCACCGCCGTGGTGCTGGCCATGGGGTGCAGAGAACGTCCCAGAGGCGCTTTGAACATTCCCGGCACCCGTCCCGCGGGGATCTTCACCGCAGGTACGGCGCAGAGATTCGTGAACATGGAGGGCTACATGCCCGGCAAAGAGGTGGTGATCCTGGGCTCGGGAGACATCGGCCTGATCATGGCACGGCGTATGACCTTGGAGGGGGCAAAGGTAAAGGCAGTTTGCGAGCTTATGCCCTATTCCGGCGGTTTGAACCGCAACATCGTGCAGTGTCTCCGCGACTTTGACATTCCCCTGTATCTCAGCCACACCGTCTCCCGCATTCACGGTAAAGAGCGTGTCACCGGCGTTTCCATCGCTAAGGTGGATGAACGTTTGCAGGTGATCCCCGAGACGGAGACCTACATCCCCTGCGACACCCTGCTTCTTTCCTGCGGTCTGCTCCCCGAAAACGAGCTGACCAAGTCTGCGGGCATCCCCTTAGACGGCATCACCGGCGGTGCCACCGTGAACCAGAACCGTGAAACCGCCTTGGAGGGCGTGTTTGCCTGTGGCAACGTGTTGCACGTACACGATCTGGTGGACTTCGTTTCCGAGGAGGCCGCTTTGGCAGGCAACGCCGCCGCGGCATATATCAAGGGGAACGCTCCCGCCAAGGAGATCGCCCTGGCCGTCAAGCCCGCGGGGAAGGTGCGTTACACCGTCCCCCAGCGCATCGACAGCGCAAAGGAGGAGGTCACCCTGTTCTTCCGCGTGGGAAGCGTGGCGGACAGCGCCCTGCTCACCGTAAAATGCGGGGACAATCTGCTTCTCACCAAGAAAAAGCGCCGTATGACCCCCGGCGAAATGGAATCCGTCCGTCTCTCCCCCGCCCTGCTTTCGGAGGCAAACGGGGATCTGACGGTTTGCGTAGAATAATCGGAGGACAACCATGAAGACAACCGAACTGACTTGTATCGTCTGCCCCATGGGCTGTACCCTCACCGTCACCCAAAACCAGGAGGGCGAGATCCTCTCTGTGGAGGGCAACACCTGCCCCCGGGGCGTTCCCTACGCAAAAAACGAGCTGCTGCACCCTGTACGCACCCTCACCACCACCGTGAAGACGGCAAGCGGGAAGCTGTTGCCCGTGAAGACGGACAGACCCATCCCCAAGGGAAGCCTGTTTGCCGCCATGGAGCAGGTAAACGGCGTCATCGCTCCCGACGGTGTGAAGATCGGGGACGTATTGCTGGCAGACCTTTTCGGCGCCAATCTGGTAGCCACCGCAGATCTTCGTTAAGCTCTCCCCCAAAAAGGACGTTTTATGACCAAGACCATTTCCAAAAACGATAACAAAATGGCGGTGATGTCGGAAGGCAAGCTCCTTCTGAACATGGCGTGGCCTCTCATCACCTCCATGCTGGTGCAGGCCCTCTACAATATTGTGGACAGCATGTACGTCACCCAATACAACCCCGAGGCTTCCACAGCCCTCTCCCTGGCATTCCCCATCCAGAACCTGCAGATCGGCTTTGCCACCGGCGTGGGCGTGGGCGTGAACGCTCTGCTTTCCCGCTTTTTGGGGGAAGGAGACAGGGAGCGGGGCAGCCGCGTAGCGGGGAACGGCATTTTCCTTTCCGCCGTGGTCACGGTGCTGTTCATGCTTTTCGGCTTCTTCGGTGCAAGGCCTTTCTTCGAAATGCAGTCCGACGTGCCCTTTACCGTGGAAAGCGGCTCTACCTACGTAGCGATCTGCTGTATCTTCATCGTGGGCATCGTGTTCGAGGTGCTGTTTGAGCGTATGCTCCAGGCCACGGGCAGAACCATCTATACCCTGTATACCCAGGGCACGGGTGCCGTTTTGAACATCATTCTTGACCCCATCTTCATCTTCGGCGTTCCCGCCTTGGGCATCCCCGAAATGGGCATTGCAGGCGCGGCCATCGCAACGGTGATCGGTCAGTGGGTGGCGGCACTTCTGGCGCTGTTCTTCAATTTGAAGTGCAACAAGGACGTGGATTTCCGCCTGTCCTACCTGCTGCCCAAGTGGCATCTGGTCAAGGAGATCCTTGCCATCGGTATCCCCTCTGCCATTATGATGGCCATCGGCGCCGTGATGAACTTCGGCATCAACCGTATTCTCCAGGGCTTTTCCGAGACGGCAACGGGGGTCTTCGGCATCTACTACAAGATCCAGAGCTTCTTCTTTATGCCCCTGTTCGGCATGAACAACGCCTGCATCTCCATCGTGGCCTTCAACTACGGCTACCGCAAGCCCTCCCGCATTACCCGCACCCTGAAGCTTACCTGCGGCATCGCCTTGGGGGTCATGTTTGCGGGCTGGCTCACCTTCCAGCTTGCGCCGGACTTCCTGTTGGGGCTGTTTAACCTGACGGATGAGTTCTTGACCATCGGCCGCGTGGCCTTGCGGGTCATTTCCTGGTCCTTCCCCATTGCGGCGGTGGCCATCGCCTTGTCCGCCTCCTTCCAGGCGCTGGGGAACGGGTTCTATTCCACCATCGTCTCCTTAAGCAGACAGCTTTTGGTGCTGTTGCCCGTGGCGTATCTGTTAAGCCTTGCAGGCAACGTGGATCTGGTGTGGTGGGCCTTCGTCATCGCAGAGTTCGTCAGCCTTGCCGCCACCATCGTGCTGTTTATCCGCATTTACCGCAAAAAGATCAAGCCTTTGAAGGAAGCGGAATAAAAATCCCAAAAAGCAATTGAAAAGCACCCTCCGCTTGAAGGGTGCTTTTTTGTGTTGTGTGAAGATTCGCGTCAGACCAGAACTTCCCATTTGCCGTAACGCTTGCCGTTTTCCCGGCGGATATAGTTCTTTTCCTGCAAGGATTTCATCAGACGTTTGATGGTTCTAAGCGATTTCCCGGATGCATCGGCCACTTCTTGCTGTTTGGCAGCAGGGTTCTTTACAATCAGCTCCAAGATCGCCAGTTCTTCCAAAGTGCAGTCTAAAGTGCCAAATTGGCACTTTGGGATTTCGAAATTGGCACTTTGGGAATCGTTTCCCTCCACATAAGCAACGTGCAGATACCGATTCTTCAGGTCGTGTCCCGCATCCAACAGAAGGTTTTCGAAAAACAGCTCCAAGTATTTCGTCGTGGAATGGATTCCTTTTTGCAGGTTATTGTAGTTTGCCCTTACCAACGCATTGCGGAAGTACCAAGAATTCTTCTCGAACGCTTCGTTGTTCACGGTGAAGCCGAAGGTCCTCAGGTATTTGATCATAAAAACGGCAGTGGCTCGGGTATTTCCCTCTCCAAAGGGGTGGATCTGCCAGATATCCGATGCAAACTTGGCCAAATGCTTTACAGCCGCATCCACCGACAAGCCTTCGTAGGAAAACTGTTTTTCCACAGAAAAGTCATAATCCAAAGTGTCGCGGATGCCGTTCCAATCAGCATAGGTGACGGTATCTCCGTTCAGGATCCACTCTTTTTTCGTGACGTTGTACTGCCGAATCTGCCCGGCGTGACGGAAGACCCCCTCAAACAATCTCCGATGAATGGTCAGCCATCCGGCGGGGGAAAACTGAAAGGCTCTTTCGCCCAAAAGCTTTGCGATTCTCGTTGAAACAATGTCCGCTTCCTTGGTCTCGTCTTCTATTTGCGTACGCTCCGTGCGTTGCTCATAGTAGCTTTGGATTCGGTTCTGCGCCTCGTCAATGGTGATGTTTCCTTCGATATGCTCCTTGGCGGTATCCAGCAAGTATTCGGAGGTCTTTAATCCATCAACCGCTTGCAGGCCAATGGCGGTCTGCCACGCCCGGCTCTTTTCAATTGCACTCGGCTCTCCCTGCTTGATATATTCTTCAAGCTCAAATTGCCAATTCTTTTCCTCCGGCATCTCTGCACCTCACAATTCTTCCGTCTTAAAGGTAGCGTATCCCTCATAGTAGTAGCTGTGATCGATGCCCTTCATGTAAACCTCGCGACTGTCCACGTCGGAGGTAAGGGCGTTTTTCAGGATATGCTTGATCTCGATATCCCTAATGGGACTGCGCTCCATTGCAAGCAGGTAGTCCTCTTTGTCCACCTTGCTCCAATCCACCACCTTGCCGATCTCCTTTTTGAAAATGCAATCCAGCCAGATGCGTGTGCTTCTGCCGTTACCCTCACGGAAAGGATGGGCGATATTCATTTCCACGTATTTCTCCACGATTTCATCAAAAGTGGACTGTGGCATCTTGTCGATGTTGGCAAGTGCCGCCTCCAGATACATCACAGGTGCGAAACGGAAGTTGCCCTTTGCCATGTTCACGGTGCGGAGTTTTCCCGCAAAGGGGTAGATCTCCCCGAAAAGGTAGCGATGGATGGCCTGCAAGGAAGCAAACGTACCGGCTTCCAAGTTGCTAAGAAGCCCCCCTTCAAAAAGCTCTGCCGCCTTCTTTTTGCTGATCTTCTCCTCTGCTTCCGCCAGCGCGGGAGCATCGGTAATGCCCAGCTTGTTTTCCAAAACCATATTCTCCGCCTCCTTTATCTTGCTTGCACGTATAGTATACCATATTCCCCATCGTTTTGCAAGTTTTCATATAAAATAAATGAGGATTCTTCGTCTCTTGTTGCCGCCTTTTCACCATTTTTCGCCATCCTTCATACCCTGTCAATGGGCAGGACCATCGTCTGCCCTAAAATAAAAAAGGAGGCTTCCCTTTGGAACCCTTGGACCAATTTGTGGCGGACATGATGGCTTTTGAAGAAAGCATGTTCCCCGCCAAAATTTCCCTTGCCATGTCCTACGTGCCCAACCAGCCCTTCGAAAACCTCTACGGCGAGGACGAAGCCCTGAAAAACGGCACCCTGTTCCGCTCGCTGAACTTCCCCTTCGTAGGAGGTAAGCACCGATGAACAACGTGACTGCCTACGAAACCGCCCTGCAACAGATCCGTGAGACCGGCTTTGCCCTCCACGAGCTGGTGCTGTATCTGGACACCCACCCCGACAACCGCAAGGCGTTATCCCTCTACAAGACGTACAAAAAGAAGCTCGACGAGCTTTGCACCGCCTTTGAAAAGAACCACGGACCTCTCACTTCCTTCGGCGTCAACAGCGACCGCTGGACCTGGACGGAGCACCCCTGGCCATGGCAAAATTGCGGATGTTCTCCCGGTGAAAACGCCCGCCCGTGGAAAGGAGGCAACTGATATGTGGTCATACGAGAAAAAACTGCAATACCCCGTGAATATCAAGAACCCCAACCCCGCCCTGGCAAAGCTGATCATCACCCAGTTCGGCGGCCCCGACGGTGAGTTGGGCGCTTCCCTGCGCTATCTCTCCCAACGGTATTCCATGCCTAACAAGAACGTTATCGGCGCTCTCACGGACATCGGCACGGAGGAGCTGGCGCATCTGGAAATGATCGGTGCCATCGTGTACCAGCTCACCCGCAACCTCACCATGGAGGAGATCCAAAAGTCCGGCTTTGACGCCTATTTCGTGGATCACACCACGGGGATCTACCCCGTTTCCGCCGCAGGCGTACCCTTCACCGCGGCCTATCTCCAATCCAAGGGCGACCCCATCACCGACATCTCCGAGGACATGGGGGCGGAGCAGAAGGCACGCACCACCTACGACAACATCCTGCGCTTCTGCGATGATGCCGACGTCCGTGATCCCATCCGCTTCCTTCGCGAGCGTGAGATCGTCCACTTCCAGCGCTTTGGGGAATGTATGCGCATGATCCAGGACGACCTGGACTACAAGAATTTCTACGCCTATAACCCCAGCTTTGATAAGAGATAAACGCACAAAAGAGAGAGCAGGTGGGTTCCCCATCTGCTCTTATCTGTTCGACCTATTGGAATTTGACAGTATTACAACTGCTTTATCTCATTGGCAATCACAGCCACAGTTTTGGCGTTCGTATCAATTTTAATGGTATTGAGTGCTTGGTACATCGGTATTCTTGCTATGCTTCTCTCAATTACATCTTCAGAACGAATACCTCTTTCTACATCCATTTCCAATCTTTCACACAGAGTTTTTTCATTCGCTACAAGTGAGACGCATTTCACCTCACAGTTTTGTGTATCTAGCTTCTCAAGTATAGAATTGATAATACTCTGCTCGTGCATCACCCAACAAAAAATGATATTCTCGTATGCAGAACACTTCAGAAAATTATTGAGTACATAACAAATATTATTTGTCACCATTGCTTTTGTTTCATCGGTTACTTGGAACGGACTTGCATCCCAACACCAATCTCCGTCAAGAAATACACTATTCGGTAAATCCTGTTTGAGCTGTTGGCACACAGTTGTTTTTCCAATTCCCATAGTGCCACCAATCATATATAAAGTTTTCATCATTCGCACCTACAAATTCTTATTTATCGAACCAATTATACCACCCATACCAAGAGAAGTGCAATAGTTTTCAGGCTGCTGCTTTTGAAGTTTCAGTTCGATAAATTGGAATTTGACGAGTTTATTATTCAGCTCAGAATTTTGAAATTTCCAAAAACTTGTATTCCTGTTCGGTAATATAAAGAACAGAGCCGTGGCGAGGGGTCAGATGATTAAGGGAAAATCTGCTTTCATCGACTTTACTGAAATTCATCAAATCCGTTGTTTCCTGCATAAAATATCCACCCTTTCGGAATTGGTCAGCAATCATAACAAACTTATCTGTACCAAGTATTCGGTATATACAGTTGCCCTCCAATGCGGTATCAGCAACCGAAACCTTGTTAGAATCAGGCTCATAATATGGACCATCAGGTCTGTCTGCCACGCAATAACAAATTGCTTCTTTTTCGCCGTCTGCCTGATATAGATAATACTTTCCATTATGCTCTATTATATCGGCATCAATGGCACACATTCCGCTTTTTGGCTTAAAAAGCACTTGTGGTGGAGTGGTAAAGGTATGAAAATCTTTTGTATATGCGTACCACGTAATTGTATCAAGGTCATCGTCCGCGTTGTTGTGAGTCCAATAAACCATATATTCATTTTTGAATTTATCAAATATGACTTGTGGTGCCCACACTCTATTAGCATTTTTTGTTTCTTCAAAGTTTGAAAAATCAATTATTCTTTCGTTTGTCCAATGTACAAGGTCAACACTATCCCACATAACCATTGAGTTGTTGTTTGCCCAACCCTCTTCACTTTTCATATCTGTTGCGATTATATGAAAAACGCCATCATTATCACGAAAGATAAAAGGGTCTCGGCAACATTTTTTCCCTTTAGTCTGAATTATTATGGGCTTGTTTTCATTAACTGCAGTAAAGTTGTATCCGTCCTTTGAAATAGCAAAATGAACACGCTCTTCATGAGGATGATTACCAACAAAATAGCAGAAAAGATATTTTGAAAATTCTTTAACCATAATAATCACCTCTTTAAATATGAATTTACATTATTTTAACTCAAAACATTCAATTACATCTGAGCCTAATTTTACAAATGCTATAAACTCGTCAATCTCTGCCGTTATTTCATAAGTGCCTTTTGTATATACTTTTTTATCCTTTGTGAGAATCCATTCTCCGTCAGGAATATACACGGTTTTTGTTGTTTGTCCTTGTTCTACGATTGGTGCGAAGATGATATCATCACCGAACATATACTGTGTTTCAAGTGTGTAGCACATTTCATCATCAGGATACTCAAAGAACATTGGTCGCATTACGGGATAACCTTTTTTACTTGCAATATCCATTTGACTTTGAATGTATGGTCTTAGCTTTTCACGAATGAAAATCAGATTTTTAAGAATTTCAAAATTTTCTTCACCAAAGCTCCAAATTTCGTTAGGGTCGCCACTTGGCTCTTTAAGTCCCAGAGTTGGCTCAAAATGACGATTTCGTGAGCCGTGAAGTCGCATAATGGGGCTGCAAAGTCCAAACTGGAACCAACGGACAATAAGTTCTTTAAAGTAATCACTTGTAATATCGGCACCGTAAAATCCACCAATATCAGTATTCCACCAAGGGATTCCGCACATTGCCATATTAAGCCCTGCTTTAACCTGACAAGCAAGGCTTTCAAATGTAGATTCAATATCACCCGACCACACAAGAGAACCAAATTTCTGGCTACCTAAATATGCACAACGAGTAAGAGTGATTATGTCATCTCTGCCAATGGATTTAAAGCCGTCATATGCCATTTTTGAGTAGTAATATGGGTACAAAAGTGCCACCATATCGGCTCTGCCTTTATACCAGATAAGGTTATCAAAATGCTCAGGGTGGATTTCAGGCTCTGCCTCGTCAAACCAAAGAGCATCAACACCATTATCAATGTAATTTTCTTTGAGTTTGCTCCACACATAGTCTCTTGTAGCGGGGTTTGTAACATCAATTTCACCCTGCCAACCATAAAAATCAAAAACTCTGTCCGCTCCACGAGCAGTACGCATAAGCATATTGTTACTTCTCATATAGTGGTAGTTTTCACTGTGCTCATTTATTGTGGGCCACATAGACACAATGAGTTTTGTGTTCATACTGTGAAGCTCGTCTGCCATTTCTTTTACATTCGGCCAATATTTTGGGTCAAATTTATAGTCCCCTTGCTCTGTCCAATGAAAATAGTCAGCAATAATTGCAGAAAGTGGTATGCCTAACTCCTTATACTTACGGGCAACAGAAAGCAATTCTTCCTGAGTTTCATAACGGAGTCTGCTCTGCCAGAAACCTGTTGCCCATTCAGGCATTTTGGGAGCGTAGCCTGTCAAATCGGAAAGTGTGGTGCAGACTTCTTTAGGTGTTCCTGCCATAACAACAAAATCCATAAACCTGCAACAATCACAACTCCAGCGGGTACGGTTGTTTGAAAGCTCACAAAGTCCTGTTGATGGGTTATTCCACAAAAATCCGTAACCTAATGAAGAATACACATAAGGGATTGTGCATTTTGCATTCACATTACGAATATCAATTGAGGAGCCTTTAAGGTCAAATTCATTGTCCCAACTATGACCAAGACCGAAGAAATGCTCGTTTTTATTTGGCTCAAATGTTACTCGTGCAGACCAAAGTCCACTACCCTTGTTATCAAAATGACGGAAATTGCTATTGAATGTGAGTTCAGGTTTTTCTTCAAGGATTTTCTTTTCATTCACAAAGAAAGTGAGCTTTCCATTACCCTCAAGTTTAACTTTTAATGTGCCACAAGTAAGGGTTACATAATGCTCAAACTCCTCGATTTTCGCAGCTGCCTTTTGTGGCATAAGAGTATAGTTTTCATCAATTACCTGACAATCAGGAAAAGATTGAAAACGAATTGCATTCTTGCCACAGGGAGTAATGCGTACAAGCTCTGTATATCGCATTAATAACAGCTCGTTGTTGTTTATAACAAGATTATCCATTGAATCATCTCCGCAAATTCTTATTTATCAAACCAATTATACCACCCATACCAAGAGAAGTGCAATAGTTTTTAGTGTTGTTGCAAGTTGTCAGGGGTGGTGATTTTTATACTCCGTACACTTTTTGTTTATACCCCGTAAAACGATTACAAACTCCGAGTTACGATTACAATTACACCGGTGCTCTTAAAAATGCAAAAAACACTCATTTTCAGGGTGCTTTTGGGCATAAAAAAGACCGAAACCCCTATATTTCAAGGGATTTCGGTTGTATTACCTAAGTTGTACTTAGGTGGTCGTCGTGACAGGAGTCGAAATATAGATTCAATCCACTAATTGATTCTTATAACGAGGTCGCTTTCGGGGTAACAACAACAAGGGTGTATAAAATTAAACTGCATATCTGCTATACGACGCTTGTCTTCGCCCTCGGGGATATAAACTTTACCGCTAACAAGTTTACTTCTGCAAAAACCACATTCGCCTGTATGACACCTTGCAGGGACTTCTATGCCTGCTCGTTCAAATGCAC